>DDXM01000051.1 GCA_002347485.1 Anaerolineaceae bacterium UBA2260 | reverse complement strand
AGGACAGGTTCACCAGTCCATTGGTATGTACGGAAAGCCTCAAAGGTGTACTTCCTTCGTCATGGAAGGCAAATCCTTGAGGTTTTTTATATGGATAAAGGAAACATCCTGTGCAGTGGGTAAGAAAACACCAACCTAATCCGGAACAGGAACGGTTCTACCGGGTAGCCATTTTCATCACGCTTGGCGGCAACCTCCTGCTGGCGGTCGCCAAGGGGATTGTAGCCTACCTGTCAGGGTCTGCCGCGATTTACTCCGACGCTGCCAACTCGGTCTCCGATGTCATCTATTCTGTATTGATGGTGCTGGGGTTGTGGATGGCTTTACGTCCGCCCGACCTCTCTCATCCGCAGGGTCATTCCAGGTATGAGCCGCTGGTCGGGCTGGTGGTAACCGCTTCGATGGCCTTTGCGGGTTTTGAAGCCGCGCGCAACGCGATCAACCGCTACATGCAAAACACGCTCACCCCCATTACACTCGACCTTCCCATCATCATCCTGCTGGCGAGCGCGGGGATCAAGGTTTTTATGTACCTCACGATCAGTCGCATCAGCAAGCGCATCCTCAGCCCCACGCTGGCCACCACCGCGCGTGACAACCTGAGTGATGTGCTTTCTTCGCTGGCCGCGTTTCTCGGCGTGCTTGGTTCCAACTTCATTCACCCACTGGCTGACCCGATCGCCGGTTTCCTCGTCGCGCTGTGGATATTCCGCAACGCATTCCTCGCCGGGCGAGAGAACCTCGGTTTTCTCACCGGTCGTGGGGCATCGCGCGAGGAAGTGGAAGCCTTTGTCAGCGCGGTAGAGGAAGTGCCTGGCGTTTTGAAAGTTCACCACATCATGACGGATTATGTCGGCCCGCGTTTGATGATCGACGTGCATATTAATGTTGATGGTCAGAAGACGCTGCGCGAATCCCACGAGATATCCGACGATGTGATCCGCAAACTGGAAGCCTTCCCCAACGTTGACCGCGCCTACGTGCACCTCGAGCCGCATGACTGGAAGGATTGAGCGCGAATCTCGCGTCTGTCGAAAGCGAATAAGATGAAGACAAGACCCTTTCGTTTTATTGATGAACCGATCGAGGTGGAATATGATACTCCGCCCGTGCGGGAGAAATCCCCTACGTGTCCGCAACGATTTACCTGGCGCGGTGTAGGCTACACGATCACCGCTGTTCATGAAGAGTGGGTGGATTATGCCCGCCGCGGCAGGATGGCTGACAACATGACGCCCGCCCACCTCGCCAACGCCGCGCGCAGTGGTTCGTGGGGCGTCGGGCGTTTTTACTTCAGGGTGGCAGTCGACAGCGGGCAGATCTTCGAGATCTATTACGACCGGGCGCCAAAAGATGTGGATAACCGCAAAGGCAGCTGGTTACTAAAGGGCGAACGCCATATCAATCGCGACGAAGAAAAATAAATCCTCAAACGTTGGAACAAGTTTCGTCACAATATTAATATTATTGATTTTAGTGTTGACTTTATTCAATATTATGTTATTATATTAGAAATTATTTAATGTAGTTGTTGATTTTTAACTAAACCACAACATTCGCGACGGTAAAAGGCGGTGCAGGATGATCAAAAATACATTAAGCAAATGCCCGGTATGTGATTCTGACCTGGTGGTGACGCGCCTATATTGCGTAAATTGCGACACGACCATCGAAGGTCATTTCACAGCTGAACACACCCCCTTTGGGCACCTCACCCCTGAGCAAATGCAGTTCCTTCTGACCTTCGTGAAGTGCGAGGGTCGCTTGAACCGCATGGAGGATGAGATGAATCTCTCGTACCCCACCCTGCGCAGCCGGCTCACCGAAATCGTGCGCGCGCTGGGCTATGAGCCCGGCAAGGAGGAAGCGCCGCTCTCGCTCACCGCGGAGGACCGCCGCGAGATCCTCGACCGCCTTGACAGGGGAGAGATCTCCTGGGAGGAAGCCCAGGCCAGATTACGCGGTGAAAAATTTAGCGAGGCAGCATCCGGTTCTGCCAGGGAGGGGAAGTAATGGCCACAAGTGAAGAACGATTAAAAGTACTCAAGATGGTGCAGGAAGGCAAGATTACCGCTGAAGTGGCGACCGAACTCCTCAAGGCGCTCGACAGCACCTCGCGCAAGTCAGAAACCGACGAGCGTGCCGCATCCGGTTTTGCCGGCGGTAAAAGCGGCGGGCGATTCTTCAGGGTGCGGGTTACCGACACGGATACCGGCCGCACGCGCGTCAATATTCGCCTGCCGATCGGTATGGTCAACGCGGGCATCCGCATGGGCATGCGTTTCTCGCCCGAGGTGGAAGGTCTCGACCCCGCCCGCATGGCGGAAGCTTTGGCATCCGGTGAGACAGGTCAGATCATGGATGTGTACGACGACGAGGACGGCGAGCACGTCGAGGTTTTCATCGAATAAATTTCGAAATATATCATCATCATTGCTTCCGGTGCACGGGTGCGCCCCGGGTTAATTCACTATTGTCGGATGGAAAATGGAAAATCAAGCCTACATTGTTGGATTGGATTGGAAGCGAAAATTCCTGCCCATATGGGGCGCTCAGCTTTTCTCGCTGCTCGGCAGCGGTCTCGTGCAGTTCGCCCTGGTCTGGTACATCACCCAGGAGACCGGTTCTGCGGCGATTCTGGCCACTGCCACGCTGATCGCGCTGTTGCCAGAAGTGCTGCTGGCGCCTTTCGCCGGCGCCTATGTGGACCGCCTGAACCGCCGCCTGGTGATGATCATCGCGGATAGTTTCATCGCCATCACGACCCTGGCGCTGGTGTTGCTCTTCGCGTTTGACATGATCCAGATGTGGCATATCTTCGTGGCTATGTTCCTGCGCTCGCTGGGAGGGATCTTCCACTGGCCGGCGATGCAAGCCTCCACCGCGCTGATGGTTCCCGATAAACACCTTTCGCGCTTCGCCGGTCTCAACCAGGCGGTGCGCGGCGGGTTGAATATCGTGGCTCCCCCCCTGGGCGCGCTGTTGATGACGCTGCTGCAGTTCTACCAGGTCGTCGCTGTGGATGTGGTCACCGCGTTCATCGCCATCACCCCCCTGTTTTTCATCCGCATTCCCCAGCCGGTGCGCAAGGATGCCTCCCGCATGATCACGCCCCGCATGCTCCTGCGCGATGTTGGAGAAGGATTCACCTACCTGAAGAAATGGAAAGGTATGCTTTACCTCGCGCTGATCGCGGCTTTCCTCAACTTCCTGCTCACGCCCAGTGGCACACTCATGCCCCTGATGGTCACCGAGCACTTCAAGGGCGGGGTCTGGCAGTTGAGCCTGCTGGAATCGATCATGGGGATTGGAATCGTGATTGGCGGATTAACACTGGGCGTTTGGGGTGGTTTCAAAAACCGCGTACACACCAGTCTGCTGGGCGTCATTGGCCTGGGTTTGGGTGTGTTCATCTTTGGTATCGCGCCCGCGAACATGTTCTGGCTGGCTGTTGTGGGCATGGCGTTCCTCGGTTTTATGAATCCCATTGCCAACGGTCCGCTGCAGGCGATCATGCAAAGCCGCATCGAGCCCGAAATGCAGGGTCGTGTGCTGGGGCTCATCAACAGCCTGTGCGCCATGATGATGCCCATCGCTTTGCTCATCGCCGCGCCTGTCGCGGAGTGGGTGGGGTTGCAGGTATGGTACTGGGCGGGCGGCGGGCTGGTGATGATCGTTGGCGCTTTGTCCTACTTCGTGCGGGAAGTCTCAGAATTGGAAGCCCTCAGACCATCCATCCAGGCGGCGGTTGCTGCTGAAGTCAACGCCTGAGCGAAACATCCAGTATGAAATAGCGGGGTGGCTGTTATCAGTCACCCCGCACTTTTTTTGCCAATCTAGAGATTATAGATCTCGGAATATTTGCCGCGCAGATACCTGATGTATGGCTCAGGTTGAATGGTCGAGCCGGTTACCCGTTTTACCAGCACCTGAGGCTCGAACTTCGCGCCGTGCTGATGGATGTTCAAGCGCAGCCAGTGCAATAAATCCTCGAATTTACCTTCGCTGATCTGTTTTTCCAGGTTTGGGATATCCAGGTGGATCTTCTCCCACAGTTGAGCGGAAACCAGGTTACCCAATGCGTAGGTCGGGAAGTAGCCCATCATGCCGCCAGACCAGTGCACATCCTGCAGCACGCCCTCGCGGTTGGTCGGGGGCACCACGCCGAGGTATTCCTCCATCTTGCGGTTCCACACCTGCGGTAGGTCGCCCACCTGCAGGCTGCCTTCCATCAACGCGATCTCGAGCTCAAGGCGCAGCATGATATGCAGGTTGTAGGTGGCTTCATCCGCTTCCACGCGAATCAGGGAGGGTTCCACTTTGTTGATGCCGCGGTAGAACTGCTCCTGGCTGACGTTGCCCAGCTGCGCCGGGAACTGTTTGACCAGACGCGGGTAAAAGAATTGCCAGAAAGCCTTTGATCGCCCAACCAGGTTCTCCCACATGCGCGATTGCGACTCGTGCACGGCCATCGAAGCGCCGTTGGCCAGCGGGGTGCGGCGCAGCGTTTTGCTCACGCCCTGCTCATACATGGCGTGCCCGGCTTCGTGCATGGTGCTGAAAAGCGCTGAAGCCGCCCGTTCCGGGTCGAAGCGCGTGGTGATGCGCACATCATCGATCCCGAAGCCAGTGGTGAAGGGGTGCACGGATTTATCCTGCCGGCCGCGATTCCAGTCGTAGCCAAAGCGCGTGATCACATCCACACCAAAATCCCACTGCCCCTGCTCTTCGTAAGGGATATGCAGGAAGGAATCATCGATCACCGGTTTGGCGGCGATCTCTTTTAATAATCGAACCTGCTGCGGACGTAGCGCGTCGAAGATAGCTTTCACCTCGCTGGTTTTCATCCCCGGTTCAAAGTCATCCAGCAGGGGATCGTAAACATGGTCGTAAGGCTTGAAGAAATCCGCGTACGCCCGGCGCAGTTCCATAACTTTCTCCAGGTGCGGGCGGAAAACCTCGAAATCATCCGCCGCCTTGGCTTCTTCCCAGGCTATCTGCCCGAGGGTGGTGACGCGCGCGAATTCCGCCACCCACTCGGTGGGCACTTTTGTGCTTTTCTCGTAATCATGCGCCGTGCGCTTGATCAGGCAGGCGTCATCAGAATCCGGGTCGAGGGTGTCAACATATGGCGCGAGCTCAGTCAGCAGGTCGCCCATTTCCTTTGAGGTGAACATCTCGTGCGAAAGCCCCGCCACGGTTTCAAGGATATTGCCGCGGTCCTCCGCGCCGCCGCGCGGCATGTAGGTCAGCTGATCCCAGCCAAGCAGAGCTTCTGCCCTGCCCAGGTCGACCACTTGGGCGATCAATTGCTTAAATTTTTCCAGTTTTTCCTGCATTTTTTGCTCCAAAGTAATTAAGATTTCTCTATCAAGCGACTTTCCAGCGCAGGGGTTTACCTTCCAGTGCGTTCAAAACCTCTTCAGCGATATCGTTCGCCGCGCGCGCCTGTGCCTCTACGGTCTGAGCGCCCACGTGCGGTGTATCAATGACGCGCGGGTGCGCCACCAGCGCGGTCGGACCGGGAGGTTCGGTGGCGAACACATCCAGCGCCGCCCCGGACACTTTACCGTTGTTCAGCGCTTCCAACAGCGCGTCTTCATCGATCACCCCGCCGCGCGCCGCGCAGACAATATACACGCCATCCTTCATTTTGTTGAAAGCTTCCGCGTTCAACAGGTTGCGTGAATCAGCGGTGAGCGGCATGTGCATGGTGATCACATCTGATTGCGCGAGCAGCTCATCAAAACTCACCTGCTCGCCGCCGCGCTTCGCGATCTCTTCAGCCGGTACGAGTGGATCATACGCCAGGATCTTCATTTCAAAAGCTTTGGCACGCGCTGCCACTGCTGAGCCGATGCGCCCGAAACCGATCACGCCGAGTGTCTTGCCATACAACTCGCGACCTTCGAACTCCTTTTTTAACCACTTGCCGGCTTTCATCGAGGCGTCTGCACGCGGGATCTCGCGCACCATGCTCAACATCAGGCTGAGCGTCAATTCAGCCACTGCCACCGTCGTCGCCAGGGGAGAATTGACCACGGTCACCCCATGCGCTTTCGCGGCGGCCAGGTCGATGTTATCGACGCCCACGCCGGCGCGTCCCACCACTTTTAATTTTTTTCCGGCATCAAATACCGCCGCGGTAACTTTGGTGCGCCCGCGCACAATGAGCGCGTCGTAATCGCCCACAACATTCAAAAGGTCTTCGGCGCTGATCCCTGATTGGTCAACCACCTCTGCTTTGCTACGCAGGATCGCCTTGCCATTCTCTTCCAACCCATCCGTTAACAAGATCTTCCAGGCAGACATATCAAACTCCTTGAATTGTGATGATTAGATTGTACCTTAAATCAATTTTGCGAAGGGTTGCCTGCTCGTTTTACCCATGAGCGGTCCAAGATGGTACAATCCTATCTATGGATTCAACGATCAACCCCATCCTCGAGCGCATCAACCCGCGCATGCTCGAATCAGAGCCCGTGCAGCGCTGCGCGCTTAGCGAATGCCGCGGCGCTTGCTGCGTGTTCGGTGTGTGGGTGGATCTGCGCGAGGTGGATGATATCATGCGCAACGCCGCCTTGATCCTCCCGCACATGCCGGTTAATTGCCGCGTTCCGGGGGAATGGTTCGCCGCCGTCGAAGACACCGATACGAACAGCCCCAGCGGCAGGGTCATCCACACCGCGGTGGAAAACCGCCCGCAACACTACGGCAGCACCGCCTGCATCTTTTGCCTTGAAGATGGTAAATGTGCCCTGCAGGTGGCTGCCATCGCCAACGGGCTGCACCCGTGGCGATTCAAACCTTTTTACTGCATCCTGCATCCGCTGGACCTTGATGAAGACGGTCGGATCACACTCGACCTGGTGGAAGAAATGGTGGATGAGGAAGGGAGCTGCGTGCGCCGCGCGGCGCACAAGACCCCCCTGATCAACACCTTTGAACCCGAGCTGCGTTACCTGCTGGGTGAAAAAGGGTACCGTTCCTTGCAGGAGATCACTTTCAAGCGCGGAAAGATCTTTGAATAAGACCTCTGCCCGGGTTGGGGAGAACAGGTAAGTATTCCGTTTTCCACAAGGTCAAGGAATCAATCCCCAGACGGGCGAGATATTAAGATAAAATGAGTCATATTTATATTGCCAAGGGTAAATCGTGTTGAAAATCAGATCATTACTCATCGCTGTTTTCCTCTCCATCGCCTTCGCTGCGTCCCAAAATCAGTTTACCGCCTCGGCAGTAACCGATAGCGATAAAGCGCTGTGCCTGCCTGGTGGTGACGAGATCGCGGCGCTGGACTGCCTCAACGCCGGTCCTTCAGAGCGGCTGACTCAGCTGGCAGCCGAGGGGATCACATTCCCCGCTCCACAATTATTTGCAGCCCGCACTCCCTATGAGCTGTCGATCGTGCCCTATTCGTACGCGCTGGTGGACAACGAAGAGGTTCCGCTATACGCGACGGTTGAGGACATTCTCAATAACCACCCGACCAACAAGCTGTATAAAAGCAAGATCAAGTATGTGGCGCTGCAAAACCACGTGGAAACCGACAAGGGACGTTATTACCAGATTGCGACCACCGAGTGGATCAGCGAGGAATTCATCTCCCGCGCCGGCATCCCCAACTTCCAGGGGTATTTGTTCAACCAGAACCCAACGGTCAGTTTTGGCTGGGTCATCAACGAGACGGTCGGTCGATCCGCGCCGGGTTATGCCGCCCCTGAAACCGGTACCCAGTATTGGCGTGAAAACCGGATCATTATTTACGAAAGCACTTTTATCGATAATATCGAATGGGTGAAGGTGGGTCCGGACGAATGGATCGAACACCGCTACATCGCCCGGGTCATCCCCAATTACACGCGCCCTGAAGGCGTGCCGGTGGACAAGTGGATCGAGGTGAACCTTTACGAACAAACCCTTTCCGCTTACGAGAACGGCAAACTGGTTTTCGCGACGATGATCTCCTCGGGCACCCCGCCGTTCTACACCAAACCCGGTGTGTTCCAGGTCTACAAAAAGATCGATTTCGACCCCATGTCGGGCGCGTTTGAAGCGGACCGCTCGGACTACTATTATCTCGAAGAAGTCCCTTACATCATGTATTACGACGAATTGCGTGCGCTGCACGGCGCTTACTGGCAGACCCTGCTGGGGTATCAGCGTTCTCATGGCTGCGTCAACCTTTCGGTGGCTGATTCGCACTGGCTGTACGACTGGGCGGACGAGGGTGATTACGTGTACGTGTGGGATCCCTCGGGTGAAACGCCGACCGATCCATCCTTGTATGGGTCTGGTGGGTTTTAAAGAAAATTTCACCAGTTCCTAATATCAACGGTGTCTTCGTAAAAACAGTAGAGGATAAGAACCTCGACCGCAGATCGATCGGCATCGGTATCAGTTCATACGCTGCCTACCCGGTCATCATGTACGTGCCGTGGATAGAAATCAGCTTCGTGGATTAAGTCAACACATGGATACTGAAAAGCAGGCGGAAATTTGTAATGGGGTACACTACAAATTCCGCCTGCTTTTTTAATTGGCTGCCATTATTTCAACACAAAACCGACCACCAGAAGGACCAGGAACATCCCGCCGGCGAGGAGTGTGCCGATCAAGGTGTCTTTCCTGTCGCTGGTATTCGCCAGTTCATAGCCATAATACGTGGCCTGCACCTTCATCAGCGGACCGGCGAACCAGGCGAAGACAGCACCGCCAATCAACCCGCCCAGGTGTCCCCAGTTGTCGATGCCGGGCTGCAGGCCGATCACTAGGTTAACGGCGATGATCAACCCCAGGTTGGTCAACATGGAGCGCGCCCGACCGCCAAAAAGCGAGCGATTGCGGTAGATAAACACCCCTTCCGCTGCCACCAGCGCAAAGACCGCGGTGGAAGCCCCGATCGACGCCTTAGGCGAAAGTAGGAAGGAGAGCGTGTTGCCCGCAAAAGCCCCGATGATGTACAGCAGCAGAAATCGTCCATGACCGTAATAGCGCTCCAGCGAGGAGCCTAACGAAAAGAGCGCGTACATGTTGAAAGCGATGTGCAGCAGGCTGCCGTGCAGCAGCGCCGGCGTAAGCAGCCGCCAAACCTGCCCCTGCAAGATCAAATCGTTGATCTTACCGCCCAGCAGCAGCGGCCAGTCATAACCGTCATTGCTGAAAGACTGCGATAGCAACTGCAGGATATAGAAGAAAACAGTTACCCCTATCAATACATAGGTGACAGAGGTCGTTTTACCCGGCAGTTTCACCGCTACCGGCGCTCCTGGCGGAGGGGTTTGCGATTGCTGATAGGGATCGTAAGGTGAATTATCCTGCATTAAAGGATCTTTCTATGTCGCACCGCGAGGTGCTCCGAGTGGATGATGCCAATAATGTCGTCCACTGCATCGCATAACAGGTTTTCCGCATTGACGACCAGGTAGTCAAAAATATCAATCTTTTCAATCTCTTTTACCGAGATTTCGACCCTTGTCTTCAGGTCTTCCTCCGATTCAGTTTTCCGGCTCACCAGGCGCTTGTACCACTCGTCGTAGTTGCGGGGGATAAGGTAAATGAGCAAGGCTTCGGGATAGAGATCTCGGATGGTTTCCGCGCCCTGAACATCCACACGCAGCACGACATCCTTGCTGCTTTTGAGTGCGTCTTCGATCTGCCAGCGCGGTATACCCTTAAGATCGTTGTAGACCTGCGCATGTTCGATAAAATCCCCGCGCTCAACCCCGGACATAAATTCCTCACGCGACATAAAAATGTAATCCACACCATCCACTTCTTCCGGGCGCGGCGCACGAGTGTTGGCTGTGACCACAAAGTGAAATGGAAGCCTGCGACGTTTAAGCTCCTGCAGCACGCTGTCCTTGCCAATACCAGAGGGTCCTGAAATTACGATCAACAGCGGCTGCGGGTGAATCAGGTTAAACGGGTCCTCTGTTGTGATCATGCCATCCTCCCGGGATTATTAACATCTTTCTAATATGGGTTGATTATAATTGATTAAGTTTTAATAAATCGAGGGACGAATGCCGGTCTATGATTTTCGCTGTTCCAATTGTCAACATCGCTTTGCCATTTTTTTAACCTACGCGGAATACGACCGCCATCAAACGGTCTGCCCAAAATGCGGGTCCAATCAGATCCAGCGCGTCATCCGCAAGGTGCGCGTTACGCGCGGGGATGAAGGACGCCTGGCGTCACTGGCTGACAATGCCAATCTCGACTCGCTTGACAGCGACCCGCGCGCCCTGGGCAGGATGATGCGTGAAATGAAGAACGAGGTCGGCGCGGATGACCTGCCCGCGGAGTTCGACGAAGTGGTCAGCCGCCTGGAAAAAGGACAATCCCCCGAGGATATCGAAAGAGACATGCCGGACCTGGGGGATGATTTACCTGATCTTTAAAATTTTGACGTACGGCCGGATTTTATTCCTGACTGATGGATTGCTGTAGATCGTCGAAGGAGTTCATGCGCGCGATGCGCCGTAAGAAGTCAACCAGCGAGTCAGATTGCTCGCGTAGCGCCCGCACAGCCGGACCAACCGGGTCCTGCCCTGCAGCCCCCTCGGTGACCTCGGCGTAAGCCCCGTGAAAAGCGAAGTAAGCCTGGTTCAGCTTGCGGATCATGTAGCCGTTCTTCACGAATTCGATGCGACGTTCTTCCATGTACGCCTCGGCCTCTTCGATCTTACCCTGGGCGAGCAGCTCATCCACCCGTATGCGGGTGACATGCATTTCGTGGTAGAAATCGAATTGCGCCGGGTCAGCCGCTTTGATCGCGCTCTTATTGACCTTGGTCCCGCCTGCAACATAAGCCGGGTAATAGCGCGCCATCACGGCATTGCTGATCTCTGTCCCCACAATTGAGGCGGTGGTCTCGTTCATGGTGCGCAGTTCCGGGGTTTTGTCATAAAGTAAACCCAGCGGATGCAGGGAAAGGTAATTGTGGGTCCATTCGTGGGCAATCGTATCCAGCGTCCACTCGAGACTGGAAGCCCGCTGCACCATGGTCGGGTACACCCCGATCCCTCCCACGTCCTCCACCAGCGCTGAAGCATTCATGTACGCTTCGACCTCTTCCTCAAGTCGTGTGATCTCCTCCAGGCTCAGGTCAGCCAGCAGCGAGATGTTCACATCCTGGCGGATCGTGTCGCGCGGTGAAACGATCAACGCGGTAGGCAATGGGGTTGAGTGGAATAGCACCGGCGGCACTTCTTGCGCGAGGAATCCCAGCCCGTTGTCCGTCAGCACCTGCGCCACCTGGTGCTGCAAGATGGCTTCAGTCAGCGCGGCAAGGTCGTTGAGTGTGTCCTCCAGGCTGTGCTGCCGCACGACCAACTCAGCGGTTGCCGCTTCGGTGTCCACCACGCGCGGATCGCTGTAAAGGATGTGGATCTGTCCACGGGTGATTTCCAGATCGCGTACGAGGTCGAAATAGCGGATGACGACCTGCGATTGTTGCTCCGGGGTAAGCCGCTGTGCTGCGTTGATCTGCGCCTGACCGGTTTTTTCCTTCACCGCACCGAGCGTCCAGGCGATATAATCATATTCAATCCCCGCGGTGAACAAACGCGCTTTGTCCAGCGGTTTTTCCAGGCGCATCACAGAACTGGTCATCACGATCGCTGCGATGAGTAGGGGAATGATCTGGCGGGTAATCAGGTTCCAACGCATGGTGCTATTATAACCTGCTGTTTTGGCAGGATTTTATGAATAGAGGGTGAGTAATAAATATGAAAAAGAAGAGTTCGTCCAAGAAGTACTGGCTGATCCTGCTGGCATTGGTGGTGATCGGTGGAGTAGCCTACCTGATCGTGAATAACAATATGAAAAAGCAGGCTTCGCTGGCCGACCTGCAAACCACCAGCGTATCGCGCGGTGAATTGGTGGCCATCGTCGGCGCAACCGGCACGGTTCACTCCAACCAGAGCGCGGTGCTCGTCTGGCAGACCAGCGGCCGCATCAGCGAGATCAGCGTTGCCGTCGGGGATACTGTCGCCAGCGAGGAGAGCCTCGCTCGTCTGTTAGATTCCTCCCTTCCGCAATCGGTGATCCTCGCGCGGGCTGAACTGGTAACCGCGCAGCGCAACCTGGAAAACCTGCGTGAGTCTAGCCTGGCACGCGCCCAGGCGCAGCTCACATTGGCCAATGCCAAGGATGCTTATGACCGGGCAGTGTGGTCCAACCCGCAAGCGAACACCGCTCGCACAACCGACCAGAACCGGATCGACGCTGCCCGGGCAGCTGTGACCCTGGCTGAAAATCGTGTAAATGACGCTGAGGAAGCCTACGAACGCGTGAAAAGCCGAGATGACAGTGATCCGCTCAAAGCATCCGCACTCAGCACGCTGGCCAACGCCCGCGAAAGCCTTGAACGGGCAAAACAGGACTTGAATTACCTGACCCAGTTACCTGATGAAAAAGAGCTCGCCATAGCTAACGCCAAGGTGGCGGTGGCGCTCGCGCAATATGAAGACGCGTTGCGCGAATGGGAACGCGTGAAAGATGGTCCGGACCCGGCGGACATTGCCGCCGCCGAAGCGCGCATCACCGCCCTCAATGCCACAATCAACCTCGCCAGGTTGGTCGCCCCGTTCAGCGGCACGGTCACCGAGGTGAATGCGATGGTGGGTGACCTTGTCAACGCGGGTACCCAGGCGTTTCGCATTGATGATCTTTCCCGCCTGCTGGTGGACGTGCAAATCCCTGAGGTGGACTTCAACAGCATCCAGAAGGGTCAGGATGTGGAACTGACCTTCGATGCCATTATGAATCGAGCCTACCAGGGGCGCGTCATCAGCGTCGCGAATGTCGGCACGGTGCAATCCGGATTGGTAACCTTCAAAGTTACCATCGAGATCCTCAATCCGGATGAACAGGTGCGCCCGGGCATGACCGCTGCAGTGAACATCATTGTCAACCAGCTCGAGAACGTGCTCACCGTACCCAACCGTGCGGTGCGCCTGGTGGATGGAGAAACCGTGGTCTACCTTTTGAAGAACAACGCCGTCGAAAAAGTGGTCATCAAGATCGGCACGTCTTCCGACACAGTCAGCGAAGTGCTTTCGGGAGACCTAAAGGAAGGCGACAAGGTGATCCTGAATCCGCCATCCTCGATCATGGACATCGATTTCCAGGGAGGACCGCCGTTCTAAATGGCAACCGATATGGATAAAGTCATTCAAACCCAGGATCTGAAGAAGATCTACAAGATTGGCGAGGTGGAAGTGCACGCTCTGGCCGGGGTCAGTTTCACCATCGAACACGGCGAAACCGTCGCGGTCATGGGTCCGTCGGGGTCGGGGAAATCCACGCTGATGAACCTGCTCGGCTGCCTTGATCGTCCGACAAGCGGCGTCTATACGCTGGATGGCGAGCAGGTAGCCGATCTGGAAGATGATGAACTGGCGGGTATCCGCAACCGCAAGGTCGGTTTCGTCTTCCAGAGCTTCAACCTGTTGCCGCGCGCCACGGCGCTGGCGAACGTGGAGTTGCCGATGCGCTACGCCGGTATCACCAGCGAGCGGCGCGATAGAGCCGCGACCGCGCTGACCAGCGTGGGGTTGGCAGACCGCATGACCCATCGCCCCACGGAACTTTCCGGTGGTCAGCAGCAGCGCGTGGCCATCGCGCGCGCGCTGGTCAACAACCCAGCCATCCTGATGGCAGACGAACCCACCGGCAACCTCGATTCCCGCTCCGGTGAGGAGATCATGGAACTGCTGTTAAAGCTGAACCGCGAAAAAGGCACCACCCTCATCATTGTCACCCATGATCAGGGGGTGGCGGCACACACCAGGCGGGTGATCCGGCTGAAAGACGGCTTGATCGAGGAGGATTCGCAATGAACCTCTGGCAGGCAATTATTGAAGCGCTTGAAAGCCTGACTTCGAACAAACTGCGCTCCGGACTCACCATCCTGGGCATCGTCATTGGCGTTGGCGCGGTCATCGCCATGCTGGCAGTCGGCACCGGTGCACAGGAAACCATCACCGGATCGATCAGCGGCATTGGCAGCAATCTGCTTTTTGTCTCGCGCGGTAATTTCTCCATCGAATTGACCAAGGTGGAACCGCTCACCCTGGATGACGCTGAAGCCTTGCTGGACCAGTTCCAGGCGCCTTCCGTGGCTGCGGTCGCGCCCGTGGTCAATGACACCCTGGTCATTTCCGCCCAGGGTGAATCCACGCGCACCACCGTTTACGGCGTCACACCCTCTTACGAGACGGTGCGTAACTATGCTGTGACTGAAGGGTCGTTCATCACCGAGGTGGAAAACCTTGGTCGTTCTTCCGTGGTATTGTTGGGGCCTGATACAGCCGAAAAACTGTTCGGACGGCGCGAGGGAATTGTTGGCGAGACCGTGCGCATTGAGGGGCAACCTTTCCGCGTCACCGGTTTACTGGAATCCAAGGGTGGTTCCTCCTTCGGGTCGCAAGACGATCTCGCGTTGATCCCGCTATCCACCGCCCAGGCACGGTTGATCCGCAACAGCCAGAATCAGCTGGATATGATCATGGTGCAGGCGGTCAACGCCAGCCAGGTTCCCCAAGCGAGTGAGGAGATCGCGCAGATCCTGCGCACGCGCCACCGCACGCGCATCGGCGAGGACGATTTCACTATTTTCTCGCAGGAGGATTTTGTCGACATTGCCAAAACGATCACCGGCGTGCTCACCATCTTCCTGGGCGGCATCGCCGGCATTTCCCTGCTGGTGGGGGGCATAGGCATTATGAACATCATGCTTGTCTCGGTCACAGAACGCACGCGGGAAATCGGGCTGCGCAAGGCGCTGGGGGCGCGTAAGAAAGACATCCTCATCCAGTTCCTCACCGAATCCTCCCTGCTCTCGCTTTTCGGCGGGATCCTTGGTATCGGATTAGGATGGCTGATCGCATTCATCGTCGGCAGGATCGCGGTCGCCAACAACACCCCCTTCTACCCGGAGGTCGACCTGAACTCCGTCCTGCTGGCGACAATCTTTTCCACCGTGGTTGGCTTATTCTTTGGGCTCTACCCGGCTAACCGGGCAGCCAACCTGGAACCGGTCGAAGCCCTGCGTCACGAATAATAAGAGGCTGCTGCCGCTTGATTACCTCCAAGGGCGGCAGCAGCCAGGGACATTGCCAGTCGCCGGGTCTCACTTGCGGCTGGCATTTGTTTGTTTAGATCGGCTCTTCCGGGATCACGATGGCGAGGATCAGATAAACCAGCAGCGCGCCTCCCACGAAGATCGATCCCAGCACGAACAACACGCGCACAAGAGTCGGGTCGATGCCAAAATACTCGCCCAGACCGCCGCAAACCCCGGCGATCTTGCGGTTGATCCTGGAACGATACAGCTTTTTGGATGAAGTGTTACTCATGTTATGCTCCTGTTAAGTCTCAGTATTCTTTATACGCCGAACACCCCCGAAAGGTTGCACGCGATCGAAATTTACGCACTGAATCATGTACAATAAGAACAGTGGTTGGTTTATCGTGGAAAGGAGGAATAATGGCTGCAAATTCGCTGGCTGAAAAACAAAAAGTGATCCACTTCATCCAACAGGTACCCTATTCTGACGAAGATAAAGCCGCATGGATCAAGACACTCGAGGAGGGCGAGGTCAACGAAGAGCTATTGAACGAGCTGCACACCGCGTTGATGGCCGTCCCGGGGGAAAAATTCCTCAGCGACTGGATGCGCGCGAAGTTCAGCACCGACCTGGCTGGTATCATCCGCCAATGGCGCTTGAAAAACGCCCGCCGTCAATTTAAGCACGGCCGTTAAGCCTGAGATCCACCAGACCACCCAAGAAAACGGGTGGTCTTTTTTTTCCAATCTCCGGTAAAATACTGTGACGCATGAGCAACAATCCCCAAAAACCTCAACTTCGCGAGCGGCTCCTCTCTGATGGCTTCCTCCTCCTGGCAGCGATCATCTGGGGGGTGGGTTTTGTCGCCCAACGCCTGGCATCGTTCCACCTTGGATTCAACGCTTTCAACGGCATCCGTTTCCTGGTTGGCGGGTTGGTCCTGCTGCCTTTCGTTGGTAGACGTCTGCGCGGTCAATGGTCCGGTTTCGGCTGGATGGCACTGGCTGGGTCGATCCTTTTCGTCGCCAGTTCTCTGCAGCAAGCGGGGATCGGCACCACCTCCGCCAGCACCGCGGGTTTCATCACCGGCACTTATGTCGTCCTCGTTCCTTTGATCCTGGCCATCTTCTGGCGCAAACGGACCTCGGTGTATACCTGGCTAGCCGCTCTCGTTGCCCTGGGTGGCACTTACCTGCTCAGCACCGGCGGCAGCGCTCTCTCCCCCTCAACGGGCAGTTTATTACTGCTGGCCGGGTCGTTCATCTGGGCGTTGCATGTCATCATTGTTGGGATGGCTGTGCAAAAGGTGGATGTATTCGCGTTCTCGGCAGGCCAGTTCCTGGTGAGCGGGCTGATCCACATGGTCATGAGTTTCATTATCGAACCAATCACAATGAGCGCCCTGCGCGCAAGCTGGCTACCCCTGCTTTACGCGTCCCTGTTTTCGGTCGCCCTTGGTTTCACCCTACAGGCAGTTGGTCAGCGCAAAGCGCCAGCCGCGGACGCGGCTTTGATCCTCAGCCTCGAAGCGGTGTTCGCCGCACTGGCAGGGGTTTTCTTCCTGAAGGAGATGCTGAACCCCGTGCAGCTCGTTGGAGCAGCAATCATCCTGGCAGCCATACTGTTTGCCCAATGGATCGTGATGAAGAAAGATAGACCTATTGAATAACACAATTGAAAAGAGGGGCTGGAAATGGATTTCTTGACACTTAAAATAGGCTGTGCTAAAGTAAATCGATTTACCGCTAGAGGTGGATGTTGATCAAGTATGACAGTCAAGCATTATACGCGCGCATAGATACCCTTCGAAAGAGCCTGCCTGAGGTTGTGGCGGCGGCTGTGATCAGCGTTGATGGTCTGATCATGGCATCCGCCTTGCCGCCCGGCGTGAGTGAAGATCGCATCTCCGCCATGTCCGCCGCCATGCTTTCCCTTGGTCAACAGATCAATAAGGAGATGGGACTGGGTGCATTGGATCAGCTTTACACCCGGGGCAGCAATGGGTATGTGGTCCTGCTCGCGGTTGGCAGCCTGGCTGTGTTTACCGCCCTGGTGAAGCCCGAAGCCAAAATGGGCGTGCTGTTCCTCGAGCTGCGCAAGGCCGCGGACGATCTCACCCACCTGCTCGATTGCGATAAACCACCCGCGTAGACCGGGAATGCGTCACTTCTCGTGTTTTTTGAAATGAAATCGTTCCATAATCGGCCGAGACTGGTAGAATATCAGCACGCCATTTTTCCGGAGAGCCAGTGAGCATCGGCATCATCATCCCCACATATAACGAAAAAGAAAACCTACCCCTGTTGGTGGATCGATTGCGCGCGCTGCCACTGGAAGGGCTGACCATCCTGATCATCGACGATAACAGCCCGGATGGCACCGGTGCTGTGGCGGACGGGCTCGCGGCGCGCTACCCTGATTGCGTCAGCGTGCTGCACCGCAGCGGCAAGCTGGGGCTGGGAACTGCCTACATCACCGGTTTTAAATACATGCTCGAGCGCGGCTTCGATCTCATCGGGCAGATGGACGCCGATCTTTCACATCAACCGGAAAAATTCGTTGAATTCGTCAGTGCCCTCGAAGGAAATGATGTCGTGTTTGGCTCGCGCTACATTCCCGGTGGCAGCCTTGACACTGATTGGCCTGCCTGGCGTAAAAGCTTGTCCAATTTCGGCAACACCTACGCCCGCACCATCCTGCGCCTGCCAGTGAAAGACCTGACCGGTGGATTCAGACTCTGGCGCAGAGAAGCGCTCGCCGCCATCCCATGGGAGCGGGTGCGCGCGAGTGGTTACGTGTTCATGGTCGAGCTGGCGTATGTGGCGTTCAAGCTGGGATTGCGCATCAAGGAAGTGCCCATTTATTTCGCCGAACGCAAGCTCGGCAAATCCAAAATGAATTTGTCCATCCAGGTGGAGGCTGCCCTGCGCGTGTGGGGACTCCTGGCGCGCTACCGCGATCTCAAGCCAGTAAAAAGCTAATCTCCGGTAATATCTGCCGGATGTTTTTCCTCCGTTAATATTCCCTGCATTTCATTCACCAGCGTCTTCCACTCCACCAGGTTGAGCGTCTGCGCGCGCCTGTGCGGATCGATCCCCGCGGCAGTCAGGTAAGTCGATGCTTCATCCGCGGAAATGTGCAGCCCCGCGGCTAGCGTGTTGCGCAGCATCTTGCGCTTCTGTGAGAAACCCGCGCGGATGAGGGTGAAGAATTGCCCGCGCTGCCGATCGTTAAACAACGGCTGCGGGTGCAGGTCCACACGCAGTGTCGCGGAGTCCACCTTCGGCGCCGGGTAGAAAGCTTTGGCCGGGATGATGCCCGCGATGACCGGCGTTCCGTAAACCTGCACGCTCAAAGCGAGCAGCGAAAGCTCGCCCGGTTCAGCGCAGATGCGTTCAGCTACCTCGCGCTGCATGGTCAGCACCAGGCGCGCCGGTTTGAGCGGGTTCTCCAATAGATGGCGGATGATGGCGGAGGTAATGTAGTAAGGGATATTCGCCACCACCACGTACCCTTCTTTGCCGACGATTTGACCCGGGTCCAGCGCCAATATATTCCCCTCGACCACCCGTACATTTGGAAACTCGTTGACCACTTCCCTGAGCACGGGCACCAGACGTTGGTCGATCTCCACCGCTGTGACCTCTCCAGCCTGCGCGGCCAGCAGGCGGGTCAGGCTGCCCAACCCCGCGCCGATCTCGAGCACACTGTCCTGCTGGGTCACCCCGGCGCTGTTGACGATCTTTTTGAGCGTTTTATGTTCAACAAGAAAGTTCTGCCCCAACCCTTTACGCGGATCGAGGTGATGTTTTTTGAGTAGTGCCCTGACATCGAGCGGCGATGGGTCTATGGCAGCACCCCTGTGAATCCCGGCGGCGCAGGAGAAAGGAAGTAAATGGTCACATTGGACGCGCCCCAGGACACATAATCCGCATCCGAGTAGCCCAGGTCGATCCAGTAATCGCTGTACGGGTAATACCCGATATCCGCGATGGTGCCAACCCCATATCCCGGCACGTAAATCTGCGAGCCCGCGAACATGTAATACCACGAGCGGTGCACACCGATCACGCCCTTCTGCACCGGCAATCCGTACGAGGTTCCCGGGTAACACTTGCCCGGCACGCCTGAACGACAGGGCGAATACGAAGTCGCCACCACATTGACAGCCATGTAGTAGGTGATCGGACCATCTGGAGTATCCATAACTTTATCCACGATCTTTGAGCCGTAATGCACTACCCGCGTCACCGGTTCAGCGATCACGATACTCCCCTCGTTCACCCTGGAAACCTCTTTTCCGTCTTCATAGCGCACCCGCACGCGCACAGCGCTGATGCCTACAGCCCCTTCGGTCACCACCTTGCGCGTGCCAATTTCCAGCGTGTCGTCCGCCAGCAATTCGCTTTCGTACGGGATTGTGCTTGGCTGCACGAGCAGTTCTTCGGTCACGCGTACCAGTTGGATGACCCCATCCTCAGGCAGCGTGTCAGACAGGGCAGGAAGACTGAAATCCAGATCCTGCAGTGCGACGCCATTTTCCGCCAGCGCTTCACCTACGCTGTCAGCCGCGCTGTAGCCCTCGAAAGTCTCGCCATCAGCGGTAATCACAAGTGCGCGTCCGGTCTTGATTTCAACGTCAAGGTCACCTGATAACATTGTATTCACAGATGGTGAGATGCGGTCACCCGCGCGCAGGAAGACGCCCGCCTCCCGTAAAGCCGAACCCAGATCCGGGGCAGTGGTGGTGTGGGTGAGCGCCTCGCCGTCGATCGTGAGGTTCAAGGTCACTGCTGATCGGTACTGCAACACCACTTCGCCTGTTGCGTCCAGTGGTTCCTCAAGCGGCACCTCGACGCCTTCCACCCTTACGCTATCGGCTACGCCTGGCGTGAACCCGGCCAGTTTAAGGATCTCAGATGGGGTGAGCAGGGCGGTCTCAATTTCCAGCATCTCACCCGTGGATTCGCACAGAACGCGCACCAGCCGCGTGCTGTTCACTTCGATTAAGTCCGCTTTCGAGAGCCAGGTGACCGCGGGAGGGTTCACGTGGTCTCCCTCGTCAAGCGAGACACCCGCGCTATCCAGCGCCGCGCCCACCGTCAGCGCCCGGGTGCGAAATTCAAGCTCCTCTCCATCAACAACCGCTCGCACCGTGCGGCCCATCAGCAGGTATCCGGCGATCAACCCGATAACTGGAAGACTGATGAAGAGGAGGATTTTTAATTTTCGGTTCATACCACGAATTCTAACAGATAAAAAAGTCCACTGAAGGTTCGCGAAAGATTGCAAGAACCTGTAATGCTGCCAGGTATACGCGTGGAGGTGAAGTTCCAAAAAAGTTGAAAACCGCTACCGGATGGATTCTTCCAACTTTTCACTGGTATATTGCATAGATATTAAAGGAGTGGCAAGCGAATAGTGCTGGAATAGAGTTCGTGTCGTGTATAATGAAGTTGTCGAAGGAAGGATGATATGGACCTGTTACTTGATCCCAATGTTGCTTACATGATTCTGGTGGTTGGTTTTGTGCTCGGCGTGCTGGCGCTGTTCACGCCTGGCACGGGCTTCCTGGAAGCGGGCATCCTGTTCGCCATCCTGCTCGCCGGCTACGCCATCATCAGGCAGCCCATCAATTTATGGGCGCTTATCCTGTTGGCGGTGGGGGTTATTCCCTTCCTGATCGCCCTGCGCAGGTATAAACAATGGTATTACCTGGTACCAGCCATCCTGTCGATTGTGGTGGGCTCGATCTTCCTCTTTCGCACGGAATCAGGCAGCCCGGCGATCAACCCGGCGTTGGCCTCGCTGATGAGTGTGATCACCGTGGTAATGCTGTGGCTCATCGGCCGCAAGGGGTTGGAGGCGCTCACATTGCAGCCCTCGCAGGACCTTACCGCGTTGATCGGTCAGACGGGCATCGCGCGTAGTGATATCCGCCAGAGCGGCACCATCTACGTGGCGGGGGAGGAATGGACTGCGCGCAGTGAGAAATTGATCCGTGAAGGGCGCGCTGCCAGGGTAGTTGCACGTGAAGGGTTGGTTTTGATGGTTGAACCGGCGGATTCAGACGAATAGACCGGTAATTATTAGTCAATCATATCCAAGGAGGAACTATGTTCGGTACTGACAATATTCTAATCTACTGCCTCATAGGCGTCGCGATCATCCTGGTGGTGGTGTTTTTCGCCGCCGCCATCAAGATCGTGCCGGAATACCGCAGAATTGTGGTCTTCCGCCTCGGACGCTGTATCGGGGCCAAGGGACCAGGCCTGGTGCTGCTGATCCCGTTCGTCGACCGCCCGATTACGGTTGACCTGCGCGAGCAGGTGCGCGAGATCCCCGCCCAGCAATCGATCACCCAGGATAACGCGCCGCTCTCGATCGACTTCCTGTGGTATTACAAGGTATTCGACCCCGTGCAATCCGTGCTGCAGGTTCAGAACTTTGAACTGGCAGCCCAGGGTATAGCCACCACCACGCTGCGTTCCGTCATCGGCGGCATCCTGCTCGATGGCGTGCTTTCCGAGCGTGAAAAGATCAACACCGCGCTGCGCGCCCGCCTCGATGAAGTGACCGAGCGCTGGGGCGTGAAGGTGACCAACGTCGAAATCCGCGAGATCATTCCTCCGCGCGATGTGCAGGATTCGATGAACCGCCAGCTGACCGCTGAACGAACCCGCCGCGCGGTTGTTACCGAATCCACAGGCAACCGTGAGGCTGCCATCAATGTGGCGCAGGGTGAAAAACAGGCCAACATCCTCAGGGCTGAAGGCGAGAAACAGTCCGCCATCCTCAAGGCGGAGGGTGAACGCCAGGCCCAGGTATTGAGAGCCGAAGGTTACCAGAAAGCGCTGGAGGCCATCTTCGCCGCCGCCAAGAACATCGACCAGAAGACCATGACCCTGCAGTACTTCGAAACCTTGAAGTCTATGGCGAGCGGTCCATCCACCAAGTACATCTTCCCGATGGAATTCACCAGCCTGATCAGCGAATTCGTCAAGAAGAACAAGGAATAAGATCTCTGCAAGTCAAAGCCGCAGGCCGGATGAATCATCCGGCCTGTGTTTGTATATAATACCCTTATGGAAGAGACGAAATATTACCTTGAAAAAGCAACCCTGAGCGACTTGAACGAGTTGGGTGAAATGGAGCGCGTCTGCTTTCCACTTGACGCCTGGCCCCTGCTCGAAAGGATCGGCGCGCTGGTGCTCCCCTCGGTCGTGCGCATCAAGGCGGTGATTGCGGGGAAAATGATCGGTTTCGTAGGCGGAGACATCCGTCGACGCGCCGGTATCGGCTGGATCACCACCATCTCTGTGCTGCCGGAGTACCGCCGCAGGGGTATCGCGGCGGCTTTGCTCGACACCTGCGAAAAAGAAATGGGGATGCCCAGGGTGAGGCTCGCGGTGCGCAAATCCAACACCGCCGCGCAGATGCTTTACCTGAAGCACGGCTATCGCACGGTAGAAACCTGGCGGCAATATTACCAGGGCGGCGAGGATGCCGTCGTGATGGAGAAAGAGCGGGAACCCGGTGCTTCGTAGGGAATTCGCAGGAAAGTCGTTTCCTGCTTTTTGGTTGATAATTCCGGCGGATTCAGATATGATTAAAATATATCTGGTCCGAAAAAATAAGGAGGTATGAATGGCAACCGTAGCTTCGATCCTTAAGGAAAAGGGCAACCATGTATTTTCGGTTACACCTGATACAACCATCATGGATTGTCTCAAGCTCATGACCGAGAAGAAAATTGGTTCTGTACTGGTGATGCAGGAAGAAAAAGTGGTGGGCATTTTCTCCGAGCGCGATTACGCCCGGCGGGGCATCCTGCAAGGGAATGATGAGCAGACTCCCGTGAAAAAAGTGATGACGGATAAGGTCTATTATGTTTCACCCGATCAATCTGCCGAGACCTGCATGGCGCAGATGTCAGATAAACGCATCCGGCACCTGCCGGTGCTGGAGAAGGACAAGGTAGTAGGGGTTATCTCCATTGGTGATGTGGTCAAAACACTGTTGCAGGACAAGGAATCTCTGATCAAGGGTCTGGAGAATTACATCCTCCAGGGCGTGATCAAACTTTAAAGGTAGCAGGTTCGATCTTTATCGGGACCCGGAGGATAGTCTGTGTCCGGGTCCTGTGTTTTTTGAATCATGTTCTAAGATTTTTTTATCCTCGATAAGGAATAACCATGCCGTATGTCTATGCTTTTATCCTCCTGCTTCTGGTAATCATCGCCGTGGTCGCGATTCGTACCATTCTGTTCACCAGGGCCGCAACCCAAAAGCCACTGCCTTTCATAAAGCAATTGCCGGACCCGACTCTCGAGCCGCTCGTCGCAGCGCGTCACCTCTCAGCCGCCATCCAGGTTGAGACGATCTCGCACGAAAACCCGGCGGAGGATGACCCCGCGCAATTTGCCGCCCTTCACAGGGTGTTGGAGGAATCTTATCCGCTCGTTCACGCGCATCTGGACCGTGAGGTGCTTGAAGGTGGCAGCCTGCTGTACACCTGGCGAGGAAGGGACGCCTCGCTGGAACCGGTGCTGTTCATGGCACACCAGGATGTGGTGCCGGTGGATACCCACACCCTCGACAAATGGACCTATCCCCCCTTCTCTGGCGCGATCGAAGACGGGTACGTGTGGGGGCGCGGCAGTATGGATATCAAGAGCCAGTTGATCGGGGTCATGGAAGCCATTGAGCACCTGCTCGCGGCGGGCTTCACCCCTGAGCGGACGGTTTACCTCGCCTCGGCGCACGATGAAGAGGTGCTCGGCACTGGCGCGCCGCGCGTCGTCGCCCTGCTGAAGAAGCGCGGTGTTCGCCTGCAAGCGGTCATTGATGAAGGAACAGCCATCCTCGATGGCGTACTGCCCGGGTTCAAGGGTTATACCGCTGCCATCGCGGTCACGGAGAAGGGCTACCTGACGGTCAAATTAACCACTGAATCCGGTGGCGGTCATTCCTCCACGCCTTCCAGCGAGACTTCGATCGGCATCCTCTCCCGCGCCATCGACCACCTGCAATCCAACCCGTTCCCTTATTCGCTCAAGGTCACCGCGCCGATGTTCAAGGCTTTCAGCCCGGCGGCCTCTACCCTGATGAAAGTGGCTTTCGCCAACCTGTGGCTGTTGGGCGGCATGGTGCGGCGTAAACTGGCCGCGGCGCCTGAAACCGCCGCCAGCATGCACACTACCACCGCTCCAACCATCTTCCGCAGCGGTATCAAGGAGAATGTGCTGCCCAGCCTGGCGGAGGCGGTGATCAACTTCCGTATCCTGCCCGGTGAAACGATCGCCCAGGTGCTTGAGCGCGTACGCCTGGTGATCAACGATGAGCGCGTGAAGGTCGCGCCCATCCCCACCAGCGCGTGGGAACCTTCGCCGGTCTCGCCATCAGACTGTCCGGCGTATCATCACATCACCACCGTGGTGCGCGAGTTATACCCCGGCACCACCTGCGCGCCCAACGTCATGCTCGGCGCTACGGATTCACGCCATTTTCACGCCATTTCCGATCGGGTCTATCGCTTCACCCCCATCATCAGCCAGAGCGATGACCTGAAACGCATTCATGGCATCAACGAACGGCTCTCGCTGGAAAACCTGAACAACATGGTGCTCTTCTTTTACCGCCTGGTCCAGCGCTGGTCCTCCACGGACATGTAGTCCGACAAACACATAAGCGGAGGTGTTACACCTCCGCTATTTTTTGTGCTCATTTTGTCAGAATGTGATGGTCGCCCGTTTGATATAACGATCGACTGCGCCGAATTTATATTTGTAGCCTTCGTTGCCGCGCATGAAATCGAACTCGTTCTTGCCCTGCTCGATCGCCATTTGCAGCAGGTGTGCCAGCAGCACCCAGCCGGGTGAGTAAGCGCTGTAACGCAAGTCAAGCCCGGAATTGTAGACCCAGATTCGGTCAAGGAAGTCGAAGCTCGCGTAAGCCGCCGCTTTCTGACCGCCGATGATCAGGAATGCCAGCTGCAGGCAGCCATACTCGAAAGCGCAGCGCATGGTGGCTTTCATCTGCTCGCGCATCAACGGGGATAAGAAATCCGCCTTGGCTTCATCCTGCGCCATCAGCTCCAGGAAGTCCTCTATGTCATCTTCCAGCCGACCGGCTTCCCGCGTGATGTACACTTCAAGTTGTTCCTGTCCTTCGCCAGCACGACGCATTTTGCGGCGGATCTCGTGGCGTTGTTTTTTATCCAGCCCCTGCAGGTAGGTTTCCCAATCCCTCGGCAATGGGATGTAAGGGGAGTGCTGCAGTTTTTGATCCTTGTAATGCAGGTCCAGCTCCCTGGCAGCCTCTTCCAGCGCGCGCAGCGTGGGCGAATCCTCGACGATGTTGTAAAGGTCAATGCCTGTTACTGTGCCGGGGAATACGAATGTTTGTTGAACGTAGCGCAGAAGCTCAGTCACAAAGCTATCGATTTCCTCCGCGCGGCAAATGATATCAAGGTAATCGCTGATCTCGATACTGCCCAGGAGCAGGAGTTTCTTCTCCTCCTCGTGTTCCGCGATGAAAAACGGCGCGATACCCACCAGCCGGTCGCCTTCGCGCGCGGTGATGATTGCCAGCCGTGAATCGTCCGGCCACTCCCCGCCGCCGCGAGTGGTCCACCATTCCGCCAGGTACTCGCAGCGCAGAAACGGCACATGGGTGGTGCTGTCTGCCAGCAGATCATTCCATTCTTCGGTTAATGAATAAGGGAAATCAGAATGTATTTTAAATTCCATATCGTAGGTAATTATACCCTGTTCGATCTTACGCGAGGTCAGCAGGTCGCAGCAGCGTGGCATTCGCGCGCAGCCAGGCGCGCGCCTTTTTGTAATCGGGGAAATGCTGCGCGACGATCTGCCAGAAAGCGGGTGAGTGATTGGGCTGTTTGAGATGCGCCAGCTCGTGGATCACCACGTACTCCAGCACTACCCTCGGCGCCATCACCAGTCGCCAGTTGAACGAAAGCGTGCCCCGGCTGGAACAGCTGCCCCAGCGCGTCTTCTGATCGCGGATCGAGATGGCGCTGAAGCGCACTCCCATGCGGTTTGCCCAGCGGATGACCGCGGCGGTAATCTCATCGCGCGCGAGCGCTTTCAGCCAGGGTACCGCCAGGCTGCGCCCCTGCTTCCCCTCGCCCGCGGGCACGCGCAGGATCAGGCGTTCAGAGGTTTCATCCACCCGCGTGCGTGAAATTCGCACGGCTTCCTCGACGACCACCACCTGCTTCACGTCGCCGCGCAGCAGGATCACATCGGGAGGGAGGGTCTTTTGCGGGTGGCGCGGATTGGCGGCGCGCGCGAGCTGTTTGAGCACCCAATCTGCGTGCTCCTGCAGCATTTTTTCTGCCGCGCCGCGCGGCACGCCCCTGGGCAGCGTCACGCTCACCTGCCCATTGGTGACGCTGAGACGTAATCGCCGGGCGCGGGTGGAGACGAGCACGCGGTAAGGCACTTTACGCCCCCCGAGCGTGATGATGGCTTCGATGGGTTCTTTTTGAACGCCTGGCATGGCGTAATGATACCAGCGGTTTGGGGTTATAGGTTAATGATTCAACTCGTTTGACAAGTTAACGCACACAATCTAAACTAGTAAGCACTCATCTTTGTGGTATCAAAGGAGTCCCCATGGAACAAAAAGCCGGTGCGCAGATCAGCCAGAAAGCCTTCATTCAATCCGCCGTGATCCTGCTGGTGCTGATGATCGCCGCCGGCATTCTCACGCGCGCGCTGCCCGCCGGCGAGTACAGCCGCTATGAGTCCGAAGGCCGGGCGCTGATCGACCCCGCTTCGTACCGGGAGATCGACTCACCTGATTACGCCGTCTGGCGTTGGTTCACCGCGCCGGTGGAGGTGCTGTGGGGTGAAGACAGCCTGATCATCGTCACCATCATCGTCTTCATCCTGCTGGTCAGCGGCGCCTTCGCCGTGCTGGAAAAAGCCGGCATCCTCACCGCCTTGCTGGCGAAGATCGTCAACCGTTTCCGCGACCAGCGTTACATCCTTTTGCTGGTGCTATCCCTTTTCTTCATGCTGTTGGGCGCGTTCTTCGGCATCCTCGAGGAGATCGTGCCGCTGGTGCCGCTGATGATCGCGCTGGCTTACTCGCTGGGCTGGGACGCGCTGGTGGGGCTGGGGATGAGCGTGCTGGCCACCAACATCGGCTTCTCAGCCGCCATTACCAACCCCTTCACCATAGGAGTGGCGCAAAAACTGGCCGGGCTGCCGTTGTTNNGCCCTGGCCTGGTTCCTGCTCACCTACGCGCGGCGCATCGACCGCGATCCCTCAACCTCGCTGGTGTTTAAAGAGGCCGCTGCCAGCGCTGAGAAGTACCAGCATCTCGACCTCGCTTCTTCCACCACCAACCCGCGGGTGGGCAAGGCTGGGCTGGTGTTCGGCCTGTTCCTGGTGCTCATCCTGGCAGTCCTCATCGCCGGACCGTTCGTTCCCGCTATGTCTGATTACACCCTGCCACTGGTGGGCTTGCTATTTTTCATCGGCGGGATGGTGGCGGGACTGGTATCAGGCGCGAGCGGCAGGCTCATCGGCAAGGCGTTGAAGGAGGGCATCCTTGGACTGGCGCCTGGCATACCGCTCATTCTCATGGCTGCCAGCACCAAGCATATCGTCTCGACCGGCAAGGTCGTCGACACCATTTTGTTTAAAACCACCGCGCTGCTGGAGGGTACTTCGCCGTTAGCCGCGGTGCTGATCATCTTCCTGCTGGCGTTAATCGTTGAGTTCTTTATCGCGTCTTCCGGCGCGAAGGCGGTGTTGATGATGCCCATCCTGCTGCCATTGGCTGACCTGGTGGGCGTGACCCGCCAGCTTACCGTCAGCGCTTACTGCTTCGGCGACGGGTTCACCAACCTGGCGTATCCCACCAACGCCATCCTGCTCATCTGTCTTGGGCTGGCTTCCATCAGCTACGGCAAGTGGATGCGCTTCACCGCCAGGCTGTGGCTGGTGATCTTCCCCCTGGTGGCGTTCTTCCTGTGGCTTGGCACGCTGATCGGTTTCGGGCCGTTCTAAGCGCTCGCTAATCGTTTAACAGTCTATTTTTACTTCATCGCTGATCCGGTGATAACGCCCTCCGTACCAGGCGTTGATGGAGATCGTGAAATTACCGCTGCCAAAATAGCGATAGCGGTATTCCCCTTCCGCGGTGCGTTCCAGCACAACAAAACCCTCAGCGTCCCGCACCACCCACGTCAGGTTGTTGATCGGGGTGCTGCCGGTCACTTCGCTGCGCTCCACTCCGCAGCCGTCACTGGCGACCTGTAGCGTTACGTGTACATCGGGGGTTGGGTTGGGGTTTGGTGCAGCGGCAAGGTTTCGGAGTGGCGCTTTGAGTACCAGGAATGCGCCGGCGATGGTTGCTGCAAAAATCAACCCTGCCAGAAATCCCCACAGAAAGAACCATCCGCGGGAGATGGGTTTGCGTGCATCAGGAAGATCAGGTGGGTTCGGCATCTCGTTCTTCCATTATAAAAAAACATTCATGCTATCTCCTGTATTATACAGGCAGCGTGGAGTGACAGGCGCTTGACTTTTCAGGCAAATGGATTAAAATATAGAATAAGTGTTCTATATAATGGCGCTTAAGATTGCCTTACACCTGATATCAGGAGATGCGCATGACCCGCTTGCTCTACCTGCCGGATGACGCGACGGTCATCCAACTGGATGTCGAACTTACCCCCGCCGAACTGGTAGTCGCGGTAAACGCCGGTTTGCGACCGCTGCCGATTCTGCGCGAAGCGCCGGCCGGCAAATTCACTGCCTGTCAGGTGAACGCCACCGTGGTCATCGCCCCCGCCCGTCCGCGCGGACGCCCGCCTTCCTCACCCGACAAGCCCGACCTCACCCGCCGCCAGCGCCAGGTGCTCGATTTGAGCGCNNGTCAATTACCACCTCAACCAGGTGCGCCGCCGCGTGCGCGGTGAGATCCCAACGCGCATGAAATCCGATTATGAAGATGCAGATAACTTGTTATGAGCTGCGCAGCCGCCAAACCTGGTACAGCCCCAGCCTTTCCCCCTTGCCATCTGATTCGAACTCCGTGATGACCTCAAAACCCGCGCCTTCCGCCAGTCCGGCGAGTTCCTCGCGCGAGAACAGGTGCACATAGCGTAAGCCCGGCGTGTCCGCCTCCGCCTCGCAGTGATGCCGCCAGTCCAGCAGCGTGTCGCCTTCCTCCACCTCGTCCGCGCGGATGCCGGCGATCTCCCATGGCTGCACGCGCGCCATCAACCTGGGGCTGTGCTGGAACTGCCACACGGAAAGGATGAACAACCCCCCGGGCTTAAGCAGCCCGGCCACCTGCTTCACCAGGCGCTGGCGTTCATCCGCCGCAGGGATGTGATGCAGCACCGCGAATGAGACGATGCCGTCATACTCTTTGCGTTCCAGCGAGCTCACCCAGTCCGGCGCGAAGAGGTCGACCTGCCTGAAGTCAATGGACATCCCCTCGGGAGAGGATTTGCCTGACAGCCCGGCGGCGGCTTCCTCCAGCAGCGGCGCGCTGAAATCGATCCCCATGTAGGACCCGCGCAGACCACTTTCCTGCCAGGATTGCGCCAGCGCTCCGCTGCCGCTGCCGATATCCAGCCAGTCTCCGTTGTGAATCCACTCGCTCAACACCCGTCTCACCCCGGGCTGTACCCGGCGGCGCGTCTGCGCGAAGGCGCGACCGAAACTCTGGTAGAATTCCCTGTTGATGGTGTGCAGTTTATTGATTATTTCGGGTTGCATAGACCCCATTATACTTTGATGACATCTACCGAACGGACAGAAAACTGGCGCAGAGCCCGCCAATACACCCCCGAGCAGATGGAACGGGCGAAGATCGTTCTCGAGGAGGTGCGCGCCGGCATTCGCCTGGACCGCGCGCTGCGTTCGCACCCCATGCCGGACGGAAAGTTGATCGCCAAGCACATCCTGGTGGCGGCATACAACGAGCTGGTGGCGGAGGGCGAGTGGCCGGACGATCCGGCCTTCCTTTCCCGCATCCGCATGAAGCCGGTGCGCACGCTTTCCGGCGTGACCACGGTGACTGTGTTGACCAAAGAAGCCCCCTGCCCGGGACGGTGCATCTTCTGCCCCAGCGAAGCGCAAATGCCCAAGAGTTACCTGGCGGATGAACCCGGCGCCGCGCGCGCCTTCCAGAACCACTTTGACCCCTTTGACCAGGTGACCTCGCGCATCAACGAGTACGCCGCGGTGGGACACCCCAATGACAAGATCGAACTGCTCATCCTCGGCGGCAGCTGGTGCGCCTACCCCCGCGCTTACCAGGAGTGGTTCGTCAGGCGATGTTTTCACGCCATGAACGCCGAAAGCCTGCTAGCGGCATCGCAGCCTGAGGATGTACTCGAGCCCGATCCCCGCGAACGAAAAGCCATTGAGCTTGCGGAACTGCACAAGGCTCACAAAATTAACGAGACCGCTAATCATCGCAATGTTGGGCTGGTGATCGAGACCCGCCCTGACCAGATTACGCGCGACGAGCTGGTGTGGCTGCGCCGGCTCGGCGTCACCAAGGTGCAAATCGGTGCGCAGAGCCTGGATGACCGCGTGCTGGCGCTCAATCAGCGCGGGCACGCTACTGCCGATACCTTGCGCGCAACGGCGCTGCTGCGCGCCGCGGGTTTCAAGATCGTGCTGCATTGGATGCCCAATCTGCTGGGCGCCACACCCGAATCGGACCGCGTGGATTTCGTCCGCCTGTGGTCGCAGGATTACGCCCCGGATGAGATCAAGATCTACCCCACCCAGCTCCTCGAATCCGCCGAGTTGTATCAATACTGGAAGCGCGGTGAGTACAAACCCTATACCACCGGGCAGTTGATCGACCTCATCGCGGACATCAAACCCCTCATCCCGCCGTACTGCCGGGTTAACCGCATCATCCGTGATATCCCATCGTTTCACGTGGTTGAGGGGAACAAGCGCACCAGCCTGCGCCAGGACGTGCAGCGCGAGATGCAAAAGCGAGGCACTGCCTGCCGCTGCATCCGCTGCCGCGAGGTGCGCGGACAACTTGTCGACGCTGAACAACTTACGTTTGACGACCATGTGTATTTCCCCGCGCAGAGCGAGGAGCATTTTCTCTCTTACAACACAGCCGCCGATCAGCTGGCAGGATATCTGCGTCTTTCCTTCCCGCGCGATGGCGCGCCGGATCTGCAAATCCCGGAATTGGATGGAGCCGGCATTATCCGCGAGGTGCACGTGTACGGGCAGTCTCTGCCGGTGGGCAGCGAGCGCGCCGGCGCCGCGCAGCACCGCGGCCTGGGCACACGCCTGCTCGATGAAGCTGCGCGCATCACCCGCGAGAAGGGATTGCGGCGGCTGGCGGTCATCGCCGCGGTGGGCACCCGCGCGTATTACGCCAGGCGCGGCTTCGCCCAGCACGAACTCTACATGGTGAAAGAGTTCTGACAAAAAAAGGACTACCCATCAGGCAGCCCTTTTCCATCAAACCTTTGATCTTCACTAATTACCAGGTACTGATATCTCCAGTTGCTATTTTCTCATTACGGATTGGTGATGCGGGGCGCCAGCCACAGCGCGACATCATCCGTAGGATCTCCCTTGCTGATCACCTTGAGGACCAGGCGCACGGTCTTTCCGCTCAGGGTCGAAAGGTCGACATCCAGGTTAATCGACTGGCCATATTTGAGGTCCCACTGACCGAGGGATCCGGTGGATTCCGCACCGCCAACCTCAATATAGGAGAGCTCGTAAGTGACATCGCACTTTTCAGCCTTGTAGGCGCAGTTGATCAGCGCGCGGAAGCGGTAGCCATTTTCGATCTTGAACTTGGGGTATTTGCCCATGATCATCCCGTCGCCGCCCTTGGCGGGCACGGTGTAAATAGCGCCTTCATCATCTTTCGCCCCGCTGGAGAGCACCGGTGCATACGAGCGGGTGATCGAACCATTGACCGTATCGACCTTCAGGCTGGGGCAGGTGATATCGCCGGCGTTGGTGCGCCAGGCGGCGTCACAATAGGCTTTCGCCATGTCGTACACGGTATCCGGGTCCTTGGCAGCGGGAACGTTAATGACTTTGATGTTCACGGTCACGGCAGCGTTGTAGCCGGAACCCACGCCAAATACCGTGCCATTGGCGGATTTCAGCATCCAACTGCCGGTGTAAGAACCTGTGCTGGAGGGCGCGACCATGTTGACGGACAGGTTCACGCTTTCTCCGGGGTTCACCGTCTGCGGGAAAGCCACCGAGGCTGGGCCCTGCATCTGGGTACCGTTGTAGAAGAAGATCTTGTACTCCTTCGTCCAGGAGCAGGTACCCACGTTCTTCACCTTCCAGGTTTTCACGAACGGCTCTCCAGCGTAGATGCTGCTCCAATCAGGGATCGTCACGTCGGTGATGAAGGAGGCGGCGTTACAGGGGATGGGGATCGGGGTGTTGGTGGGCGGAACCGCCGTGGCCGCGGGGGTGAAGGTTGCGAGGGGGGTGTTGGTCGACGCAGGCGTGTTCGTCGCTTGGGGAGCGGGCAGCGTGAAAGTGGGCGCTACCTGGGTGAGCTGGGCGATCGTCGTCTCATAGATCGATTGTGTCAACCGCGCAGCGATGGTGGCGGCGGCAATCGTTTCGATCTGCGCAAAGTCTTCTGTCTCATCCTGGTTGAAATAACCCATCAGGTTGCACGAGGTCAGCGCCAGCGCGAAAACCGCCACCGCAATCAATACTTTGAACAGCATCTTTTTACTCATAGCACATCTCCTTCTTAGTCCTACTTAAGACGCACCTGTAAAAAAATAGTTCCCTTGCTGTAATTATTTGGCGGCGCAGCCACCGTGTAAAAACAGTATACAATCCTGAGGCGGGAAGTTTCAATGGGGGTTTACTTGACGCGGAAGAAGGAAGTGTTGACCCCGTCGAGCGTCAGTACGAGCTTGTCCTCTTTTACCCTGTAGGTCATGCGTTGTTCGGGGATGCTGCCATCCGCGGTGCCCAGGATGATGATCACATCCGGGTCTTCGGTTGTGTACTCGAGAGTGATGCTGGCGCCGTTGAGGGTCATGCTCACTTTGCCGTCATCGGTAATTTCCATCACTATGCCGGAGTTTGGCTCCATCCAGGTACCCATCAGCGGGTCGCGGCTGCCGCATGCGCTCAGCGTGAGGGCTGCGATCAGGAGCATCACCCAGAGGAGGTATTTTATCTTATATTGTCGTTTCACGTTCTGATCCTTCGCCATCATAGTTTACCATTCTTGTTAAAGGGTGCAAGATTCACACCGGTTCTTTACTTTCCCGGCGACTGAATTGTGACTTTTTTCCCATGACAACTTGATAAAATTCAGTATACTTTTTAGTTAAATGCGCATAAATTATCCGTTGCTTCAAGGAGTTTCCCGATGAAAAAAGTGATCGTCACCACCGATTCAACCGCCTACCTTCCGCAGCCATACATTGATGAATTGGGTGTGGAGGTCATCCCCCTCACGCTCAACTGGGACGGCGCTGCCTACCGCGACGGTGTGGATATCCAACCCGACGAGTTCTACACCCGGCTGGCGAAAAGCGACACCCTGCCCACCACCAGTCAGAGTTCCGTGCACGATTATGAAACACTGTTCAAGCGCCTGCTCGACC
>DDXM01000017.1 GCA_002347485.1 Anaerolineaceae bacterium UBA2260 | reverse complement strand
AACGGTGGAAATCGTCGAAATAACTTAATCCAAGACCATACGGCACGATCAGCCAAATGATAAAAATGACCATCGGGATGAAACGCACCCATCGGCTTTGATTTGAAAATGGAGCGAATAATTCAATGCCGAATTGAAATAGAAATGCAAAGGAAAGCCCGAGGACGAGAGAATGGATCGCATGCAGGATCTGGACCACCGGTTCGCTCATAAAGCTCGCCTGGATGGGGATGAACAGATCACCCCATTCAAACAACCCATGCAAGATGCCAAACCCGGCCAGCCATGATAAACTGCGCGCCAAGCGCAACCTTGAATACTGACGAGATTGCAAGGTGATGGACATGCCGAGTACAAAAAATACCAGGCCATAGACAAAATTAATTAAAGGCCAGTTCGCGAACACCCATTCGCGCAAAACATTCATACAAACCATCCTCTGATTCTTCGCAGTGCTGTCATTAAGCTATCTTCATACGCGATTTTTGTCTCATGAAAGCAACTACTGCAAACGCCAGTATTAACATGCTGCATGATACCGCCGCCCACTTTAAAAGCGTGAAGAGGGGTGCTAAAAGTTCTCCAGGCAGGTTGTGAAGCGGATAAAACGCCATCACAAGCGACGTGACTGTGTTTTCCAAAAGGTCAAGTAAGAACGCGGCAAGCGGGAAGAGATTGAGCAGCCTCCACTTTGAACCAGGCTTGAGAATTTGAGACAGCAGCCAGCTTATCGCAGTGATGAAGAAGAAAGTGTAAACGATGGGAAACGCCAGATCGAAGGTCCAGCGGGCTTTCAGATATGCTGCGCGACCTTGTTCCCCGTATAAGCCTGCCATCGTGTAGAGGTCATCCGCGCTGTAGAAAAACGAGGTATCTGGCGAGCCGCTACCCTGCGAGTAAGTCTGCGTGAGGCGGGATTGCCCGGGCAGAGTTAGCGCACTAAAAAGTACGAAGAGCAGCATAGCCGCGAGCGCCACCCAACCTCGAGAGACACGATAGATATTTCGTGAAAGTTTTTCCACCTCTGCCCTTATTTCAAAAAAGTCCGCACAAAATCCAGGAACTTCTCGATATCCGCAAAGTTGCTCACGGGACCCACCGAGACGCGCACTGCGCCGGATGCTTTAGCATTGATACACAAGCGGAACTCATCATAGGTCAGGCGCTGTTCATGGTCTGGGCGGTTGAAACATGAGGTGAGCTCCTCCGGCAGGATGTGCAACGCCAGTTCACCCGCGCCAGGATTACAAAAACAACCGGTGCGCAGTGAGATGCCATGGAGGTTCGCGCGCTGCTCAATCCAACTATGATCGATGACCGCGCCTTCAGGATTGAAGAAATTGGCGGATATCGCTCCGCCGCGTTTCTTGGTATCCACCGGACCGTAGATCTTGACTAAGGGTTTACCGTTAGTATGCTTCATTTCCTTGAGGTTTGAGAGCAGCCAGCCGGTCAGACAACGTACGCGCTCGTGGATCAGGTCCATGCCCACGGACTCGAGGTGTTCCAAACCGATGGTCACAGCAGGGAGGTTAAGGAAATTAAGCGTTCCGTCCTCAAAAGCCGCCGGCGCGTTAGCCAGATAGTGTCTCTCGCCCTGCACTGATGCAACCGTGATGGTGCCGCCGGCGAACCAGGGACGCTGCAGTTTTTTCAGCGCCTGCCGCCGGGCGATCAATGCACCGACACCGGTCGGATAGCCGAACATTTTATAGAAAGAAATGGGTACGAAGTCCGCCGGCCAGGCTGTGAGATCGAGACGGTTGGTGGGAGCAAACGCGGCCGCGTCTAACAGTACATCCCATCCAGCGGCGTGGGCTTTGAGAATCCATTCGAGCGGATGCTGAACAGAGGAAAAATTAGATTGCGCAGGGTAGGCGAACAAGTTGTGGCCATCCTCACGCGCCAGTGCCAGATGCTCATCCAACCTATCTTCTGCTACGCGCAGCCTGGGAGGGAGAACAGGCAGGTATTTGACGTGCGCACCCCTGGCAAGGGCATACTCGCGAATGCCGTTGACCGAATTGTGATTATCGAACGTTAACAGGTAAGTGCTCTGCGAGGTAAATGGATAAGCTTCACCAACCAGCTTCAACGCACCGCTGGCATTGGAGGTGAAGATGACCACATAGTCCTCTTCTGATGCGTTGAAAAAGCACAGCACTGACTTGCGCGCTTCATCGATCAGTTCGGTCGCAGCGCTGGATGTCGGATTACTGGAATGGGGATTACCGAACACGCCATCCAGCAGCAAGCGTTGGTGGCGCAGCACCTGAGATTCAGCGTAGAGCCCCGCGCCGGTATAATCCAGGTAGGTTTGCCCCTGGCGGTCGAGACGGCTGTATTCGGTCTCGCGCAGGCGATCGAAGCTCTCAGTGGCGGCATATTCAGGGAATTTTTCAATGAAAAGTGGAAATTGTGATGTGGTCATAGCAGGATTAAACCATATTTTTTACAAACAGGTTCACCGGCTTTTTACTATAATCAAGCTATGGATGAAATTCACGGGTTGGCGCAGCGCCTGGCGGCGGTACCGCAATTCAGAGACATCCCCCTCGAGGGGGTGGTTTCTATCATCCGCATGGGCGAGCTGCTCAATTATTCCCAGGGGGAGATCATTTTTTACGAAGACGCCCCTTGTGCGGGAATGTTCGTGCTGGTGACGGGGAGAGTCACGCTCAACAAGCTGGGTCAGGCCGGTCAAGAAGGCGTGCTGAACACGTTGGAACCGGTGATCATGTTCAACGAGGTGGCTACCCTCGACGGCGGCGTAAACCCGGTGAGCGCTGTAACACACACGAATTGCCGTATTTGGCACATCAGTCGAGAAAACATGCAAGCACTCATTATGCAGTATCCGCAGATCGGGCTCAGTCTGCTGGGGGTTCTCGCCATGCGCAACCGACAGTTGGTGAATTACTATAGCGATCTATCCTTCCTCAGCGTGCACGCTCGCCTGGCAAAACACTTGCTCGATCTGAGTCGACAGGGTGAGCAGCCGATCGACCGCAGACAAAATCCGATCAGGTTGATGGCGGCGCGCATCATCACCACGCCTGAAGCCATCAGCCGCACACTGAAGGCTTTCAACACTAGCGGGCTGATCCAATATGATCGACTGGAGATCCAAGTCTGCGACCGCGACGGGTTGATCGAAGCTACCCAGATCAAGTTCTAAATTCCTACTCCCTACTGAATTGATTAATATCAAAGACAAATCGCCGACTTTTTGGTATTTTGTTAGTTAGTAATATGCCTGACAGGAGCACATTCATGACATGGATTGGCAGCAGATTTAAATTCCTATTTCGCTCGACGAAAGGGCTCATACTTGTTGCCATCGCTTTCGCCGCGCTCATTTCCGCTTTCTTTGGCATGCTATCAGGTCCGATGGCGGATTACGGCATCAAGGACGTGGTGGTGAAAGCCCTGAATATTGACCTTGTGCCCGCCGAAAGAGAAGGACGCCTGGTTGTGTTGTATCACACACTGGCGATGATCACCGTGGCAGTGGAAGTGTATATGATCACCGACCTCCTGAAGATGAAGGAATGGCAGCGTTTGAGTATCAACAGCACCATGACCATTGGTTACCTGATGGTGATCTTCGGCGGGCTGCCCTTTGCTTACTGGGGGCACAACTGGGTGCTGCATGGTATTTACATCGCGGGTCTGACAATCATCTTTCTCACCGGCTGCCAGTTGCTGGTGGCGTTGTGGCCGTGGCGGAAAGACCTGGCGCTTATCGATAAAACCTATGCGCATACCAGGAAAGGCTACGATATGGAAAGGGTCGCCTTCTTCATGGTGGCGCTGGTGACACTGATCTCGGCGATCTTCGGCGCGGTGCCCGGGTCATTCTACGGCAACGGGTTCGAAACATTTTTGGCGGAGAACGTTGTGCGCGAACCGCATAAGACCGCCCTCGACCTTTCAATCATCGGACACCTGCACATCATGCTGGCGCTCATCGCTATCATGTGCGCGTTGATCATCGGCAGGTGGATGGATTTCAAGGGGGTGCTGCATAAGATCGCCATGCCGCTGTACATCGTCGGCTCGGTAGTGCTTTCGATGGGCACCTGGCTGGTGGTTAAATTTGAGGGT
>DDXM01000065.1:1203-105227 GCA_002347485.1 Anaerolineaceae bacterium UBA2260 | reverse complement strand
CGATCGAAGCCTATGTGGCGGATTCGGGCGAAGGGCGCTGGACGGTTTTTGAGGCCATTGACCTCAATGTGGCCGCCCCGGTGATCACCGCCGCGCTGCAGCGGCGCATCCGCTCCCGCCAGGCGGGACCCTATTCAGACAAACTAGTCGCGGCGATGCGCAACCAGTTCGGGGGACACGCGGTCAAGAAAAAAGGGGAATAGCCTACAGGATCATCAATACACGCTTGTGGCTGCTTAATTCTGAGTAAAGCGCGTCCATTTGCGCCCGGCTTTCGGCGATGAACTCGAAGGAAACCGAGCGATATTTGTTGCCGTTGGAGAGCCGGCTGATAATATTTTCTTCCAATAATTCCGGCACGTGGCGGCGCACGATCTCCACCACAAAGGTCTCAAAATCCTCCTCGTCCACGCCGATCACCTTGAGCGGGAAGAGGATGGGGTATTCCACCAGGGGTTGAGGTTCATCTATCATATTTTTTACCGGCTGATATTATACCGGTCTTTTTACGCTTCCGCGCCGTTCCATATATCCATCCACTTTTTCACAGAACGCGTCATTTCGACCGAAAAATCGGACACGAACTTGCGATTGTAGATCGCCTGGATGTACCCTTTGGCGGCATCTGCGCCCTCATCGCGGGGGAATTGGGCGGTGGCTTCGCCCATCATCTCCGGAAAATCCGCGGGAATAACCGGTGAGTAACGATCCTGGTGGACAATGAATTTACGGTCGAAGCGTTTGAGCAGGCGCGGGTTCTCGCGCGCAGCGAAGGGGCGGCCAAAAACCAGCAGGCAGATGGGGAAGGTGTAACGCGGCAGGTTGAACATCGCGCGGTGCGCTTCGCAATTCTCCATGATGTCGCCGATATAACATGACCCAATGCCCAGTGATTCGGCGGCGATCACCGCGGTCTGGGCAGCGATGAGCGCGTCGCAGCAGGCCAGCATCAGGTCGCCCTCGCTCGGCAGGCGCGGCTGTAGGCCTTTTTCAGCGCAGATTTCCGGCGCGCCGCTCCAATTGAACAGGTCCATCCAGCGCTGGTAATCTGCCAGGAACAGCAACACGTAAGGCGCGCTTGCGATGAAGGGCTGGTTATCGCAGGTGACCGCCAGCCTGTCCTTTAACGCCTGGTCCTCCACCTCGATGATGGAATACAGCATCATGTTACCCGCGGTCGGGGCGCGCATGGCCGCCTGCAGGAGGATGTCCTTTTCCTCGCGCGTGATGGGGGTGTCGGCGTATTTGCGCGTGGAGCGGCGGTTGAGGATGGTTTTCAACGTGTCATTCATTGGCATCTCCTTAGGGGGGTAGGTTCAGGTACATCAATCCGGTTACAATTATGCCATGGAACATGCTTTTGCAACCGACCTTGAAAAGCTGCTCAGCCGCGCGCTCGAGCTCAGATTGCCGCTGCTGGAGGACGCCCGGCGTGGCGCCATCCGCCTCTTCAACGGATTCACCGAGGGTTACCCGTCGCTGGTGGCGGAGCTGTACGGTGGCACTCTGCTGCTCCTCACGCACAAGGTGAGCGAAGGTGAATCTCAACGGCTGGCTGCACTCGCCGCTGAATATTACAGCGACGCGCTGACCGGCATCGACTGTGTCGTCTTCAAGCAGCGCTCATCAAGCGACCCGGAGAACAAGCGCGGAGTGGTGATCCATGGTGGTGTGCCAGATACAAGTATCCTGGAAAACGGTGTGGGTTACGCGCTGGACCTGCTGATGAACCAGGACGCCGGCTTTTACCTCGACACGCGCAATCTGCGCACCTGGCTGAAGGCGTGTTCAGCGGCGAAAACTGTGCTGAATGCATTTGCCTACACCGGCAGCCTGGGGGTGGCGGCGCTGGCGGGAGGAGCCTCCCGCGTGACCCAGATCGACCGCAGCGGCAAGTTCCTCGCCATGGCGCACCGATCGGCGCGCTTGAACGGCTTAGATGCCAGCCGGATGGAGTGCACTGCGGTGGATTTTTTCGTCGGCGTGGGGCAGATGAAACGCAGTGGGCGCACCTTCGACACGGTCATCCTCGACCCGCCTTTCTTTTCCATCACCGAACGCGGGCGGGTGGACCAGGTGAACGAAGCAACCCGCCTGGTGAACAAGGCGCGCCCGCTGGTCAATGATGGCGGTCACCTGGTCGTGGTGAACAACGCGTTATTTTTAAGCGGCAAGGAATTCGTCGACGCGCTCGAGGGGATGGGCAGGGATGGGTATGTTACCATCGAAGAGTTGATCCCGATCCCCGAGGACGTGGCCGGCTATCCACAAACGCGCATTGGCAGCCTGCCGGTAGACCCAGCGCCGTTTAACCACTCAACCAAGATCGTGGTTCTGAAGATCCGTCGAAAATAGGCGCAGTTGTGAATATCGAAAGGATGAAAGATGACGATTAGCCAACGAATGCCGGTTTTGTTCATCGGACACGGCAGCCCGATGAACGCCATTGAGGACAACGAATTTAGCCGTACTTGGGAGGAGTTGGGCAGAGCGCTCCCACGCCCGCAAGCCGTGCTGTGCATTTCCGCCCACTGGGAGACGCGCGGAACGGGCGTGACCGCCATGGCGCAGCCTAAAACGATCCATGACTTTTACGGCTTCCCACGCGAGTTGAACGAGAAGCAGTACCCCGCGCCGGGGTCGAGCGAGCTTGTTGAGCTGGTCAGGCAAACCGTGAGATCCGTTGAGGTGCTCGAGGACTTGAACTGGGGATTGGATCACGGCAGTTGGTCGGTGCTGTGCCACATGTACCCCGAAGCGACCATGCCGGTCGTCCAGCTAAGCCTCAACCGCGACCTCACGCTCGATCAACACTACCAGCTGGGGCAGGAGCTCACGCACCTGCGCGATGAAGGCATCCTGATCGTGGGCAGCGGCAACATGGTGCACAACCTGCGCATGGTCACCTGGGCAGAAGCTGGTTACGATTGGGCAATCGATTACGACGCCAAACTCAAAGACTGGATCACGGCTGGAGAGCACGAGAAGGTCGTGCAGTATAAACAGCATGGTGAACCGGCTGCTCTTTCGGTCAACTCTGAAGAGCATTACCTGCCGCTTTTATACGCGCTGGGCGCGGGCGGGCGGTCAGACCCGGTGACCTTTTACACCGAAAAAGTCATCATGGGCGCGATCTCGATGCGCTGTGTGAAGATTGGGTAAAAGCGTGTCAATTCTCCGGGAAGTACTCCTCAATCCTGCACAGGCGGCAGGATAACTCCCATAGGTCGCGCGCCAGGCCTGCGTCACGCGACAAGCGGCTGGGTGCTTTGGGATTGCTATTCATCCAATATAGGACGGAAGAGATTTCTTCGCGCGGGGTGGAAGCCAGGTGCAGGATGGTGCGCGAAGGCACCTCGGCGTGGGTGCCCATTTTCTGGCGTGAGCGCCAAACCAGGCGCGAAAGAAAACCGCCATCCTTGCCGCCTATCTCTGTGTTCACCAACCCGGGGTCGATAGCCCACGCGTGCATATTGTCTACATTGACCCGGCGATTGAATTCAGCAGTAAAGAGCACGTTGCTCAGTTTGGAGACCGCGTAAGCCCAGATGCCGATATAGATACGGGGGTTTTGAGGTCGTGACTGAAGGAAAAACACCTGGTAATGTGAGTTTGAACTCACGGTCAGCACGCGTCCATCCGGCGCGCGCCCAAGGACGGGCAGCAGGAGATGGGTGAGCAGGAAGTGCGCCAGGTGGTTGACCGCGAAGGTCATCTCGATTCCATCTTCGGTAATCTTTTTTGCACTGGAATATAACCCCGCGTTGTTGATGAGCAGGTCGAGCCTGCCGTTCTCTGTTGCGAGTAACCGGTCGACCCTTTCCGCCAGGTCACGCACCTGCTGCAGTGAGGAGAAATCCGCGCACAGGAATTCGACGCGGGCATTGGGAACAGCTTCCCGGATCGCGTCGCGCGCGTGCTGGCAGCGGGCGGTGTCGCGCCCAGTGCCGATGACGAATGCTCCCGCGCGCGCCAGGTCAAGCGCTGCCTGGTAGCCAATGCCGGATGTGGCGCCAGTGACCAGCGCTGTCTTGTTTGTTAATGATGCGTTCATGCTAATCTCCGAGGGGTTGATTTCATGCACTCCTGTATAATATCCCTATAATTTTCCCATAGAATCCTTGCACGCAGGAGCCAAAATGAACCCGCAAAGCAAGACCGTCCGCTTCACCATGTTCGCGCTGCTTTATTTTACCCAAGGAACGATCCTCGGCTATTTTGCTTCATTGAACGCCATTTACATGCTCGACAACGGGCTGGACATGGCGGACGTGGGGATCTTTTCCACCATCGCGCTGATCCCCTTTATCATCAAGATCCTTTTCGGGATGCTGAGCGACCGCTATAACCTGCTCGGGCTGGGGCACCGCAAGCCGTACATCTTCATCGGGCTGCTGGTGCAATTCGCCTGCCTGATCGTGGTCGCCAACATCAACCCGGGCGCGAATTACTGGCTGTACGTGGGGATCGCGTTCCTGCTGCAGATGGGCATGGCGTTCTATGACACCTGCACCGATGGGCTGGCGCTGGATATCACGCCGGAAAATGAAAAGGGCATTCTGCAGGGCTTTATGGTGGGCGGCAGGTCGGTGGGCGTGATCGTCGCGGCGTCAGTGGCGGGGCTCGTTGCGCAATACCTCTCGTGGCCGGCGGTGTTCTACTTCCTGGCCGCGCTGACGCTGGTGCCCATCCCCTTCCTATTTTTTATTCGCGAAAAGCAGCGCTCCCCCGAAATGCGCTTCAACTGGCAGGCTTTCATCGCTTTCAAGAACCTGAAGGTCATCGCAGTAGCGGCGGTGGGACTGATCATCTTCCTGGTGATCGTGGGCGCGAACCAACTCGTGAATCCCTCGTTTGACGCGAAACTGGGCATTGATCTCAGCACAGCGGGGCTGGTCACCACGGTATGGGGCATCGGCTGTGTGGTCGGGGCGCTGGCAGGCGGGCGCGTGATGGACAAGCTGGGCAACAAGCAGGCGCTGTGGTTATCGCTGCTGCTGGTGGTGCCGGCGATGGCGCTTTTAGCCGTGACCAGCTCAAAACCGATGATGTGGGTGGTGGCGGTGTTCTTCGGTATCGCGTACGGCGTTTCGCAGGCCATCTACTTCGCGCTGGCGATGAAGTATACACAGCCGGCGATTGCCGCCTCAATGTACTCGATCCTGATGGCGGTCACCAATATCGGGCAGGGCATCGGGTTGGGAGTTGGCGGCGGGCTAGCCAAGGCGGCCGGGTTCCCGGTCACCTTCCTCGTCTTCGGCGCGCTGATGCTTCTCATCATCCCGTTCTTCCCGATCATTTTCTCGAAGCGCGAACAGGCAGCATGAAGCAACTCTACATCACCCACTGCTCGCGCGAGAAAGACATGGCACTGGAAAAGAACGGTGAGCGGGCGACCCCGGACCGTTTGTATACCTCGCCTGCGCTGAAGCGCTTCATCCGTCACTGCCAGTCTCAAGGGTTGGCGTGGGCAATATTTTCGGACAAGTACGGCGTGTTTTCCCACAGGAAACCATCCCCTGGTACAGCAAACCCCCGTCAGAGGTCACGGAAGAGGAGTTTGCTGTGCTGCTGGAGCACTTTACCAACCGGCTGGCGGGCTACGATGAGATCTGGTTCTATCAACGCGCTGGCGAAACCCACCCGTTGTTTCAACGCGTAATGGAATTAGGCAGGCAAGCCGGGCTTCCGATCAAAGAATTATTTGAAGAAAATATTACTTAAACTGTGACAAGGAGAAGAGATGGAACCCAAACATTTCATTGACACCCAGGATTTCACCAAGCAGGAGCTTCTCGACCTCATTGAATTGATCCGCCTGATCAAAAGCGCGGATAAACAAGGCGCCACCCCGCGCCTGCTGCCGGATGCTTCGCTGGCGATGCTGTTCGAGGAACCCTCCACCCGCACCAGGATCTCATTTGAGGTCGGCATAGTCGAGCTGGGCGGGCACGCGCTGTACCTCAAACCCGGCGAAATTCACCTAGGCGTGCGCGAATCGCTGGCGGACACCGCGAAGGTCATTTCGCGCTACGTGGATGTGATCATGGCGCGCACGCTCAAGCATGAAACCATGCTGGGGCTGGCAGAGCACGCCACCGTGCCCGTTATCAATGGGCTGACCGACTATAACCACCCCACCCAGGTGGTGTGCGATGTGTTCACGATGATGGAGCACATGCAGCCTGGCAAGAAACTGGAAGACCTCAAGGTCACTTTCGTCGGCGATGCAACCAACGTGCTCAGCTCGCTGATGCTTATCTGCACGAAGTTGGGGATGCACTTCACCCACGCCGCGCCGGTCAAATACCAGGCGCCGCGCCAGTGGCTGGATTGGGCGGAAGAGAACTGCCGCGAATCAGGCGGGACGGTGCGCGTGACCGATGACCCGATCGACGCAGTGAAAGATGCCGATTTTATCTACACCGATCTGTGGTGGTGGGTGGGGCAGGAAGCCGAAATTCCTGAACGGCGCGCGGCCTTCATGCCAAAGTACCAGGTGAACAGGGATCTGCTCAGCCGCGCCCCGGCGCACTGCAAGTTCATGCACTGCCTGCCGGCTTCGCGCGGCGTGGAAGCCACCGATGAGGTGATGGATTCGGCGCAATCGGTTATCTACGACCAGGCAGAGAACCGCCTGCACACCGAGAAGGGACTGCTGGTGTGGCTGGTTTACCCACGGTTGCAGCGCCCGGGCGACGCGTTCAAGAAGGAACAGGAAGAAACGGTTTTAAAGTTCCTCGCCGGAATGAAGTAGGGTTTTGCGGAAAGGAGTCTGCATGGCTGGATTGATCACATCGACGCCGCGAGAGGATGGATTTCACATGCCGGGGGAATTTGAGCCGCACGCGGGCACCTGGATACTGTGGCCCGAACGCCCGGATAACTGGCGCGAGAATGCCGCTCCTGCCCAGCAGACTTTCGCCAGGGTGGCGGCTGCCATCGCCGCCTTTGAACCCGTGACAATGGGCGTTTCGCAGGAACAATTTCAGCGCGCTCGCGGCATGCTCTCCGACTCCGTGCGCGTGGTCGAGCTTGACAGCAACGATTCATGGATGCGCGACTGCGGGCCGACCTTTGTGACCAACGGCAGCGCGCTGCGCGCGGTGGACTGGGATTTCAACGCCTGGGGAGGGTTATACACCGATTTTTCGCTCGACCAGCAGGTGGCGCAGAAGGTGGCGCAGTTCGAGGGCGTAGGGCGCTACAAAGCGCCGCTCATCCTGGAAGGCGGTTCCATCCACGTGGACGGGCAGGGCACACTGCTGACCACAAAAGAGTGCCTGCTCAACGAGAACCGCAACCCGCTGCTCAGCCAGGCGCAAATCGAGGAGCATCTGCGCGCCTACGTGAACGTGGAGCGGATCATCTGGCTGGAGCGCGGCATTTACCTCGACGAGACCAGCGGGCACGTGGATAACATTTGCTGCTTCCTGCGCCCCGGCGAAGTTGTGTTGGCGTGGACGGATGACACATCTGACCCGCAGTACGAGATTTCACGTGAGAACGAGGAGATCCTCAAATCAACCACAGACGCGCGCGGGCGGCGTTTGAAAGTGCACCGCCTGCACGTCCCGGCGCAGGTGACCATCACCCAAGCGGAGAGCGAGGGTGTGCTGCCGGTGGATGGCACGCTTCCGCGCCGCGCGGGTGACCGCCTGCCAGCGTCTTACGTCAACTTTTACTTCTGCAATGGCGGCGCGGTGGTTCCCACGTTTGACGATCCGATGGACGCGGTGGCGCTGGCGCAGTTGCAGGCGCTGTTACCCGAGCGACGGGTTGTGGGCGTGCCTTCGCGCGAGATATTGCTCGGCGGCGGGAATATTCATTGCATCACGCAGCAGGTACCTGCTGTCAACTACTACGGATGACACAGATAACACGATAACCGACACAACTTATTTCGAAAAAAAAGCCCCGCTCGAAAAGTACGGGGCTGAGTATTTTTGGACTGATGCTGGTAGACGCTAAATCCATCCGCGCTCCTGGTACAACTTGAAACCACGTTCGAGTGCATCGTCAATCTGTGCCAATAGCTCCGGTGTGACTTCCCTGATGTGAAAACAGGACTTGCCTTTGAGCAGGCGCAGCAGTTCGGGTTTAAAGAACTGCTTGCTGTCCGGCTCAGCGTAAACCGGCATGAAGTAGAAACCGACGTAACTTTTCTGGATGATCAACCCGGCAAAGAAGACTTCCTTCCGTTTACGATCCACGATGACCAGGTCTTTGAAGGACCAAAGGTCGTAATAACCGGGCTCGTCTCGCTTGGGTTGCAGCGGCGGGTTGTATCGGGAGATCAAAGGGCGCAGCTCGTTGAAAATTGATAAGAGATCCGGCATTGGCAGTTACCTACCCTTGTTTACCGTTGAGGATGCCCAATGAGTGCAATTCATCTCGCAATTGCGGGGCGGAGCGGAAGAGGATGCCGGTGAAGCCCAGGCGGCTGGCGGCGTCGATGTTCGCCTGGGAGTCGTCGATGAACACACACTCCTCGGCAGGTCGGCCGATGCGTTGCAGGAAGGTATTGAAGATGCGTTCGTCCGGCTTGGCAACGCCTGCCATACCGGAGAGCAGGTAATCGTCCAATTCAGACAGAAAAGTGTACTTGTGCTGCACCCAGCGGAAGGATTCGGTTGACCAGTTGCTCAGCCCGTACACAGGGTAGCCGGCGTGCTTGACCTCGCGCATTACCTCGGCGGTGGGCTCCATGGTCTCACCAGAGCACTCCGTCCAGCGGTCAAAGAACGCCTGCACCAGCTCACGCTTGTGCGGGTACTTTTCGGTCAACTCTTTGGCCATTTTGGCGAAGGGATAGCCGGCGTCGAGCAGCGGGTTGAACTCGCTGAACTTTATTTCTTCCAAAAATTCGCGGATGGCTTCGTCAGAGGGAAGCAGCTTGCGATACAGGTGGTACGGGCTCCAGTCAATCAGCACCGCGCCGAAGTCAAAAACGACGGCTTTTTTCATAGAGGCTAATTCTAACTGATTTTAATCGAACCGAGAAAAACAAGAAAGGCACGAAAAATTAAATCCTCCGATGATTTAAATATAACGTAAAAATCATTTCCAAAAAAATCATGGGCGCAGTATGCTGCACCCATGGCCCTCATTCACTTTTCACAGCTCGATGGCAAATGAAAATTTAAGCGAATCTTTCCACGTGGATTTGCCCGGGCTGCATCCTGGTATGCTCCACAAACCCTTCAGCCGTCAACGCTTCCATCATCGCGTTGACCATGCCGGAAACCCCGCACAGGAACACGTGCGTATTCTCAGGCGTCGGCTTGAAACCCCAGACTTCCGCGACCGCGCCGGATTTCCAGATCTCCTGCACCCAACCGGTTTTACCGAGCCAGGGCACCGGTTCATCGCTGGGCCGGTCGATGGTGGTGATGTACTTGAAGTTGTGGCACAGGAACGCCATGGTTTGCAGTTCGGAGCGGTAACCCAGGTCCCAGGAGTGGTAGGCGCCGTGCAACACCGCGAATTTGCGCTCTGAACCGCAATTGAGTTCCGAGGTGAGCATGCTGATATATGGCGCCAGCCCGGTGCCGGTGGCGACCATGGCGATGTGCTTGTCCTTCGGCACCTGGTTAAGCGTGAAAATACCGCTGGTCTTGGGTCCCAACCACAGCGGGTCGCCAACCTTCAACGCGAACAGGCGCGGGGAAAGCGCACCGGTGGAGAGCATGGAGATATAGAACTCCATGTATTCCTTGTTTTTTGATGATGAGGTGATGGAATAGGAACGGCGGATCAACTTATCCGGATCGCTGGGGACAGGTTCTGGTTCGGACCACGGCGAGCGCGGTGCGGAGCCGGGCAGTCCCAGTACGGCGAACTGACCTGGGATGAAATCCGGTAGTTCCCACCCGTCCGCCGCCACGCGCAGGGTCATCACGCGTGCGGAAAGTTCAACCTTGGAAATCACTCTTGCATTTAATTGGATTTCAGCCATATTCTCTCCATGATTCAATTTGTTGAATTGATTAAATTAATGCCCGGAAAAATCGACTTTCACACTCCATTATGTAAGAATATATCTTTATCGAATTATACAAATAATTTCCTTAATGGGCAAAATCTCATCGAGAGAAGAAAAAAAACAGACCCCATCAAAGGATCTGTTCATTCGCCACGTTACACACCAGCTACGCTTGTTTCTTTTCTTCCTGCCGGAAGACCAGGTAGGAGTACGCGATCGCGATCAGCGCCGCTCCCAGGATGGAGACCATCAGAATGAGGACCGCTTTATCGGGAAAGAACAAGGCGAGACCAGTCAGGACACCGGCGACGATGAAGAGTTTGCTGCCCAGCTTGTGGGTTTTCTCCCACACAATGTCATTCGCCAGCGTCCAAGGGGTGCGGATGCCGATGAAATAGTTGCGTTTGGCGTTGCGCATCATTAACCCGAGTGCGACGAACAACAGACCGACCGCGGGGAGCATCACGCTGCTCATACGGAAGCCGGTGTGACCAAGGTTCCAGGCGAGTGTCAGCCCGTGCACGAAAGCCATGAACAGGTTGAAAAATACGATAATGATATTGAACCAGCCGCGGAATTCAGCGATGTTCTTTTTCAATGGATCGATAAGAGGGATGGCGAGGAACAGTAGGGTTAGCCCGATCATCATCGCGGGGACCATGAAAGCACCCCAGAATTTACTCATGTAACCGTCGACCTGGTCCGCTTCGTTCCAGTGCGAGGCCATGGGGTCGGGCAAGCGCGACCAGAGGAAAACACCGGCGAGAATCACGATGAGGATGAGGACAGCGGAAACAATCACGGCGGTTTTGGTGGACATATTGAAACCTTCTTTCTGGATGATCTGCAAAGAAGTATTATAGTCTGCTTTTACCGCGGACTCGCCTGGAGTACAATCTTATAATTCAATATCGAGGAATTAACCATGAAAACAATTGGCTTAATCGGCGGCATGAGCTGGGAATCTTCACTGGAGTACTATCGTATTTTGAATGAGACGGTCAAGGAGCGCCTGGGTGGATTGCATTCTGCGAAGTGCATCCTCTATTCGGTCGAATTCGCCGAGATCGAAGAATTGCAGCACACGGGTCGTTGGGGTGATGCGGCGCGCATTATGGTCGAAGCCGGGCAAAGCCTGGAGCGTGCCGGCGCGGACCTGCTGGTGTTGTGCACCAATACCATGCACAAGCTGACTTGCGAGATCGAGGCGGGGGTAAATATCCCACTGCTGCACATCGCCGACGCCGCCGCAGAGGCGGTCAAAGCCGCAGGCATCAGCCGCGTGGGGTTGCTGGGCACGAAGTTCACCATGGAGCAGGACTTCTACAAAGGGCGGTTGGCGGAAAAACACGGATTGCAGGTGCTCATCCCGGATGAGCAAGATCGTGAGCTCATTCACCAGGTGATCTACGGGGAGCTGTGCCTGGGGATCATCGAGCCGGAATCCCGGCGGGCTTTTGCGCAGATCATCGCGAAGCTGGCAGCAGCCGGCGCGCAGGGGGTGATCCTGGGTTGCACGGAGATCGAGAGCCTGGTGCGGCAGGAGGATAGCTCCCTACCCATCTTCCCCACCACGCGCATCCACGCGGAAGCCGCGGTGGAATGGGCGGTAAATAAATAGGGGCAAATTACAAAATTGCCCCTTCCGATGGAAAAACCCAACTAACTAAAACTAATATATCAGCGTCTTGTTGTCGGCTTTGACCCGCTTCTTGAACACAAGGTACGTCCAAACCTGGTAAGCCAGCACCACCGGCACCATGATCGCGGCGATGATGCTCATCACCTTGAGTGTGTACGGCGCGGAGGACGCGTTGTAGATGGTCAGGCTGTTGGCCGCGTCGCTGCTGGAGAGCATCACATTCGGATACAACGCGACGAACAGCGCGGCGACGGTGAATACCACCGCCAGGCTGGAGGTGATGAACGCCCAGCCTTCGCGTTTGCTTTCCATCATCACACGCGAGACGATCATCGCCACGGCAGCCAACACCGGCAGGATCAGCGTCGTCCAACCTTTGCTCGAGAAAGCGGAGGGGGTGAAGAACAACGCGGCGAATAAACCCAGCGCAAAGACCAGCGCGGTGGTGAAGTACATCTTGGCGTTGGCATGCGCTTTTACGCGCAACCCTTCTGTCAACTTGAGGCTGAGGAAGTTAGCGCCGTGGAAGCAGAACATCATCACCATAGTCAACCCGCCCAGCAGGCTGATGGGGTTGAGCAGGTTCCAGAAGGTGCCGGTGTACTGCATGTTTCCGTCGATCGGCACGCCGCGCACCAGGTTGGTGAACACAACGCCAAGAAGGAAGGCAGCCAGGAAGCTGGAAATCGAGATCGCGCGGTCCCAACCGTAGCGCCAGCGCGCGGTATCATGCTTGCTGCGAAATTCGAATGCCACGCCGCGCACGATGAGGGCTAAGAGTAGCAGGAAGAAGCCCAGGTAGAAACCGCTGAACATGGTGGCGTACCAGTGTGGGAAAGCGGCGAAGGTCGCGCCGCCGGCGACGATGAGCCACACCTCGTTGGCGTCCCAGTGCGGACCGATGGTGTTGATGATGGCGCGGCGCTCCACATCCTTGCGCGTGATCGCGGTCAACAGCATCCCCACGCCAAAGTCGAAACCTTCCAGAAAGAAGAACCCGCCATACAGCACGGCGATCAGGATAAACCACAGGATATTGAGGTCCATTATTTACCTCCCCGTTTCTTGTGTGTTTCAACGCCTGCAATGGGCAGTGAATCCGCTTCCGCGGTGACCAGCCCCTTCTTCGCGTATTTCAGCAGTAAAAAGAGATCGATCGCCATCAGCGCGCCGTAGATGAGTGCGAAACCGATCAGGCTGATGAGCACGGTGGTGGGCGTCAGGATGGGACTGACCGCGTCCTTGGTTTGCATCAGCCCGTGCACCACCCACGGCTGGCGACCGGTTTCAGTGAGGATCCAGCCGGTGGTGTTGGCGATGTACGGCAGGAAGATGATCCCCACCATCCAGCCGGAGCGCTTGATCCATTTATCCGGGTATTTCTTCCAGGCAATGAACAGCGCACCCGCAGTCAGCAGGATCATCAGTAAACCAACCCCCACCATCACGCGGAAGGTCCAGAACGCGAGCGGGATATTGGGGATGTAATTACCTGGACCGTAGAGTTCCTCGTACCGCGCCTGCACCTGATTGAGCCCCTCCACCTCACCGGAAAACTTGAAATAGTACAGGAAGCTCAAGGCTTTGGGGATGGTGATCGACCAGGTGGTCTTGCGCCCCTGCTGGTCGATACCGGCGATGACGTGGAAGTCCGCTGGATCGGCTGTCTCATAATGCGCTTCGGAGGCGGCGGCAGCCATCGGCTGTACTTCGCGCAGGTAGACACCCTGGGCGTGACCGGCTAAACCAACGGATACCGCAGAGATCAACCCGATGAGCGCGGAGATGTAAAACGATTTTTTGAAGGCTTCAGGCTCGTGGTTGCGCACCAGGTGGTAGATACTGAAACCCAGCACGAAGAGCGAAGCCGTGACCAGCCCGGCGAAGAAAGTGTGCAGGAAAAGGTAAAGAGCGCGCGGGTTGCCCAGCAGCGCGCCGAAGTCCGTCATCTGGGCGCGACCGTTGACGATCTCATAGCCGACCGGGTGCTGCATGAAGCCGTTAGCCACAAGGATCCAGTAAGCGCTCAGGTTGCCGCCGATGGCCACCAGCCACATCACCGCGGCGTGCAGCTTCTTCGAGATGCGCTCCCAGCCGAAGATCCACACGCCCAGGAAGGTGCTCTCGAGGAAGAAGGCGAGCAGCCCCTCCACTGCGAGCGGCGCGCCGAATACATCCCCCACGAAGCGCGAATATTCCGACCAGTTCATGCCGAACTGGAATTCCATCACGATGCCGGTGACCACACCCATGGCGTAGTTGATGAGGAAGAGCTTGCCCCAGAACTTGGTCAGGCGTTTGTACATCGGGTTGCCGGTCTTCACGTAGATGGTTTCCAGGATGGCCACGAACCATCCCAGACCCAGCGTGAGCGGCACGAAGAAAAAGTGGTAGATCGTGGTGAGGGCAAATTGCCAGCGGGAAAGCAGAACAATGTCCATATCAGGCTCCTTCGAGGAAGGTTAGTACACAGTTAAAGCGCGGGCCAAAAAGCCGGCAGGAATATGCGTAGGAGGGTGTCGAGCAGCACCGCCAGCAGCAGCAGGTTGCTGAACATGCGGTTGTGGTAGAAAGCGAAACCCGAGAACCAGGTCGGCCAAGATGGCCATTCCTTGGGCGGTTCCTTGGGGGGCGGTTTGGTGTGCACGCCGATGGCGTAAAGCAGCCGCTTGCCGGCGAAGAGCACGATCAGCAAAATGGGGGTGAAGTAGCGCGTGGCAAAGACCAGCACGAGGATGAAGATGTAGATAAGCGCGAGCACCGCCATATTGACGTAGCGAGCGGCTTTCTCGCCGATCACCACCGGCAGCGTGCCGACCTTACGCTTCTTGTCTTCGGGGGCTTTGTCGATGTGCTTGCCCAAGTTGATGCTTAACACACTCAATCCCCAGGGGATGCCGGCGAGCGCCGCCTGCCAGAAGTAGGTCATGTCGCCGCGCGCCAGCACCAGGTATACCGCCGCCACCATGATTGGACCCCAGACCAGGAAGATGGAGAGTTCGCCCAGCGCCAGGTACTTGAGCGGCCAGGTGTACAACAGCAGCACCAGCGCGCCGATGATGAAGAGGATGATGATGTTGAGGGAAAAGTGAGTGTAAAAGAGCGCGAAGATACCCGCCAGGATGGCAAGCGTGCCGCTGACCGCGAACCAGCGGAATTGCTGCTCCTTCGTCCAGAACTTCTGGATCAGCGGATGGACCCCGTACTGGGTGCGGAAGTAATCATCCGTGTCGATGCCGCGCGAGAAATCGGTGTAATCGTTGAGGAAATTGTTGGTACCATGGGCGATGAACAACCCGATGGTGACGATCAACCAGGCGAGGATCGACATCCCCCAGTTGCCATCAAAAAAGCCGTGCCGGATGGCTAGCAGCCCGCCGATGGCACTGGAGTACAGGGTGACGATGGTAACGCCAGAACGCGTGGCGATCAGCCACTTGGATACGAGGTCAAGCCCGTCCCACTCCTCTTTACTGTCCATCTTCACCAGGCCGGAAAGCGCCCGCTTCCACATGGAGAAATTTATCTTCATCAAGACCCTCCCATTTCAAGATCTATTTGATGGTATATCGTGCCAGGGTGCAAAATGATTATATACAATTTTGAAGCTGAAAGGTTGCTTAGGTTGTCTACACTGGAGCAGTAAGTGTTACCGGGTTTCCGGCATCACCGGAGCGGGGGTTGCTTGAGGCGGCACCGGCAGGCGGATCAGGCGCGCGACGAAGAAATTGGTGAACGCGATCAGCATACCCATGAGGAAGACGTACTGGAAGCCAAATTCATTCCAGATCACTCCGCCCAGCAGGGCGATACCGATGGAAAAAACATGGTCGATACTGACCGCGGCTGAAAGCGCTGGTTGAATGTCCGCCGGGTCGAGTGCGATCTTCTTCATATAGGTTGAACGTGCCATGCTGACCGAGAAGAGCATCTGGTCGAGCAGGTAGCACACGCAGGTGATGAGGAACGCCGTGTTCTCCGGAAAGACCAAACTTGAAAAGCCGTAACCCAGGCACACGAACACCAGCGCCACTGCCTCGGTGGTCAGCACAAAACGCTCACCGAATTTGTCGATGGTCTTGCCCAGCAGCGGCTGGAAAAGGATGCCGATGATACCGCCGATCGCGTACAGCGTGGCGAGGGTTTGGGTGGGTTTATCGAAAATGGTCACGATCACCCACGGGGCGAAGGTGATGAAGATCTGCTTGCGCGCGCCGGATAAAACCGAAAGAACATAGTACAGCGAGTATTCCCGACGCAGCTTGAGAAAAGTGCGCGGCGCGGCAGAGCGCTTGGGCTGCATCATGAACATCAACACCCCGGCAACGAGGAAAACGATCGCGGCGAGGGTGAAACTGGTCTGGTAATTGAAGTTGAGGAATTTGAAGCCAATGAAGACGATGAAGCTTCCGATGATGGTGGCCGCGTTGCGGACGGCGTTCAACTGACCCAGGCGGCGCCCGGTGCGGCCGTCTGCCGCCAGTTCCATACCAACGGTGGTGGAGACCGGCATGAATAGGTGGTTGCCCATACTGTAGATAAACAGGAATACCACCATCATCAGGTAATTGGAGGAAGTAAAACCGATCAGGAAGATACCGACAGCGGCGAAGATCATCGCCGTGCCGCCAAGGCGGCGGCTGCCGAGGAACCACAGCCCGGCGGAGACAAACACCGTGATCACGCCGGGAAATTCGCGCGGGAATTCAAGGAAGGAGCGCTGAAACCCGTTCAGCGCGAACGTGTCATTGAGAAAGTTGTTGAGCGAGGAATCCACCAGGCTGCCTGCCATACCGATGGCAAAGGAGGCGATGATGAACAATGCCAGTTCACGCGGCAGGCTGCGAAAGCGGGATTGGAGGGACGCGGCGGTCAAAGCGGAGAGTTCACTTATCTTTTGTCAGATTTGATCAGGCGTTTTACGCCTTCAATGGCGACCTTGATGACGCGGTCCGCATCGAACTCAGCCATGTGCTTGGCGGCGTCATCCTCATCCACCTCAGCCAGGTCGAACTCATTGATCACCTGCAGAGCAGCCCCACCGCGTTTACGGTAAATCGCACACAGGATGAACAGCGCGGCGGCTTCCATCTCCGAGGCAAGCGCGCCGGCTGCGATCCAGGCGTTCCAGCGGTCTTCGAGGTGCTGTGCCATCGGCATGCGCGAGCGTTCCACCTCGCCATAGAAGGAATCCTTGGATTGGCACACACCAGTGAAGGCTTTCACACCCAGGTTAGCGGCGCCTGCCACCAGGGCATTGACCACTTCAATATTCGCCACTGCCGGGAACTCAATGGGCAGGTAATGCGAGGTGGTGCCTTCGTCGCGGATGGCAGCGGTGGCGACCACCACGTCGCCGGTGTGCACGGTCGGCTGCATAGCGCCGGAGGAGCCGACGCGGATCAGGGTGTCTGCGCCCGCTTCGATCAGTTCTTCGACCGCGATGGCGGTGGAGGGGCAGCCGATGCCGGTGGATACCACCGAGACCTTCTCGCCCAGCAACGTGCCCGTCCACGTGACGTATTCGCGGTTCTGTGCCACAAAATGGGGATCATCAAAATACTTTGCGATCTTCTCGCAGCGCGCCGGGTCGCCAGGCAGCAGCACGTAGCGACCGATGTCGCCTTCTTTGATGTGCAGATGAAACGCCAGACCTTCTTCGTTTTTCATATCAGCCTCGCCAAAATGGGGTGAGGTGAATTATAGCAGGGTTAAGAGATTGATTGAAAGGATGCGGAACCTTAATTGTTTCTTGAAAAAAAGGGACGCGTCACGCCGCGTCCTTACTAAATAATGTCAGACCGTCTTGATGCCGTAATTGTCCGCCAGCACCTGCTCGAGGCTGGGCTGGGTGCTGAGCAGGTCGGTGATGTGGTGCTGGCAGGCGGCCTTGATCAACTGGTCGGGCTCTCCCTGCACCACGCAGCGCATCTTATTGCCTTCGATGCGCAGGTTGCGCAGGTTAGGGATGTTCTTGAAGGTCTCCCTGGTCACCGTGTCGGCGAAACGCATCTCGATGACCCGCACAGCGCGGGCGCGTAGCTGTGTACCGCGCTCGATGGCGATCAAGCGTCCACGGTGCAGGATGGCGACGCGGTCGCAAATGCGCTCCATCTCGGGCAGGGAGCGCGAGGTGAGGAAGACCGTGCGGCCGGCTTCGCGCGCTTCTGCGATCAGGCGGTAGAAAACATCCTGGATGGCGGGTTTGAGCTCATAGGTGGGCTCGTCCAGCACCAGCAGTTCAGGGCGGGGGATGAAGGCCAGCAGGAGATCAAATACATGGCGGTCGTGCGAGGAGAGCGTGGCGGCGGGCTGCGCCAGGTCAAGGTCGAGCTGTTCGGTAAGGTCCTGAATGTCCGTCCACAGCATGCCGCCCGGGGTGTGACCCTGTGAGCGCAACAGCTCCGCCACGGTGTGACGGCTTGGGGAGGGGTAATTGCCGGGGTAATATCCGGCGCGTTCGCGGATCTGTCTTGAATCGCGCTGGGGGTCCAATCCAAATAACGTCAGGTTTCCGCTGGAAGGGCGTATATAACCCGCCAGCAGGCTGAAGAGCGAAGTTTTACCAGCGTGGTCGTTGCCGAGCAGGCCGAAGATCTCGCCCGGCTCAACTTCAAAGGAGATATTTTCGATCCCCTGTCGGTGACTGTATTTTTTTGATACTTTTTCCGCTTTGATGACAAAATAGCGCATACTGGCCTCCCAGAGCAAGTCTGACCCCGCGGTGACGGGGACGAATATTGGTAAGCTGTAACCGTAATGCCGGAATAAGAAAAACCGGCTGGTAGCGGAAGTACCAGCCGGCGATGCGAACAGAGCTGTTGATCAGGATAGCCTGATCAGGCGGGTACTTCCTTCTTGCGCGCAACCTCGTGAGTCTGCGGCGCATTATTTAATTGAGACAATCTGGATGACTTTAAGCTTCCCCTATGACTAAGGGGAGGCACATCCTTAGAGCCATCCGTTACTTCCGATTGCATTTGATACCCTTTCTGCTTAATAAACTGGCTGCGATTAAGCTGTTGAACAGTATATCGATTTTAAGTTTTCCACACACTCCTGTCAATAGGATTAAAGGACCAAAACCTCAGGATTTCAATCACGCGTTCTGCGATATTGGATCTCCTCGCCCGCCGAACTGATTTCCCTAAACCCGTTCTTCACCAGTACCTTGCGTGAGGCGATATTGGCTGGCAGGGTGAAGGCGGTTACCTGGCGGCACTCGGCGTGCGAGAAAGCCCACTCCAACAGCGCGCCCACCCCTTCGGTCATGTAACCCCGCCCCTGATAGATCGAATTGACCCCGTAACCGATTTCGACAGAACCATCAGCATCAGGCGCCCCTTTGAAACCGACCAATCCCATGGCGAGGTTATCGCAAATATCCACCATCAACCAGTAGGTGCACCATGGGTGCAGCTCTGGCGGCAGGTCGTGCATGATAGCCAGCTTCTTTGTGATGGCTTCTGCAGCGACGCTGCTCATCAGGTCGGCGATAATGGGAATGTTCAACTCCATTGAAAGCTGCTTGATGGATTGCAGCCCGGTCTCCAGCTGCTGGGCGGTTAATGGTATTAAGTTGAGGCGTATCGATTTGAGCATTTTTCTCCAGTCCCTTAACAAACCTCCGCCCTAAGTTTAACAAAGCCGGAAATGAAAGTCAATTCCAGCCCGTATTGGTCCAGCCTGTATTGATATAATCGAAAGTGGTAATTATGCGCAGAATGTTGAGAAACAGCGGGAATTAAGTTTAGCCTCTCCCCAGCCCCCTCCATCAGCTGATGGAGAGGGGTTAGGTGTGAGAATGATTTTAAAGAACGGACGAATAGACCGAAAACGCAATCTTGAGATTGGACTTACTCAGTTTGCCAGGAAAGGATTTGTTTGTTCCGTTTACATTATCAATTGAAAGGGAATTTCACATGACATCGACCGTATATTATGGCTCTCCCCGCCAGGCGCGCCTAGAAGCCAGCGAATCGCTGCCCGCCAAGCTCGACCTGATCCTCGACCAGTTACACCTACGCGACCGGGTCAAGGATGAGAATGTGTGCCTCAAGCTGCACGTCGGCAACAACATCGGCTACTCCACCATTCACCCGATCTTCGTGCGTAAGGTGGTGCAGGCGATCAAGGACGGCGGTGGCAAGCCCTTCATCGTGGACGTGGATTGGGATGTGAAGGGCTGCGAATCGCGCGGTTACACCAGCGAGGTATTGGGCTGCCCGATCTACCCCAGCGCGGGCATCAAGGAAAAGCACCATTACACCCACGAGTGGGAGTACAAGAACTTGAAAACCTGGAAAGTCGCCGGGCTGGTGGAAGACGCCAGTTTCCTGGTCAATTTCGCCCACGTCAAAGGACACCCTTCGTGCAGTTACGGCGGAGCGTTCAAGAATATCGCGCTGGGTTGCATGGTCGGTGAAACGCGCAGCCAGCTGCACGATGCCAACCACTATGACAAATACTGGTTCAAGGAGTTATGCCCGGATAAAGGCGTAATGCAAAAGATCGCGGACGCCTGCCCCTTCGGCGCGGTGGTCATTGACCGCCACGACCCCGAGGAGATGCATGTGCACTTTGAGCCCTGCAACCAGTGCATGCGCTGCCTGAAGGTGGCTCCTCCCGGCAGCCTGCTTATCCAGCCGGTGAACTTCCATTCCTTCATGGAAGCGATGGCTATCTCCACGGCGATCACCCTCTCCACGTTCGAAAAGCACAAGGTCACCCACATGGCGTTGGCCACGCATATGACCCCCATGTGCGACTGCTTTGGCTTTACCACCATGCCGGTGATGCGTGACGCCGGGATCTTCGGCTCGGATGACATCGTGGCGCTTGATAAAGCCATCCTGAATATTACCGCTGACTCACCGCTGTATCTGGATAACCTGCCGACCAGCATGGAAGTGCAACCGGACGCGGGGCATCCTTTCGCGAAATTGCACGGAAAGTTCAAAGACCCGTATGTAGTGCTGCTTTACGCTGAAAAATTGGGAGTGGGCAGCCAGGAGTACGAACTGGTGGACGTTCAACCCGTGGAAGACCTTGGCCCACAGTCAAAAGGATTCTACATCTCAGCCAACCGAGAATGATCAGCCATGCCCAATATGCCGGGGTGGGGATTTCGGCACCCCGTTTTTTCAAGTCATCGTGGCGGTCTTTTCATCAGCGAGAATCACCTGTTGCAGCTTGATCAGGATGTCTTTGCGGTGCTTGAGCATATCCTTGTAGTTTATATTGTCTGTATTCGAAATTTCCATCCTGAGATCGGAAATGCAGGTATCCAATAGCTGTAAAAGGATTTGCCGCTCTTCTTCATCGATTTCAAGTTGTATCATTTGAGCTTCCTTTTCTGGTAGAAAAAACGCTGTCCATGGTGAGGACAGCGTGTTGATGAACTCGTGATGGGTTGTTGAGCTATCAGTAAAGAATTCTTCGGTTAACTTAAGTATAGGAATTTGATATTGACAAGTCAATATCCGGATTGATCAAATGCCCATCTCGTACACCCGGTAGCGGCGCAGGTTCTTCACCCCCAGTTTGAGCAGGGCGTTGTTCATGCGATCGTTGTCCTCCACCACGTAGTTGATCTCCAAACGCAGCTTGTCTGAATAAATGGCTTCGTAAGTCGCCTGGTAAAGCAGCGTGTCAATCGCGCGTCCGTGGTACTCAGGAATGACCCCCAGCGCCCACATGCGGTACTGGGTCAGGCGCGGCAGCCCGGTCAGCAGCTTCAGCCAGCCGAAGGGGAACAGCCGACCGTTGAGTCCCTTGAGCAACAAGTTTACGTCCGGCAGGCTCATGGCGAAACCGATTGGCCGCCCGCTCTCCTCCTCAGCGATGAGCAGCGCGCGCGGGTGGACGATCTTTCGCATATCCCGCGCCATCGCTCGCGCTTCCGTCTCGGTCACCGGGTAAAACCCCCAGTTATCACTGATGGATTCGTTAGCCAGGCGGGTGATGGTGAGCACATCCTCCTCCAGGCGCTGCATGTTCACCGGGCGCACGCGCACTTTGTAACGCTGGCGCACTTTGTCTGTCAGCAGCAGGATGCGCTCCGGCACACGGTAGCCTTCGCGCGCGTCGATGATGTACACCAGCAGGTCGTTCGCCTTTGCCATGCCAAAAGCGGTGAGCATGTCGTTGTAATACGGCGGGTTATATGGCGCGAGGATTACCGGTGCGGGTTCGAAGCCCTCCACCACCAGCCCCCATTCCTGCGAGGCGAAGCTCCACGGTCCGCGCATCACCTGCATGCCCTGTTCGCGCAGCCAATCGCGCGCCGCGCCGAGCAGCCCCTGGGCCACCTCCGCATCCTTGATACATTCGAAGGAGCCGAACAACCCGATGGGCTGCTGCCAGTGCTCCAGCGCCAGGCGGTCGTTGAAAGCGGAGATACGCCCCACCACCCGGCCCTCGCGGCGGGCGAGGAAGAGCGCGTACTGGCAATGGTCGAGCATGGGGTTCTTCGCGAGGTCGTATTGCGCCTTTTGCTCCGCGCGCAGCGGAGCGATCCATAATTTATCTTTGCGGTAAAGCTGGTAGGGGAGGTCGATGAAGGCTTGCAAATCGCGTTTGTCTTTGACGGGAAGGATTTCCATGGGGTTCCATCGAAGACCACACCTGGATGGTTTCATGATTTGCGCGCGGTGACGATCAGGTTGCCGCTGGTTTCCGGTTGAAAGGCTTCGCCCTGCATGCTGCCATAGGCGCGGATGTTCTTGAAACCCGCGTCTGCGAGCCCCTGCTCGAGTTCCAGGTGCAATTGCGGGCGCAGCAGGGTGCTGGTGACGCTGGACTGCCAGGCGGAATCCTTTTCGCGCTTGAGGGTGACGATGTTGAAGCGGATCAGCCCGACGGGGAGAAAGTCATAGAAGCGCTGGAAGACCCATTCCTTGTGCCCTTCGCGGTGCGCCTGCGGTTCCATCCAGCGCTGCAGCTGGCGCATCACCAGGTCGAAGTTGCGGTTCTGGATGAACACCATGCCCCCAGGGCGCAGCACTGCGGCGAAATCCTCCAGCGCACTCCGAAGCTCGCTTTCGCTGGTCAGATGCGGCAGCGAGTTGCCCAGGCAGAGCAGCAGGTCGAACCCGGCTGCGCCGAAGGTGGCGCGCATATCGCCCATTCCAGCGGCCGCGAAGCGCACCTCCACGCCCGCAACGCGCGCATTGTGCTCGCCGATCTCCACCATTTGCGGGAAGAGATCCGCCGCACTGACGCGATGCCCCTGCCGCGCGAGGGTGACGGCGTGCATTCCTGTTCCGCAGGCTGTGTCGAGAATATCCAGGGGGTTTCCCGTGGACTCTTGCAGCGTCTTGATCTGCTCTTCAATGAATGGCATCTCGTAAACCAGGCGTTCCTGCCAGTTCACAAAACGGTCGTAATCGCTGGAAAAACTCTGATACATGCTCACCTCCTCGCTGACATGGTTTGATGCGCCATTTCAGTCAAGTTCATATACAATAACAGAAAACCAGTTCCAACTTCAATACCCATACTTAAGAATATGGGACAGTTTTTATGAAACAAATCATACTTGATTTTTACACATACTTAGGTTGGGCGGGCAGCCTGATTATTCTAATTTGCAGTCTCATCGCTGCGCTAGCATACCGCGGCAAAGCGGGCGAACGCTATTCAATCGCGCGCCACTTCGTTTCGGAACTGGGGGAGCGCGGGGTGTCGCGGTTGGCGTGGGTGTTCAACGCAGGGCTCATCGTTGGCTCTTTTCTGTTGCTGCTCATGATGCCCGGCGTGGAGATCAGCCTGGACAGTGTTTGGGGTTCTATCGGCACCGCGTTTGGCATGCTCGCCGCGCTGGCATTTGTGTTCTACGCTTCTTTCCTCATCCACGCCGGCAACGTGGCGAAAAAGCAGCGGGCATTGTGCTCGACACCGCCAGGTGAAAGTGCGGACGCGCTTCTGGTGGATGCCGTTCCTGGAGTGGATGCTGGTTATTTCACCATCCTGTGGTTCCTGGTGATCTGCGCGGCGCGTTAGTAGGGGGCTTACTAATGGAACAAAATTTATGACACTTGCGTCATTGGGCTGAAAATCTCAAAGGAGGACGAAATGAAAAAGAATGCACTCATCCTCATGGCAGCCCTCATTGTGTTGGTAATGTCCCTCACGGCGTACAGCTCCGCCGCGGTTAAATTGGACGAGCAGCATAACGGTCAAAGCGTGGAGGTGAACAGCGGCGAAAGGATCACCATCACGCTGGCGGGCAATCCCACCACCAGTTACAACTGGGAGCTCAGCGAGTTCGACGCTGCAATGGTGGAACTGGTGGGCGAACCGGCGTACGACAGCGACTCGAAGCTGCTGGGCGGGGGCGGCGCGTACACCTTCACGCTCAAGGCACTCACGCCGGGTACAACCACCTTGAAGCTGATTTATCACCGCTCCTGGGAGACAGACGTGGAGCCACTGCAAGTGTACGAAGTGATGCTGAACGTCAAATAAACATGAGACCCCCGTGAGGGGGTCTTCTACTTTCTGGCGGGGAGGGGGGGATTCGAACCCCCGGTCGAGTTTAAAGCCCGACAATCACTTAGCAGGCGATCCCGTTCAGCCACTCCGGCACCTCCCCGTGTATTCTGCTGTCAAGGTCTGGCGGAAGGGGAGGGATTCGAACCCACGTTGGCTTTCACCAAACCTGTTTTCAAGACAGGCGCCTTAAACCGCTCGGCCACCCTTCCATAATTCTCGCGCAGGGATTGTCATTTTATCATGACTGACATGCACGGGCAAGGAATCCGTTAACCCCCGCCCGGGGGCGCGTAGAAGCGCACCTCGGCGCCGCTGTCGCGCGTCAGCGTCTCCGGCGGCAGTTGCGCCAGCCGCAGCGCCACCACCAGGTCGCCCGCCGCGCCGGAGGCGTTGAACACCACCAGCAGGATCAGCAGGTAACGCCACTGCCCGCCGATGAACGGCAGCAGCGCCAGCCCAATGATTGTGATGGCGACCAGCGGCAGCAGCGTGGCGAGCATGAATTGGCGGCGCGGCAGGTACCACTCGCCGGGGCTGGCTGAAGCGTAGTACCACTTGAATTCGAACCTGGGCGCTTCACCGGTGGCGAGCCAGAAGACCAACCCATGCAGCCCTTCGTGCACGACGAGCATGACGACCGTCACCAGCAGGATGCCGCCCAGCCAACCGAACAGGTTTCCGGCCGCGAAGTTGAAGTTGCCGCCCGAAAGATCGGGGCGTGGGATAAGCAGCGCGGCGGCGATCACGATCAGCGGCAGCACAATGCTCCACACCAGCATCTGCGCGATGTCGGACGTCTTTTTAATCGACACGCCGCCTGCGGGCGCGTAAACGGGAGGTAATTCTTTTACGGGTTTGAGCATATTCATTTCCTCGATGTAGTATTATTTTAACGTATCAAGGATTTTAATTTGAGAGGAGCACGATATGACAGAGGGATTCTTGCGGGCGAGGCGGGCGTTGATGTACGTGCCCGGCAGCGACGAGGGTAAACTGGCGAAAGCGGCCGGGCTTGACATCGATGGGGTGATCCTTGACCTGGAGGACGGCGTGGCACTCAACCGCAAGGACGAAGCCAGGACTATCATCCGCCACGCGCTGGAGACGCTGGACTTCGGGCGCACGGAGCGCATGGTGCGCATCAACCCGCTGTATTCCGGTCGGGCTCAGGAGGACCTGCGCGCGGTGCTGCCCGGCAAACCGGACGCCATCCTCATCCCCAAGGCGGACAGCCCGGAGATCGTGCGCGAGGTGGACGCGCTGATCAGCGCGGCGGAGCAGGAATATGGATTTAAATCCGGCGGGATCGCTCTCGCGCTGCTCATCGAGAGCGCGGCGGCTTTCGTCAATCTGGCGGCTGTCTGCCAATCCAGCCTGCGCATCCAGGCGCTCATCTTCGGCGCGGAGGACTTCTGCGCGGACACCGGCGTGACGCGCACGGTGGAGGCGACGGAGCTGCTTTTTGCGCGCAGTTCGCTGGTGCTGCACGCCGCGGCTTTCGGCATGCAGGCCATCGACATGGTGCAGATCAATTACCGCGATATGGATCTGCTGGAACGCGAGTGCCGCGCGGCTGTGCAGTTGGGTTTCTCCGGCAAGACCGTGGTGCACCCGGGGCAGATCGAGCCGGTGCAACGCCTGTTCACCCCGGATGAAGAGCTGGTGGATTATGCCCTGCGCGTGGTAGCAGGCGCGCGCGAAGCGCAGCGATCGGGCAGCGGAGTTTTCACGCTGGATGGCAAGCTGGTGGACCTGCCGGTGGTCAAGCGCGCGGAGAACATCCTGGCGCGTGCCCGCGCGGCCGGGGTGGTGGAGTAATCCTTCCCCTGATCACCAATCACAATCACTAATTTCTGATCTATTCAATCTTCTTTATACGGCAGCACCTGCACGCGTTTGGGCGTAGCCCCGTGCACTTCGAAGATATACGCCAGTCGCCCGAACTGCACAAGGTCACCGTGTTCCAGGCTGACCCCGCGCGTGGAGACAGGGGCGTAATTCACCCAGGTGCCGGCGGCTGAGCCAGCGTCCGCGATGCGGTAACCCCCTTCGGCGTCCTTGAAGATGCGGGCGTGGCGCGGGCTGACAGAGGGATGCACGAGCACGTAATCGGCTTTCTTACTATCCGAGCCGATCACCAGCTCTTCCTTGCCCAATGGGATTTCCAGCAGGTATTCCACGCCCTCCGGCGCGGCGGATCGCTTCTGCAGCAGGCGCGCGGGAGCCAGCCCCAGCCCGCGGATCAGCGGCCATTTGACCACCTGTTCCGGCTTCTCCGGCGACAGGGTATAAGTCCCATCGATACTGACCGGTTGGGTGACCGGATCGGATCGCTGCCTGGTCTTGCGCCCGGTGAATTTTCTGCGCGCGGCGCGGATGAGCATAATCAGTCCGGCGATCAGCACCGCCAGCAGGATAACACCTGCCACGATGTTGACCGGGTTCACCAGTTCAAGCACGCGCTCCCATAGCGCTTGCGACCGCTCTTCCACGCTTATTTGCACTGGAATCTCAATGGTCTGACCTTTCAATCCCGCGATATCTTCGATGAAAACCTGAATACTGTGCGTCCCGCTTTCGGAATAACCGGAAATATCCCAGACGAGCGTGGTGAATGGCGCGCTGGTCTTTTCATCCATCAGTTCACCATCGACGAACAGGCGGCTCGTCGTCAGGTCGCGTTGCATCCCGTCGGGAAACTCCACCATGATCTCCAGTTCAACCTCGTCCGGCACGAGAACCGCTTCACTCTTCTTTTTGGGTTCGGTCCATGCGCGGGTGACCTCAGCCGGAGGGGAGAGGAAGATGGGGTTGGGCGGGGAGATGAGATAGGTGTAGGTGACGGGCGCGGATTCCAGGCTGGTTTCGCCGCGGGTGAGACTCAGCACAAGTTGATAATTACCACTGACGTTGGCTTTGGTTTGATAGGATAAGTGGTAAATGTAAGACAGAGGTTCCAGCCACTCCCGCAACTCGGGCAGCTCCTCGCCGCCGCTGAAGAGGAAGAAGCGCCCGCCGGTATCCTGCGCGTACTGTGCCAGGCGGAGCGTTTCTTCGAGGCCGGCGTAATCCGTGGGGCCGATGAGCCAGATGAACACGCGGATGCCGTTGTCGCTGGCGCGGGTGAAGATCTCCTGCAGCCCGGTGAACTGGGATTCCGTGGGCATGGGGGTGATAAAGAGCACAGCGCTGCTTTTCTCGTTCTTCAGGTTCTCGCTTAATGCGCTGTCAACCGCCATGGACAGGCTGGACATGCCGGGCGTCATGCTTTTCAAGTCCGGCTGGTAAGCTTCCAGCGCGCTTTGCCAGCTTGCCGGGTCAGTTGGAACAAGGTTGATCAGCCCCTGGTTGGTCACCAGGTTGAACTCATTGGTGGTATCCGCAGGGTTGGCCGCCACCCAATTGAAGAGCGTGGTCTTGATGCGCTCGAAGCGAGAAACACCCGAGTAGCGGTTGGCCAGGGTTGGACCCTCGTTGACGGCAACGTAAAAGCGCACACCCACTTGTGCCATCTCAAGTTCATATTCCGGGATGGTGATGCCGTTCTCGCTGACGCGCAGCTCGCCAGGACGGATGTTGGTTAAGAAGTTGCCGTCGCTGTCGAAAGCGCGAAAACTGGTATTGACCAGCGGGTAGGCGCTGGTATCCGGCGCGGTGATCGTAATGCCGGGCGTGTCCTGCGCCGTTGCGGTGGTGAATAGCGACAGCAACAACACTGCCGTGGTCAGCAGTGTGGCAATAACCATCAAAGCCCGGGGATTGTTTTGATTTACGTGAGTCATTATTTCTGATTGTAAGCGAAAAACGGACGATTTTCCGAGTTTTTTGCTTTCAACGCGGATGTCGATTCGTTAAAGGAAGCCTTACTCCCACTCGATGGTAGCGGGCGGCTTGGAGGTGATATCGTACACCACGCGATTGATACCCGGCACCTCGTTGACGATGCGGTTGGCAACACGCCCCAGAAGCTCTGGAGGGAGGGTTGCCCAATCAGCGGTCATGAAATCGTCAGAAGTGACCGCGCGCAGGACAATGGTCTCGTGATAGGTGCGCTGGTCGCCCATCACGCCCACCGAGCGCACGGGCAGCAGCGCGGCAAAAGCCTGCGCCAGGCGGGCAGCGCTGGGCTCGGGTTTGCGGTTGATCAGTCCGGCGCATTCGAGTTCCGCGGTGAAAATGGCATCGGCGTGTTGCAAGCGCGCCACGCGCTCCGGGGTAACCTCGCCCAGGCAGCGCACCGCCAGCCCGGGACCGGGGAACGGCTGACGCCACAGCAGCTCAGCGGGAATGCCCAGGGATTCGCCCAACCGGCGCACCTCGTCCTTAAAAAGATAGCGTAATGGTTCTACCAGGGTAAATTTCATATTTACCGGCAGCCCGCCCACATTATGATGCGACTTGATGCGCTGCGCCTGGCTGCGGTCTGGGGCAGAGGATTCCACTACATCCGGGTAGATGGTGCCCTGCACGAGGAAGCGTGGGTCACCCGAGCGCGTGGCTTCATGCTCAAACGCTGCGATGAATTTCGCGCCGACAATGCGACGTTTTTCTTCCGGCTCGCTGATCCCCTTAAGGGAGGAAAAGAACAACTCACTGGCGTTGACCCGCGTGAGCGGGATGCCAAGCTGCTGCCTTAATGTGTTTTCCACCAGGTTGGCTTCCCCTTGGCGCAACAGGCCGGTATCGACGAAAACCGCCCGCAGCTGGCTGCCAACGGCGCGGTGCACCAGCATGGTGGCCACCGTTGAATCGACCCCGCCGCTGACAGCGGAGATCACCTGTTCAGCGCCAACCTGCGCGCGCACGCGCTCCACCGCGGCAACGATGATGTTCTCAGGTGTCCATTCAGTCCGCAGGGTGCAGATATCGAAAAGAAAATTGTGCAGGATCTCTTTGCCGCGCGGGGTGTGATGCACTTCAGGGTGGAACTGCAGACCGTAAATTTTTCGCTGCGCGCTGCCCATGGCGGCGATGGGACTGTTGGGCGAGCTGGCAAGTGCGTTGAAACCGGGCGGCAATTCCTCCACACGGTCACCATGCGACATCCACACCGTTTGAGTACCGGTGGGCAGCAGTGGGTTAGCCGCGCCCGTCTCCAGGTCGGTGAGGCCGTATTCCTTCTTGTGCGAAGCAGCCACCTTACCGCCCAGCGCCAGGGTGAGCAGCTGCATACCATAGCAGATCCCCAGCACCGGCAGACCACTCTCGAGTACGAAGGATTGTAATGCGGGAGCGTTTTGCTCGTAGACCGATGAGGGTCCCCCGGAAAGAATATAACCCGCCGGGTCGAAGGCGTGTAACGTCTCCTGCGGCACATCCCAGGGGAACAACTCGCAGTACACTTCCATTTCCCGTACGCGGCGAGCGATCAACTGGGTGTATTGCGACCCGTAATCCAGGATGGCGATGCTGTTTTTCATATTACTCGAGTTCTAATCGGCAAAGGTGATCTGCCCGCCGTCCATCGCGGTGATCTGCACCAGCGCTTCGACGGGCACGTTGAGATACGCCAGGGCTTCGCGCCCACCCTCGAATGTTTTCTCGATCAGCGTGCCAATGCCGCAAATGGTCGCGCCGGCGGCCTCGGTGAGCCGCACCAGCCCGAGGATGGTGGCGCCGGTGGCGAGAAAGTCATCAATGATCAAGACGCGTTCGCCGGGTTTGAGGTATTCAGGCGAGACGATGAGTTCCACCTTGCTGCCCTTGGTGTGAGAAGGCGCGATGGTCAAATACACCGTGTCGGGCATGGTCACCGGGCGGGTCTTGCGCGCGTACACGACCGGTAAATTGAGATGGCGGGCGGTCATCAGCGCGGGGGCGATGCCCGAGATCTCTGCGGTGAGAATGCGCGTGGGAGCGGTGTCAGCGAAGAGCCGGGCAAATTCACGTCCGCATTCGTCCATCAAACGCGGGTCCACCTGGTGATTGATCAGGCTGTCCACCTTGAGGATGCCCCCTCCGAGGTTCTTGCCTTCATCAATTATCCGCTTCTTCAATTCGAGCATGGGTTCCTCCCTGGTGAATGATATTCCATTTTACTTGATTTACTGTAAAGTGATGCTTCCCGGCGGGTATGTTAGAATAATTTCCATGACCAATCCGCATGTAGTTCTTGCCTCCAACTCCCCGCGCCGCCGGCAGATGTTAGCCTGGACGGAATTACCGTTCAATACCATAGCAGCGGCTGTCGATGAAACACCGTTACCCGGCGAAGGTGCGGAGCGTTATGTGATGCGCCTGGCGCAGGAGAAAGCCCGAGCCTGCGAGCGGGAAGCGAGTTTTGGCGAAGTCATCCTGGCGGCGGATACGACCGTGGCAGATGGTGATGAGATCCTGGGCAAACCGCTCGATGCGGAGGACGCGGCGCGAATTTTACGCAGATTACGCAACCGCACCCACATCGTGCACACTGCCATTGTGGTTGGTGTACCTTCACGCGGTTTGATGGAGTACGAGTTGTGCTCCACCGAGGTGAGGATGCGGCGTTACAGCGACGAAGAGATCGCCGCCTATGTGCAAAGCGGTGATCCACTCGACAAAGCCGGCGCTTACGCCATCCAGGACGCAAGCTTTGATCCGGTGCAAAAGATCTCCGGTTGTTACGCCAGTGTAATGGGGCTGCCCCTTTGCCACTTCGAACGGGCGTTGCGCCGGCTGGGATTCGATGCGAACAAAGGTCTGCCTCACCGCTGCATGCGGGAATTGGAGTATGATTGCCCTATATTCAAGCGGGTATTGGCCGGTGAGGATGTCGGCTAAGCCACGGGAACTCTAAGGATATGAAAACCTCTATTTGGCGCGTACTTATCATTGCTGCGCTACTCCTGACAGCGTGCGGGAATAATAACCTTCCGACGGAAAGCCCCACCGGGGAACCGGTTGGCAGCGAGCTGCCCACTCCCGTGATCGAAACCACTCGCCTGCCGGATGCGGAACAGGCGGTGCTTGGATTCCTGGAAATGTGGAACAATCGTGATTACAGCGGCATGTACGCCATGCTTGCTCCCACCAGCCGCGATGCGATCAGCGAAGAGGAATTTATCAAGACCTATACCGATACGGCTGCCAGCATGACCCTCGACTCTATCGAATACGGCATACTCAGCGCGCTGGTCAACCCCACTTCTGCCATGGTCGGTTACCAGGTAGTATATAAAACGAATATGTTCGGTGACCTCATTCGCAAAATGGAAATGAGCCTGATGGCAGAAGGCGGTCAGTGGCTGGTGCAATGGGAGAGCGGGTTGATCATGCCGGAATTGAGCGGCGGCAAGAAATTAGCCCTCAGCATCGTCCCGCCCACCCGCGGTGACATTTATGACAACAATGGCGATATCATCGCAGCCAACGCGGACGCGGTAGCGCTGGGCGTAGTGCCCGACCAGGTGGGGGAGGACCAGATCGGCAACCTGGCCGGTCTGCTCAGCCTGGTGACGGGGATCCCGACCAACATGATTGTGGAAACCATCAATACCGGCGGCGGTTCGTATGTGCCGATTGGAGAAATTTCCGCCCAGACCTACGCGCAGCGCTACACTGCGCTCAATTCGTTTTCAGGGCTGGTCATCAACGAGTACACCTCGCGTTATTACTATAATCAGGGAGTGGCGCCCCAGGTGATTGGGTATCTTCTGAGCATCTCGCCTGAGCAGTACGATGATTATCGTCAGCGCGGTTACGCTGGAGATGAAAAAGTCGGCGCGGCTGGGCTGGAAAAATGGGGCGAAGAGTACCTGCGCGGAAAGCCCGCCGCTGAGCTTTACGTGGTGAACGCCGATGGAACCTACTCAACGATGCTTGGCCGGTCAGACCCGAAGGCGGCGGATACCATTTACACCACCATTGATAAAGACCTGCAGCTTCTGGTGCAAAAAGCGCTGTATGGTTTTACCGGCGCAATCGTGGTCATTGAAGTCGATACAGGCCGCGTCCTGGCGATGGCGTCTTCCCCAAGCTTCGACCCGAACAACTTCATGCCGCAGAATTACAACAGCCAGTGGGTGCTCAGTGACCTGGTCAACGACCAGGGCTACCCGCTATGGAACCGCGCGGCGCAGTCCGCCTACCCATTGGGTTCGGTTTTCAAACTAGTCACATCCGCGGCTGCGCTGGAATCCGGCTTGTACACGCCTGACTCCAGGTTTGAATGCACCAGCCAGTTCACTGAACTGCCTGGATTCGTGGGCAATGATTGGACCTATGACAAGGAATTACCGCCGTCCGGCAACCTGACCCTGGTGGAGGGGATCATGCGTTCCTGCAACCCGTGGTTCTATCACCTGGGGTTGGACCTGTACCGACAGAAAGGCGCAACATACCTTTCTGAATGGGCGCGCGAGTTCGGGTTTGGTGCGGCCACTGACATCGGCGCGGTGGCGGAAGAAGTTGGGCAGATCAACGACCCGACCACCGAAGGCGCGGCAGTACAGATGGGCATCGGGCAGGGGGATATGCTGGTGACCCCATTGCAGGTCGCCAACATGGTCGCGTCGATCGCCAACGGCGGCACGCTTTACCGCCCACAAATCATTGAAAAGATTACCAGCCTGGATGGCACTGCACTCCAGGAGTTCACGCCTGAAGTCATCCGCGAGATCCCGGTCAAGGATAGCACCCTGGAAGCCATCAAACAGGGTATGGAACTGGTGGTGCGCAATGAACGGGGAACCGCTTACCGGCGTTTTCTGGGGATGACTACGCCAATATATGGAAAGACCGGCACCGCCACCACCTCAATCGAAGACCCGCATTCATGGTTTGCTGGTTTCACCGACGCTAACAATCCGGATAAGCCGGATATCGCCGTGGCGGTGGTGCTGGAGTTCGCCGGTGATGGTTCCGCTTATGCCGCGCCGGTTTTCCGGCGGGTGATCGAGGCATATTTCGCCGGTGAAGTGTACACCCCCTACCCGTGGGAATGGGATATTTACATCACCCGCACTCCCACCAGTGAAACTGAAGAAACACCCGCCCCGTGACCGCTGACCTTTCATCAGGGATCGTCATTCGCTACCAGTCGGGGTTTTATACCATTCAATCCACCGGGCAGGTGGTCACCTGTGTGCTGCGTGGCAGGTTGAAGCGCCGCAGCATTCCCGGCGATGTCATCAGCATCGGCGACCAGGTGAGGTTTACCTTGCTCCCTGACGGCAGCGGGGTTATCGAGGAGATCGTCCCCCGCAAATCAGAGCTGGTGCGGCTTGACCCCACACCCAGGGGCGAGTATCGCCAGATCCTGCTTGCCAACGCTGACCAGATCGTGGCGGTTTTTGCCTGCGCCTCGCCCGAGCCGCATTTACGCATGCTGGATCGCTTCCTGGTCATTGCCGAAAAACAAGGATTGAAAGCGCTGATAATCGCCAACAAATCCGACCTGGTTTCAAGGCGCGAGGCGCGCCGCATTTTTGCGGCATACCCTCCCCTGGGTTACCGGGTGATCTACACCTCGGCGGTGAAAAACGAGGGCATTGATGAGCTGCGCGAGGCCTTGACCGGCAGGATCTCCGCGCTGGCGGGGCCGTCAGGTGTGGGAAAATCCAGCCTGATGAACCGCGTGCAACCGGGGCTTGGACTGAATGTGCGCGAGATCAGCCAGCACAAGGATCGCGGGCGGCACACGACCGTGGTGCGCGAACTCTTCCCGCTGCTGGGGGGCGGCTACGTGGCTGACCTGCCGGGATTGCGCAAGCTCTCTTTATGGGATACCCAGGCCGAAGAACTGGACGGCTATTTTCCGGAGCTGCGCGAGCTGGTGAAACACTGCCAGTTCAACGACTGCGCGCATTACGAAGAGCCCGGCTGCGCAGTGATCAAAGCTGTGGAAGAGGGAAAGATCAACCCCGAGCGATACGAGTCTTACCTGCGCATGCGCGCAGGTGATGAATAGCGGCTTTTTGTCCCAAAATAGATTGAAATTTTCCGTTTTGAACAAAAAAGTCACGGCTATTGACATAATTTAAAATCGTTGTATTATTTATTACCCATAAAAGTCACGCCGACAATGCATTAAAAGGGACCGTTACAATCGAGGGTTTGAACGATGAAACCTGAACTGAACAGGAAAAAGCAGATCGCGGGGTTGCTCTATGGCCTCGCTGCCGGACTATCGTTTGCGATTTTTGCCTGGGGGATTGATGCTTTGTTGCTGGCTCGCGCGCATGGTGCGTTTGTCTGGGTAAGGTTTTTACCCGGTCTTCTTGTCTGCGCGCTAAGCGGAGCCCTGGTCGGGTGGCTTTCCATGGTGGTGCAAAAAGTCTGGTTCACTTTTCTGATCTGGCTCACCCAGGCGCTTCTATTTGCCCATCTGATTCTTTGGTTACCCCTAAAAGTCGCTCCAGTGCTGATCAAAGTGTTCAACCCTGCGCTCGGCGAATTCCTCAAGTACCCTTATTATCCTGAGCTTCAACAGAACTTGTGGATCGGCTTTGTGTTCATCGCTGCGGTGTCTATCATATGCGCGTTGCTTGAGGGCATCCTGATCGATCAATCCCTGTTCTCCAGCGGGAAATTCACCATCATCGTTCCGTTGGTGGTTGCAGCTATGGCCTTCGCGCTTATCGGGAAGACCAGCGACTCCCTGTTGAACAAGAACCTGCGCGACCCCATCGTCTCAGTGGATAAGGTGATCGAATTTACCCTGGAAAACGAGGGGAAAGAGGTACCGACAGAAGTGGCGCGTAAAATGCGCCTGTTCGCCCTCAACCAGGTGGAAAAAGCAGTCACAAGCCAGCGTAAACTGATCCTGAGCAATTTTGATGCGGCGCTTGGCCAGGTGGATGTGTTGGTGGATTTTGATGGCCAATGGGTGAAATGCCCGGTTATTTATAACCAGGTTTCATCCTGTAGTCTGGTTTATGTAACACCTTGGATTCGCTTGAGCAACGTATTCAAACTAGCGTTGATAACGCCATAGTTGATTGTTAGGCAGTAATTAATGATCGCATTTATGGTAAACTATTTTTGCAGTTTAGATTCTTAGATCAATTAAAAAGGACCTGTCAATGGGTGAGCAATTAATCGACGTCCAGAACCTGGAAACTCACTTTAAGACTCCGGATGGTATCGTTCATGCAGTAAATGGAGTTTCGTTCAACCTGAAGGAAGGAGAGACCCTGGGCGTTGTAGGTGAAAGCGGTTGCGGAAAGAGCGTGACCATGCTTTCCTGTTTGCGGCTCATCCCTTCTCCTCCCGGCAAGATCGTGGCCGGTAAAGCCATTTTCCGCGGTAAGGATCTGCTGAAAATGGACTCCGAAGAAATTCGCCAGATCCGCGGCGGTCAGATCAGCATGGTCTTTCAGGACCCAATGACCTCGCTCAACCCGGTGATGACCATCGGCAAGCAAATGGCAGAACCGCTGATGCTGCACCTGAACATGAACGCTGAGCAGGCGCGCAACCGCTCAATCGAACTGCTTGGAATGGTGGGCATCCCCAACGCGGCTGACAGATTAAAGGAATACCCGCATCAATATTCAGGCGGTATGCGCCAGCGCGTCATGATTGCCATGGCGCTCTCCTGCAACCCACAGATCCTGATCGCAGATGAACCGACCACGGCGCTGGACGTAACCATCCAGGCGCAGATCGTCGAACTGGTCAAACGACTGCGCGATGAACTGGGTATGGCGATCATCTGGATCACGCATGACCTGGGTGTTGTGGCAAGTATCGCTCACCGCGTGATGGTTATGTATGGCGGATATATCATCGAAGAAGCCAACGTCAAAGACCTGTACGTCGATCCACGCCACCCGTACACACTCGGATTACTGGGCAGCCTGCCCTTGATCCATGAAGAAACGCACAAAAAATTATTCTCTATTGAAGGGATGCCCCCTGTTCTGTACCAAAAACCAACCTCGTGTCCGTTCGCGCCGCGCTGCACGTACGCGATCGAACATTGCTGGAAGGAAAATCCTCCCCTTGAAACCGTGGGTGAAGGTCACCGCGTGGCATGTTGGGTGGATCCAATGAAGGGGAGCAAATAACATGACGGCAGATAATAACATTCTCCTCAAAGTTGAAAACCTGGTGATGCATTTTCCCATCTACCGCGGTGTCTTCCGCCGCCAGGTGGGCGTGGTGCATGCAGTGGATGGCGTCTCTTTCGATATCAAGAAAGGTGAAACGCTGGGGTTGGTGGGGGAATCCGGTTGCGGCAAATCAACCACCGGACGCTCGATCCTTCAGCTCTACAAACCCACTGCTGGAAGCGTTTATTTCAAGGATACCAACCTGGTTAAATTACGCCCCGAACCGATGCGCATGATGCGGCGCGAATTGCAGATGATCTTCCAGGATCCTTATGCCAGCCTTAATCCGCGTATGACGGTACGCGATATTGTTGGGGAACCGCTGATGGCATTCGGCGAGGCTAGCGGAAAGCAAATCGATGAACGTGTTGCTTCTCTGCTTGACCTGGTGAAACTCAACCCCGACTTTTCAGGGCGTTACCCACACGAGTTTTCAGGTGGTCAACGGCAGCGTATTGGCGTTGCGCGGGCGCTGGCATTGAATCCTTCGTTCATCGTTTGTGACGAACCCATCTCCGCATTGGATGTCTCCATCCAGGCACAGGTGGTCAATCTGCTGGAAGAACTGCAGGAACGCCTCAACCTGACCTACCTGTTCATCGCGCACGATCTTTCCATGGTTCGTCACATCAGCAATCGCGTGGCGGTGATGTATTTGGGGATCATCGTTGAATTGGCGGACCGCAGCGACCTGTATAAAAACCCGTTACACCCGTACACGCAAGCCCTCCTTTCGGCAATACCGGTGGCTGACCCTGTCTACAGTGAACAGCGCCGTCGTATTATCCTGGAAGGCGATGTGCCTTCTCCAGTGAACCCGCCTTCAGGGTGCCGCTTCCGCACTCGCTGCCCGATCGCGGTCGAGAAATGCGCGCAGATGGTTCCTGAATGGAGGGAATTACAACCCGGGCATTTCGTAGCCTGTCACTTAGCTTAGACAACGAGTATTTCGAGGAGGTGATGACAATTCAAGTAAATATGAAGACCTTTGATAGGTTGGCAGAACCAATAAACTCGAAAGAATTTCTCACAAGGAGGAGAAAAAATGCGTAAGTTTTATGTACTGCTTGCTTTGCTTATGGTTGTCAGCTTTGTTCTGACCGCCTGCGCGCAGCCGACCGCGACACCTGTCGTGGAAGAACCTGGTGCGCCCGTAACCGAGGAGCCGGTTGTTCAGCCGACCGCCGAGGTTATCGAGGTTATTTTGAATCCTTACCTGGGCTCAAATAAACTGGATGGGAATGGTATTCCCCCCACATTCTTCGATGATGTTCATATCCGCAAGGCTTTTGCCTACTGCTTCGACTATCAGACCATTATCGATGATGTGTACATGGGTGAGGCTGTTCAGTCCAAGACCCTTTCCCTGCCAGGTATGCCGGGTTACGATCCCAACTTCCCTGCCTATGAATATGACCTGGCGAAATGCGAGGAAGAGTTCAAACTGGCTGATGTCGACAAAGATGGCATCCCCGCTGGTGAAGACCCCGATGATATCTGGGAAATGGGCTTCCGCTTCCAGATGCTCTATAACACCGGCAACACCACCCGCGAGATCTACACCGAGGTCGTTTCCGCCAATGTAAGCCAGGTCAACCCCAAGTTCGTGGTTGAGACCCTCGGTTTACCGTGGCCTTCCTACCTGGCTGCCCAGCGCGCCCACAAGGTACCCATGATGACCGGCGGCTGGTTGGAAGATATCCATGACCCGCACAACTGGTACCAGCCCTACACCACCGGTACCTATGGCGGCCGCCAGAACTTACCGGCTGAACTGAGAGACCAGTTCAAAGCCCTGCTTGATGAGGGTGTGGCTGCGCTCGATTTCGATACCCGCTCCGCCATCTACACCGAATTCAACCAGCTGTACTACGATCAGGCGGTTGGAATTCCTCTGGTGCTCGCCACCTCCCACGCTTACGAACAGAAGTGGGTTGAAGGTCGCGTCATGAACCCGATCTTCTCCAACATTTACTACTACACCATCTCCAAGCCGACCGATCCCACCGATCCGGAAGTCTTCATTGTGGCGACCACCGGTTCACCCGACACGTTGGATCCCGCGCTTTCCTATGACACCGCTTCCGGAGAGATCATCCAGAATGTTTACGAAACCCTTGTCTTCTACGATGGTGAATCCACCAGTGAATTCGTTCCTCAACTGGCGACCGAGTGGACCGTTTCAGAAGACGGCACCGTCTGGACCTTCACCATCCGCGAGGGCGTGAAGTTCCATGAAGGCGGCGACCTGACCCCTGAAGACGTTGCATACTCCTTCCAGCGTGGTCTGCTGCAGGGTGGTTATTCCTCCCCGCAGTGGCTGTTAGCGGAACCCTTCTTGGGTGTAGGTCTTGATGACATCACCGCCATTGTTGACGAATGGGCTTCGGCTGATGATCGCGAATCCCTCATGGCCAACGATCCGGCTGTGCTTGTTGCCGCTTGCGAAACCGTCAAGTCAAAGATCGTGGCTGACAACGAAGCCGGAACCGTGACCATGACCCTTGCACAGCCCTGGGGTCCCTTCCTGCCCACCATCGCCAATGGTTGGGGTTCCATCATGGACAAGGAATGGGTCATCGAGAACGGTGGTTGGGATGGTTCCTGCGATACCTGGCAGAACTTCTATGGCATGGTTTCCGCAGAAGATCCCTTCACCACCATCGCCAATGGCACCGGTCCCTTCAAGCTTGATTACTGGAACCAGGGTGTTGAGATTTCTCTAACCCGCTTCGATGACTACTGGAATACACCCGCCGCCCTGGCGCAGGTCTTGATCCAGGACGTTACCGAGTTCGGTACCCGCTTCGCCGCCCTCCAGGCTGGCGATGCGGATATCATCGCTGTGCCCGCCGAATACCGCACCCAGGTTGACCCGTTGGTGGGTGTAGCCAGGTTCTATGACGCGGCTACCAATACCTACCTCCCCGATCAGAATGTATGCGCTGTCGACACGACCATGCTCGGTGTAGATCGCTTCACTGTCTGCGATACCCCGAGCGATCAGCCGCTGCGCCTGTACTACGGACGCCCCGGCCTGAGCCAGGATGTGCTGCTGTTCAACTTCCTGGTCGAGTAAGACTGCATTACCTGTAATATCCATGCGGGAGCCTGTAAAGGCTCCCGCATGAACCCCAGTTTTACTTTGCGGAATGGGTTGAAAATCATCTTTCAATTCGTTCCGCGCAGCAAAACCTGATTTGAGGTGTTTAATGACCAATTACATTATTCGACGCGTGTTACTGGTGCCAGTACTGTTGTTTGGCGTAACCTTGATCATCTTCGGAATGTTGCAGTTCCTGGGTCCGGTCGAACGATCCGCCCTGTACGTGAGGGACTTTCCGAAGAACGAGAACCAGATCGCGGGCATCATCAAGCGCTATGGCCTTGATCAACCGTTTTACAAACAGTATTGGATCTGGATGAATGGCGTCAAGGATCCGGTGACCGGTGAACGCGAAGGCGGCATATTGCATGGTGATTTCGGCTATTCACGCTCCCAATCCCAGCCGGTAGCCAATATTATCAAAACGCGCTTCCCCAACACACTCGACCTGGCTTTATGGACTGTGTTCCCCATGTTATCCGTTGGCATCTGGCTCGGCGTGCAGGCAGCGGTGCACCAGAATGGGTTTATCGACCAGGCAGCCAGAATATTTAGTATTGTAGGAACTTCATTTCCGACCTTCGTGTTCGGCTTGCTGATTCTGATGTTCTTCTACGCCAAACTCGGCTGGTTCCTGCCGGGTAAACAATCTAACTGGGTGACGCAGGAGATCATGAAAGGCACTTTCACTCAGTACACGAAACTGCTTACCATTGACGCGCTGCTGAATGGACGGCTGGATATTTTCTGGGATGCCATGCGGCACCTGGTGCTTCCAATCCTCACGTTATCCTACATCACCTGGGCGACCTTCGTCCGCGTTACACGTTCGTCCATGCTTGAAACTTTGCGCATGGAATACGTGACCACCGCCCGCGCCAAAGGCCTTAAGGAAAGGGATGTTATCAATAAACACGCCCGACCGAATGCCATGCTCACCATCGCCACTATGGCGGGTATGAGCGTGGTGGGGCTGTTGGGCGGTGTGGTCATCACCGAAACAGTGTTCAATTACCCCGGCATCGGTTCAGCCGCGGCGGAAGCGGCGCAGCAACTGGACGTGGTAACCACGCTTGGCTTCGCCATCTTTAACGGTTTGATCCTGATCATCGCGAACCTGGTTGTGGATATTTTGTACGGTGTGATCGACCCGCGCGTCAGGCTGGACTGAGGAGAGAACATGACAGAACAAATAACACCAAGTGGTGACAACACCCTGCTCAAAGAAGCCCTGCCGCAGCGCAAGATCAGCCGCCTGGAACGCATACTGGGTCCGGAGAACTACCGCATCGTTAAAGGACTGTTAAAAACACCCGCCTCCATCATTGGTTTTTTGCTGATCGGCTTATTCATTCTGATTGCTATATTTGCCCCAGTCATCGCGCCCCCGGTGACCGAAGATCCTTATAAGATACCGCGTGACGGTTTTAGCGGTCAACCCCGCCCGCCCGGCTCTGAGTGGACAAAGAATGTGCCTGAAATCCCTTTCTGGTACAAGGCAGTCACCGGTAATGACGAATGGGTGCACTTGTTTGGCACCGCCCAGGGTCAGTATGACATCTTCTATGGCATCATCTGGGGAACGCGCACCGCTTTCCGCACTGGCTTGATCGTTGTCCTGGCGACAGTGACGATCGGGGTTATGCTTGGATCGATCGCTGCGTACTACGGCAAGTGGGTTGATCAACTCATCATGCGTATTGTGGATGTTTTCATGACTGTGCCTTACATTATGATGGCGCTGATTATGGCGGCTGTACTGACGCCGGTGATTGGAAGGAGCCTGGTGCCCGCCTTGCTGGCGATGATCACCTTCGGCTGGATGGGATACGCGCGCATTATCCGCAGCGACATCCTCTCGGTCAAACAACGCGATTTTATCCTGGCCGCCCGAGTTTCAGGCGTGAAGGATGGACGCATTCTCTTCAGGCACATTCTGCCCAACGCCATCTTCCCCACCATGGTGCTGGCGTCACTCGGTATTGGTGATGTGGTGCTTTCTTTCGCTGCTCTCTCCTTCCTGGGCATCGGTACTCAGATCGGTTACGCTGACTGGGGACAGGTGCTCAGCTTTGCCCGCAACTGGATCACCAACCTGGGGCAGTATTCCTACATCGTGGTGTATCCCGGCATGACCCTGGTCTTATTCGTGATGGGCTGGAACCTCGTCGGCGACGCCCTGCGCGACGTGCTCGACCCGCGTATGCGCGGCAGATCATAATCATTTCCCGGCAACCTTTCAGCTCCTGTTCACAGGGGCTGATTTTTTTCTTAATACTATGCTTTATAATAGTTACATTGTGCAAAAAAGGATTGACTCATAATGACGAAGCGTTCATCAAAATTTTATTTATCCACCCTGGCGGTATTCCTCATCAGCACGATCGCCCTCAGCGCGTGTGGGCGGGCTGCTCCGCAAACGCCAACCGTTGCGGCGAAAACCCCTATTTCCCCTACCGCTACCCCTGTGCCGCCAAAGACGCTGGTGGTTTGCGTTGGTGCGGAGCCGCAAAACCTGTATTTGTATGGAGATTCCACCCGCGCCAAGTGGAGCGTGTTGGAAGCGATCTACGATGGACCGATTGACACGGAGAAATATGAACCAGCACCGGTGCTGTTTGGCGAACTACCGACGCTGGAAAATGGCGGAGTGATCCTGCAAGGTGCGCCAGTCAGCGAGGGCGACCCCGTGGCAAACACCAACGGCGATATCGTAGCGCTGGCGAAGGGGGTGTGGGTCTTCCCCGCGGATTGCACCACATCCAGTTGCGCGCTGCAATGGGATGGCGAAACTGAACTGGAATTGACCCAGATGGTGGTCAACTTCAACCTCTTGCCGGGGATTACCTGGTCGGACGGCGAAGCGCTTACTGCGGATGATTCGGTATTTAGCTACGAAGTCAGCGCCGACCCGGCGACCGCCGTGACCAAAACGAACATCGACCGCACCTTCTCTTACACCGCACTGGATGATCAGACCGTCCAATGGGTGGGGCAACCAGGTTATTTGACCTTGAACCCGGCGGCGTTCTTCTGGTCTCCACTGCCGCGACACCAGCTGGGTGAACTTTCTGCTGAACAGATGCTAACGGATGACCGTACCAATCTTTCCCCCTTAAGTTGGGGAGCCTACGAAGTCGACGAATGGGTCAAGGGCGACCATATTCGCCTGGTAAAGAATCCCAATTACTACCGGGCTGGCGAAGGCCTGCCTTACTTTGATGTGCTGGTCTACCGCTTTATCCCCAGCACTCCAGAGGCAGATCTCTCGATGCTGGTGACGGGTGAATGTGACATCATCGATACGAGCGTGGGGCTTGAAAACCAGATCAAAACGGTGCGCGAGCTTCAGAATCAAGGCGAAATTACCGCTTATTTTGGCATGGGGCCTGAGTGGGAAGGGTTGAACCTGGGCGTCAGGCCATCCTCTTACGATGATGTCTACAATCCCTACGAAGACCGCCAGGATTACTTTGGCGATGTGCGCGTGCGCCAGGCCATCGGCTACTGCCTGGATCGTGAGAGCATCCAGCACTCGATCACTCTCAACCAGTCGGTCATTCCCGCCACCTACCTTTCACCCGATCATCCATTCGCGGCGACGGGGTTGCAGGAATATCGGCGGAATGTGGCGCTGGGCAATCAATTGTTGGATGAAGCCGGCTGGTTGGATTCTGACGCCAACCCCTCAACCCCGCGCGTAGCTTCCAACGTGGCGAATGTGTTCAATGGTACTGAGCTGACGCTTAATTATTATGTGACGGAAAGCGCGTTGCACGCAAATGTGCGCGCGGTCATCGTGGACTCCCTGGCGGAATGCGGGATTGGCGTGACCACCAATTATCTACCCGTTGAAGAAATGTTCGCCAGCGGACCGGATGGCGTGGTGTTCGGGCGCAACTTTGACCTGGCGGAACTGGCCTGGTCAACCGGCCGGCAGGCGCCGTGTTTCCTTTATACCTCTTCGGAGATCCCAACCGAGGATAACAAGTGGCTGGGCTCGCGCTATGGGGGGTTGAATATCACCGGTTGGTCAAATGATGAATATGACGCGGCATGCGCGCAGGCTTTTTCCGCCGGGCTGGACCGAGAACTGGTCGTCAGCCAAAACCAGCGCATGCAGGAAATTCTGATGGAGGAACTGCCTGTCATCCCCTTGTTCTTCCATGTCAAAACCATGGCTTCGCGGCCCGACCTGTGCGGGCTTGAGTTTGACGTGACCGCGCGCAGTCCGCTTAAGGATATCGAAACCTTCACCCTGGCGGATGCCTGCCCGGGTAATTGAACCAATGAGTATTACCCGTCACCGCGCGCAGTTTTGTGTTAAAATCTAGTGCGCTGTGAAGGGGTCATTGGGGCGTGGTGCAACGGCAGCACACCAGACTTTGGATCTGTGGATCTTGGTTCGAATCCAGGCGCCCCAGCCTGAACAGTAGTGGTAATGAAGAAAAAACCTAAGCCTACGAAACCTGATACGATCAAACACACGCGAGCGTCGTGCATTTTTCTTATGCACGGGGCTCGTATTTCATTCGGTGTAGAATAGGATCAGGGATTATTCCAGTGTGGAGAAAAACATGACGCTTTCAACCATTATTCTCGCCGCCGGGCAGGGCACGCGCATGAATTCAGACCTGCCTAAGGTGTTGCACCACCTGAATGGCAAACCGCTGGTGCGTTACTCGATTGACCTTGCCGCCGGGCTGGGATCGGCGCGTACGGTCGTTGTTATCGGCAACGGTGCAGAATTGGTGCAGAAGACCATTGGGGACAGCGTTGAGTTCGCGCTGCAACAGCAGCGGCTGGGCACGGCCCACGCGGTGCAAGCGGCGGAAGGCTTGCTGGGCGCAGAGGAAGGCTTGATCGTCGTGATCTCGGCGGATATGCCACTATTGAAGGTGGAAACGCTGCGTAAATTGGTGGATGAATGCCTGGCCAGCAGCGGTCCAATGACCCTGCTCACGGTCCACTCGCGCAACCCGCGCGGTTTTGGGCGCATCATTCGCGATGAGGACGGGAGCGTGATCGATATCGTTGAAGAAGTGCAAGCCACGCCGGAGCAATTGACCATCGATGAGTTGAATGTCGGTGTGTACTGTTTTGACGCGCAGTGGTTGTGGCAGGCGCTGAGGAAGATCGGGCTATCGCCAAAGGGCGAGTATTACCTGACAGATATCGTTTCCGTGGCGGTTGACGAGGGCAAAACCGTCCGCGCTATCACCGCCGAGGAGGAAGGTGAGACGCTGGGCATTAACAACCGTGTGCATCTCGCCGAAGCCGAGCGGGTCGTGCGGAGCCGTATCAACCAGCAATTCATGCTTGCAGGGGTCACGATGACCGACCCTGACCTGGTCTACATCGAAGAATCCGTCCGCATCGGTAAGGATACCGTGTTGCTGCCCAATACCCGCTTGACCGGCAGCACCGTGATCGGCGAGGGCTGCGAGATCGGACCGGATACCATCATCAGCGATTCCAGCATCGGTGACCGCTGCCATCTGCTCGCCTCGGTGATCGAAGGGGCGGTGGTGGAGGATGGAGTAGGCATGGGGCCTTTCTGCCACCTGCGCAAGGGAGCGCACCTGGGACGCGGCGTGCATATGGGCAATTTTGGCGAGGTGAAGGATTCGTACCTGGCGGCGGGTGTGAAGATGGGGCATTTCTCATACATCGGCAACGCCAACATCGGAGAGAATGTGAACATCGGCGCTGGCACGATCACCTGCAACTATGATGGCGAGCATAAGCACCCCACCGAGATCGGTGCGAACACATTCATTGGATCGGATACCATGCTGGTCGCGCCACTCAAGATCGGCAGAAATGCCAAGACCGGGGCCGGGGCGGTGGTCACGCACGATGTGGCTGATGGCGAGGTGGTGGCGGGAGTACCCGCGCGACCGATGAAAAAAAAGGACTGATGGATTGATCGCCTGGATATTGCTTGGGATTTTCTTCGTTTTGGATCTGTTCGTATCAATGATGCGGGCGGCGTTGCTCAACGCGCGTCTTCCACAATTGATCGACCAGGGCACCGAGGATAAGGAACGGTTGGAAAAAACCATCCGCATATTGGAAAAGTATCGCCTCCGTGTCACCTTGCGCTTTCTGGTGGTATTGCTGCACGCTTTCGTGCTGGCGTGCGCCTGGGTGCTCATCGAGAGGACGGGGGCGCAAATTTCGTTCGCGGGCATGCTCGGATTGTTTGCCTTGATCTTGATCGTTCTCGTGGGGTTTGAATTCCTGATGGAACGTTTCCCATTAAAGGATCCGGAGGACTGGGCGCTGAGTCTCGCGCCAGTCGCCAGTTTCCTGGATATCCTCTTCAGCCCCATCGTTTCGATCTTTGTCAACCTGCAGGGTACCGCAGCCAGTGTTCAACGCAACCTGGGGTCAGTGACCGAGGACGAATTGAAGACCTGGGTGGAAGTGGGAGAGCCCGAAGGGGGGTTGGAACCTGATGAGCGCAAGATGATCTATTCCATCTTCCAATTCGGCGAAACCCTGTGCCGCGAGATCATGGTGCCGCGCACCGAGGTGCTGGCCCTGGACGTTAAAACGCCGCTTTCCACCGCCATCAACCTTTTCGTGGAATCCGGTCATTCGCGCGCACCAGTCTACGATGATGTTATCGATAATGTCATCGGTTTATTGTACGCCAAGGATCTACTCAAGATCCACGTTGTGCCTGGAGACCGGCAGACCATCCGTAAGTTCCTGCGACCGGCCTATTTCGTACCCGAGTCCAAGAAGGTGGATGAACTGCTGGCCGAAATGCAGTCCAAGGGCATTCACCTGGCGGTGGTGGTCGACGAATATGGTGGCATGGCCGGCCTGGTGACCCTGGAGGACATTGTGGAGGAGATCGTTGGCGAGATCCGCGATGAATATGACCAGGGCGAAGAGTGGATGGTGCAGAAGGTCTCAGATACCGAGTACATCTTCATGGGTCGGGTTTCATTAGATGATTTCAATGACGCGCTGGGCACTGAACTGGTCACTGACCAGACCGATACCCTGGGCGGCTATTTCTACAGCCGCATGGGGCGCGTACCAATGGAAGGTGATCAATTGTTCTACGACGGCTGGCGCCTGACGGTTGAGGAAGTACAGGGAAGGCGCGTGGGTCGCATCCGCGTGATTAAAACAGAGTCACCTGTAGAAGATGAAACGGATATCGATGTCGATTAACGCTGAAACCAAAGAGAAACTGATCGCGACTGCGCGGCATGCCCGCGGCTGGGCGTATGCCCCCTATTCCCATTATGCCGTGGGGGCAGCTTTGCTGACCGCGGGCGGAAAGATCTATGACGGCGTGAACATCGAGAACGCGGCCTATCCGACAGGGATATGCGCCGAGCGGGTCGCGATTTTCAAAGCCGTCTCGGAAGGTGAACGCGAGTTCGGTGCCATCGTGATCATGACCGAGAACGCCGGCTCCCCCTGCGGTTCCTGCCGCCAGGTGATGGCGGAATTCGGCCTGTCGATGCAGGTGCTGCTGGTGGACACAGCGGGGAATGTGCGCGTGGACACCACTGTCGAGGGATTGCTCCCGGAGGCTTTCCGGCCGGAAGACCTGATCTGAGGGCGGATGCTCAGGACTGAACGGACGCTCAAGGTTGATGCGGTGGTGCTGCGCCACTCCGATTGGGGAGAGGCTGACCGCCTGTTGACCCTGTACTCGCGCGAGCAGGGAAAGTTGCGTGCCATCGCCAAGGGTGTGCGCAAGATACAATCACGCAAAGCCGGGCACCTCGAACCTTTCACCCGAACCACCATCATGCTGGCTAAAGGGCAGGACCTGTGGATCGTCACGCAGGCGGAAGCCGCCAACCTTTATCAGCCTATCCGTGAAGACCTGCAAAAAATGGCTCAGGCGGCTTACGTGGTCGAGCTGCTGGACCGCTTCACCTACGAGGAGGGGCAGAACTGGCAGCTATACAAATTGCTGACCGAAACCCTGGAACGCCTCAGTTCCAGCAACGATGATTTTATCCCGGTCAAGTACTACGAAATGCGCCTGTTGGAGCTGTTGGGCTACCGCCCTTTGTTGTTCGAGTGCGCTGCCTGCGGCGAGGAGGTCACCGCCCAGGATCAGTACTTCTCCGCTGATCTCGGCGGGGTGTTGTGCCCCAAATGCGCCAACCGCGGTCAGAGCGTGCGCCAGGTCTCGCTGGACGCGCTGCGCTACCTGCGTCATATCCAGCGCAGCGATTATAAAGATGCATCACGGGCTGATCCGCCCCCGGCTGTGCGCTTGGAGATGGACGCGCTGCAGAATTATTACCTCACCTACCTGCTCGAACGCAGCCTCAATTCCCCCGAGTTTATAAAACAAATCCGTAAAACCATCTGACGGTCCCGTAAATTGGGGGCAGCGCGGCCTATCGGGTATAATTGGAACACTTAAACGCCGCAATCCCGGGAGAATAACCATGCACAAACCGCTCGATTTTCAATCCGTCATTATGTCGTTGCAAAAATTCTGGGCTGACCAAGGCTGCCTGATCTGGCAGCCTTACTACAACCAGATTGGCGCGGGCACGATGAACCCGGGAACCTTTTTGCGCGTGCTGGGTCCTGAGCCATGGAAGGTGGCTTACGTTGAGCCTTCCATCCGGCCGGACGATGGGCGTTACGGCGAGAATCCCAACCGCTTTCAGCAGCATTACCAGTTCCAGGTGATCCTCAAACCGGATCCCGGTAACCCGCAGGAGATCTACCTCAAGTCGCTCGAAGCCATCGGCATCGACCCGCGCGAGCACGATATCCGCTTCGTGGAGGATAACTGGCAGCAGCCAGCGCTCGGTGCATGGGGGTTGGGCTGGGAGGTCTGGCTGGATGGCCAGGAGATCACCCAGTTCACGTACTTCCAACAGGCGGGCGGGCTGGTGATCGACCCCGTGGCGGTGGAGATCACTTATGGTCTTGAGCGCATCACCATGCCGCTGCAGCGCGTGAACCACTTCAGGGAAATACGCTGGAACGACACCTTTACTGATGGAGACATCAACTACCAGGGCGAGGTGGAGCATAGCAAATATTACTTCGAGGTGGCGGATATTGACCGCATGCGCCAGCTCTATGCCTTGTATGAAAAAGAAGCTGAGGAAGCGCTGAAGCATGGCCTGGTACTGCCGGCGTATGATTACATTCTCAAGTGTTCGCACACTTTTAATATCCTCGATACGCGGGGAGCCGTGGGAGTGACGGAACGTCAGGCGCTCTTCGGGCGCATGCGCGAGATGGCGCACCGCGTTTCTGAAGCCTATGTTGACCAGCGCCGGGTCCTTGAATTCCCCTTCCTGCGTGACGAAGGGTCAACCCGCGATGTGGGGAAGGCGGAAAAAATCACCGCCCGGTACCCATCGGAGCCAGCGGATTTCCTGCTGGAGATCGGCACGGAGGAACTTCCGGCGGCGGATCTGCAGAGTGCACTCGATCAGCTCACCATACGCGTACCTGCGCTGCTCGATGAGTTGAGACTGCCCCACGGCGAGGTTTCGGTGCTGGGCACGCCGCGCCGCCTGGTGGTCATTGTGGAAAAACTGGCCGCCTGCCAGGATGAAAAGGAATCCGTGGTCAAGGGACCACCAGCCAGCCGCGCGTATGACGCCGCCGGGCAGCCTACCCGCGCCGCCGAGGGCTTTGCTCAGAGCAAGGGTTTGAGTGTCAAAGATCTGCAGACACGCGAGATCGACGGCGGGGTGTACCTGGTGGCACTGGTGAAAGAGTCCTCCCGCGCCGCGTATGAAGTGTTGTGCGAAACTTTACCGGGGCTGATCGAGGGCATACGGTTTGAAAAATCGATGCGCTGGAACCAGACCAACGTTCCGTTCTCGCGCCCGGTGCGCTGGCTGCTAGCGCTGCATGGCGGGGGTGAAATCCCCTTTGAATTCGCCGGTCTTACAGCCGGCAAGGTCACGCACGGTTTGAGGTTCCACGACCCGTCCAGCCAGGCGGTAAACTCGTTGGGAGAATACCGCGTCTACCTCTCCGGGCAGGGCATCATGCTCGACCCTGAGGAGCGCAGGCAGGCCATCGCCGTACAGGTGAAGCGATTGAGCGCAGAGGTGGGCGGGGTCACGACACTGGACGAGGGGTTGCTGGACGAAGTCAACCAGCTGGTGGAAGCGCCGACCGCGCTGCGTGGAAAGTTTGATCCTTCGCACCTCGAGCTTCCTAGCGAGGTATTGATCTCCGTGATGAAGAAGCACCAGCGTTACTTCCCGGTGATCGACGCGCAAGGTAAGTTGCTGCCGTATTTCATCGCGGTGCGCAACGGTGATGGGATTGGATTGGATGTGGTCACTGACGGCAACGAACAAGTGATCAAAGCCCGCTTTTCCGACGCTCACTTTTTCATTAAAGAGGATTTAAAACATAAATTGGAAGACCTGCTGGAGCGCCTGGGTACCCTGACCTTCCAGTATAAACTGGGTTCCATGCTGGATAAATCCCGGCGTGTAACGGCGCTGGTGGAACCGTTGGCGGACGAGCTTGGCCTCGACGCAGAAGAGAAAGCCACCACCCTGCGCGCCGCCGTGCTCAGCAAGGCGGACCTGGTAAGTCACATGGTGGTGGAAATGACCTCGCTGCAGGGGATCATGGGGCGCTTCTACGCCCTGCATTCCGGCGAAACCCCGGCCGTGGCGCAGGCGATCAGTGAGCATTACCTGCCGCGCTTCACCGGTGATGCGCTGCCGGCTTTGAAAGCGGGGCTGGTGGTGGGCATCGCCGACCGACTGGATTCGCTGGTGGGTCTCTTCGCGGCTGGCCTGGCGCCAACTGGCACCAAGGATCCCTTCGCGCAGCGCCGCACGGCGATCGGACTGGTGCAGTTGCTTAGCGCATTTAATATCGATTTCGACCTGAACCGCTGGATGAAAGCTGCCGCGCAAAACCTACCCATCGAAGCCGCGGAGCAGGATCTGCAAGCCTGTCTGGAATTTATCTCCGGGCGGCAACGCAGCAGTCTCATTGAACAGGGATTCCGCTATGATGTGGTCGACGCGGTGCTGGCGGAGCAGCAGAACAATCCGGCTGGCGTGCTGCGCGCGGTGAAGGAGTTGAGCGCGTGGGTGGAACGGGAGGATTGGAATACCATCCTGCCAGCGTACGCTCGCTGCGTGCGCATCACCCGTGACCAGAAGCAGACCTACTCGGTGGATCCTCAATCGTTCATTGATCCCTCCGAAAAGGCCTTGTACGATGCATTATTACAGGTTGAAAGCAGTCCGCGCAACCCGGGTTCAGTAAATGAACTGCTCGCGGCTTTTCTACCGATGATCCCCGCGGTGAATGCCTTCTTCGATTCTGTATTGGTGATGGCTGAAGACGCGCGGTTGCGCGGCAACCGCCTGGGTCTCCTGCAACGCATCGCTGCGTTGACCACCGGCGTGGCAGATCTATCGCGCCTGGAAGGGTTCTAGAACATTAGCCGCGACTGCCCCTGTAGGCAAAGGAATAGGACTACAATTTAAACCATGACAGCGGTCGATGAAATCAAGGCCAGGCTAGATATCGTTGAGGTTGTTTCTGAAACGGTAAAACTGCGCCGTTCCGGACGCAGCTACACCGGCTTTTGTCCTTTCCATTCCAACACCAAAACCCCGGCTTTCGCCGTGTTCCCCGATTCAGGCACCTGGCGCTGTTTCGGTCAGTGCAACGAAGGCGGGGACATTTTCAAGTTTGTGATGAAGCGCGAGGGATGGGATTTCACCGAAGCGTTGAAATACCTGGCGCAAAAAGCGGGGGTCATACTCGAGCCGTTGACGCCTGAGCGCAAGGAGCGCGAAGATGAGTTCGAGCTGCTGCGCGACCTTCTCGACCAAAGCGTCAAGTTCTACCAATCCCAGTTGTTGAAAACGCCCGCCGGAAAACCGGCACTGGATTACCTGCTCAAGCGCGGTATCACACGCGAGTCAATTGAAAAATTCGAGCTTGGCTACGCCCCGGATTCCTACGAGGCGCTGCTTGGCCACCTGGGCGGATTGGGTCACGCGCAGGAAAAGATGCTGGAAGCCGGGCTGCTCAACGAACGCGACTCAGGCGGCTATTACGACAAATATCGCAACCGCATCATGTTCCCTATCCGCGACGCCACCGGCAAGATGGCGGGTTTTGGCGCGCGTATCCTCGACCCGAACGACGTGCCCAAATTCCTCAATTCTCCCCAGACGCCCCTGTTCAACAAGAGCCGGTTATTGTACGGGCTCAATCTGGCGAAAAAGCCCATCCGCGAAGCCGACCGTGTTGTGATCGTTGAGGGTTACCTGGATGTGATCGCCCTGCACCAGAGCGGGTTTGCCAACTGTGTATCACCCATGGGCACCGCCATCAACGAAGACCAGCTGCGCTACCTTAAGAAGTACACCCGCCGCATCGTGCTGGCGCTGGATGCCGACGCTGCGGGCGAGAAAGCCACCCTGCGCGGCGTGGAGATCGCGCGGCAGGCGTTGGACCGGGAAACGGAGCTCACCTACGACCCGCGCGGATTACTCAAGCACGAAGCGCGCTTGCAGGCGGATGTGCGGGTGACCACACTGCCTGAGGGGTTAGACCCGGATGATGTGGTGCTCAAGGATCCCGAAGCCTGGCAGAAGATCGTCGACAGCGCCAAGCCGATCGTGGTGCACGTGATGGAAGCGCTGGCCGCGGGGCAGGACCTCGAAGACGCGAAAGTGCGTTCTTCCATCGCCGCCCGAATCATCCCGCTCATCGAGGACGTACCTTCGGCGGTGGAACGCGACACTTACCGCCAGCAGCTCGCGCGCTTGTTGAAAGTGGACGAGCGTTCATTGATGGGCAGCCAGAAAGTGAGCAGCCGTCCGCGGCGCTCAGATCAGGCGGCGGACCAGTCGCGTCCGGTCGCCACCGGGCGGGTGGAGAGCGCCACGCTTGACAACCGCAGCCTGCAAATGGAAAAACATTGCCTCACTCTGTTGTTGCGCAACACGGAGCGCTTCTTCGAATTGGAGCGGATGTTGAAACTGGCTGGGTTAGAACGGGTTTCCGCGAACGATTTCGAGGACGCGCAAAATCACGAATTGGCACAGTTGTTGCTTAAAAGCATGCGGCAGGATGAATTGGATGCCCTGGAGTTTGTCAAAGAGAATACCAACGAGGATTTGATTGAGCGCTTGCGGGAATTGACGGACATCGTTCGTATCGAGGAGAAGGATGAAGAAAAATTGCTTGTCGACCTGTATCGCACGTTGACCAATCTGCGTCTGATCCGCATCAACCAGGTTCTCAATCAGCTGCGTTTTCTCCAGGATGATCCCGAGAGCGAAAAGGATGATAAAGCCTTGCTGAACATGATCCTTGCCAATACAGCTTTGCGTGGAAAACTGGACCAGGCGCTTGCCCGCCCGCCTGTTAGAAGATGAAAATCACTTTATGGTATAGTTAACCCATGCGCTCGAACCCGACCAAAACTGGGGACACATCACCGAAGAACGAGAAAACAGCCGCGCGCTCCAATCCGGCTCCGGTCAAGAAAACCCCGACAAAAAAATTAGTTCAAACCTCCGCTCAGACCAGGACCAGAAAGAACACGTCAAGGACAGGCGGTAATTCAATCGGCAAAGACGATCAACCGTTCTATGACGGGCAGCGCGTCTTACCCGAAGGTGAACAAACACCAGTCGATTCAGATATTAACGCTCAGACCGCCAATGGCGCTGAATGGGGGGATGTTCAGGTTGAGGATCCGACTGAATTGTTGGAAGATCCCGCCATCGCGCTGGAACTCACTGAAGACCCGGTTCGGCTTTATCTTAAGGAGATTGGTCAGATCAACCTGCTTGACGCGGACACTGAGTTCAGACTGGCCGCGCGCATCGAGGCACGCGTGCGAGTTGAAACGCTGATCAAACACACCCGGCCTGAAGCCGGGGTGGAAGGTCATTTCAAAGGCTTATTCTCATGCATCGCGACTGACCTGGTGACATCCTGGACCCGGTTGAAAGAAGACGCACAACGCATGGGCCTGGATGAATACCCTGATCTTGCGCTCACCCTGGCTGAAGCACAACTCTTACGACAAACCTGGCAGTCTGACGAACCATCCTACCTGCGCAATTACCTCGATAACGGTTTGTGGGGCAAGGACGCGATTTGGGAAGGATTGGTGAGGCATGCTTTTTCTGTCTTCCTTTACCTGTACATGCTGCCGGATAAACTTTCTCATTCCCTGTTCACCTATTTAACTCAAAACGATGACTTTCCACCCCTTACCTGGTTCAAACGTCGCCTGCCGGATGAAGAAAATTTAAAGGTGGAGGTAGATGGCTTATACCAGCGCGCAGAGGAAGCCAACCAGACCCTGATCCGCGCCAACCTGCGCCTGGTGGTNNNAAATTCAGCACCTATGCCACCTGGTGGATCAGGCAGTCCATCAGCCGCTATATCGCCGAACATGCGCGCACCATCCGCATCCCGGTGCACCTGTTCGAGGCCATCACGCGCATCCTGCGGGTGCAGCGCAACCTGGTGCAGGAGCTGGGCCGTGAGCCGACCTTCGAGGAGCTCGCGCTGGAGTCAGACCTGATGACCGCTGAAGACGTGGCCGCGATCAAGCAAGCCCGCCTGACCAACCAACCGATCGAGGGAGAATTGCAACACCGCTGGTCCTGGGCGACAATGAAGGTGCAGCGAATTCTGCAATCAGCCGAAGAGCCGATCTCGCTTGAGCGACCGGTGGGTGATGAAGAAAGCAGTCAGTTGGGAGATTTTATTGAGGACGAAGAAGCGCTCGAGCCAATGGACGCGGCTGCACGGGAGATGCTGCGCGAGCAGGTACAAAATGCCCTGGCGGCTCTTTCAGAGCGCGAACGGCAGGTGCTTGAATTGCGTTTTGGCTTGATTGACGGCAAAGACCACACTCTCGAAGAGGTAAGCCGTTATTTCAATGTCACCCGTGAGCGCATCCGGCAGATCGAAGCCAAAGCGCTGCGCAAGTTGCGCCACCCAACGCGCAGCCGTTACTTACGCGAATACCTGGGATAATCCCTACAGAATAACAACTCAATCACACACTTCACCCAGCGCCTGGCGCACACTGATCACCTTCCAGTCGCTCTCCATCAGCTGCTCAAGCTCATCCAGGTTTTCCGGGATGATGTGAAGGATCAGAATGCTGCCGTCTCGCAGGGGCGTGCGGTTGGCTTCAAAGGTATGCTCATCTGCGTTCCAGTGCACCGGCTCCAATCCCTGTTCCTTTAGAAAATTCATAAACCCGGTGGTCCAGGCGCCGTAGGGCGCGCGCGCGTATGCTACCACACCTTCATCATACGCCTGCTGCCCGATGACGGAGAGCAATGCGTCAGACCACTGCTGATAATCGTGCAACCAATCCTCAGTGCTCATTTTTTCGATGATGGAGACCTCGGGATGAGCGTAGGAATGGTACGCGATATCGCTGCCATTCTCGATCAACCTGATCAGGGTTTCCTTTTTGATCTTCTCGCCGAAGGAAGTGCCAACCAGAAAGAAGGTGGCGGACACCTCGTTTTCCTCCAGCAAATCAAGCACCTGGTCAAACACGGTGTTGGAATAGCCATCATCAATGGTGAGCACCACAAAAGGATCAAGCGTTTGGAAGGAGGCAAGCAGGTTTTTATTATTGTATTCCGGGATGGCGCGAACCATGCTCGTGCGGCACAATCTCACCTCAGGCGCTGCGGTGGATTGGCTGGTGGGCAAGGGTTCAGGCGGCGCGGTTTCGTCCGGTACCCAGGTGGGCGTGGCAGGAACTGTTTCAGGTAAATTTACAGCGGGAGCTGCGGCTAACGGGTAGGAACATGCTGAAATTGTGAACAGCGCGAAAAATATTACTGATAAAATGACTCTAAATGAACGTCTCATCCATCCTCAATATTTATTGACAATATTCGTAATATTTTACACAAAAACCTTGACTTGCGTCAGATATTTATCCATGTTATACTGATTTCACTTGAAAGCAAACAAACTTGAAAAGGTAACTCCCGGTTCCAACAAAGAAAACCGGACCATATAATTCCCATCTCTAAAATTCGAAACGAATATCCAAGCCTTATTTCAGGCTGGAGTGTCAACATTCTACCAATCAACAATGGACAAGATTAACATGAAAATACTCGAAATGGAAAACGCCTCCCTTTCTGCTTTGCGCAAGGTAGCTGAGGAACTTAATGTGCCGAATGCTCAGCGGATGAAAAAGGAAAATCTGATCATTAACATCCGCAGGGCGGAAGCTGAAAAGGAAGGCGTGGAAATGCGCGGAGGTGTGCTGGAGATCACCCCTGAAGGGGTCGGTTTTTTACGCACGAACTACTCGATCGGACCGGAGGATGTTTACGTATCCCAGGCCCAACTGCGACGGCATGACCTGCGCATGGGCGACCTTGTGATCGGCGTGGTGCGCCCGCCGCGTGATGCTGAGCGCCATTATGGACTGCTCAAGGTGGAAAGCGTGAACGGCGTCCCGCAGGAAGAGATGCGCAAGCGCATCGCGTTCGAAAGCCTGACGCCGATCTTCCCGGACAAACGTTTTGACCTCGAGACGGACCGCTCCATCCTTTCCTCGCGCCTCATTAACCTCATCGCGCCCATTGGGCGCGGACAGCGCGGCATGATCGTTTCCCCGCCTAAAGCCGGCAAGACCACCATCCTCAAACAACTGGCCAACTCCATCACCGCCAATAATCCCGAGATCCACCTGATCATCGCCCTCATCGGCGAACGGCCTGAAGAGGTGACTGACATGGATCGCTCAGTGGACGCGGAAGTGGTCGCTTCCACCTTTGATGAACCCGTCACCGCTCACGTGCGCACCGCAGAGATCACCCTCGAGCGCGCAAAGCGCCTGGTGGAGATCGGTCGCGACGTGGTCATCCTGATGGATTCGTTAACCAGGCTCGCGCGGGCGTACAACATGGTGGTTAATCCATCCGGTCGCACACTCTCCGGTGGTATGGATCCCTCGGCCTTGTACCCGCCTAAAAAGTTCTTCGGCGCGGCGCGTAATATCGAAGAGGGTGGGTCGCTCACCATCATCGCCACAGCGCTGGTCGACACCGGTTCGCGCCTGGACGACGTTGTGTATGAAGAGTTCAAAGGTACCGGCAACATGGAGTTGCATTTGTCGCGCCGTCTGCAGGAACGCCGCGTTTTCCCATCGATCGACATCGAGCGTTCATCCACCCGGCGCGAAGAACTGCTTCTCGGACCGGACATCCTGCCCCGCGTGTGGTTGATGCGCCGCATGTACCTGCAAATGATCGGCCAACCGCCGCAAGGCGCGGGCATGGATCCCGCAGTGGCAACGGAAGCTATCCTGCAGCGGCTTTCCCGCAGCAAGGATAATCAGGAATTCCTGGAGAACCTGACGGAGGATTAGTGGTAAAGAAAATCGAACCCGCTGTGACGCCCTCTGAACAGCAAGAGGTCAACCCTCCTGCTGCGGCGAACCAGAAAAGAGAGTTTTCAGCGAAATCATGGGCAGTCGTCCTCTCCTGGGCCGGTACCCTCTTAGTGGTAGCAGTATTACTGTCAATCCTGTTTAAGTTCAACCCATTCAAGACGGATGCGAAAGCTGCCGAACCTGTAAAGGTGGCTGAAAGCAATCCGGTTGAGCTGCCTGAGATTTCCCGCGCCAGGGCGGATTACGCGTTGGTGAGGGCTGTCGATCCCGATACGATCCTGCCGGAAGGGACGCGTCACTTCGCCATCAAGTACACTGTAGAGGAAGGCGATACTATTTTTGGGATCGCTGGAAAATTCGGTCTCGACGCCGAGTCCATCCTTTACGCCAATTATGATCTGCTCAATGACGATCCGACCTTTCTCAGTCCCGGCTGGCGCCTGACCATCCCCCCGACAGACGGGGTGTACTACAAATGGAGGGAAGGCGACACGCTGGATAAGGTGGCAGAAAAGTATTATGTGGATGTCAATGACATCATCCGCTGGCCTTCCAACCATTTGGATGTCAACATGCCTTCCACGGAAGGGCTCGAATATGTGATGATCCCCGGGGGATACCGCGAGATTCAGTCATGGATCGTGCCGCTGCCTTACACCTCCGGGTCGGGCGCGACGCGCGTGATTGCGGGTCCTGGTGGCTGCGCTTCAACCAATTACGCTTTGATTGGATCCGGTGGCTTCATCTTCCCCACCAGTTCAACGAGCTTATCCGGTTTTGATTTCTCAAGCTACCACCTGGCGATCGACCTCTCGGCGTCCACGGGTGATCCGGTGTATGCCGCGGATTCTGGCACGGTTGTTTATGCCGGCTGGAATGACTCTGGATACGGCAACCTGGTGGTCATTGACCATGGGAATGGTTGGGAAACCCTCTACGCCCACCTTTCGCAGGTCTACGTTTCCTGCGGGTCGGGCGTCTATCAAGGCGGCGTGATCGGCGCGGCTGGGGATACCGGCCGCTCGTACGGTTCCCATCTTCACTTTGAAGTGCGGTTGAACGGTGGGTTCGTTAATCCCTGGTCTGTGCTGGGATACTAGAACACTTGCATAACGAACGGGAGGTACCAACCTCCCGTTTTTTGATTTAAAGCAGGTTGATCGGGTCCAGGTTGTAATCCATGCTCAACCCGCCGGGCTGCCATGAAGTCAGTGGATGAGCATCCAGCACTTTGCGCGGGTCGGGCGCGCGGATGATGAGCTGCCAGCGATAGATCCCGGCACGCTTGTGATAAAAGCATGGCACCGGACCGATGAGCGAGGTGTTGCGATAATTTTGCGCGGCGATCGCTGCCGCGAGCTGCTCCCCAGCGGCGAGAGCAGCCTTTTGTACCGCCAGTGCGTCTGAGTGACGGAACTCGATCTTCAACAAGCGGGAATAAGGCGGATACCCGGTTTTCTGCCGCCAGGCAAGCTCAGCCTGGTAAAAACCGTGCGCGTCATAGGCAGCGGCGGCCTGGATGGCGTAATGGTCAGGCTGGAAGGTCTGCAATATTACTCGTCCGCCACGGCTGCTGCGTCCCGCGCGCCCGGCCACCTGGGTGAGAAGCTGGTAAGTGCGTTCGGCGGCGCGAAAATCCGGCAGGTTGAGGCTCACGTCCGCCAGCACCACCCCTACCAGCGTCACCAGCGGCAGGTCCAGTCCCTTGGCGAGCATCTGGGTGCCGATGAGAATATCGGCGCGGTGCTGGGTGAAGTGGTCGAGGATCAGGTCATGCGCGCCTTTGAAACGGGCGGTGTCTGCGTCCCAGCGCAGCACCCGCGTGCCAGGGAACTCCTTGAGCACCGCGGATTCGAGGCTTTCGGTGCCCATGCCATACTGCCTGATGTTTGTGCCACCGCAGTTTGGGCATTTTTGTGGCAGGGCGCGGCGGTAATTGCAGGTGTGGCAGATCAGCGCGGATTCGTCCTCGTGATATGTGAGCTGCGTTTCGCAACGCGGGCAGCGCAGCACGAAACCGCAATCACGGCAGAAGACATACGATGCGCTACCGCGCCGGTTGAGGAAGAGGATGGCCTGTTCTTCGCGCTTTAAGACCCCGGCAAGTTCTTCACGCAGTGAGCGGCTAATGGCAGAGCGGTTACCAGCTCTCAACTCCGCGCGCATGTCCACCACCTGCACTTTTGGAAGTTCTCCATAAACCGGTTGCGCCGGGGAGGTGTTGGCTGCTTCCTCGATCTGATTAAGCACGCGGTTGGGAAGGCGGATAATATTCCAACGTTTTTTCTCGAATTGGTACAGGGTTTCGACCCCTGGGGTGGCGCTGCCAAGCAGCAGGCAGCTGCCGGTGAGCTCCGCGAGCGTGATAGCCGATTGCACCGCGTGGTAATGGGGCAGGGTATCCTCCTGGCGGTACGAAGGGTCATGCGCTTCGTCTATGATGATCAAACCTGGGTCAGGCAGCGGTGAGAAGAGCGCGCTGCGCGCGCCGACCACGATGGGCAGCAGCCCGGCGCGGATGCGCCGCCAGGTATCATACCGCTCGCCGGGTGAGAGTTTGGAGTGCACCAGCCCAACCTTCCCGGGAAAACGGGCAAAAAACCGCTTAACCGTTTGCGGGGTGAGGGCGATCTCGGGCACCAGGATCAACACTCCCTTACCCGCAGCCAGCGCTTCACTCGCAGCGCGTAGATAGATCTCCGTTTTGCCTGAACCAGTGACGCCTACCAGCAGGTTCGGTACGCGCTGCTTTGCGTCGCTGAATTGAGGCGCGATCTGCTGCCATACGACGTCCTGGTCGGATGTAAAGACCGGAGTGTTAGTCAGCACTGGCTTGAGATGCTCCAGGGGGTCGCGCCAGATCTCGGTCTCGCCCAGGCGCACCAGGTCCTGCTCAGCCAGGCGGGTCAGATCCTTAGAAGAAGCGCCGCTCGCAGCGTACACCCAGCTGACATTGACCGGGATGGCTTGCGCTTCGAGGTAGGTAAGGGCTGCCTGGCGGCGCTCCAGCGCTGCTGAACCAACGCGTCCAATGTTCAATGATGAATCTTCGCGCCAGCCGGGCGGAGCGCTGAACTGGGCGGTTCGCACGACCCTGGGGCGCACCGCAGGAGGCGGCAACACCGAGCGGCTGGATACCACTCCGAGCTTGACCAGCGCGGGCAGACTGTCGCGCCAGTTCGCCCGGGGCAGCGCGGCGTCCACCTGGCGGCCGCGTAACGCCCCGCGTCTTTCCAGCAGGTCAAGCAGGCGCTTCTGAAGCGGTGTGAGATCGGTGGGCGCTTCGCTTATCTCCCGCTGAACGAGAATATCCGCCTGCTGGCTCAGCCCGGGCGGTACTATTAAGTCCAGGCATTGTGAAAGGGTGGCAAGGTTATCCTGCGCCATGCGGTGCGCTAGTTGCAACTGGTAGGTTGTGAGCACTGGCTCATCATCCACCAGCGCCGCGAGATCTTTTGTATCTGCGACCGCAGGTTCATCCACCAGGTCGACCACGACCCCTTGCGCGGTCTGCCTGCCGAAAGGCACGTTCACCAGCACGCCGGGTTGAACCAGTTCCGCGTATTCGGCCGGGATATGGTAATCAAACAAGCCGGTCAACTGGGGAATGTTGACAGAAACGCGCGCGAAAGAGGGCATCGATGACCTGTTCTTATTTTTCTAGCGTGTCACTGCCAGGGCGCCGTAACCCACCACGCGGCTGGAATCCCCCGAGGCATCCGCTGAGGTGCTGTGATGCAACAGGGTAACCTGGCTCGCGCCAAGAAAACGGGTCGTCCACAGCATAAGCGCGACCGCGCCGGCGCCGCAAGCGAATCCTTCGCCGCAGCGTTCCGCCTTGAGCACGCCCTCCGGCGCAAAAGCGGTCATGCGGTTTAGCATAGTGGTATCCAGCGTGTTGGCTTCCTGTTCATCGTAGAAGTGCGAGAGGTCTGTGCTGGCGACAAAGAGAATATTTTTCCCTTTCAAGCACTCGGCGATCGCTTTTGCGGCGGTTTCGAGCAATACCGGATCGTGCGTGCGCACCATCACCGGCAGCAGGGTGAAAGGGGCGGCAAGCGCGCGCTGCAGGAAGGGCAGTTGGATCTCGAGTGAATGTTCACGGTCATTGGCGATGTGCTGCAGCGTGTCACCTGTGGCTGATTCAACACTTCTCGAGCACGCCTCGACCAGTTCGTGGTCAACGGGTACCTGGCCGAGCGGGGTGGCGTAGGCTTCGTGCGCGGAGGTGAGAAAATTATTGGGCATATAGTCGTGCAGGGGTGAAAATATCGCGCAAGTATCGAAGGACATTCCTTTTACGGAACGGTAAGCGTAGCCGGCGGTATGGCCTGAGTAGAAATAACCGGCGTGAGGCGCGATCAAACCGATCACTTCTCCGGGAAGGGTTGATTCACTGGCTGCGTCAATATAGCCGTCGATCTCGCTGCGCAGCACTTCCGGGTTGGATGGATACCACGCCCCGGCGATCGGGGAGCGGCGCACTGGGGGATTGGGATTCATGGGACACCTCGCTAACTTTATTATACAATCCCGCGGGTTAAAAAGAGAACCCCAGGCTCCATTACCCGGGGTTCTTGGGTTAGCGGATCACTGCAGGAAGTCCCAAGGGTTGACAATACCGTAATTCTCGTGCCGCAGTTCAAAGTGCAGGTGCGGGCCGGTGGAGTTGCCGGTGGTACCCAGCGTGCCGATCTGTTCTCCCTGGTCCACGCTTTGACCGCAGAACGCCAGAAAAGTATCCAGGTGCGCATAAACGGATTGCCAGCCGTTGCCGTGGTCGACCACGATCAGATTTCCATAGCCGCGGTCATTCCAGCCGGCGTAGACGATCACACCCGCGTCAACCGCCCATACCGGGTTACCGATCCGACCGGCAATATCAATGGCGCGGTGATTGGTTTCCGGGGAGTAGTCGTAGCCGGATAAATAGGTTTCAGTCGTCGGCCAGATGAAAGTGCCGTAGCCGATATACCCTTCAGTGATGATACCGCAGCCGCCCGGAATGGAGGATTCGGCGGGAACGTCTCGAGAGTAATGTGGCAACCAGTCTGTGAACTGGCCCTCACCGCCTGGAATGAAAAGCATCGTGCCGGGCGCGATGTTGGGCAATGACAGATCGCCCAGTATGGCGCGATCCAGATTGTTGGAAGGCCAGTCGATAATGTCATCAGGGGTCACTTTATAAAAATTTGAAACCCCGTTCAACCCATCACCCTGGTTCCAGAAGTAAATGGCGCCATCGATCGTCGGGATGAGGATGTCTACCCCGGGGAAGATATTGTGCGGGTCATCGCCCAGAATGTGGCGGTTGCTCCAGAGCAAGGTTTGCGGTTTCAAGCCGTACTTCTCCGCGATGCCGAACAGGGTATCACCGGGTTGGATGGTGTACTCGATGATCTCTGTGCGCGGTCCCGCTGGGCGATCAGTGTGCACCTGCGCCAGGCGGCTGACAGTGAACCCGCTGTAGAGCAGTTCTTCGACAGTGATTTCCTCGTTTACTTGGATGAGCGGGCCGCCGGAGCCTTCCAATGCAGAGCCGGTGGGTGTGGGTTCCTCGGTGGGAAGCGCCTGGTTCTTTAATACAAAATTGCTCATCACCCACACCACGACCACCACGAGGATCAGCGAAACCACCCCCGTTCCGACGCGCAAGGCGGTTTCACCTAAACCCAGGTGAACAAGTTTTTCCCAAATATTTTCCGCCGGCGATCTGGTTTCATCCACGGCGGGCTTTTCATTTTCCAGTAGTGGGTCAAGCGATCCATTATTGTTGGTTGGAGAAGTTGATTTTTTGTTCATTCTTTATCCTTGGAAAAAATCATAACATCCGCCATGGATATGGTCAAGTTCTAAAAATTTGGCTGAGCGCTTGTTTGTCAGGGGACGCCGGAATGGATGCGAGAATGAGAGCGGGAGAAATCCTGGTGGGAATCGTGATAGAATACCCACACTCAATTTACCACCGAGGTGAAAGATGACTGAACACATCCTTGTAGCGGCAGCCTGGCCTTATGCCAACGCNNGGCACCCCCATCACCGTGCGCGCTGACGCGGAACAGAGCACCCCCTTCGCGGTCTACCAGCGTTTTCACGCTGGCTTCATTGACCTGTTCCAAAAGCTGGGATTAACTTACGATCTGTTTACCAGCACGCACACTGACAATCACATTACGGTTGCGCAGAACGTGTTCCTGGCGTTGAAGCGCAATGGCTACCTGTACAAAGAAAGCCAGGATCAGTGGTATTCTCCCAACCAGAAAAGGTTCCTACCCGACCGTTACGTGGAAGGCACCTGTTACATTTGCGGCTATGAGGGTGCGCGCAGCGACCAGTGCGATAAATGCGGCAACCTGTTAGAACCCTCCCTGCTGGTCAACCCGCGGTCAAAAATCGACGGCTCGACCCCTGAATTGCGGAGCACCGAACATTATTACCTCGACCTCGCGCGCCTGCAGGACCTGGTGGTGGAATTCCTCAAGGTTCGCGAATCCTACTGGCGCCCAAACGTGCTGCGCCAATCCCTCGGGCAGATCCTGGCGGATGGGCTGCATGGGCGGCCGATCACGCGCGACCTGGATTGGGGTGTGCCGCTACCCAAAGAGGTTCTGGAAGATGGTGAGGAATGGGAGACCAAGTGCCTTTACGTCTGGTTTGAAGCGGTGATCGGTTACCTGTCCGCATCCATCGAATTGAGTCAATTGAAAGGCGATCGTGAAGCCTGGCGCGGCTGGTGGCAGAATGGCGACGCACGCAGCTACTACTTTATTGGCAAGGATAACATTCCCTTCCATGCCATCATCTGGCCGGCGCAGTTGATCGGCATGGGCGCGGATTTTGACGAGATCAATGGCAGCCATGTGCCTCAACCGCTGCTCTTGCCTTACGACGTGCCAGCGAACGAGTTCATGAATATCGAATCACAAAAGATCTCCGGCAGCCGTAACTGGGCGATCTGGGGATCCGATTTTCTCACCCGCTACGACCCTGATCCCCTGCGCTATTACCTCACCGTCACCATGCCGGAATTCAAGGACACCGATTGGGACTGGGATGATTTTTATCACCGCAACAACGATGAGCTGGTAGCCACCTGGGGCAACCTGGCGAACCGTGTGCTTTCATTCACCTATAAGCACTGGCAGGGCGTGGTGCCGGAACCCGGTGAACTGACCACGCTCGACAGCGACCTGCTCGCGGAGATCGAAAGTGGTTTCAAGACCGTTGCTGTGGAAATGGAAGCCGTGCACCTGCGGGCGGCGCTGGCAGAAGCAATGCACCTGGCCTCAGAGGTCAATAAGTACCTGGATGTAACCGCGCCGTGGCAGACGGTAAAAACGGATAAAGCAGCGGCTGGCCGCTCCATCTACACCGCGCTGCGGGCGATCGACTCATTGAAGACGCTGTTCGCGCCCTTCCTACCCTTCACCAGCGATCGGCTGCATGGCTTCCTGGGTTATGATGGCAGCCTGTTCGGCAGGCAGGAAACGCGCACCGTCACAGACAGCCTGGGGGAGCACACGATTCTCCTGTACGATCACAGTGGGGCAACCGGTGTCTGGGAGCCTAGCCAGCTGAATGCCGGTCAGGTGCTGCGCCAGCCGCAGCCGCTGTTCCGCAAGCTCGAACCGCGGATCGTGGAGGAAGAACGCGCCAGACTGGGAAGCAAGTAAATAAAAAAAACGCAGCCGGAGTCTTTACTCCGGCTCACTTTTTTATCCCTGAAAAGCGCAGTTTAACCACGCCGGAAGCGCGCGCAGCAGCGGCAGCATCACCTCGCGGGCGCGGTCTTTGAAATCTCCCTGCCTGTAGAGCTCGCCGTCCTCCGCGCTCACCAGGTCGCTCACCGCGCGCAGAATCAGCACCCGGGTGTTGTTGCGGGCTGCCGTCCAGGCGATGGCGCCAGATTCCCAATCCGCGGCGACGGCGGAGAAATCAGCCGCCAGCACTGCAACCATGGCCGGATCGATATCCTGGTCGGCGGAGATGAGCCGACCGATGCGCACTTCCTGGGGGTAAGGCTGACGGAATGAGGTAAGGTCGATGCGCGTGGCATAATGAGCGAGCGCAGCCAGCGGATCGACCATGCGTTCGTAGATATCGTAAATCACGGTTTCATTGACCAGGATGACCTCGCCAACATCGACAAGCCCATCAAACCCGCCGCAGGTACCGAGGTTGACGACAAGCCGCGGCTGCCAGCGGTCAATGACGTACTGCGCGCTGGCCGCGGCTGCCACCTTGCCCCAGCCGCCGTGAAAGAGCAAACAATCCGTGCCTGCCAGGTGGGTGGTGAAATACGCACCCAGCGGCGACGATTCCACGACGGGATCATTGAACACTTCTCGGGTGACCGCCCATTCTGCTCGCGCGGAAACAATGACAGCGATGCTGATTCGCCGTTCATCCATCAGTGTAAATCCGCGGCAGTAGGATCATCATCGACTTGCTGACCGCGCACCGAATCCCAGAGAATTTTGGCCACCTCGAAGGCGGATTTTGGACGACCGATGGCGCGGGCATTCTCGGTGTATTGCTTGAGCATAGCCTGGTCGTTCATTAGAAAGTGTTGTAACGATTCAAGCAATTCCATCTGCGAATTTACCACGACACCAGCTTTGGCAGACTCGACGTAATCCGCGTTGCCGGTCTCCTGACCGCGGATGATGTCGGTGAGGATCAAAGGCAATCCACAGGCGAGTGATTCAGCCACGATCAGGCCTCCGGCTTTGCAAATGATCATGTCAGAAGCCTTCATTAGTGAGGGCATGTTGTCAACATAATCAAATAAATGGACAGATATATGCCAGTCGATCCCTTGAAGTAACTGGTACATCGCTTCGTTCTTGCCAGTAACCACGACCAGTTGCAGGTTTGCACCAAAGTGATTGACGACGTTGAGCATTTCTGACATTTGCTTGCTGCGGCGGCTGCCCACAGCCAGGATCGTTGTGATGCCGGTCTGCCAGTTCAACGACTCACGAATTTCCTGTTGGTCGCGGGTTTCAAGACAGATATCAGGATAGACCGGTATTCCGGTGATGTGGACCTTTTTTTCTGGAATCTCGTTACTGATTGCCATTTTCGCGACGATGTCTGTGGGAACCAGGCAGCCGTTAACCTTTTTGTGGAACCACAAACTGTGAACGGTTGCCAGGTCGGTGATGACTGTAAATACAGGGATATGCGTTTTTTGATGCCTGAAAAACCGGGTAATGGCAGCCTGGTACAGCGGATAAGTGTTCAACACAACATCATGCTTGTTTCTTTCGAAAGTCTCTTCAATCGCATCATAAAGGAGGACACCAAGCGAGTCTTCCATGATTCGCGTGGGGATTCGCCTATCACTGGCTTCGTATACCAGTTTGTACAGCTCAGGAATCTGTTGCACCCACTGGTCATAATCCTCCTGGCTATCCTGCAGAAAGAACGGAGCTTGATCGCTGTCGAGAGGATTTACGATATTTGTTTCAACCGCTGACCCATATTTAATGTGTAAGGCTTCAGCCACCGCCTTGGCCGCGCTGCGGTGACCAAAACCGGCATCCGCGGTGAGAATAAGCACTTTCAACGTAGATTGGTTGACTTCCATGTGGTTTGCTCGTAATACCCTGGAGAATAGATTAAGTGAAAGGAGTCTCAGGCGGCAGTGTGCCGGAAAGATAGGCGATGACCAGCTTGAGCGCAGTGCGCGCTGCGGAACGTTTATTTTGCACCCGATCGCCGTGGAAGAGGTAGCGCCAGGCCCAATCCCCGTCCGGGGTGCTCATGCCAAACCACACCGTGCCGACCGGCTTTTCGGGCAGGCCGCCGCCAGGGCCGGCGATGCCGCTGATGGAAACGCCAATGATGGTCTCCAGCGGGATATCCCCGGCCAGCGCGCGCCGCGAGCCCGCTGCCATTTCCAACACGGTTGGGCGGCTGACCGCGCCGTACTTCAGCAGCGTCTCGTGTTTCACACCCAGCAGCGCTTCCTTGGCTTCATAGGCGTAAGCGGTCACGCTGCCCAGGTAATAATCAGAGGACCCGGCGATGTTGGTGATCAGGTTGCCCACCAGCCCGCCTGTGCAGGATTCCGCCAGCACAAGTTTTAAACCCTTCTGCCTTAAAAATTCACCAACGCGAACTTCGTAGGGAACTCTCTTCACGACTCCTCCTGTGTGCGATTATTATACAGCCAACAGGTCGAACTGATGGATAGCCTTGACAGATACCTTGAATTCCGTGTAAATATCGTTTTATGACTTGACCCTTTCATGAAGCGCATGTAGAATGAATGAAATTCAATAGTCCTTTTTGGTGCTCAACCCGAACAGGGTGGCTTAAAGGCGAAACCGGTGAGATTCCGGTGCTGTCGCGCAACTGTGATTCAGGACCCTCCTGATAAGCCAGGTCGCCCGCCAGGAAGGGTGTTACCACACTCTCGCTGAAAGGAGGTGGGCACTCGCCGAAACAAAACGCGAATCCCAACCTGAAGCGGTTGGGATTTATTTATCCTGACTATTCTATTGATAAAGGGTTATTTAATGAAAAAAACGATCGCAACAACATTTTCCTTACTTCTAGCTGTATTCCTGATCAGCGGTTGCGCTGCGCTGCCCAGCGCGGGGCAGAAAGACGCGATCAGTCTGCAGGACGGGTTGGGGCGCGAGGTTTCGCTGTCTCAACCAGCGCAGCGCATCGTATCGCTCTCCCCGTCCGTCACCGAGACTCTCTTCGCGGTGGGCGCCGGGGCACAAGTTGTGGGGCGCGACAGCTTCTCCAATTACCCTGCTGAAGCCCAATCCATCCAGGATGTGGGCGGGTCAATGGGCAATTACTCGATGGAAACCATCGCCAGCCTGCAGCCTGACCTGGTGATCGCGGCAGAGATCAATACGCCCGAGCAGGTAAAAGCGCTGGAAGACCTGGGTTTGACCGTGTATTACCTCTCCAATCCAGCCAGCCTGGATGGTATTTATGAGCTCATCTCAACCGTGGGGAGCTTAAGCGGGCATCAGGACGAGGCTGAAGCGCTCAGCGCCAGCCTGCGCGAGCGGGTGCAAGCCATTACGGATACCATCGCCAAAACAGAAACGCGACCGCTGGTATTCTATGAACTGGATGGCACGGACCCTGCGAAACCCTGGACGCCAGGACCCGGCAGCTTTATGGATGAGCTCATCCGCGCGGCCGGTGGCGAGAACGCTGCCGCGGGGTTGACCTCCGCCTGGGCGCAGATCAGCATCGAAGAGCTGCTGGTGCAAGACCCGGACTACATCCTGCTGGGTGACGCCATCTGGGGAGTGACCCCCGAGCAGGTGGCTGCCCGTGCCGGTTGGGAAGGACTGACCGCTGTGATCGAAGGGCGCGTCCTTCCGTTCAATGATGACCTGGTCAGCCGCCCGGGTCCGCGCCTGGTTGATGGGCTCGAAGAATTGGCAAAACTGATCCATCCTGAACTCTACCAATGAAAAAACGTCACGCGCTGCCACCCTACCTGATCCTCGTCGCGATCCTGATCGCGTCGGCATTGCTCAGCGTGGCGGTTGGCAGCGTGTCCATCCCGCTCAACACCCTGGGGGATGTCATCCTCTCAGCGCTGCGCGGGGTAACCTCGACGCTCGACCCGAACGGCGTCTATCTTAAGATTCTCAGCGGGCTGCGCCTGCCCCATATGCTGATGCTTATGTTCGTGGGGGCGGCGCTGGCAGGCAGCGGCGGGGCGTACCAGGGGCTCTTTCGCAATCCGCTTGCTGACCCGTTCCTCATTGGCATCTCCTCCGGCGCGGGGTTGGGCGCAATAACGGCGATGCTCATCCGCTCGCCTTACGAAACAGGTGGCGTGATGACTGTACCCCTGGCGGCTTTTGCGGGCGGCGTGATCACTGTGGCGGTGGTGACCATGCTGGCGCGCGTGGGCAAGACTGTGCCCACCACCAACCTTCTGCTGGCTGGGGTGGCGGTCAGTTCGTTCGCTTCCGCTCTTACATCCGGGCTGATGATCCAGTCCACAGGCGAAGTGCGCCGCGCACTCGTTTGGTTGATGGGCGGCGCGATGATGACCGGCTGGCAGCCGCTGCTGGGCGTTCTACCTTACATTGCGCTGGGTCTCACCGGTCTGGTGCTCATCGGGCATCCCCTAAACGTGCTGCAGTTCGGCGAGGAGCAGGCGCAGCAGCTTGGCATCCGCGTGCAGCGGGTGCGCTGGATTACCATTTTACTAGCGACGCTGGCAACCGCGGCGGCGGTGGCTTTTGCCGGCATCATCGGGTTTGTTGGATTGGTGGTTCCACACATTATCCGGCTGGTGTGGGGAGGGGATTACCGCCGGTTGATCCCCCTCTCCATGCTGGGGGGCGCGAGCATGCTGCTGCTTGCGGATGTGGCGGCACGCACGGTGATCGCCCCACAGGAGGTGCCGGTGGGCATTGTCACCGCGCTGCTTGGCGCGCCGTTCTTCTTGTGGATCCTTAAGCGCTCGAAGGCGCAGAACTACTGGTGAAGTGTATGCTTGAAATCAACTCGATCAGCGCCGGTTATAACGCCCAGCCCATCATCCGTGAGATCTCCCTGCGGCTGGCGGAGGGCAGCGTGCTGGCGCTTATTGGCCCCAACGGCTCAGGCAAGACTACCCTCATCCGCGCGGTGAGCGGGGTGTTGCCCCTGTTGAGCGGCAGCGTGCGCGTATACGGCAGCGATGTTTCCCGTCTGCATCCGCAGCAGCGCGCGCGCTTGATCTCGGTCGTGCCGCAGGCGCGCAGCATTCCCGCGGCTTTCACAGCAGAGGAGGTGGTGGCGATGGGGCGCACCCCGCACCTTGACTGGCTGGGCAGGCTTTCCGACCGTGACCAGGCGATCATTGACGAAGCGTTGGAAAAGATGGATCTTTTGGACTTACGCACGCGGACGGTTGACCAGTTATCCGGCGGCGAGCAGCAACGCCTGCTTCTGGCGCGGTCGCTGGCGCAGGAATCACCCTTGCTGCTGATGGATGAGCCTACCACACACCTGGATATGCAATACCAGGTCAACTTGATGCAACGCGTTTACAAGCTGGCACATCCTACAATGAACGAACTGGCAGCCGGAATGCAGCCGCGCACGGTGGTGGTCACCCTGCACGACCTGAACCTGATCTCGCGCTACGCCGACCTGGTGGGGCTACTGGTGGGCGGCAGGTTGGCGGTGGTAGGAAAACCTGAAGAGGTGCTGCGCGATGAGATCCTTAGCCGCGCGTACCATGTGCCGCTGCGCGTGTTCAAAGAGAACGGGTTCACGCTCGTCACGCCATCCGAACAACCGGATGATTTATACGACTCATAAAAACGGTCTCAATAAAGAGACCGGTGATTTTTCATAGTGTGCGGGTGGTGATGTTGAATTGCGGGGGGGCTTCCATCTGCTGCTTTACCTTGCATAGTTCAGCTGAAAGGATAAGAGCTTTGTGGTATTTTTCGGGGATCTCAGGAGGAACCTGGATTTCCATTTCCACGTTGTCGATCAACCCGGTGGACGGGCTGGCGTAGACGCGCTGAATGATACGCACGTTTTCCGTTGGCAGATTGCGTTGGCGCAAGAACCCCAGCACGTAGATCCCGGCGCAGGTGCCAAGGCTGGAAATAAAAATAGCGAAGGGAGTGGGCGCCATGCCCTTGCCACCCCCGGCGGGTGGTTGATCGGTGACAACCGTGTAGGGTCCAAAATGGGCGTCAACCCGCGCGCCGCCAGGAAAATCGATGATCATGTCCATGCTTGTGGTCTCCAAAATAATTTTTCTTACTCTTGGATGCTTAACCCGTAAAAAAGTGACAGCATTGGACATCATGCATTGTTCGTGAGTTTTATCCGTGGAGAATGGTAATAATTCCACTACCTTTAGGAAGTGTTGTGAATTAAGATAAAAACATGTTAACAGATGAACAATTGAAATTAACGCTTTTTGACGGCTTTACTGAAGAGGAACTCGATGAGTTGAAAAGAATCATCGAGGTGGCGAGCTTTTCCGCTGGAGAGGCGATCCTGCGGCAAAATTGTCGCGCGACCAACCTTTATATCGTCGTCAGCGGCGAAGTCGAGATCACGCACAAACCGTACGACGCACCCGAGATCTCGGTCGGAAAGTTGTCTTCCGGCGGCGTGTTTGGCTGGTCTTCCATCCTCGGGCGCGAAGTTTACTCATCCACGGTCACAGCCATCAGTCCTTGTTCCGTATATCGCCTTCAGGCATACAGGTTACAGAAGTTTTGCGAGCTCCATCATGAGACAGGCGTGGTATTATTGGAAAAGATCGCCCTGTCGGTCGCGCAGCAACCGGCAAAGATCCACGAGCAGATCATGAGCATGATCAACCTGGCGATGACCTGCCAGGACGACAATTAGTGTTAAGGAGCAGCGATGACAGAGAACGGATTCACGAAAACCGAACAACTGAAGGGTCTGATCGAGCAATTGAGCGCTTACATTGCCACCTACCACGGCGGCGAAGTGGAATACGTATCCTTTGACGGCAAGGTGGTCAAGGTGCGCCTGGGCGGCGCCTGCATTGGCTGCCCGCACACACCGGTCACGATCAAAGGCTGGGTGGAAGGAACTGTGCGCCAATTCTTCCCTGAAGTTGAAAGCGTCGAAGCTGTCGAGTAATACCGGTCTTTGACCGGTTTTTTAAATCCATTCGCACTAAAAAATGATTTCCCTGCGTTTATTCCCGCTGCTGGTTGGTTTTGGGGCGTCGCTTGGTTTGTGGCGCATTTATCGTTCCACTGCTGAACGTGATGCACTGCGCGCTGTCCTTGGCGGGCTGATCACGCTGGCGGGGGCGCTGCTGGGCGGACGCGCGGGGTATATTTTACTGCATGGGTCTTATTACGCGGGGCACCCTGACCAGGTCGCTCGTTTCTGGCAGGGCGGGTTGAACGCGTACGGCGCGCTCGCTGGAGGGGTGTTCTTTGCCGCGCTGGGCGCCCTGCTCCTGCGCCGGGGCGTCAGTGCGACACTTGATCACATGAGCCTGTTGTTGATGCCGCTGGGCGCGGCTGCCTGGCTTGGCTTATGGGCTGAGGGCGTGGCGTACGGGTCTGTTCCCGAACCCGGGAGCTTTGGCTGGCTGCTCTCCCCGGATGCAGCCGGCGTGATGCAATCGCGCTTCCCGCTTCAGCTCGTCGCAGCGCTCAGCCTGGTTGTCATCCTTTACTTGGTGGAAAGGTTGACCCGCGGAAGGAAACCCGGTTACAGGTTCGCTTTGAGCGGCTTCTTCTTTTCGCTGCATTTAGCCGTCCTGACCTGGTTCAGGGCGGATCCCGTGCCGGTCTGGAGAGGCATCCGCAGCGACCTGTTGTTCGCGTTGGCGCTGGCTGCCAGCTTCGCGCTGATCGGGGGGTTTGTGCGGGCGGCGGGACCAAAACTTGATAAAATTGGTGGGGGTGGGGTTTCACCTGACAACGACATACCTTTGATCCGCGCCACACAGGAGGAAAACATGATTGACCTGACCGTTGATACCGACCTTGTTCGTAGCAAACTCACCACCTTCATCCGCGAGGAAGTGGCAAAAGCCAGGTACACCAGGCTGGTGGTGGGGCTTTCCGGTGGGTTGGACTCCACCCTGGCGTGTTACCTGGCGGTGGATGCGCTGGGGGCGGAAAACGTGCTCGGCGTGCGTATGCCTTACCGCACCTCGTCGGCAGAATCCATGGAGCACGCGCAGCTGGTCATCGACGCGCTGGGAATCCCCAGCCTCACCATCCCCATCACCGACATGGTCGAGCCGTTGTTCACGCGTTTTCCGGAGATGGATGAACTGCGCAAAGGAAATATCATGGCGCGTGAACGCATGATCGTCCTGTTTGACCAATCCGCGGCGTTCAAGGGACTTGTGCTGGGCACCGGCAACAAGACCGAGTACCTGCTCGGTTACACCACCCTTTATGGCGATTCGGCCAACGCGCTCAATCCGCTGGGCGACCTGTACAAAATCCAGGTCAGGCAGCTTTCGCGCGCACTGGGCGTGCCCAAAGTGATCATCACCAAGCCGCCGTCGGCTGATCTTTGGGTCGGGCAGACTGATGAAGGCGAGCTGGGTTTTACCTATGCCGATGTGGACCAGGTGCTGCACCTGCTTGTCGATCAGCGCGTTTCTCCGGAAGAATGCGTGGAAAAAGGGTTCGCGCGTGAATTTGTCCGGGCTGTCATTGACCGCGTGCGCAAATCGCAATTCAAGCGTGTGCTCCCGCCGATCGCGAAACTCGACGCGAGCGAGAATAATTACGATTTCCTGAACCTTTCTGAATGGGGAGGATGAAAGTAGCGGTTTAGAAAATCGTGATCCCGGCCAATCAGCCGGGATCATTCGTTATGCAATGTGCCGCTCAGCTCGCTCCATAAATGGACGCATTCTTCAAGTTCCGATTGGACCCGCGAGTATTCGCCGCCGAGTTTTTGCACTTTGGCCAGGTCAACGCGGGGGTCGCTCAACTGGGCTTCGATCAGACGGGACTGTTCCTCCAGGCTGGCGATCTGGTTTTCCAGTTTATGAATGCGGTCGAGCAGTTTCTGAAGTTCGCCTTTGCTCAAACCGTTCTTCGCGCCTGGCTTTCTGCTCAGGCTCACCTTGTTTTCTGCAGGTTGCGCTGCGGCAGTCGCGGCGGCAGCCTGCCTTGCGGCGCGATATTCGCTGTAGGTGCCCTTGAAAACGCTTAACTTGCGCTCAATGGGCAGCACTTCCCACACCTGGGTGGCCAGCGCGTCGATCAGGTAACGGTCGTGAGAGACCAGCAGGATGGTGCCCTGGAACTGCGACAGGATGGCCTGCAGGATCTCCTGCGAGGGCAGGTCGAGGTGGTTGGTGGGTTCGTCGAGCAGCAGCAGGTTTGCTCCCTGCAGTGCCAGGCAGGCCAGGGCCAGCCTGCCGCGTTCGCCGCCGGAAAGAAGGTTGACTTCCTTGAACACATCATCGCCGGTGAAGAGGAAGCGCGCCAGGTAATCGCGGATCTCAGCGGGCAGCCATTTGGGGCGCATTGCCTGGATCTCGTCCATCAAGGTCCAATCGGCGTGCAATCCCTCGTGCGCCTGGGCGAAGTAGCCGATCTGCAGGCTGGCGCCCAGGATGGTCTCGCCGGAGTAGGGCGGGATTTGCTCGAGGATAGTTTTGAGGAAGGTGGTTTTTCCAGCGCCATTGGGTCCGATGATGGCAGCGCATTCACCCCGCACCAGCACCAGGTCGTCCACCGAAAAGAGCGGTCTTCCTTCATCAACGTAACCCACCGAGAGCGAGCGCGTGCGCAGCACCAGATCGCCGCTGCGGCCGGAGGATCTCAGGTCAAGTTTCAGACTTCGGCGAGTCTGCGGCGGAGTCAGCTTGGCTTCATCCAGCATGCGTTCCAGGCGTTTGCGTCTTCCCTGCGCCTGGCGTGTGTTCTGCCCGGCAATGTTGCGCCGGATGTAATCCTCTTCCTTCTCGATGAATTCCTGCTGGGCTTCGTATTCTTCAAGGCGGCGCTTGTAGCGCTCTTCGCGCTGCGCCAGGAACGCACTGTAATTACCGCGGTACCCTTCCAGCGCCGGGGTCATTTCCCAGGTCTGGTTGGTTACCTGGTCGAGGAAGTAACGGTCATGGGAGACGATCAGCACCCCGCCGGGCCAATCCTTGAAGAAGGATTCCAGCCATTCCACTGCCGAGATGTCCAGGTGGTTGGTTGGCTCGTCGAGCAGCAGCAGGTCAGGTTCCGAAAGCAGCAGCTTGGCGAGCATCACCCTGGTGCGCTGACCACCGGAAAGTTGCGTGACTGGTCGCCTTTCATCCACGCGGCTGAAACCAAGCCCGCTCAGCGTGATGCGCACGCGGGTTTCATACTCATACCCGCCCGCCCGTTCGAAACGCGTTTGCAGCGCGCCGTAGGATTCCATCAGTTCGTTCGATGCGGGATTCTCAGATAGTGCTTTTTCAAATTGGTGCAGCTCCTGTTGCATGGTTTGGAGTGGTTCGAAGACCGTCAGGCATTCCTCCCACACGGTGCGCGAGGACTCGAGGACGGCTTCCTGGGGCAGGTAGCCGATGCGGATATCGCGCGCGCGGTGCACGCTACCGCTGGAGGCTTCTTCGTCACCGATCAGGATGCGCAATAAGGTGGTCTTGCCAACCCCGTTGGGGCCGACCAGGCCGATGCGCGCGCGGTGCGGAACGCTGAAAGACATCTCGGGGAAGATATCCACCGGACCGAAAGACTTGGAGAGATTAACAGCGGTTAATAATGGCATGGGGGCACCATGGCGCTAAAATGCGCAGGAAGTATACCACAGGGATTATTTCGAGAAAAAACTCGTTAGAAGGAGTGATCGTTTCGGGTGATCACTCGATGATTTGCCATAGAAAGAGCTGGTTATCCAACCCGGACGTGGCGATGGTGTGCTGATCAGGCGAGATGGCGAGCTGTAGGATGATGTCCGAGTGCCCACTCAGCGTATTGAGAAGCATCCCGCTGGTCGGATCCCACAACTGCAAATCACTTCCGACCGCGGCTACCAGCAACTTCTCGTCCGGTGAAAATTGCACGTTATACACGGATTCGTTCATCACCAGCATTTGGAGCGCCATGGAGGTTGTGGTATCCCACAGTGTGATCGCAGGAAGCATTTCTCCGCCCACCATCCTGGCGGCGCAGCTGGCAAGGATCGTTCCCTGCGGCGCGATCGCGTAAGCGGTGACAAAATCCTCGTGAGAGAAAATCCCGCTCAACCGGCCGGTTTCCACTTCCTGCAGCTGCAGCGTGCCGCGGGCCAGCCACGCGATCCACTGGGGGCTGTGGTCAAACCGTGCGTCGAAGACCGGCGCAGCGGTCTCGAAACCGGTTAGCACCCTTACCTCCTGAAGGGAGTTGAAATCATATAAAACCACTTCCCAGGATTCCTGTTTGGTCACTGCGATGTAGCGCAAATCAGGCGAAAATGTGATGTTGTTGATCAGAAAATCAGTCACCTTGCTACCCAGCGTTGTACCGCCCGAGGCGGCATCCACGATGCTGAACGCCCGCATGTCCTTATCAATAACCGCGGCGGTGTGCCCGTCTGAAGCCACAGCGGAGATGCGGTTGCCCACCGAGGAGAAAACCGCGCGCGTGGAGAGGTCCTGCGCATCGAGAATGCTCACGCTGAAGACCTGGTTGCTTCCAGAATCGGCGTTCTGGGTGATCAATGTCAGCGTGGAACTATCCTGTGACCACACGATATCCTGGATATTGCTCACAGCAGCGCGTTGTGAGAGTTGCAAATATTGTGTATTGTTGGCTATGATCGGCAGGGTAACCACTTCCGTCACCAGCACAGTAGGGCTGGGAGCCTGTGATGGCGTAATGTTGGGGAGTGTAGAGGTGATAGGTGCTTCCGAGGGTATCGGTGTGACTTCCGTTATTGAGCAGGCGGACAGTGAAATAAGCAACAATCCCCCGATGAGCCATGGCAGGAATCTTTTCATTTTCCACATCCTTAAGCGCGGTATTGATATCCTGATTATATCCTGACTCAAGGCAGCAGTTCGTCCAGTTTATCTTCACCCCATTCCAGGGCGCTTTCCTTTGCCTCGTCGAGTTCCTTTTCCAGCAGGCTGACAAACGCGTTCTTCGCCTCGTTCAATCCGCGCTTCAGTAATTTCCCCAATTCGATCTGAACCAATTCAGCTTGATCTTCCAGGGTGTATTGTATGGTGAGGAGAAGATCCCCTGACCTGCCGGTGAAAATGAGCGGGCGTTCATTGAGCGGCACGGATACCTGTCCATTGTCATCGATCGGGTAAGCCTGTCCTGTTTGCTGGGTAAGGGTCTCCGCGTCCACCATCCAGGCAGTCAGAGAGGACAGGTCTCCAGCCTGCAGCAAGGCCGGGGAGGTTGCGTCACCATCTGTTGCGTGCCAGGCGATGATCGTGTACTCGCCGCCTTTGCGGAAGTGATACTCGTGCAGCGCGTCATCCGTTCCAGCCGCGCGGCCGAGCGGTTTGGCGTTGTGCAGGATTGCCTGCAAGTTGGCGAGGGCGTGTTGGGCGCTCGGATTCGAAAGTAAATCTGAATGCCAGAAGACGAGAGGAACAGCGTTCTGCGCCATCAGAATGACGGAAGCGCGAACCAGCAGGTCGGCTTCAACCTGGCTGGCGGAGAGCTCGCGACCCGAGCCCAGGACGGAAAGTTCGTTCGCGTCCCAACCCAGGCTGCTGACCAGCACCGGCTTGCCGCCCAATTGGCGGGCGAGCTCCTGCACGGCGTAAACCTCTTCAGAGAGGGACACTGGTGTGGACATCAGGTTCGACGCGCAAGTTGAGTTGACCTTGCCGGAAGACGAGCGCTCAGGCGCGGCGCTGCCCTGCGCGGGGGTGTAGAGGATGGCGTCGAAATCCCGCCAGCTCTTTGTCGCGTTCAATTCAAGCAGGTAGGTGAGGGGGTTCATCGCGCAGTGGTCATCGAAAATCCCGCTGAGCGAACCCAGCCAAACCTGGTCGTTTGGGTCGGCATCCTTGATCACCTCTGAAGCCAAACGAAGCAGTTTGCTGTAATATGCCGGGTTCGGACCAATGGCCATGCCAGGAGATAATGGCGCGAGGAAGGGGGTCAGCGCGTAACTGCTGTTAAGCTCGCCGCCGATTTCCCAGGTATCCACGTACTCCCCGAAGCGCTCCACCGCCGCCCGCACGAAAAATCCCCAGCGCTCGCGCACCGCGGAGCGGCTGATCGGCTCGCCGGCTGCCGCCAGGTAAACGGGTCCGCCAATCAGGACAGCGACGATCTTGATGCCTTGCGCGCTGGCAGCGGCGAAAAACAGGTCGTATGGCAGCGCTGAGGACCAGTCATACACACCGGGCGAGGTTTCGACCACGCTCCAGTTAATTTCCTGTCGGATATACCTTGCGCCGCTCGCTGCGATCTGCTGCAGGATGCTCTCCACGTTGTCCCCGGTGATGGGGGGCAGGGCGCTCATGTCAATGCCAAATCCGTCGATGCGCACTGGAAGTTCCGTCCTGGCCAACTCCTTGGTCGCGGAAGCTTGAACAGGCTGCACTTGAACGAATGCCAGGTTGAGGGCGAAGAGAAGATTAAAACCAAAGGTCAGTAGTTTCATGGCGAAGCTCCTGACCGGAAGGTTGCAAGAAAGACGCCATTACGATTGAGCCGCGCCAGATTGGCTAAACGTCGATATCCGGGGTGATGACCTGTTGCCTGCGCTGGCGCAAACTAACCGAGAGCGCCCAAAGCGACAGGATCAATCTGACGATGATCAACCCGATCCCCAGGCAGATGGTATCGACCAGCCCGCCCATCTGCGCGATGACCGGGGCTTGCGTGAAATTCTTGTAATGGACATTGCCTGCCAGCGCATCGCCCCGCCGCTCCCAAAAGGCTCCCAGCATGGCGATGTCGGTGGCTTGGCTGATGGTGCGCAACTCTTGATAATCTAAACGGGTGGTATCGCTCAAGTCGATATGTCTCCAAATGGTTGTACTTTATCCCAACCAATTCTAGACATTTATCCCTGTAGTTCTCATATCCCCGGTTCATAAACTGTATACAATGTGCTGACCCCCTCACACCATAAAATTGCAGTCTGCTTGACAGGCGGGTGATTTTCCACCACAATCAAACCACACTCGCGTTGGAGGGTAGACATGATTGACAGGCAGATCTTTGAAATATTGGTGCTCATTGCCCGACCGGCGGCAGGTAAAAGCGAGGTCATCGATTACCTGAAGAAAACAGCGCTGCAGGAGCGCCGCGACCGTTTCCATGTTGGCAAGCTGATGGAGATCGATGATTTCCCCATGCTGTGGACCTGGTTCGAGGAGGATGCCTTGCTGGAAAGGATGGGATATCCGCGCCTTCACACTGACGGTGACGGGTATTTTATCGGCGAACACCTCTGGAACCTGTTGATCGAGCGCGTCAGCCTGGAGTATCAAAAACGGCAGCGAGACATCCCTGGTTTAGCCGAAGACTATACCACGCTGATCGAGTTTTCACGCGGCAGCGAACACGGCGGTTATCGCTCTGCTTTCGCGCACCTCTCGCGGACGTTGGTCGAACGCATGGCGGTGCTTTACCTGGACGTTTCCTGGGAGGAATCGCTGCGCAAGAACCGCAAGCGTTTCAACCCAGAGCGCCCCGACAGCATCCTTGAACACGGGCTGCCGGATGCCAAGCTGGAGCGTTTATATAAGGAAACAGATTGGCATGAAATCAGCGCAGGTGACCCGGCCTACCTCCACATCCAGGGTCTAAAAGTGCCATACGTGGTATTCGATAATTCAGATGATGTCACCACGGGACGCGGTGACGCGCTAGGAGAACGCCTGCAGCAGGTGACTGCTACTCTTTGGCGTCGTTATATTCAAGACAATTAGAAATCGGTCGATTGTTTTCTTTGACGCGCTTAATCACCGGCAGGTTCAGGTTTACCTGGGATGGCAGGGTGATTTGCCGCGGCTGGGGGATGATCACATTGACACAACGTGGCAGCACCTTGATCGATACGGGAGTTTTACCGATGATCTCGCCATCGGATTGCACGATCTCCGGCGGGCTGGTGTGGATCACAAGAGAGTTATTCACGGTGATCTGGCGGTACTTTGGCGTGAGTTTGTTGCGCCTTACCAGTATCTGCCAGAACAGTGACGGAAGGTCGAAGATCGTGCGTGCGCGCAGGATGAGCACATCCACCATGCCGTCATCCGGCTTGATCGCGAGGGCGGCTTCAATAGCGTTCATTCCTACAATGCCGTAATTGGCCACAAAAATTTCAGCGGCTCTTCCGCGGTAACGCATCCCGTCCGCGATGATGGTGTACCTGTGCTGTTGCAAACCAAAAATTTGTTTGAACAATTGACTGAAATACGCGATGTTGCCCCACAAGCGTTTTTCATTTCTACCAGTCCCGGCGATCATCGAGGAACTGACCCCGATACTAAGGTTCATCGCCTGGTAAGTGTCCCCCACAGCCATGAGGTCCAGTTTCTTGATCTTGTGGTTGCCAGTTATCACTTTGACAGCGCGCGGAACGTTGAAGGGCACTCCCAGGTGGCGCGCGATGGCGTTCCAGGTACCCGTGGGGATGATGCCAAGCGGGATGGGCGAATGCACCATGCCCGCGGCCACAGCCGCAATGGTGCCGTCACCGCCCACCGCCACCACAAGGTCTACACCTTTGTCGAGTTCCTGTCGCACCAGGGATGCGATCGTCTCATCAGCAGTGGTTATGTGGAAACGCGTCTTCCAACCGTATTGAAAAAAACGTTTCTCAATTGTGCGCTTCAGCGCCTGGGCATTGGTGCTGCCTGCCACCGGGTTGAGAACGATGAACGCGGTTGGATTTGATTTGGATTCGGGTATCATAGAACCTCGTAGTTGCCTGATAAACTGTATTATAAGAGATATATGCAATGATCGGCAGACGGTTTTCAAGGTTTGGAGATGGTCACAAGGAGGTAATATGATCCTGCTTCCGCAAAAATTATTCCCGGGCGACACGATCGGGGTGGTGTCTCCTTCCAACCCGGTCACCGCGGAGTTGGAGGGCCAGTTCGCCGCGGGGATCGCTTACCTTGAGCAGATGGGATTTACACTGCGTATTGGTGAACACGTGCGTTCCACAACCTGGGGTCACGCAGCCGCACCGCGCGAGAAAGCCGATGATCTCAACCGCATGTTCGCGGATCGTTCTGTCAAGGCGGTCATCGGTTCGCAAGGCGGCGATACTGCCAACTCGTGTTTGCCATACCTGGACTGGGAGTGCATTCGCGAGAACCCTAAGATATTTCTCGGCATCAGTGATATCACGGTGCTGTTGAACGCCATTTATCAGAAGACCAGCCTGGTCACCTTCCACGGCAACGACATCACCTGGGGGTTTGGGCACGCACCACAGGCGTATGACCGTGATGAATTCATCAGCCGGCTGATGAATGGTGCGACAGGCAACGTTCCACCGCGCATGCAAAGGCACGCGGTGCGCGCCGGGCAAGCGGAGGGTATCCTGTTGGGCGGCAACCTGCGCTGCCTGCTCAAGCTTGCCGGCACGCCGTATTTTCCCGATTTTCGCGGCGCGATCCTGTTTTTGGAAGCGCTCGATATCTCCCCGGCGGGCTGCGAAGCCGCGTTTTCGCAGCTCAGGCAGATAGGTGTTTTTGAAAGAGTGCGCGGCGTGCTGGTTGGCTACATCCACGGTATGCAAAAGGATGGGCGATCCGATTCAGAGATGGAGCAGGTGCTGTTGAAAATCACCAGTGGGTTTGACTTTCCGATCCTGAAGCTCAACGAGTTTGGACACAATTGCCCAAACACGGTGCTGCCGGTGGGGGCGAGGGTGCGCATGGATACCACTTCGTTGACATTAGAAATCCTGGAAAATTTCGTCTCGTAAATCCGGACACAGATGGGAAAATATACTGACCACGGCTGACCGCCTTTCCTGAAGGGCGAAAATGGGGATATTCAACCTGCGTGTATCAAATTGATCAATTTATTAGTCTGATTAATTCAGGAGGGGCGAATACAGTTTTCAATGCTGGTGGTTACTCTTTTTACTATCACGGGTTTGGTTGTTGGTTGCGCTGTACCCGCTCAGAGTCCATCAACATCAAGCGTTGGGCAAGAAAAGAGCGGGTTATTGAGGACAGAAGATCCATCTTCAGCTCCGCTCGTGCACCAGGATGAATGATTCACCGCCCAGGCCGCCGTGGATGGAACCGCAGCGCTCTATTGGCAGGCGATTGACAGGGCGGGAAAATATCTCCTTGAGATCGTGATGGATGATGAAAGCCCGTTCCCGCTGGCAATGTTTACCAGCGACACTCTCAGTACCCTGGACGAAGACCTGCCGCCTGATGCTGTGTTCACCTATCAGCTCGCGGCGGTAGTGGGTTCCGCGAGGGGAGAAAGTCGGGTGGCTTCGGTGCGCACTCTCCCATTGACCGCAGAATCGCTCACGGCCACACTTGAGTTTGATCAAACGCGACCCTTGATGGATTTTTCGACCATTGAACCGGAAAATTATGATCCCGCGGCATCCGCCGACCTGTTCTCCTCAATGGGAGTGGGTGGTGATGACCAGGGCTTTGATGTATCCATGTTTGTGCCCACCCTGGTTTCTTCAACCGCCGTCATCGGACCGGATGGGGGTGAAGTTTCGGTTACAGGCAGCACGGGTCTTGTGTATACATAGATTAAAACTGTATTGAAAGCGGGTGTGTTTATTAAAAGATGTGCGCATCATAATATGGTGCCCGCCGGATTTTATTATGAAAGTGATCAGGAAAATTGGGACTTTCGTTTTATCAATTCGGGATCAAGGTGCAGCCGAGGCGATTAACGCTCTGTTTTTCTGCTGTATTTCTTTGACATCAGGCCGATGAGGCGGGAAACCACCATCGCGACGTAACCCACACCGCAAAACTGCTCCAGCATGGCGAGCACGCGCGCCGGGGCAGAGACCGGCATGATGTCTCCCAGCCCGGTGGCGGAGAGATTGGTGAAGCTGAGGAAAAGCAGCTCGAGGAACGTGGGAGTGGAACCGGTGGTCATATTAATAATGCTGTCCGGTCGCCAGACCAGCGATACATAATAGGCGTGCGCAAATCCCCAGGCCAGCAGGGTAAACGTCACGCCAACCGCGAACAACTCATCAGTGGTCACACGGGTATCTTCAAGCATATACGCGATGAGCGTTCCGGCGGTATAGAAGTAAAGGATTGATTCCAGCAGCGAGGAGAGCGCGCTTAGCGTCGGGTTGTCGATGAGTAAAGCGAGCAACGAAAGGAGAATAGCCGGGGTGGCAATGCTCCACGCCATCCACTGCACCCTGGAGCTTGCGGTGACCACCCACAGCACCATCAAAAGCACCACCAGTCCGAAAACACTGATGATCAGGCGATGACCCTCGCGTCCGTCAAACACCGCGTAAAGGATCAGCAGCACGACCTGTGTGACGAGTAGGAAAGCGGATGGATGATGACTGAGCAACCTCTGCCTGAGACCCGAAAATTTTGAGTGCGGTTCCATGTTTGAATTATAGCGGACATCGGAAACGGAGTTGCAATTGATAGGATATTCAAAAAGCGTGATCAATTTCTGAGCCAAAAGGTGAGATTTGTTATACTCATGGAGAGAACCGATTATTTGTCACCGATTAAGTTTATCAGGAGGATGTTATGACACATTCCCTATTTGAGGTCCTTGCATCGAACGGCAACTTTAACTGGTACGCCTGGGTTATTCTCCCTCTCATCATTTTCGTCGCGCGCATATTCGACGTAACCCTCGGCACGTTGCGCATCATTTTTGTCGCGCGTGGCAAACGCAACCTCGCACCGGTGTTGGGCTTCTTCGAGGTGCTGATATGGATCGTAGTTATCAGCCAGCTGGTACAGAACCTGGAGGCCTTCACGGCTTACATCGGATACGCGGCCGGTTTCGCGGCGGGTAATTACGTGGGCATGTGGCTGGAGGATAAAATGGCCCTTGGCACGTATATGATGCGCATGATCACCTCCGAGGATGTCACCGAACTCGTATGCCGGCTGCGCGATGGCGGCTACGGGGTCACGCGCGTGGAGGGCGAGGGCTCGAAAGGCAAAGTCAACCTGATCTATACCGTTGTCAAGCGGCGCAACATGGAGCAGGTGCTGGCGATCATCCACGCGATCAAACCGAACGCGTTCGTTTCGATGGAAGAGATCCGTTCCACTGAAAAGGGAGTCTTCCCAACCGGCATGGTTGCACAGTCTCGCGGATTTTTGTGGCGGAAATCCAAGTGAATTGTTACATCTTACAAAGATCAGGCGCAGAGTTTATTGGTAAAGAATTGCCAGCTTTTTGCTTAGTAAAACGTCATCATAGAGCGTGACCGAATCGGTGAGCTGGCTCACGGATCCGACCGGCGGAGTAGCCCTCAAACGGAAAACCCCGGTCGGTGGAGGAGTTTTGGTTGTATCTCGGCGCCCAATCATCGAACTCGGAAGGTAGAAATTGGTTTGCCATCATCGATACAATTATTATTACAATTCAGTACCGGGTGCTCCGCTTTAAAAAGGATTGCTGTTACCGGACTGTAACAGGTCTGTGGATCGGTGGGCCTGATGCGAATAAGCTTACGCCGTTATGTTACAGGATTGACACGTTCATTCCTTCGCGGGATGGCTATAATGGAAAGAGAATGAATGGCACCATGAAAGCCAAGATCCTGGTCGTGGATGATGAAGCTGACCTGCTGGCGGAACTGGCACCCCTGTTGGAGCGCTCTGGGTACAGCGTGACCACCGCCGCGGACGGGAAACAGTCGTTAATCTTGATCGCTCAAACCAAACCGGACCTGGTTGTGCTCGACGTGATGATGCCGCGTATGGACGGGCGCGAGGTGCTGCGCCAGTTGCGCCAATCCGGTGATTGGACGCCGGTGATCCTGCTCACCCGTGTGGGTTCTCCTACTGAACGCGCTATGAGCCTGCAGGAAGGCGCGGACGATTACCTGAACAAGCCATTCGAACCGCTCGAACTGATCGCGCGCATCCAGGCGGTGTTGCGCCGCGTTGATCGCGGCAGCCAGCCGCTCACCGCCTTCCGCAAGCTGGTCAGCGGGGAGTTGGTGATTGACCGGCAAACCCGCCAGTCCAGGCTTGGGGATCGCGCTCTCAATCTTTCGGCGCGCGCTTTTGCTGTGTTGGAGTTCCTGGCGCTGCATAGCCGGGAGGTGGTGACGCGCGACCGCCTGCTCGACCAGGTGTGGGGCTGGAGCGAACCGGTGGGCACGCGCACGGTTGATACCCGTATCAACGAGCTGCGCCGCGCGCTGGAAGACGATGCAGACAATCCCACGTATATCGAGACGGTCATTGGCTCCGGCTACCGCTTTTTGCGGCGTGTGGAGGGGGCGGAGTGAACAGACAGTCATTCCGGCGTTGGATCGGTCCAGTGGCGCTGCTGCTGACCGGGGTGTTGTTCAGCTTGCTTGCCAGCCGCGGCGTGCTGACGAATTTCCTTTTCACCGGCACGCTGCATTTCGACCTTGCCTTTCTTTTCCTGCTGGCAGGAGGACTGGGCGGTATCATCTGGGCGCTGGTGGTGCTGGTGCGGCTGCGCACTCGGCGGTGCGTCAACGCGGCTTTACATGCGGAACGAACCCTGCAAGGGCAGGAGCGCCAGCGCTTTTTACGCCGCCTGGATCATGAACTGAAGAACCCACTCACCACCATCCGGCTGGGAATTGCGAATTTGCAGCTTGACCCAGGCGCGACCGAGGAAATGGCTGGCTCATTGGCGAGGATTTCGCACCAGGCGCAGCGTCTGCAAACACTAGTGGAGAACTTGCGCGCGCTCACAGAGATGAATGAGTCCAACCTGGATATGACCGAGGTGGACGTACGCGAGATGCTGGAGGATGCCCGCGAATTAGCCTGCGGCGCGCCCGATTGCCAGGAGCGTCAGGTGACGCTCACACTGCAGCAGGTGCCCTGGCCGGTCTCCACGGTCAGCGGCGACCGCGATCTGCTGGTGGCTGCCTTCCGCAACCTGGTCGAGAACGCGCTCAAGTTCTCCGCGCCGGATGGACGGGTGGAGATGCGCGCCTCGGAGGATGGGCGCAGCGTGCTGGTGGAGATCGACGACAACGGGCGCGGCATCCCCGCGGCAGACCTGCCGCTCATTTTTGATGAACTCTACCGTGGCGAGAACGCGCGCGACCTGCCCGGCAGCGGGCTGGGGCTGGCGTTGGTGAAACGCATCATTGACCTGCACGGTGGCAGCATAACCGTGCACAGCCGCCCGGACCAGGGTACCATGGTGCGCGTGGAATTGCCGGTTAACCCGCGTTGATGTTACCAGGTGGTGACAGCGCTTCACCACACCGTGACGCATAGAGCGAACAGGATGACCTCTCCCCAGGTATGCTTACTTCAAGCGAGGTATCCATGAAAATAAAAAGCATCTTCTATACAATATTGATCGGCGTACTTCTTCTATCCGGCTGTGCTAAAATCGGCATCCAGATCGAGGTGCAACGTCCGCTTGAGCCAACCGCTACCAGCGCGGCTATTGACCCGGAGAATCCACCGGAATCCATGGGGACGGCTGAGTCTACTCAAACCCCTCCGACACCCGCTGTTGCACCCATTACCATGTTGGGCGGAGCGGACGGCATTCTCTTTGCTTCCAACAGCAGCGGAGTTTACCAGGATCTTTATATTCAGGAATTTGGGAGCGGGGATATTACCCGCATCACCCAGGGTGACTCGAACTTCTTTCCGGGCGGATTTTCACCGGATGGCAAGCAGATCGCCTTCACCGGGTTCGGTCTGACCTCCTCTTACGTGGGGGTGATGAACACCGACGGCAGCGACCCGGTGGACCTCACCAACCTGCCGGAGGTGGACGACGGCTTTCCGGCCTGGTCGCCGGATGGCACGATGATCTCTTTCACCTCACGCCGCACCGGCAATAACGAGGTCTTTGTGATGGATCCGTGGGGGTTCAACATTGTGCAGTTGACCGAAAATCCGACCGATGATTTTGCGCCCACCTGGTCGCCGGATGGCAAGCAGATAGCCTTTCTTTCAGACCGGGATAACACGACCGGCGTTTATTCCATTTACATTATGGACGCGGACGGTGGAAGAGTGAGAAGGTTGACCAATGACGGCGGCAGTGACTACACCCCCAGGTGGTCGCCGGATGGTTCGACCATTGTGTTCCGCTCAGTGATGAACGGGCAATCAGACATTTACTCTGTAGCTGTGGACGGAAGCAACCTGACCAACCTGACCAATCACCCTTCTGAGGACTGGTCGCCCGCCTGGTCGCCGGATGGACGCTGGATCGCCTTCCAGACCGATCGCGACGGTAATTGGGAAATTTACATCATGAAGGCCGATGGCAGCGGTCAGACCAATTTTACAAATGACCTTGCGGATGACGAAATGCCCTTCTGGAAACCCGTTAATGGCAAAAGCGCGGTGTTCAACACAGCCAGTAAACTGGCATTTGTCGCTTCAAAGGGCAATGATATGGCACTTTTCACAATCAACGCTGACGGGGCGAATCTCACACAATTGACTCAAGGGACGATGCTGATCATGAACCCGGTATGGTCACCGGATGGTAATCAAATCGCTTTTGAGGGTTGCGTGGGTGGTAGCCTGTCAACCGATTGCCCTCCAGGGGTTTCATTTGATATTTTCCTTGTGAACCAGGATGGATCGAATCTCCTGAATCTCACTAAAGATCCTTCAATGGACCGATATCCGGCGTGGTTATCCTCGGATGAGATTGCATTTAGTTCCAACCGTTCTGGAAAAGAAGAAATATATATCATAAAAGCGGATGGTACAGCATTGACCCAAATCACCAACAACCCAACTATGAACACAAACCCTAAGGGTTCATCGGACGGAAAATGGCTGGCGTATCATTGCGCTCTGGATTCTGAAACACAAATCTGTATCCAATCTCTTGAAGAAAATGACCAAGTGATCAAGGTGGTGGGAACTGGACCCGTGTGGATTCCTCTCCGTGCGGAGAGTGCTCAACGCCTGGCGTTTACTTGTTGGTCTGGCGGGCATAGCGACCTTTGCACGGTCAAGCCGGATGGAACAGATTTAATAAACCTCACTCAAACAAATACCGTTGATGAAATTTCTCCTGCATGGTCACCGGATGGGCGTTGGATTGCCTACCAAAGCAACCAGGACGGTGTAATAGCCATTTATATAATTTGTGTGGATTGTGTGGCGAATCCAGCAGGTGGTCGTTTGACCAGCGGAAAAACCAATCCTAATAATCCAGCCTGGTCACCCGACGGATTGATGATAGCTTATGTTTCGAATGGGGCAATCTATATCACAGGGCTAGATAACAATACCCCAAAAATGATAGCCAGTGATGTGTTCGGTACTCCGGTTTGGCAGCCGTAATTTCACAGGTGAGTACCAAAGGGACAAATTCGCAGGCTTTGACGGGTTTGAAGGTTGAATTTCCCGCAACAAATGTGCTTTTAGCGCTTCTCCCACATCAAAGCCAGCGTGTTTTCGTCAGGGTCGCGCAGGAAAGTCATCCACAACACGTGGTCGGGCATTTGTGCCACCAGTTCAGGCACCTGGTCGAAATCCACCCCGCGTGATTTGATCTCTGTGACCGCCGAGGGAAGATCGTCCACTTTGTATGGATGATGAGCTGAGATTATCAGATTGCGTCCCCGCCGGTACATCCAACATCAGGCAGATTCCTCCGCAGTCGAAGAATGCCAATCCGGGCGACGCCTGGAACAGGAAATCCATGCCCAGCGCATCACGGTAAAAGCCGATTGCCCGCTCGAGGTCACGCACCGGGATGGTGATCTGACCGATCTCGTCCAATTTTAGCGATACCTTATTAGCTTCCAGCATTTTACGCTCCTCATCTCATCGATTTATCACACAATTGTAAGCAAAAAGGAGCGGGGTAAAACCCGCTCCTTTGCGCGTTCGATACGTTCGATTTTTACTTTGTGATGACGATGCTGGTTTCAATGTTGGCAGCCGCGTCATAGGTGAACCCAGTGGCGGCAAGATTGGTGACCGTGAATGTGACAGATGGCACCGTCAGTTTCATGCTACCGCTGGTGATGGGGCAGGTTCCCGCAGCGCCGGTGGTGCAGGTGCTGGTTCCGGTGAAACCGTTGCTCCACGCGCCGGTGACTACCACGCCGGAAACGGGTGCGCCCGATGCATCCACAACGGTGGTTGTGACCGTGGCGGTCCACTTATTCCTGGAAACAGTAACCGTTCCAGCCAAATCAGCCACGTGCACAACGTCGGTTGCACCGCCACCGCCGCCAGTGAGGGCGTCTATGGCAGCCTTGGCCTGCACCAGACCGAAACCGTAGTACACATCGCGTCCCGTAGCGCCCAGGTCCTGCGCGGTCGCGGCGAGCACATCGCGGATCTCCACATTGGTGGCGGTCGGGTCGGCGCTCCAAACCAGCGCAGCGACCGCGGAAACGTGCGGGGTGGCCATCGACGTACCGTCGTAATATTCGTAACCGCTGGCAGGAGCGGTGTAGGTGCTGGAGACAGTGCCAGTCACACCGAGCTTGTTGGCCACCAGGTACAGGCCGTCTTCCTGGCTGAGGCTGATGCCGATAATGGAGGAGGAATAACCCTCGCCCAGCGTACCGAGGAATCCACCCGGGACGTTGTTATAGATCACCGCGGCGGCTCCGCCGCTGTTCTGCACGTTCATCACCTTGTCGTAGAAGGAGATGTCGCCACGCTGGCAGAGCACTACCTTGTCCACCCAGGCGCCGGTCGTGGTGCAAAGCCCGCCATCCACCAGCGCACCGGAAGCATCGCCGCGGGCGGAGTACTCGATATGACCGCCGGTGTAGGTCATACCGTCAACTGATAGTGTATTGAGATCCCGGTAGGGAACCGTACTCAGCACACCCACGCCCGGCGCGGCGAGTTCAACCGCGCTGTTGAATTGAGAGAAATCAGCCACCACTTTGTTGGCATCGATGGCGGCTACGGAAACCACGGAGGTATATGAAGCTGGGTAGGATAACGCGGAAGTTCCTTCATTCCCCGCCGCTGCGATGGAGAGAATGCCATTGGCGTACAAAGTGTCGAAACCGCGCTTCTCGGTCACACTCTGGCGGGCACCGCCCAGGCTCATACTGATGATGTTCGCCCCGGCTGAAGCACACTTGTTGGCGGCGTCGATCAGGGTGGACGAATACGCCCAGTTGCCGTCGTCACCAAACACGCGCACCATGTACACGTTCACCGTGCCCGGAGTAACGCCGACCACGCCCAGCGCGTTGTGCATTGCCGCGATGGTGCCGGAAACGTGCGTACCATGCCCGGAGCCATCGACGTTCCACGGCAGGTTTCCAGCATACCCGCTCACGTTAACGCCTTGCAGGTCTTCATGCCCGGTATAGAAACCGGAGTCGATGATGCACAGGGTGCGATTGGCACCGGTGGCCGCGCCGCTATCCACAACATTGTCGCGGTTGGCATCCCAAACGTCACGCGCCTGCACCATATCCACGCCGTAAGGCACAGTTTGCGTAGTAGCGGCTGCCACCGTGGCAGCGCCGGATTCCTGGATCTCGATCGGGAAGCGCAGGGCGTCCTCTTCGACAAGCACTACATTCGGGTTTTTGGTCAACCCATTCAGCGCGGCGGCTGGAACGGTCACCGCGAAGGCGTCCAGCTCATCAAAAGTGTAATGGAATTCAGCCCCCAGACCCTGGAGCGTCTTTTCTACTGCTCCACGGGCGCCCGGTTGGAATTGGACCAGCACACGAACATGGTTGCCATCCGTTGCTGATTGAACTGGCAATGATGCGAACGCGCCGATCCCCAACGAAAGAATAAGAACTGCGCTTACTGATAGAACTAGACGTTTCATTGTTTTCTCCTTTTCATACCCCATGGTAAAGTGAATATATTACTTTAGCACCAACGCTTGTCAGTTACAACCGGTTTTCACATTTCATTTTGGTAAGGTTAGTTTGATCTTTTGGATCTGATGCGCGGAATAAGGAACGGGTTGTTCTTTTTGTAGACCAGGTAAGGTTCACCAAAGCGAAGTTCCAGCTCATGTTCCTCGATCCGCTTGATGTATAGACCAGCAGGAAAGCGAAGAATACAGCGACCATCAGGAGGGCGGAAAGCGAACCTGCCAGGATCGCCAAGCCCAGATCCAGGCAGATCGTCCCAAAGGTCATGGGGTTCCCGGATTGTTGGAAGACACTATTTACCGGTAATTTTTTCGTGGGGATGAACGGGAGAGGTGTTCCATCCGCGTTAAAAAGCTGCTGGTAAATGGACGAAAAGGCGTAGTATCCTCCGATCATCACGAGGATTGCGCAAGCGAGAATTTTGACCCACCCGATGCGGAAATCTGGAAGGTCGATCCCTGAGTCCGGGCGGGGACACAGTACCAATTGAGTATATGGGATCAGGAAAACAAAAAGCCCGCCCGCGAGTAATACAGCCAGGAGTTTTACCGGCAGCGAAACCCTGCGTTGTGTCCATTTCTGAAACCGGTTCACCAGGCACCACCTGGATGTTTGGATCAGTCAATATAGGCAATTTCATCATAAAACGAAAAACGCGCCGAAGTCTGATGACTGGCGCGTTTGTTGCTCTTATTGATAAATCCCAGGTCAGCCGCATTTTGACTGGAGCCACTCCTCCAGCTCTTTGAACATCACTTCACGCCCGGGTTCGTTATGAACCTCGTGGAAGAATCCTTCGTAAAACTTTATCGACTTATCTGTTGAACTTGTGTTTTCATACAACATCTGTGACCCGTCCGGGTCGACTAATTTATCCTCACTGCCCTGAATGATGAACAAGGGAAGCGAGATCCTACTGGCTTCATTCGATACCCGGATCATCGCGCGCAACATTTCGGCAGAAAGACGCGCGGGGGTTTTGCCATGATATACCAGGGGGTCTTTGTTATACGCGTCAACTACGGATTGGTCATGCGAGAGATGCGAGGCATCGAGCGGAAGCACGCCGGCTTTTGGGGCAACCCTGGAAAGGAACTTACCCAGCGCAACGGTTAAAGGGGATATTGTCTTTGGCACTTTGGCGGGCGCTGCGGATAGGATGGCGCCTTTATAGTCATCCTGGTGATCAAGCAGGAGGTAGGAGGTGATCAATCCACCCAGACTGTGACCATAGATGAAAACAGGTTTGCCGGGGTGCCAGTCGGTGATCATTTTGCGCAGGATTTTCAGCGGTTCGATGTAATCTTCAAAGCGTTCGACCACTTCACGTTCCCCGTCTGACCGGCCGTGCCCAATGTGATCTATGCCGTAAATGGCGTACCCGAGCGGTACGAAGCGATCCACCAGGTTACTGTACCGCCCGGTGTGCTCCCCCAAACCATGGACAACCTGTATTACAGCCTTTACTTCGTTTTCAGGGACCCAGCCCTGGTAATAATTATTGAGATTTCGTACCCCGATAAAGGTTCCTTCTATGTGCTTCACGGTACCTCCCAGTTGGTGCGATAATTTTGTGTTGGTGCATTAATTAATATAACACAATCAATCACAGGCGTAAATCAATAAACGGGTGGCCTAAAAGCTTATCCTGCCAGGTCGCGCAGCGGTTTTAAATAACGAATATACTCCTCCAGGCAATCAGGATCACCATTGAGGGGTTGAAAAATGACCGTGTCCGCCCCTGCGTCGAATCGACTGATGATTCCCTCTGCCACCTCATCCGGCGCTCCCGCGGCGGTAAAAGCGTCTACCCACGCGTCGGGGATGTTGCGGACGATTTCCTCCATTGTCTTGTTGGTCCGCAGAAAATCCGCGACCTCCTCCCGGATCCCCGGCGCATCCAACTTAACGTCATCCCACGGCAGACGTTCCGCCAGCGCACGGCGGGCCGCGGCCCGGGCGGATTGTCGGTCAGGATCGACCTTCACATCAAGGTAGATTGCCACGCGGTGGTTTCTTCTTCCACCCTCCGCCATGCCCGCGTGGATCTGCTCCACCGCCCAACGGATATATTGCGGTGAGGATTGGCTGGTGAGGATCGTCCCGTCAGCCAGCCGCCCGGACAGGTGCAGGGTCTTCGCGCGGATGCCACCCACGTAAATGGGCGGCGCTGAAGACGGGATCATCTCCATCCGCACCTGCTCCAAATTTACCCACGTGCCGCGCTGGCTCACCAATTCGCCTGCCAGCAGACCGCGCACGGCTGCCAGGGTTTCCTCCAGCGCCTTCAATTGAGAGGGCGGCGCGGAGCCGATCTGCTCCATCCAGGATCGCACGCCGTGACCGAACCCCGGCAGGAAGCGCCCGGGATAAGCGCCAGCCAGCGTGGTGATCTCCATTGCGGCAAAGAGCGGGTTGTGAGCGGGCACCGGCAGCAGGCCGATGCCGACCTTCAACCTGGATGTGGCGGCGAGCGCGATGGCAGACGCGCTGAACGCGCCCGGCAGGAAACAATCGTCCCACAGCCATAGTTCGTCAAACCCCGCTACCTCGGCCCGCCGCGCGTATTCCGCGAGCGATGAAGGGGGAAAGGACGGGTGAAAGATTACTCCGATCGATGGGGATTTTTTTTGCTCATTACATTGACTCCGTAAATTCACCAGGGTTTGGTGGTTCGGTATTATTATAGGGGAGAGTGGGTTTTTGGGCAGGCGAGGATCGGAAAAAAGGAGCCAACAGGATCGATCATGTGGGTGGGCGGAGAGTTCTATTATGATGACCGCTGGCAGGTGGAAGCGCCGGTGATCGATACCGCTGGGATGACTTTCCTCAACGGAGGAAAAGCTTGCCTCATCGTCATCGCGGATCACCTGCGCAGTTTGGGAGTGGACAGCATTCTACTGCCCGCCTACCTTTGCCCCACCATCGTGGATACACTGGAATCCCGCGGCATGCGCTGCGCCTACTACCCCATCTGCGTGGATCTATCGCTAGACCTGGACGCTTTGGATCGGCTGTGCCGTTCTACGAAAGCGGTGTTTTTCATTAATTATTTCGGTTTTCAACACGACGAGGAAACGCGCGCTTTTTTCACCGCGCTGCGTCAGCGCGGGGTGTTCGTGGTGGAGGACAACGCGCAGGCGGGTTTTCCCGCGCACAGCACGGGTGATTTTGTCTTCAACAGTGTGCGTAAACTGGCGCCATTTGACGGCGGTTACCTGCTCACACCTTATGATATAAACCACCTGGTCGATGATTTTCCCATGACTCCGAACCGTCGGCTGCCGTTGATCCGCGAATACAGGCGCAGGCTGGGTGAGTACCGCTACAGCGGTAAGGATTCTCACACGGAACTGTCGCGGCTCTACACCGAGGCAGAAAGCGCTTATGGTCAGGATTCCGTGGTGACGGGGGACTTGCAGGAACGAACACGCATTGAGCACCTGGATTGGATTGGTATTAAGCGCGCCAGGCGGGAAAATTACGCCTATCTGCTGGAATTGATCTCGCGCATCCCCGGCGTAACGGCACTTTTCCCAGCCCTCCAGGCGGATAACCTGCCGTTGGGGCTGCCGGTCTACATTGATGGCGTGGTAAGGGACTGGCTTTTCGATGAAATGGGAAACGCCGGCGTCGGTCTGACGGTTCACTGGGACGCGCTGCTGCGCGACCCGCGCCTTAACGCGGACAAAATAGCAGTGGACATGGCCAGCCGCGTGCTCACGCTGGTCATCGACCAGCGCCTCACGCACAAACAGCTCGAGTACCAGGCGGATGTTTTAGCGCGCTATCTCAAACGAGCGAAATGACCTTTAATCCGAGCAGCTCATTCCGATCGTCATTGAAATGGGCAGCGCGCCCAGCCACGTGATCTCACAGACTATCTACAGATAGGAAAACCTCGGAATTGACCCACGGCTCGCACAAGCCGGTTTCATAATGAAACAGGTTGATGAAGTAATGATCTTCATCGGCAACGATCCGCGTGCCCTCGAGCGGGTCCCTGAAGTAAAGCAATTCCGGTTGTGCTGCGAATTGGAATGTGGCGGATTGATCGGTCGTCATCACCGCGTAAGCCAACGCTTCCTCCTGAGTCTCGATCGGCTGCCAGCGAGCTTTCAACTCCTCCGGTGTGGAGATCAAACGGTAAGCATCACCATCCTATAGAATGTAAGCACGTCCTTCCGGAAGGCGCATTCCACGCGATAGAGAGAACTGCTGCGGTCCTCCTCCTCGATCTCCGGAGTCAGGCACTGGGCTAACAGATTGAGCCCCGGCGGCAACCCTGTGTCACTGGCTTCCAGCGTCGTAATGTATTCGCAGCCGAATTCCTGCCAGGGGCTGTCTGGGGCGCAGGTGATATTCCCGTCTTCGAAGGAACATTCCGCTTGGGCAAGGGCTGCGCTGATATCCTCCGGTTCAGACATGCGTGGGGTGTCAATAAATTCTGGCGTGTTTTCGATCACCTGTAAGGGCAGTTGTTCGTTCCAGATAAACATGTTGACAGAGTGGGGCGGCGCCAGCCTGGGCGTTGCTTCAGGGTCGTACACCCTGCCGTAAGATTCCATGTCCCGGGGCTGCGTCGCCAGCCAATTCAGCCATTCCTGGTGATAATCCACGGTCGGTATCAGGGATGGCGACTCAACGATCACTCGACGGTTGGCGGGAGGGTTGGGGAGGAGGTGGGCGGGGGAGAGGGATGCTTCTGGAGTTGTGGATCTTTCACCGCTTGAGCAGGCGGTTAAAAACCACACGGTCAATTAACCCGCGAGAACCCGGTGATCAAATTTCGTGAGGGGATATTTATTTATGCTTTACCTTCCCTTTGAACGCGAAAAAGTCCCGTAAATCCGGCGGTCGCGTGAGCTACAATTAGGTCGGTACATTTTTCATTATACAAATTTCTGCACTTATATATCCGCCCAAATGAACCTGTCAGGGAAGCGCTGATTCTCTAAAAAAAGTCATCAGTAGAAGCACCAAAAACCCCCATCAAGTGGTTGATGGAGATCGTTTTCAATACTTTGAAGTCTTTTGTAAAGTTAAACTTCCAGGATCGTTCCTGATTCCGCCTTCACCAGGTCAACCACCATTGCCTGGTTCTTGCTGCCCGTGTCCAGGATCGCGTCGCGAATCACCGCCTTCTTCTGAGCAAGCGGCCCCTGCATATATACTTTGCCAAGCAGGAAACCCAGCACCTGCAGGTCGAGGTCGAGGATGACGTCGTCGACCACGCCCAGGCGAGTGCCCCCGTCAGTTTGGATCTCGCGCCCGCGCAAATTGTCCACCAGGGTAAAGGTCTGTGCGTCCGGTATGGATTTGAGCGGCGTCACCACATCCGCGCTGGAAACCAGCCAGACATCCACGCCCAGCACCTGCACATCCGCGCGCAAGATGACTTTTTCCTTGCGGCGCAGGATCCCTTCGCTGCCCAGGTACACCCCTGCCACCTGGCGCATGTCCCTATCCAGGTAAAGATCCTCGATCTGTCCCAGTTTCTTGCCGTCGTTGATGCTGATCACAAGCCGGTTGATGATTTCTTTTGAGGTGAGCATACTGATCTCCTGCAAGGTGATTTGATTAAGGGGCTATCCCTTAAAGTCGCTGACTTTATCTATTAATGATTATGCCACAAAACACCAAAAGCTCGTGTAATTAAAAAATTGTAATTAAAAAATGATATCGATCAGCACGCTCAACAGGATCAATTCCGCGCCGCTCATCAATAACAGGATGAAGAAACTGTAACTCTGTTCGGTATCCGCAATCCATTGTTTTGTGCGTTCCAGGATATTCGCGTCGCCCGCGGATTGGCTGTACACCACTCCAAAATTGGACCGCATGCCGTAGCCGCCAAAGACGCTGAGAACGCCGAAAACGATCAGCAGCGCGCCCGCCCAGAAAAAGCCGTTGCTGAACGAAACCGTTGTCTTCCAGGCCAATAACAGACCGGCCAAAACCAGTATCACGCTGATGATGCCTGTAATGACCAGGGATTTGATTAAAGAGCGGATTAGCTTTTTCATTTACGTATCCACCAAATTAGAGCTGGGAAAAGGGACAAGAAACGATTATCCGCCAACAATTTTACGCTGCCTAAAAGACCACTGTGATAAGGTAACCGATCAAAATGAGCAGGGCGGCGCTGATGAAGAGCTGCACATACGAGTTGAAGCCCTGACCCAGCAATTTACTCGAGCGTTTTGCCTGCTCGTGGGGATTCTCCACTCCCGCGAGGCGGGCTTGCCTTTCCTGCGGCGAGGACCAAAAGAATTTTGTGCCGGAGTTCAAGAGCATATCATTGTCGCCAAACGCCCCCAGGAGCCCAACGCCTGCCAGCGCGACACCGGCCCAGAACAAACCGTTGCTGAACTGGACTGCGGTCTGCCAGCGAAAGACCAGACCAATCAACGCCACAATTGTGGCGGCAACCGCGGTGAAGAGAAGTATCCTTACCAGTAAACGGAGCAATGTTTTCATTTCCATGCATCTTCTAAAGTAATGAGCGAACTCTTATCTATCATCCATTATATGTATTCTTTGTAAGAATTCAACCGGACATGGGGCTGGTCGGAAACAGTTCATGTTTTTTGACCGTCGGCGATTTTAATTAGAATGAAATCGGTGTTGCTTGAGGTATACTGAGGATAATCCTCACGCGGTATTTCAGGAGACCCAACAATGGGGAGCACGCGATGTTAAAGATCTTCAAAAAACGCCGTAACATTTTCATTCACATGATGCACGAGCAGGCTACTCTGGCGCTCGAGGGGATGGAACTATTAAAGGCGTACCTCTCCTACCCGGCAAAATCCCTGGCGGATGAGCTGACTGCGAAAGAGAAACAAGCCGACGAATCACGCCGTATTCTTATTGAAGAATTAAACCGTACCTTCATCACCCCCTTTGACCGCGAAGATATTTTCGCCCTTTCGCGCGCCATTGATGACATCATCGATTACGCGTATTCCACGATGACGGAGATCGTTATTCTCGAGGTCGATCCCACCCGGTACATGGTGCGCATCTGCTCGTTGTTGCGCGACGCCACCTTTGAATTGGTAATGGCGTTTGAACGTCTGGAAGACCACCCCGGCGTGGCGGCGGAGCACGCCCAGCGCGCCAAAGCCCTCGAAAACCGGGTGGAAACAGTCTACCGAGAAGCCCTGGCGGACATGTTCGAGGAAACGGAAGACGTTAAGAAGTTGGTCACAATCATGAAACTGCGCGAGGTCTACCGCCACCTTAGCAATGCCGCAGATCGCGGTGATGAAGCTGCCAATGTGCTGGCGGATATCATCGTGAAGACTACGTGATTTATCAACCCCCCGTCCAAATTCATTAACTCAAAATTTAGCCACCCAAAACTTTACGTTACCAGTGTACGCTATGAATTCTATTCAAGAGAATTTTCAGCTACCTAATTGATTTCGGTTACTGCGAGCTTCAACAGCCGCAGCGCTGCCAGGACGGAAAAAACCGCCCATGGGATCAATGAGAGCAGCGCGAAAATCATGCCGATCGCGCCAGCCGAGGAAGGGATCGACATCAAAATACCCGAAGCCAGCGCGAAGGACGCGGTCACTTTGTTGAAAACGGTTGTGCGCAGCATCACCACGGCGAGGATCAAGAGCATGATCCCGTTGAGCACGTAGTACACATCGAAAGACGTGCCTTTGTAGGTTTCCAGCATCACCTGGCCGGCGGCCATCAATTGCAGGCGCGCGGCGTCCGTGGTTGCAGTGGCGTACTGGTTGGAAAGGGAAAGCATTTCGAAGGTGGTGTTGGATGCGTAGTACGCAGCGATGCCCACCAGCCCGAGGACGAGCGCGATCAAGGACGCGGAAAAGCTGACCTTGCGCAGCGCGGCGAACAAGCCGAGGTAGAACAGGATTAACAGCGTGTTGTTAACCAGGTATAGCAGGTCCAGGCTGAGCAAACCCAGCCATTTGCTGTGCTGAAAAAGAGCGTAAAATCCCTCTACTGTGCTGGGCGGCGGCCAGAGCACGAAGACGAGGATCTGCGCGATCATGACCACCAGCATGGCTAAGGCTGCAAAGGCGCCGGTCTTAATGATTCCATTCCATTGTGATTGCGATTTTTGGGGCATCCGTAAACACCTTTTAATAATGTGTATTTAATGACTAGCAAATTATGGGCAGTTTGTTGAGCAAGTGAAAATCAATCCACTTCTCAGTAAAAAAGAGTTTAGTTTTCACGGAGTTTCGTCAACAACGGTGAAGGTGTGATAGCAACAGGGAGAGCTTTCGTTTCCCTGGTAATGTTCGCTGATAAAGCCGTCCCTGGTCAGGATGATCACGTCATGGCGTTCCTCGTCAACGCGGGTCTCAACTTCCTGTCCGCCCGAGGTGTCCACCAGGATGTAATACCCCATGTAAGTTCGTTTGAAGCTGTTCTCGCTGATCTTCGCGTACTCGTGTGAAGTCCCATCGGGGAGGTTATAGAATAGTTTATCCTCCTGGATATCCAGCGCTAGCGTCATGTTGCCGCTCACCTGGCAGGTGCAGCCGTTATTCGAGGCGCTGACCGCGTATTCAACCTGGTCCCCGGAGGGGGTTGATGCGTATGAGGTAGTTGATGAAGAGGTATCGACTGGTGAGACGGGTTCTTCGGTCACCTGATTGGCGTAATCTGAGGGATTGAAACCGGAAGTTAAAGGATCGTTTGGATTCCGCGCAGCGGCAGTCTCCGTCAGTTCGTAGATGTGGTCAATGTCCGGATCGTCACCGATCCCAATGCCTTCATACCCGATCGTGCAAGCGAGCGTGAATAGCAAAACGGCGATAAGGGTCAGGAAGGCGGGTTTTTTCATGATTAAACCTCTGTGGTGTGAGAGTGTGATGCAACAGGATTGAGAAATTATATATTAAAGGAAATGAAAAAGATAATTGAGTTGCGGGTGATCAAGTGTATCCGGGAATAAATGTGAGCCGCTTTTTACTCATTGTCAAATTGATACAGCTCCACCCCAAGGGCTGCGAACTATGCCCCCCTGGCGCGCAGAAAGTCACATCAAATGATATGCCTTAATACGACCTTGACTGGGTCATTAAACACGACTGGGTCATTAAAACACGACATAACTGGTACAATCTATCAACTTAAAACTATATTACTGGTAGGAGGTTTTTACTGTGAAGAAGTCTCAACGTTTGATCATTTTCGCTGTTATTGCGCTGCTCGTCGTCACCGCCGGCGCGTTCCTGTTCAACAGACCCGGCAGCAATGCTGAAGCCGCGTTCCTCGAGCAGCACGGCCTGGGGGGGCTTACGGTCGAGGAGATCGTGACCAAACTCGACAGCACTACCGCTGACCCCGAGGGGCTGAGCGCCAGCATCACAAGCGAGGAGCTGATCCTCAATGACGGTACGCGCGAGGTTAAGTTAGCGCTGCCCGCGGAAAAGTTCTATCTCTCCTTCGCGCCCTACATCACCAATACCCACCCCTGCGCCACGCATAGCCTGATCTCATGCCAGGGCGAACTGGTCGGCGAGGAGCTGCAGGCGATTATTACCGATGCCGACGGCAAGGAGCTGGTCAACTCCACCTTCACCACCATGGAGAATGGTTTCGTAGGCGTGTGGCTGCCGCGCGACATCACGGCGACGATCAACGTGCTCTACGACGGCATGACCGCCCAGGCTTCGATTGACACCACCAAGGGCAGCAACACCTGCCTGACCACGCTGCAGCTCAACTGATCCGTACGCTCCGCAGCTAAATTAAAAACACCTCCTGCTTTTCTCAGGAGGTGTTCTGTCATCCTATTGATTGGGGTGACGCGTGGATCAACCTTTCAATGAGTGAGTTCATTTGAATAAAGTGCCTTTTGCGCTAGAGATGACAACGGAAACCAGACCATAAGAAAGGAATTCAGGTGCAATCAAATCTGGGTGTACTAGGAGCTTTTATGCGGTACCGCCCTTCGACGATCCGCCGGATGCGCCAACGCATCACCGCGCCATTAGAGCGAACACACCCCAGCCCAGGTACAGGCGCGTGTAAGCGGCGTAACGCTCGGGTTCTGAGGTCAGTTTGTCTCGAACATCTTTCGCGAGCTCGTCATCGGGATTGGCTTCAAGCCATNNGAGCCATTTGGCCGCCTCGTATCTATCCCAGTCGTCCTGGTTAGCTAGAACCATTTCAACGACGTCGCAGCCAAGGCGGCCGAAAGACGCGAGAAGTTCTGGAAGTTTGAGAAAGTCGGAGATTGAGTTGGCATGACACCCCCTGGCAACATCTTCCGTCGGCGGTAGCTGCCGCCAGTAGGGTTCGCCGATGAGGATGATCCCTCCGGTACGCAGGCTCCGCGCCAAAAGCTCGATCGTACCGGCGACTCCCCCGCCGATCCANNGTGCCGACGACTCCCCCGGCGATCCAAGTGGCACCGACACAGGCGGCCACACTGACCTTCTCGTCAGAGACATAGCCGGAAGCATCGCCATGGATGAAGTTGACTTGATCGGCAACGCCGAGTTCTTCGGCACGGAGTGTCGCTTGCTCGGTGAACAACTGGCTCATGTCGATGCCGGTGCCGATGATGCCGTGAGCGCGTGCCCAGGTGCACAGCATCTCCCCTGAACCGCTGCCGAAGTCGAGCACGCGGGCTCCAGGTTCCAGGCGCAACGCTGCGCCGAGAGTGGCGAGCTTCGCGGGTGTGAACGGGTTGTGAATGCGGTGAGCACTTTCAGTGATGTTGAAGATTCGTGGGATGTCCATTGTGGAAAATCTCCTTGCGAGTGTGAATAGATTCGGTCACGGACTAACGGATTGCGTTAGTTGTAAGGGTGGGTGTGGACTTTACTCAGGAGCAGGAAAAACTCGAAGCCATGCGTGCGCGAAATGCTTGAAAAACGCACAGTCCCACACGTCAGGTGCACGCGGTGTTAGACCCCGTCTGTTTAGCGAGACTCATTTTTGAAACGATTAATACGTTTTTGAACATCAGAGATAATGTCTTTGATTTCTTCAAAGTCTGTTTCGTTTACGTACTTTGAAATTTCGCCAAGTAAAGCGGCTGTATCTGGCTGATAATAATGAAGCAAAGTAGCAATATCGTTTTCGTAAATACCAACTCTTGCAAAATTACCCTGCCGATATAAGGAAGGCAGCGCATATAGTTTTAGAAGTAATAAGCCTTCAACGGTTGCCAAAGGGATATTTCTGTCGAGGAATTTTTGAACCTTTGAATACTCTTTATGCACTTTCTTGAAAAGCGGGTTTTGCGTGAGTAAAAGGTCAATTTGCAATTCGCCATAATTTGCACGGGCAAAATACATATCTTGATTTGTAATTTTGAGTTCGGGAAGTTTATCCAAAGACGAAGCCGCCATAAGCAAATCTAAATCTTGAGTATTTCTTCCTTCAACATAATGAAGGATAGCAATTCCCCCAACGAGGACGTAATCTATCTCTCGTTCTTCTAAAACTGCAAAAAAATCTTGTACAGACTGGATTAAAGAATCAGGATTCATCGTACCACCTAGCCAGTTTTTGACGTTGAACACAACGGCATTGCGAATAACATCACCGATTTGAACGCTACTCTGAATAGTCATTGCATATATCCTACGGCAAGTGTAGCATAAAACTGACTTCGTTTTGCAAGGAGGTGGCTAACGGTTTGCGTTATACCCCTTCGGGGTACGTGTGGGCGGGCGTGGATTCTGTTTGCCTGCACCGTATATCGCAGGCACAGGAGAGTGCAGGAAATACTCGAAGCAAGTTTACCCCGGCGGGTTAGGCCAGGGAAAAATTCTTGACGCGAAGCACCGAGTCCCTCAGCATCCAGAGTAAAGTACCGGGTGGGTTTCCCGGTACGCTGTGTTTTGTGCTGTTTTACCTCCTATGCTATATAATAGGTTATTGGCCCACAAAGAGCGTCTACAATCAAATAATGAGCATCAAATCATTCTATGATTAGTGATTCTCAAGGAGAAAACATGAAAAAGCATGTCTTACCAATCCTTATCATGATGATTTTACTAACAATTGCTTGCGGACTTGGTCCTTCGGGGGGCATAGCGTTCAACGAAGAAAAGACCAAAATGGCCGAAGAGCAGCTTGATGAAAACCTTACCTCCGGTAACGCACCTGAATCAATCGAAGAACCGGAAGCCACATCTGAACCCGCTGATCTATCCGGTCCTTCATCCCAAGCAGAATTATCAGGTGCAACTGGCGATTTTGTCGAGTATTCGGTCACTGGCACTAACAATGGCTGCATTTGCTCAGTGGATGGCAACAATGTAATGCAGTCTTTGGATGTTCAGGACGATAAACTAATCTACAACCCTGGCGGCACTGCTTACGAGTTCCAGAAGATCAACGACGACACGTTCAAGAGGACTTACATGGGGTACTACATTCTCGTGGATACAACGGTCGATCCGCAGGTTGAAACCCGCGTAGACGAAGAACAACATGACATCATCATCCTGACCAAGGATGGGTTCATTGTTGAACACTATCAGGGCTATGAAAGCTCCCCCTGCTGTTTCCACACCTATACTCGCGTTGAGAATACTCCCTGACCTACTTGTCGTTATTGAGGAGAAGCAGTTTTTCCGTTCAGCCCATAACTCACAGAAGACAATCCGCGCTTCAATTGTCTTTCCTAACCCCTCTTCATCCGCTAAGAGGGTCCTTTGCCATCTGTAATGAAATATACGTGGGAGTCCATGCTATGTCGCATTCTCACTTTATTCAAGAACAATTGCCGCTTCATTTCCGACAAAAGTAGCTCCACCCAATTGAAACCACATTCGTCCATCTGGAAGGTAAGTAGTAGTCAATCCTTTATTATTCAAAATGATTCTAAAACCTCTATAAAACATATTTAGCTTCTCAATGAGAAACTCGTTGTTGGAAGAAATTGTGCGTAATCTCAGTGCAATATCCCCACTAGCACTTAGAACCGTGATTACTTCCCCCACACCAGTAATATCCCAGTTGGATGAGAATCCTTGCCACTCGTTCTCAACCAATCTACAAGTCTCATGGCCTTTTCGGTTATAGAATTCAGCGCTAATCCTAAATGGGCCCCCGATCTCCTCCGGTTCATCTATGGCTAACAGGCGATTTCCAAATGCTTTTATTACAGTAGGATTGCCAATGAAAGTGGTTGTACCTAGATGAATCAAAGGAAAATGGTCTCCTATGTCGAGGGGAAAATGAGAGAATCCTTGCTCCAAACATTTTGGATTATTTGCTGCTTTTGCAACCGTACCATTCGATAATAATCCTTTTGTAACTCTAGCGTGGCAATTGCTACATAGAAGTATAATTCCTTCTGGGTTGTGAAATCTTGCTGTCCTAAAAGGTGGGTTGTAATGGTGATATTGGTATGTAAACGATCCGCAGACTACACAACCAAATCCACATCTCTTTCGAACCTCTCTTTTGATTGGAGAAGGAATATCGCGAGAAAGACCAAATTGATTGACCAATTTACGTGACGTTTGATTTGACATGTCAAAAATTCCATTCGACCACTTTATTTTCACTTGGAAGCCGTCTATATTATTGTCTCAGCACCTTAATTAGCAAAATCGCACCCTCTTTGTTAACTCATTCCGAACAATACAGTTTCTTGAATAGGATTATTATGCCATAAAAAAGCGCCCTCCATCTCTGGAGAGCGCTTTAACATCACAGACGTGATTCTATGCTCGCGTCACCGGGCGGAACTTATACCCGTACATACCCCTCGGCCCGCGTTGCGCAAGGTCTGAGTGAGTGCCTGCCAACCGTTTCAACGGACGACAATTCGCCGCCGCTGAAACGGTTGTTAGCTGATCGTTTACGCAACCATCATGCCAGATCGAAACGGTCGAGGTTCATCACCTTGTTCCACACCGCCACAAAGTCATCCACGAACTTCTCCCCGGCGTCTG
>DDXM01000065.1:0-1158 GCA_002347485.1 Anaerolineaceae bacterium UBA2260 | reverse complement strand
CCGCCAAGCAGAACCGTCATCTCGGGAGCCGTCAGCGTCAGTAACTGCGCACGGTCAACCAGCAATTCTTCCGCCGATGCCGCGTATTTCGCTTTTTGATAGTTACGGAACCCGTCTGCAGCCGGTTCAAGTACTGCAAATGACACCACATCGGTTTGCTCCTGCGACGCATCGGTGCGTCCCGGTGTAAAGGGGACGGTCACATTGTGACCGGCATTTTTCGCAGCTTGCTCGACACCTGCGCATCCGCCTAGCACGATCAAATCAGCGAGCGAAACCTTCTTCCCGCCTGATTGTGCNNAGGTTGAACTCCTTCTGGATTCCCTCAAGGGTCATCAGTATCTTCTGTAGTTGAGCCGGTTCGTTGACTTCCCAATCCTTTTGCGGCGCCAGACGAATACGCGCCCCGTTTGCACCACCGCGCTTATCCGATCCACGGAAAGTGGAGGCTGACGCCCAGGCGGTCGAGACGAGTTCCGAGACCGAGAGTCCCGTAGCAAGAATTTTGGCCTTGAGCTTCGCGATGTCCTCTGCGTCAATCAGTTGATGATCGACCACCGGGACGGGGTCTTGCCAGATTAATTCTTCTGCTGGCACTTCCTCACCGAGATAGCGCGAGCGGGGACCCATGTCACGGTGGGTCAGTTTGAACCAGGCGCGCGCGAACGCATCTGCGAATTCGTCCGGGTGCTCATAGAAATGTCTCGAAATCTTTTCGTAAACGGGGTCGAACCGTAAAGCGAGGTCTGTGGTCAGCATACCTGGCGCATGATGTTTGGATGGGTCGTGTGCATTCGGTACCGTTCCGGCGCCTGCACCATTCTTCGGTGTCCACTGACTTGCTCCGGCCGGGCTTTTGGTTAGCTCCCAGTCGTAGCTAAACAGGTTTTCGAAGAAATGATTGCTCCACTTCGTAGGCGTCTGGCTCCAGGTGACTTCCAGACCGCTGCTGATCGTGTCATCGCCCTTGCCTGTGCCAAATTTGCTCTTCCATCCGAGGCCCTGCTCCTCGATCCCGGCCGCTTCAGGCTCTGGACCCACCAATGACGCATCACCGGCACCGTGAGTTTTGCCAAAGGTATGCCCTCCGGCAATCAGCGCCACCGTTTCTTCGTCGTTCATCGCCATGCGTGCGAAGGTCTCGCGGATGTCCTTGGC
>DDXM01000004.1:4872-8638 GCA_002347485.1 Anaerolineaceae bacterium UBA2260 | reverse complement strand
TGTGAACCGTGCGCTCTAACCAACAGTCCTTTACAGGATCTGCGAAGCCACGCGCCCTTCAAGATCATAAGACTCGGCAATTTCATGTGTTTTATGAACTACAACCCGACATAGGTTCTACAAAACTAAAAAGCTTTATGCTCTTCAGCATTTTATCATGGTGAGGAAAGATTAACAAGACTAACTCGCTTAGTGATGGTTGTATCAAGATTGTCCGTAAAGAATTGGTCTTCAATACAAAAAACCGCTGAGAGGTGGTTTTATGGACTTCCACGGAGATTTTTTCTCGTAAGGTGCGTCGCGGCGGTTTATGCGTACCCAAGCGGAGCGAGAGGCAGGACGCACCATTTTAGGTTTGGTGGGTTTTCAACCCACCCTACGAGCTAGCTAATAATTGCTTTTCCAGTTTTGTGTATTTAGAGTACGATTCATTTCTTCTTCAGTTGCGATATGTATCTTTGGAATCTTAGATAAGGTAAAAATCCGCAACGTTGCTTCTTCTAATGACACAACAAACTTGAATGGCTTCGCTGTTGCTTTGACTGAAAGCTTTGGCTTAGGGTTTATTTCCCAACATATAACAGTTGGAAATTGGGGAATAAAATGTTCATGCTCTTTATAATTATAGAATTTGTATTCGATTTCAAATGTAGAAAATCGCTCTGTGTTTGAAGAATTATCTTCCTGGAAATGTACTACTAAATCCGCCCCGGATGGAGAATAAGCAAGGCTTTCGAAAGTTGGAAATGGAAGCGCTTGAAGAGCTTCCATTTTCCAAAGAATTGCTAATGTATCCGTTTCGTTTTGCGGCTCACGCATAAGCCGGAGATACTTTGAATCTGATGCTTGAAAATAAACCCATTTTTGGGTTGATTTTTCTAAATCTAATTTACTTTCTTTTAAGATATCTGCGGTAGATTTATCTTTTCTTTTCTTAGGGATAAGTCTAAAATCCCGATTTCTTTGTGAACTCTCAATATTCTCTATAGCTTCAGAAGCAGCCATTTTAAATATTTTTGTAAGTTCGGATGAAACTAAACCGCTTCGAGAAATATTCATCTCAGATTGGATAGAATCACATTCAATTATTAAACAACACTTCCCTACACCAGGATTTGCTACTGCTAATTGGCCACTTCCAAGGTCCCGTAAATTAAGGTTGAAATAGGGAATTCCCTTTACTGAAAGAATTAATCCAGTATTTAGGTGAACATCATTCAATCCATACGTTGAATCATCCCATGTGTAGAATCCTTTAACTGTTACTTGTATTGACTTGTTTTTACCCGGAATAGTTTTAGTGACGGTAATAGGTGGGTTGAGTATTACAGTTCCCTCCGGAGAATCACTTGGCAGATTTGCGATTTCTGGGAATCCAAATGATAAATTTTCTCCCCGATTTTGTACTTTCAAAAAAATTTCAGGGACATTCTTTCGTTCTTTTGTAAACCCCACAAATGAACGATGCATCAAATAATCCTTGATTTCTTCAAAAGTAAAAGGTTCATTCCTTATTAAAGGATTCCCAAATACCTTGATTTTTGTTCCCGTTGATTGTCCATCTGTGACAGCTAGTTCAGTAACCTGTGGTTTTGGAATCTTTCCGTCTCCAATGGTCTGCCAAGGCTCATTAACGACTACTCTATATGCATTTTTTCCATTACAAGTTTCAATCTCAAGCCGGTGAGAATGATAGGCTAATTTAGAACCGATTCCCTTCCAAGAAAATTCGTCTGCTTCTAGTCCTGCGACCGCAGAAAAACCTAAACCTAAGAATCGGTCTAATCTTCCAGGAAACTCCCTGCTATTTGTAAAATTCATTCCACATCCATCATCTACTACTTCAAAAGTGTGACCATATTCTGGATGGATATAATAAGTAATTGATATTTTCTTTGCTCTAACCTCTTGAGCGCCAGCATTTGATAATAATTCTCGTAAAAGTTCTAAGGGATGAATCTGTTCCAGAATAAGTTGTTTCATAATTGCAACTTCTTGGAATATCGGGTCTACAATTTTCCCTTTTGATACTGCGAAATCCCCAAGAGTCATAATATCCTCCTATTGCTCTAGAACGAATTCAATGTATAAAATTATCCCTCTTTAAATTATATACCTGACTTGCTCAAATTAGTGACCTAAAGAGCATGCAACTCCTGGTGCTCATTTTCACCCTGGTGTCCATCATCAATATCCTCGCGGACCAGATGCCCTGCTTCCTGGGCGTCCCCAATTGTGATTAACGAAATCCCGGCTCCCCGCTGCAAGAACATCCGCCTGAATGGATATGATTAGGCCTCCGAAGGATCATATTTCATCACCATCGTAACCAAAGACCGCGAGTCGTTATTTGGCCGCGTGATCGACGGCGAGATGGTGTTGAACGTATTCTGGAAGATCGTTGCCGAGGAATGGGGACGATCGGGCGAGATCCGCGCGGAGATTGAATTGGATGAATATGTTGTGATGCCGAACCATTTTCACGCCATCGTGAATATCATTGAGAACGGGAGGGGCGACCAATCCAATGGTACAGGCGACCACCATCAATCCGGTACGGGCGACCGACCGGTCGCCCCAACAAATCATTCGGTCACCCAAATCGCGAACGGTCCGCGACCCCGTTCATTAGGGGCATTGATGGCTGGTTTCAAATCCGCCGTTACCACACGCATCAATACCCTGCGCAGGACGCCCGGCGCGCCGGTGTGGCAACGCAATTATTATGACCGCGTAATAAGAACCGATCGCGAATACGCGCAGGTCGCCGCGTACATCGCCAACCATCCCGCCAACTGGTTGAAAGACGCGGAACGACTGCCGGAAGCTTGATCCCTGCCCTATAAATTGGGGCGCAGGATCACAAGCCCCTGTACCAGACATCTCCTAAAACATTAAAATGATTTTCCCCAAAAAACTTGCCAATCTGGCAAGTTTTTGCCTTTAAATTCGCCCGTGGGGCAAGTTGACTTTTGGCTTAAAGCGTGAGAAGATGATGCTATCAAAATAGAACTTTTATTCTATTGTACCCAGGAGGAAAATGGCTCGTAAGAAAATCCCCGACACCACTGAAGGTCTCGACCACGAGATCGCCATCCTGCGCGATCTCATCCGCCAGGCCGCCGCCAAGCAGAGCGACACGCTCACCCTCGAGGAGCAACTCGACCTGCTCGACACGGTCGGCAAAACCGCCCCCGCCCTCGCCCGCCTGCTGAAAGCCCGCTGCGACCTCGCCAACCAGGAGCTCGACCCCGCTGCGTTGCTGCGCCAGGCGCTGCTGGAGCTGGAGGAGGAATGGCCGGAGTTGAAGAAATTCGGAGAGCAGTTCAAAAATCGGTGAGTAGGGATTAGTGCGTAGTGCCTGGTACCTGGCGCTTAGGTGCCTGGTAACTGGGTGACTAATCACTAAGTGCCTGATCACAGAGAGGTTTTTGTGAACGATTTCATCCCGCATTACAAGTGGCTGCTGCGCGACCCGGAGCGTTTTACCCGCGTTGCCGGGGGCATCAAGCTGCGCAGCTACCAGAGCGGCGTGCTCAGCGCCATCTTCGATTCGGTACTCAACCAGCGCGGATTGAGCTTCNNTTCCCGCGCCAGAGCGGCAAGAACGAATTGCAGGCGCAACTGGAGACCTACCTGCTCACCCTGTTTTCCAATTTCCCGGTCGAGATGATCAAGGTCTCGCCCACCAAAGAGCCGCAGGCACTCAACGCGATGCGCCGCCTCGAACGCACGGTCAAGAGGAACACGCTCACCCAGCGCATCT
>DDXM01000004.1:0-4818 GCA_002347485.1 Anaerolineaceae bacterium UBA2260 | reverse complement strand
TGCTGGAGGTCGACGAAGCCCAGGACGTGCTGTGCGTGAAGTATGAAAAAGACGTGGCGCCGATGGCCGCCAGCACCAACGCCACGCGCGTCTTCTGGGGCACCTCGTGGACCAGCCAGACCCTGCTGGCGCAGCAATTGCGCCGCTCCTGCGAGGAGGAGAAGCGCGACGGTCTGCGGCGCGTGTTCCGCCTGACCGCCGACGATGTGAGCGCGGAGGTAAACGCATATCGCAAGCACGTGGTGGAGACCATCGAGCGCCTGGGGCGCGCCCACCCCACCGTGCGCACGCAGTACTTCTCGGAGGAGCTCGATGGCGCGGGTGGGCTTTTCCCACCTGACCGCATCGCGCGCATGCGCTCAAAGGAAAACGCCGAGAGCAAGCCGCTGCCCGGCGCGCGCTACGCCTTGCTGCTGGACGTGGCGGGTGAAGACGAGGGGATGCGCGGCATCGACGGCGGGCTGACCCCCGCCAACCCGGCGCGCGACAGCTCCGCGCTGTGCGTAGTGCGGGTGACCGCCGGCGGCGAAAATCAGCCGCTGCCGTGTTACACCCCGGTGCTGCGCAGGCAGTGGACGGGCGTCAATCACACCCGCCTGCATGCCGAGATCCGCGACCTGGCGCTGGCGTGGAACGCGCGCGCCGTGGTGGTGGACGCCACCGGCGTGGGCGCCGGGCTGGCCTCCTTCCTCGAGCGTTCGCTGCCGGGGCGGGTGGTACCCTTCGCCTTCAACACCGCCTCCAAGTCACGGCTGGGCTGGGACTTCCTCGGCGTGGTGGACTCGGGGCGCTGGCGCGAACCTCAGCTCAACCCCGAGCGCCAGCCGGCACGCGCGATGGCAAGTCTGAGGTGATCGTGCTGCCGCCCGACCTCAAACACATCGAGAAGATGATCCATGACCAAACTCGACGACATTAACTCCCAGGTGCGCGTCCTGCTGGACGACAGCGCTGCAGCTCGCTTCAGCGCCGATCTACTCAACCTTGCGCTCGACCAGGCGCTCGAAGTGATCAATCAGCGCGTCCCGCGCATCCTCAGCGCGGAGCACACGGTAACGCTTGCCGGGAGGGATCAACCCCTCCCGGCGCTGAGCGGCTGCCGCTACCTTATCAATCTCACGCTGACCCTGGCGGACGGCAGCAGCCGCGCGCTGGAACCGGAGTCCGGTTTTACCTATGTTTTGAGCGGCGGCGTGCCCACGCTGCACTTCCTGGGCAACACCCTTCCGGCTGAGGGCGAGCAGTTTTACGTGGAGTATTGCGCCGGGTACACCATCGAGGGGTACAACGGGGAGACAGCCACCTCTTTGCCCGAGGAATTGGAGCACGCGCTGATCGAAGGCAGTGCTGCCCGCGCCTGCATCCTGCGCGCCGGCAGCCTGGCGGAAGGGTACGGACGCCGCGGTGACGAGTCCGCGCGGTTGATGGAGATCGGAAGGCGTTGGGAGCAGAGCTTCGCGCGCGCGCTTGACGGGTTCAAAACGCTGCAGGAATTTGGCTTTCCACCCGGCTTTCCGCTTGACCGCTGGGACGGGGTGCGCCGATGAGCGCGTATGTACTCGGTGAAGATTGCCATATCATCCTTAGCCACCCTGATATCGATGGCGGCACAGATTATGGCTTTATTTGCCCCCAAGACGGTACGGTTAAAGAAGAAGGCGTTCAAATTACCCGCCGCGTTCAATCTGTGGATACCACTTTCGCAGATATGCACGCCGGTACGATGCTCTGGATTTCCTTTGATGTAATCTGCGCCGATGATCTGCGCAACCCCAACGGTCAAAAACACGCCAAATCCCGCCTGCAAGATTACGCTAAACTCAACGAGTATCTGCTCAAATCTGAAGGCATCACCCTTACTACTCCGGTTGGTACTTTCCTCAACCTCGGTGCGCTGGGTTACTCAGCCGATGAGCGTCACCGCCCACACCACTCAATCATCAAGTGTGAGCTTAACAATGTCGGTTATTATTTCCCACCTGTTGACCCCGCTCTCATGGCTCTTTCTCTGTGGGACGGTACGTTAACTTGGGAAACTTCTTTCTGGCGTTGAAATTTCCAATGGAGTGTATTCAATGACTTACCCTGAAAGTTCTGACGTATCAGCTGGACAGCCGACTGCTTCCGCGCATTATAACAATTTACGCAAAGACGCAATTTATCTTGGTAAGACAGCCGCCCAAGCCGCAGATCTGGCTACCCTGCTTTCTAATTATATTCAAAATGTTAAGTTGGAATATCTTGCCACTAATCGCATTAGATGTTCTTATGATGCTCTTAATCCAGCACGCATCATGATCAATGGCTACATGCTTTATCAAACTGCTGTGATTGATTCTGGAATTAGTTTGTTTTCTGGTGCAGCTGCTACCTGGTATATCTTCGCCAATCAATTAGCCGGTTCTACTTCATTTGCTTTAACCGTAAGCACTTCACCCACACCACTTGCCAACCAACGATTGATCGGCGAGTGTTATTGGGATGGCTCGAACGTAGACCCAGCTACTGTACGTTCTTACTTCCCTGGCTTTCCTGTCGCTGATTATGATAGCGGATGGTTCGCGGTTACAACCGCCACTTCATACACAAAGAGGCATGACTTTGGAGCTTTGCCGCGTAACTGGAAATTGATGCATTCACTCAATGCGGATGGATCGGGTACGATGTGTGAAGTTACCGTTGTACTCGATGGTACAGCCTATAAATGCCCTATTGCTTCTGGTACTGGAGCTTTTACGATCAAAACAGGTTCGGACGCTGTAGCCGGAACACTCTCAAGCACTACGCGTAATTCTGCAGCCGGATATTACCGCATCCTTGCATGGAAATAAGCTCAGCGGAGTATGGTCCGGAAAATGCACCTGGCGATCCGGGCGAATCGATTACAATAAANNGAGGTTCCCCTCTCCAGCATCCCTCAAGCGCCGGGTGCATCCCTCGCGCTTGAAAATCCCGTGCGCTGTTCGCGCTGCGGGGCTCAACCTGCGGAGCGTTACGAGACGCATAAGCTCAGGCTGCGCATCGGCGCCAAAAGACCCGGTTTATACCGCCAGACCTACAAGCATAGCCGGGTATATTACCTGCGCCTGAGGGTGTGCGAGACCTGCTACCAGGGGGATTTCGCCGTGTGCCCAGAAGAATTCGAGAAAGACGATACCGCGCTGGGCAGGCTGGCGCGGCTACATTCCCGGCTGTTCACCACTGGCGCGCTCATCGCCTGCCTGGGGCTGCTGTTGATGACCGACCTGGTCGGCTCCACCTCGGCGTTAGGCGGTGTCAAGCTTTACTGGCCTTACATCACCGGTGTGGGCGGGCTGCTCATCCTCGGCGTCTGGCTGCACCAGCGCACGCGCCAGCGCCAGATCCTCGAGGCTATGGAAAAGAAAGGTCTGGATCCCGCGCGGCACCCGAGGGCCGAGGTGCGCACCCCCGTGCTGGAAAACGACGAAGACCCGCGCGCCATCCCGTTGCAGATCAGGCTTTTGGATGAAGAATGGGCAGTGGAATGCGCGGCGCATTATAATTGGGTTACAACCAATGAAGGAGAGAAATCATGAGAGCCAGTTTAGGTGATGAAAGCGCGCGAGTATGGCAGGAACCTTCTGCTGAATCCATTTCCATAACCTCTATCAGCAAGGGTGACGAGTTCGAGGTCGGCAAGATCATCCGCAAGAAAAAGGAGACCTGGGTCACCATCACCCTCGACAACGGGTTAACCGGCTACATCCGCGGAGATACCCACATTTTCGGTGTCCAGACCGTCGAAGCCGTCGGCAACGACCTGGAGGTTCACGAATCCGCCAGCGACGAATCGCCCGTGCTCACTGAGATCCCTAAGAAGACCGCTTTCATCGTGCGCGGTGCTGAAAAGGTGGATGATGACACCTGGTACCGCGTGGAAGACAGCGAAGGGGTGAAAGGGTACGTAAAAGCCGGTCCCAGGCTGCGCGTCCGCCCACAGGTTACGCGCGAGAGCGCCCGCAAGATGATGATCACCGGCGGCATCTTCACCGCAGCAGGCGTGCTGTTGTATTTCGTCTTCCCGGCTCCCGCCAACACCGCGGATAACGGCGTGAACTTCGTCACGCTGGCGATCATCCTACTGGGTCTCTTCCAGGTGTTCCAGGGGTTTATGCAGTACCGGCAGGTAAACCGGAAGGATTAACTTTTAGAACGATCGACCGGCCTCATGTGAGGCCGGTTTTTTTTGGTTTGTAACCGTATACCCCAACGATGTCATCCGTGACGACCCTGACATTTCGGCGATCGAAATCACTGCGCGTCCGCCGTGAGTCCTTATCGCTCTCGTCCGCTGGAAAAATCGCGTACCACCAGGAGGCTGAAACCGCCGCGAAAAAGTCATAGGCCGCCAGGCCATTTTCAAACTTGTTGCGCCAAATGTGTCGCCTGCTAATAATATTCTCCAGTGCCGCCTTCTGATACCCTTTTGGCATATATTTTTCATTTCTCGGCCACCATTCCAATCGATAGCCCAGGATGCAGCGCTTCTTAATGGAACGAAAACTCGCGTCGATCGCCTCCCAATAGTGTTCCGGACCGTATGCGCCTACACACACCATACCGCCCAGTTTGACCACCCTCATCATTTCTTCCAATGCCAAAGCCTGATTCGGTAATGTACCGAACGTCATTCTGGAGATAACCGCATCGAAGGAATTGGCCGCATACGGCAAAGCTTCCACGTCCAATGGGCAAAACATGCATTCAAATTACAAGAATTTCAGGAAAGGCTTGCTTTTAAGCAAGTAAGCGTGGTTTAGCTCGAATATCATACCCCTGCGGGTACTCGCAACCAAA
>DDXM01000026.1:15168-38055 GCA_002347485.1 Anaerolineaceae bacterium UBA2260 | reverse complement strand
ACAGAAAAAAGGTTGCGTAATCCTTCCAGTTTGGAAAAACACTTCCTGATCACTACTTATTAATGATTGATTTACTGAATCTATATTGCAGGATGAGATTTACGACCGAAGGGAGTGCAGAGTACGACCGAAGGGAGTGCAGAGTACGACCGAAGGGAGTGAAGAGAGTACCCGCGTGTCCCCTCTAAGGAGATACACCAGCATAGCCAGACTTTGCTATTTCAACATTGGTCTAAACTCATAGCTGTAAATTCGACTCGGTCCTCACTGCGGAGTTACTGGTGGTTTTCTAACGGCTTGCGTTATACCCCTTCGGGGTACGTGTGGGCGGGCGAGGATTCTGCTTGGGAGCAGGAAAAACCCGAAGCCACGCTCCGCGAAATGCTTGAAAAACGCACACGCCGCGAAGCGGCAGTCCCACACGTCAGGTGCACGCTTTGTTGGGCTTCGTCATTTTTCAGGCGGGAAAATCTTAATACAGGTATCACGCCATTTTTCTATTTTATCGGCTAATGAGTTTGCGTCAAACTCTACTGCAAACAAACAATTTACCGCTTCAAACAAAATTAAAACTTGAAAAGCGTTGAGCAACTGCAAATTTGTACGAAAAACTTTCAGACTGTGGTTGGGTACTGGCTGAATTTTAATATTCTCATCAAATAGATGCCGAACAGAGTCTATTTTATAACTGAAATGTGATGCGTTGTCGTTGAGATATGTTCGCAAATCTTGATAATCACCTGAAATTTTTTTTCCAATAATTCCAGCCGATGGTAACTTGTCTTCAAGTGCCTGATTTATTCTCGTTTTGTCTTGCCGAAAATAAACGAGAAATTCATAAGTCTCAATGAGTGGGCGTAACAATGTTCCCGATTCTTGAGCAAGACCATCCAGTATGAGACTATAACAACCTAATAATAAGTGGCTATATTTTGCCAAAGTAATACTGCTGATTCTGCAAAACAGCCCTTTCTCGGATTCACCTTCGGTTTGACCTATTTTTTCAAATAGTTTTACGAAGTCTCCGAGATAATCAAAACCTTCTTGCAAAATCTCGCCTTCTGACTCTAGTTCATTATTTAGCCAGCGTAATGATTTTTCTCTAGCAGACCAGATATTCAAAATTTACCAATTTACCAGAAGACCAACGGTTTGCGTTATACCCCTTCGGGGTACGTGTGGGCGGGCGTGGACTCTGTTTGGGAGCAGAAAAAACCCGAAGCCACGCTCCGCGAAATGCTCGATAATACCGCACGCCGCGAAGCGGCAGTCCCACCAGTCGGGTGCACGCTTTGTTGGCACGCTTTTGACTTGCAAGACTCTTTACCTTTTTATTATAGACCGAAGTTCGTTAATGCTGAATGGCGGTTTTCGCCTGTGAAGCATGGCATGGCAATTAGGGCAAACTGGGCATAAATCATTTATCGGGTCAACTTTATATTCTGCGCCAATTTCACCTAATGGTTTTGTGTGGTGAACATGAATAAAATCTTTTCCGATTTCACCATATTTTCCCTGAAAATCAAAATCGCAAATAATACATTTTGCGCCGTAATGCTCGATACAAGCACTTCGGGCTTTTGAATTGCGCTCATAAGTGTTTACCGTTATTTGTTGGGATGCGCCTTCGTAAAACTCGTGCGGATTATCTATTTGTTCGGGTAATAACCCCAAACTCGGCTTGGTTTCTGGATACGCTAAATATAAAATCTCGGCTCTGAAATTTACATCAACCGCCATTTTATACATGATTGGCTCATGTGATTTTCTATAAGGAGATGATTTAGCCCGTCCGACTTCGGCTAACAATGCTTCACGCCAACTTTCATAAACATGCTCGGATGGTTCTAACCAAGAAAGGAATTCTGAAAAATTTGAAAAGCGTAAAAAATAAGGTGGCTCTGAATATTCGCCACGAAGATTTGAAAATTGTTCCCACCCGCTTTTTGAATCAAAACTGACTTGTAGTTGAGGAATGTCTCGTGCTAAATAATTGAAAATCGAACCAACAAAAAGCCTGATTTTTTTATTTTCTTTCTTTTTACGCAAAGCAACAACATACCGATTATTGATTGTTACAGGAAAAAGCCAGTCTGTGCTATTTGGAGATAAAGACATTACAAGGCGTGGATTATCATTTTTTAAGTCAGTTACATCAAGAATTCTTTTCACCAAGTCAAAATATGAATTAACCCATTCTCTTCTTGGGGAATATTTAATTCGCTTGACAAGCAATTCAATCTTTTCATTCTCGGATGTCATCTGATTTTCCTACTTTGTTGTGCAAGGGGCGTGCCAACGGAAGCATCAGCAGCTTGCCGGATGCGACGCGTAACCTTCGCGCCCCGAAAGGTGATGACCACGCGAAAGTAGCTCTGAAACTCGGTGCGTACCCCAAGTCGGCTGCACGCGGTGTTGGGCTCATGTTGTGTTTTTAATTACATCGATGATCTCTACTGATATTTCCTCAACTGTATGAGTGCCAGTACTGCGTGCCAACTTATCAGCAAGCGATGGGCTGTAGTTGATCAATTCTTGCTTTGTGATATTGTGCCAGATTGGAAGAATTACCTGTTCACCGCTCACTACGCGTGTCACTAACCCATCTAACTCATAATTCGGCCAACCTTTTTCAAAGAATGATTTGGAGAGAATAACAACTCCAAATCGGCTATGGGCCAACCCCTTATCTATCTTTCGCCGTAAGCTGTCGCCAATCCTAAGCTCAAACTCATCGTACCATACGCGAAGGCCGCCACTCTGAAGCGCCTCTGCCAAGGGTCTTGCCACCTCATCTTTATCTTCGGATGCATGCGAGATAAAAACATCAAAATCGCGCTCATCTGGAGCTGGGGTGCCCATTTCATCATGTTGTGGTTGAACTAGCGAAGGGACGGACGAAAGTGGTATATCTCTCAAAGGTTGTAACGCCCCAGGTAGCATCCGCATAGAGTGTCGTACTGATCCACCATATCCTCCGAAATCAATGACCAAATACCAATGACCAGCACGAGGGATCTGCAACCGAACTGGTGATCGCTTTGCGTGACCACCAAAGTATGTATATCGGCGTCCGGCCTTGTATGAACTAAAGTTTGAACTGTCTGCTAGAAAAACATTCGCGGCGTTGCCAGACAGTGTTACCTCAACAATCTCACCGCCAGAACGATTTCCCAGATCGTAGTAACTAAATTTCATAAGAAATCCTTTTATGAGCCCAACGGTTGGTGTTACCGGCAAGGGCGGGACGCGGACAAAATGCCTGGGAGCTGGTTTTGTTCTAATTATACCTATTTCCTATATCGATGCCTCACAAAAAAGCGCCCTCCATCTCTGAAAGGCGCTTTAACATCACAGACGTGATTCTATGCTCGCATCACCGGCCTAAACTTATACCGGTAATTTCGATAACACAAAAAACCGGTATATCTATATTACCTTATGACTGTCAATCGTCCAGATAACCTTTTCACTTTCTAACAGCATCCAACACCGCTTCCGGGTGCTTATCGGCCACCCTTAGCAGGACCATGGCCGGTCCTTCGGGTACACGCCGGCCCTGCTCCCAGTTACTTAATGTACGGACACTGATCCCTAACATGGCTGCAAACTGGGCCTGGGTCAGCTTGTATCCCTCGCGGATGCGTTTGATGTCCAGACGGTCCAAATGGAATGTTCGCGAGGCTTCCTTTTCACCTTGCAGAATTGTGCTTCCTTCTTTGACACTGACAACCAGTTCATTAAAAAGTTCGTTATTCATGAGTATTCCTCCTCCACAATCTTGCGTAATATATTTAATTGCTCCGGCGTCAGGTCTTCCTGTTCGTTTTTGGCATAAATAAAAAGCATCAAGATTTTATCCTGTACGGCCGACCAAAAATAAATGACCCGAACACCGCCGCGTTTCCCGCGTCCCGGAATGGACCAACGAGTTTTTCTCAACCCACCGCTTCCGGGAATGACTGCACCTAACTCTGGATGAAGGACAAGTGCCATTTGTAATTGGCGATAGTCGTCATCAGAAAGGAGTGCCAGTACTTGCCGGGTGAAGATCGAGGTTTCTACGATGACCACAGGTTTATTTCCCTTTACGATATTATACGCCAATGGCGTACTTCTGTCAAATTAAAAATAAACCGCCCTCCAATTGGAAGGCGGTCAGGTTTTCCTGATTACTATCTACTAATTACTAGCTCTCATCACCGGCCTAAACTTGTACCCGTACACCAGGATCCCCTTCTTCTCCACATCCTCCCGCAGCTTGCGCGTGACCATCTCGACTGGCATGCCGATCTGCACTTTCTCTTCGCCCAGATCAGTCAGTTGGGCGGTGACCATGGGGCCTTCGTCGAGCGCGACGATGGCGACGGTGTAGGGGGCGTTCTGCTCATAACCGGCGGGGGCGTCGCGCATCACAGTGTACGAGTACACCTTGCCCTTGCCGCTGAAGGTAAACTCGGTGCGGGCTTCGCTGCCGCATTCCGGGCAGACGTCGCGCGGGGGGAAGATCTTCGACTCGCAATGCGGGCAGACCTCGCCAACGAGTCCGTAGCGTTGTTTCTTTAATCGCCAGTAGCGTGGATTTTCCATTTTTACTCCTTTTTTCCACTTTCGTGGTGTTACAAGTGTAAGTTTAGGAGTGGTTTGCTATCAAATCCTATCAGGTTTGGGTTTGAAGCGTGGTGAGTTGAGAATTGAAAGTGGTCTTAGGTCTGGAGAAATCTCTACTCTCCATTCACTATTCTCTTTCCAATACATGCGCGATTGCGGTGGAGGCGGGTCCGCCGAGCGAAAGTGTGAGGGCTGAACGGGCGTTCGTCACCTGGTTAGCGCCCGCAGCGCCGCGCAATTGGGTCACCGCTTCCGCCACCTGGTAGATGCCTTTCGCGCCGATGGGATTGCCGCGCGCCAGGCAGCCACCCATGGTCAGGATGGGCAATCGCCCGTGTATGGCAAACTCCCCATCGCGCGCCATCTGCCAGGCTTTGCCGCGGTCGGCCAGCCCGCAGGCTTCCAGCGTCAGAGCGGCGTAGATCGAGAACGGGTCATCCAGCTCGAACAGGCTCACCTGCCCGGGTAGAATGCCCGCATGCTCGGCGGCGCTTGAGACAGCCCGGGCGGCGGCGTTGAACGCCATCGGCTCGTGCCGGTCGTGCCAGGAGAGCGAGTCGCTGCTGGCAGCAGATCCGCTGACCCGAATCACCGGGTGGGGGAAATTTTTGGGCAGCAGGTCGCGCCGGGTGAGGACCAGCGCGGCAGCGCCGTCGGCGTAGGTGGCGCCGTCGTACATATTGAGCGGGTCGCACAGCATCCCGCTGCGCGCGTAAGATTCAGGCGAAACCTGGTTCTTGAATATACTACAGGGGTTATGAGCGCCGTTGGCGTGCGCCAGCATGGCGAATCCATTGAGGGCGTCAGGCGGCAGGTCGTAATCGTTCAGGTAGCGCTGCATGATCAGCCCTGCCTGGCCGGTACTGGTGAGCCCCGGGATGGATTCGTAATCGTAATCCATCTCCTGCATGATGGCAGCCTCTGCCTCCGAGCGCACCAGGTCACTCCATTTTTCCACGCCCAGCACGGCCACAGTATTCGCCTGCCCGCTGCGGATAGCGAGTACCCCCAGGCGCAGCGCGGCCGCGCCGGAGGCGCCCGCGGCTTCTGCGGTATAAGACTCGATACCACCCAAGCGGGCGTAATCGGTGAACAGCGCGCCCAGGTTGGATTGGTGCGAGATCATGGAGGAGAGCAGGTTACCGATGTAAAGCGCGTCAGGTTTAAGGTCGCCGCTGTCGTGCAGGGCTTGTACCAGCGCCCTTACGCCCATTTCGCGCAGACCGATGGTGTAATGCTCGCCGACGGGGATCTGCCCGATACCTGCGATGACGATATCACTCATTGACTGCTCCTTAACCCATGTCGATCTTGCCGCGGTAGCGGGCGTAGGTGGCGTAATTGATCTCGGTACGCCGCGCCAGGTACTCGGCGATAGAGGGTGCAAGCTCGCGGCGTTCGGCGATGCGCTCAGTCACTTCAAAATAGAAGGCGTCGGATCCTGCGCCCGAGCCATATGAAACCTGCAGGATACGGTCGCCGGGCTTGGCGATATCCAGGATGGCGGTGAGGCCGATCATCGAAGCGCCGGCGTAGGTGTTGCCGATCACCGGCACCAGCAGCCCCGGAAGGATCTGCTCCTCACTAAAGCCCAATTCCTTGCCGGCTTTCAGCGGGAACTTGGGATTGGGCTGGTGGAAGACGGCGTAGGTGAAGTCCTGCGCTTTCATCCCCAGCTCTTCCATCATCACCCGCCCGGCGGATTCAACATGTTTGAAGTACGCCGGGTCGCCGGTGAAGCGCTGTCCGTGCTCGGGGTACTTCTGCTCCGGGCGGCGCCAGAAATCCGGCGTGTCAGAGACGTAAGAATACGATGCTTTGATCTCAACCGCTGACTCGTTGGCTGGTCCAATAACGAAAGCCGCGCCGCCGCTGCTGGCGGTGTATTCCAGCGCGTCGCCGGGTTTGCCCTGCGCCGTGTCCATGCCGATGGCGAGGGCGTAGCGTCCCATGCCCGAGCCAACCAGCCCGATGGCTGCGACCATTGCTTCGGTGCCAGCCTTGCAGGCGAATTCCCAGTCGCCGGATTGGATGTTGTTCGAAGCGCCGATGGCTTCAGCCACCACGGTGCCGCTGGGTTTGACCGCGTAGGGGTGCGATTCAGATCCAACCCACACTGCGCGCAGGTCCTGCGGGTCGATGCCGGCGCGCAGTATGGCGTTACGCGCGGCTTCGATCGACATGGTGATCACATCTTCATCCAGCCCCGCTACCGCCTTTTCCTTGATCGGGGAGCCCTTGGGCGAGCCAGTCCAGAGTTGTGAAATTTCGCTGCCAGGCAGGCGGTAGCGCGGGATATAAGCGCCGTATCCGACAATGCCGGTGGGGCGGTCGGTGCGCAGCAGCAATGAGCCGTGAGGTTTATCAGTCATCGGATTTTCTTCTCCACTCTTCCAAAATTTGCGCCGCCCGGTCAGAGCGGATCAAGTTTTCTTTAACCATTTGAAATGCCAGGCGTTCGACCTCGTCTCCGGTCGCGCCGGCTGCCAGCGCCACCTGGCGGGCGTGCAGGCTCATATGACCACGTTGAATGCCCTCGGTGGCGAGCGCGCGCAGGGCGGCGAGGTTTTGCGCCAGCCCAACCGACACGATGACCTGCGCCAGCTCTGATGCGGAGGTCAGGTTCATCAGCTTAAGCGCGGCTTTCGCCGCCGGGTGTGAGCGGGTCGCACCGCCGATGATGCCCACCGCCATGGGCATTTCCAGGTAACCAGAGAGGTTGCCGTGTTCATCTTTTGACCAGGTGGAAAGGCTGGTGTAGCGCCCACCGCGGGCAGCGTAGGCGTGCGCGCCGGCTTCCACCGCGCGCCAGTCATTGCCGGTGGCGAGCACCACCGCATCAACGCCGTTCATGATGCCCTTGTTGTGCGTTGCCGCGCGATAAGGGTCAGCCACCGCGAAAGCCCAGGCTTCGATGATACCGTCGCGCACCGTTTCCGGCGCGTAAGTATTGAACCCGAGCGCATCCAGGGGGATGGTGCACCGGGCACGCGCCAGGCGGCGGTCAGCCAGGTTGGAAAGAATGCGCAGGTGCGGGCGCCCGCCGCTGATCTCCGCCACGCGCGGGGCGAGTTTCTCTAGCGCGGTGTTGATGGCGTTAGCGCCCATCGCGTCGCGTACGTCATAGATCAGGTGCAAGACAAGAAAGGGACCGATGGGTGAATCCGCGATCTCGCGGATCTCGATATCGCGCGGGCCACCGCCAAAACGGGAGAGAACCGGATCCACCGTGCCAGCCAGCGCGAGCAATTCTTCGCGATGGGAGAACAGGGCGGCTTTCGCCAAGGCGAGATCAGGCAGGTCCAACAGCTGCAGCTGCCCAATCATCTCCGGCGCGGTCGCCTCAGCAATGAATCCGCCGCCAGCTCGCGCCAGTTTAGCCATGAAAGACACTGCTGCCAGGACCGACGGCTCCTCGATTGCCATCGGCACGAGCACTTCGTGCCCGTTGACGAGGAAGTTGCGCGCCACGCCAAGCGGAAGCCCGTACACCCCGACCGCGTTCTCGATCATGTGGTCGGCCTGTTCGGGGGTCAACCCATGCACGCCATCCAGTACTTCCAGATCGGCTGGCGTCAGACCGGCTTCAGCCGCGATTATCTCGAGGCGGGCTTGGAGCGGTAGTTCGTAGAATTTTCCTTCAGTTTTACCCATATATTTCCCGGTTAAGAAATTATCGCATCAATCGTACTCGTCCGGTACTGGCAAAACCTATCAGGATTTGAATTTAATGACTTCATATAGTAGATATTATAAAGGCGCGGTTTGAGGTGGATGAAAATCCTGCTTCATGTAGGTATGGTAAACTTTTATCATCGCCGAAAGGAGTGGATTATGTTCATGGTATTATGCGTGATTGATGACCCTTCTAATGTGGACCAGGTGCTGGAAGCGCTGGAAGCGGGAGGTATCACCGGTGCCACGCTCATTGAGTCGACTGGCTTGCACCGCAGGCAAAAAAAACACATCCCTTTACCCTATCTTTACACCAGACCGGAATCAGTAGAAACTGAAAATATGACACTGTTCGCAATTGTTCCAGATAGGGCATGCGCAGAAAAATGCAGGGCGATCATCGAAGGGGTGGTCGGTGACCTGAATTCCCCCAACACGGGTATTTTCGCTGCCTGGCAGCTTGACATAGTGAAGGGAGTCACTTCCCGCGACGAGGGTGGGGCGGGCGAATGATCTGGGTTCAATTTATATTGCTGGCGGCGGTGATCGTGGTCGCCGCGAATTTCCTGGCGAAATACGGTGACGTTATCGCCATCCGCACCGGCTTGGGCGGGATGTTCGTTGGAGTCCTGTTGCTGGCGGGGGCAACCTCTCTACCGGAAGTGCTCACCTCTATCAGCGCGGTTAACCAGGGCACTCCCAATATCGCCGCGGGCAACCTGCTGGGCAGCAATGCCTTCAACATGATGCTACTGGCTGTGCTTGACCTGGTGAGCCGGCGCGAACGACTGCTGCGCAAAGCCGCGCGGCGGCACGCGCTTTCCGGCAGTCTTGCCATTCTAATGATCACGCTGGCATTGTTTTTCCTGATGGCGGATATCCAGGTCAGAATTCTATGGGTCGGTCTTGATTCATTGATTGTCGTAGTAGTTTACATCATAGCAGTACGCCTGATTTCCCGCGAGGGTCAGGCGGAACCGACTGGAACAAAGGAAATCCCGGCCGGCACATCTCGCCTTTGGGTGGGTATTGTGGGCTTCCTCGTCGCCGCTGGCGTGCTGATTGTTGTCACACCTCTGCTCGTGAGAACCAGCACCGAAATTGCCGAGGTTACCGGGTTGGGGACAACTTTTGTGGGCACCACGCTGGTGGCGCTGGTCACCTCGCTGCCGGAACTGGTGACGACCATCTCCGCCCTCCGCATCGGGGCCAGTGACATGGCGATCGGCAACCTGTTCGGCAGCAACATGTTCAATATGTTCGCCCTGGGGCTGACTGATTTCATCTACACGGACGGGCGTTTTCTCGAAGTGATCGATCCTGCGTTCGCACTGATCGGAATGTTGGGATTGTTGATGACAGCGGTTGCTCTGGTGGGCAACCTCGCCAGGTTGGAAAGGCGCATCTGGTTTATCGAAGTGGACGCGCTGGCGCTCTTTGTCCTTTATGCCGCCGGGATGTGGCTGCTTTATCAGCGGGGGATGTGAACACAATGAGCCTTCATCTCGTCCAGCTGCGCCATACCGCGCGCGAGATGCGCTTTGAATTTGTAGGGTCTACCCGCGCCGAGCAGGAAGAAATGCTCATCGCGGCGATCAATCATTTTTATAAAGTAACTGATCGCCTGTACGTGAATATTGCAACCCCTGCGCTTTATACTGTGCACCTGGATGCTAAGGGTGGTAATAATTTTCAAAAACAGGACCAGATCCATTTCAATCCGCTCAACCTGACGGAGTGGACGGTTACGCACGAACTGGCGCATTCGCTGGATTCCGCGCACGGCTGGCGGCTGTCGAAAATGATGCGCGAGCACACCGGCAGCGGGTTCCGCTGCAAAGCGCTGCATCAGGTATGGCCGCAATGGAAGTTGTTCTGGTACCGTGTGGGCAGCCCGCCTCCGCCATGCGGGATCGACAAGAACTTTAACGCAGTGGAGGATTTTGCCGAAACCGTGACCGCTTTTATTTTCCCGGAGGAAGCGTACCGGCGCGCGGCGGCGCGGGGATACCCGTACGAGAAATGGGGATACGGGAATTTTCACGCCACCCTGCGCGGCAGGTTCTTGGCCAAACTCTTTGAGCCTGAAAAACAAACGGCGCTCTTGTCGTAAGAGCGCCGAAATCTTTGTGTTCAGGTATGGTCGATCAGCCGGGGAAGGTTTCTTTGCAATCCGGAGCGTTGGCACAGATAAATTTCCTTTGTGCTTTTCCGAGCAACCGCGGGGAGGTTTTGAGGATCATCGGCGTGCCACAGGAGGGGCAATCCGGCGTGTTGGACAGGTCCATGAAGGGGGTCTTATCTGGAAGCGAACCCTCATCATTGAAGACCATTGGCCGGATGGCTGTGATGCTCGAGTGCGCCGCGGCGGTGGTGGCGACCGCCGGCTGCAGGTTGGGTTTGATGACTTCTGGCTTGGCGCTCGTGACAGGCTCTTCTTTAAGGGCTTCACTGGGCAGCAGGCGGCGGAAGCGGGTCGATTCAAGGATCTTCAGGAAAGCGCGACCATCGTACAGGTAAATGGGTTTTCCCTCCGCCCATAGGCGCGCTTGCGGGGTGATCAACCCAGTGGTGACGATGGCGCCGGCGTCGGCTTCAGACGCGCGCAGCACGCCGTAGAAATCGCGCACCACGGGTTCGCCAACTTTCCCTTTGTACTTCTTGCATTGCACCAGCACGGTCTCACCTTTGCGGGTGTGCACGACCAGGTCTATGCCATGGTCTCCCGTTGCGCCGACGATCTCCACGCGGTTGCCCTGGTCTTGGTAGGTCTTGGCAACCAGTTTTTCGAACTCGGAAGGGGTGAGCAGCTGCAGGTCTTCGATGGTTTTGATCATGCGGTGTTTGCGGTGTTCCTCCAACGCGATGGCGAGCGCCATCGGCAGCAGGAATAACCCGGTCATCATGAAGTACTGCGAATCCTTGGGCTCGGCGATGAAATGGAAAGTGTCCATCGCCAGGTAACGGAACAGGGTGCGCAGGACGGCGAATAGCACCCAGGTGATCACCAGCGACTTAACGGAAGCGCGCAGCATGGTCTTGAAACCGTCGCGGCGTTTGGCAATGCCGAAAAACACAACCACGATCATCAGCGGCCAGATGCCAGCCAGGAACCGCCCGGCGGTGATAAGAAGCTCCATAATCGTATCCATAACCATACCTCCATGCAACAAATGCAGTTTTACATTATGTTGCATGAATAATGCCAAAATCCGCCCTCGTGGAGCGGATTCTTATTAGGTTGAATCGGAATAAGGATCAACTCAGTTCTATGTTATCTCCCGGTTTCATTAGCTCTACCCGGCTGGCGGTTTCCTTTTCCACCCGCGCCGCCCAAGCGGCGGCATCCTGCTGGATGACCGCGAAGGTGCTGTAATGGATCGGCACCACAACCCTGGCGCGCAGCAGCTTCACCGCGCGCAGCGCGTCCTCCGGACCCATGGTGTAATTATCACCGATCGGGATTACCGCTAAGTCGATGCCTTCGTCGCCTATCAACGCCATATCTCCAAACAGGCCTGTGTCGCCCGCCAGGTAGAGCTTCTTACCGTCAAGCGTGGTGAGCAGGAACCCCCCCGGGTTTCCTCCGTACGATCCATCCGGCAGCGCGGATCCGTGCAGCGCGTACGTCATCTTGAGGTAGCCAAACGGGTGATGGTAGCCGCCGCCGAGGTGCTGGGCATGCGTCTTGAGACCCTGATTGGAGAACCATTTACTGATCTCGGCGTTGGAAATAATGGTCGCACCGGTGCGCCGGGCGATCGCCGGGGCGTCGCCCACGTGATCGCTGTGTCCGTGCGTAATGAGAATATAATCTGCCTCTAACGTTCCGGGGTTCTGCTGGGTCGCGGTATTGCCGGTGAAGAAGGGATCAACGAGCAGCTTGTACTCTCCGGTATGAATGCCAATCGTAGCGTGTCCATACCACCTAAGGGATGTTTTCATAATACCTCTCTCATTCTCGACCCTGGCGTGGACGTGTTGTATTTAAGCCCGTAAGCCGCGGCGGTGTTCTTTGACCAGGTCAAGTGTGCGCGCCAGTTCGAGCCCTGCAAATCCAGTGAAGGGTTCCTTATAGAATCGTTCCGTCAACATTTCAGCAGTTTCGCGCGCCTCAGCGCCGGCGGTGGAGATGCGTACCTGTCCGTCAATACGCCTGAGCCAACCTTTGTTAATCAATTCGTCCACAGCGCTTGCCGTTTCTTCGATAGTAAATCCGCGCCTTTTCAGCGCACGGTTCAAACTTTCGATCGTTCCTTCCAGTTCCACCCACAGAAGGGTGAGAATCTCCCAGGCGTGGCCGCTGCACCCATAGTGGACCCAGGACGCCAGGTGAGCGTCATCGCGAAAAGCGGTGAGTTCACTGAGGAACTGGTCGATGCGCACCATCATTGGGTTGCCGGGGCCGGGGTCCATGCGCCGCACATGTTGGATGCACCAAATGCCCGGGGGATCCGGCGCGGCCATGCAGGCGTCCGCGAGGTCTTTCAGGCGGCTCGCCAGGTCCATCGTCTTTGTCACCGGAAGGGATTGCAAACCCGCCATTGCGGTATAGACCTTACTCAACGTCTGTTTGAGCACATCGAGTCCTTGCTCGGTGATGCGGAATTGGTCCGTGGCAACGGGTTTGAGCAACCCCGCGGAGGACATTCCTTCAAGTATTGTGCGGTAGCACGTTGGAGAGTTATATGGGACGCGGATGTTAAGGATTGCCGGGGACACAGGTTTGGGCTCGAATGTGGGAACCGCGGTCAGAATGAAGATCTGCTGCCGGGTGATATTATATTTCTCCGCGCATTCCAGGAATACCGGATCATAAATGGACGCCATTGCATCTGATGCTGCCCTAAAGGCTGGATACAACTCCTTCAAGTCCACATTCCCTCCCTATATGTGAAAGACGAAGAAAAACTTCGCGTGTAAGTATTATTTCACAAATGGATTAAAAATTCAAACCCTCCACGTCAACTGGTTTGGAGGACTTTTTTGCACTCCTTCGGTAAACCGACGGATATTGCCCGGTAATCCCTCGCTTTGTTGACAACATTTATTGTTGACAATTTAAGCATAAAAGGCTAATATAATAGCAATTGGGAGACCTGATCGCCATGCGAGTATTGGTTCTACATACTGGAGGAAACCACTAAAGGCACGCCTGCTGTTCGCGTGCCTTTTTGCTACCTTAACCATAAAGGAGTTTAGCGAGATGGATTACAGCATGATCGGTAAGATCGAAAAAGCCAAGCGTTACGCCCAGGAGCGCGGGCGGTTCGAGTTCCATTCGTTCAAGGTCACGGTTAAAGGTGACAATAACGCGCATGTTGTGGATTACACTGAGGGAATCTGGAAATGCGACTGCGAATATTTTCTAACCCGCGGACGCTGCGTACACACGATGGCACTGGAAACCATCCTGGATGGCATGACCATACCGGCAGAAGTAAGCTTGCAGGTGTAACAAAACAATTGAATAGTCAATAAAGCCCTGGATAAATTTTCGCCAGGGCTTTGGTTTTATCAGATGCTGGACTTAGATCAAGCTGAGTAAAATTTTGCGGTAATCCTGCCGGACGTCATCACTGAAAGCGACGTTGTGGGACTGGTGCCAATCCGCGCAGCGTTTGATGGCGGCAGCGACATCCTGCGCCAGTTTTTCTACTAGAATAACCCCATCCTCCAGGTACAAACCCCGGACCTCGAAAACCCCATCCTTGCGATGCGCCTTGCCATCCAGCCGGCCGATCAATGCGCCGTCGTGCAATATCGGCAGGGGGAAATAACCGAATTGGCGTTTCGCTGCCGGGGTATAAGCCTGGATCATGAAATCGAAGTTGAATAGCTGACGCGCGCGGGAACGGTCCCACACCACGGGGTCAAAAGGGGAAAGCATTGTGGTATGGCTGGCGCGAAGCTCCCCTGCCACAGCAGCTTCGAGTAGAGGTTGGGTTTCCGGCATATAAAGCACAGGTTTATCCCATCCATCGACTGTTATCTCGCACAGGCTCCCGTCCGCGACAAGCACGGGTAAAAGACTGGCGACCAGTTTCTTCGGCAGGCGGTAATAATCCGCCACCCATTCGGCGCGCGCGATACCCATGGCAGCAATACTCTTGAGGATCAACTTTCGGTCGACCTCATCCCTTGGGGGAACCCGTGAATCATCCCATACGGGATAAACCCGTTCGCGCAGGTCATACACGCGCTGGAACTTATCCCTCCGCGCGATCATCAGAACGCCCTTAGCGAACCAATACTCAAGGGCATCTTTTTCGAATTTCCAGTTCCACCAGCCACCGGGGTTCTCTTTACGTGTTTTGAAATCAGCCGACCGCACTGCACCATTTGCAATTATATGCTCAAGAACAATTTCGCTACCTGGAAGGGGCTTATCGATCCAGTCTTCAAGATACCTGGCGCGTAGTTTATCGATCATCAACCGCCGGATGAGTGGGTAGTCCTCCATGGGGATGAAACAGGCAGCGTGTGCCCACTGTTCGAAGATACTTCTCTCGGCGAGAAGTTCATCCAGCCAGGCGGGATCGTAAGCGCCGAGCCGGCTGAAAAGAACAAAGTAAGGGCTGCGCGCCACCACGTTGATCGTGTCGATCTGCAACAATTGCATGCGCCGGATGGCATCCAGCACATCATCCTTTGTGGCCGGGTCTGAGGGCGGAGTCAACAAGCCCTGGGCAACCAGGTGAACGAGACGGGCTTCAGTGAGAGATAACGATGGTACAGACATCGAGAAGATTGGAAATTTAAAATGACTGCGGTTTATAAGTCCTTGAATCTACAGGCGGAGAGGGTGGGATTCGAACCCACGATGACCACGAGAGCCATAACGGTTTTCGAGACCGCCCCGTTCAACCACTCCGGCACCTCTCCAGCGCGAGGAATTATACCCGAATTCTTTTATAACTCCGCGATATCGTTCAGCTGCGGATAAGAGACATCCCCAAACCCCAGGTCTCTCAGCTTGCCCATGAAGATCCCCGCTGCATCCTCTTCACCATGCACCAGGAAGATCTTTTTCACCCTGTCCTTCACTGCTGACGCATACTCCAGAAGTCTGTTCTGACTCGCGTGCGCTGAAAGCCCATTGATGCTGACCACTTCAGCGCGCAGGTCGTGCAGCTGCCCGAAAATACGCACTTCCTTGACGTCTTCCGTCAACCGCCTGCCCAGAGTGTTGGGCGCTTGCCAGCCAACGATGAGCACTGTATTGCGCGGATTTTCAATATTGTTCCGCAGATGATGCAGAATGCGCCCCGCTTCTGCCATCCCTGAAGCCGAGATGATGACCATCGGACCTTTTTTATCGTTTAAGGCTTTGGATTCTTCGACGGAACTGATGTAAGTCAATCCCTCAAAATCCAGCGCTTGGTGGTGGTGTTCGCGGATGAACTGGTTGGTTTCCCGGTCAAAATATTCGGGGTACTGGGTAAAGATCTGAGAAGCTGCCACCGCCAACGGACTGTCGACGTAAACGGGCACACGCGGAATATCTCCGGTAGAGATGAGCCGGTTGAGGAAATACACGATTTCTTGTGTGCGTCCGACAGCGAAAGCGGGAATGATCACCTTACCCCCGCGTTCAAATGTCCTTTTTACCACCTGTTTGAAGCTTTCGAACGCCTGCTCCACACTGAAGTGTTCCATGTCACCGTAGGTGCACTCCATCATTAGATAATCCACATCACTAGGGAAAACAGGATCTCCAATCAACGGCAGCGCCGGTCGGCCGATATCCCCTGAAAACCACAGGCTCTTGTGGCTGTTATTCTCCTCAATATCCAGGCGGATGCCAGCAGATCCCAGGATGTGTCCCGCATCGTGGAAGGTAACCGTAACGCCGGGAACTGGCGAGAAAGCATTGCCATAGTTCACCGGGTAATAAAGGTCGATCGCCGCGGCGGCATCCTGCTGCGTGTAAAGTGGTTCTACCGGCGGCTCGCCGCGACGGCTGCGCTTCTTGTTTACATATTCCGCATCCGCTTCGTGGATGTGAGCGGAATCCATCAACATAACCTCACCCAGGGTGGCTGTTGGCGGTGTAGCGTAAATAGGCCCGCTGAAGCCGCTTTTTACCAGGTTGGGCAGGTTGCCGCTGTGATCAATGTGCGCGTGTGAAAGAAGCACCGCGTCAATAGAGCGCGGATCGAACACAAAATGCTGGTTGCGCGCGTACGTATCCGCGCGCTTACCCTGGAAAAGCCCGCAGTCCAGCAACAACCTGTGTCCATTGACCTCAACCAGGTGTTGAGAACCGGTTACCGTACGGGCAGCGCCGTTAAATGATAGTTTCATGAGTTGATCCTTTCGCGTGAGTGACGGCAAGAATCGCGCTTCCATAACGCGTAAACCGCCAGGGGATTTTTTGCATAATGGATTTCAATTCCGACAAATTGGCCGGGTTGCGGGTTGCGATCTTTTCCATGATCTCCCGCGGCAGCACCACGTCCGATTCGACCTCCAGTTTCTTTCCCTGTTCCTTGCGCCATTCATGCAAGGCGTTAAGGCGTTTGAGTGTCGCCGGATCAGGGCGCGTTGTGCGTTCCCGTTTAAGCGGCGGTGCGGAGTTACCTGCCAAAACAGCTTTCAGTAAACCATCAGCGTGTCGTTTATAGACATTCTCGCTCATCCCTGCCACATCTTTCATTTCCTCAAGTGTTCCGGGGTTCGCCCGGGTGATCTCCACCAGAAGGTCATTCGACATCACCTTGAAATGCGGCAGATCGACCTTGCGCGCGTACATATCACGGTAAGCGCACAAGGAATGTAATATCGCACTTTCGCGCGGGGATAAACGGGCATTCCCACTCACTTTCCAACAGGATTTACCGTTGGGTTCCGGTTCGGTCGGGTTTGTCGCGCAAACCAGGTTGAAATCCTCGCGCGCCAGTTCCAACAAATTCTTCTCGCTCAACTTAGCTTCCAGTAACAGTTTCAGATCGAACAGGAAATGTGTGTCCATGCGCGCATAATCGAGCATAGCCTGTGAAAGCGGCCTCTTTCCCCAATCAGCGCGTTGGAAACGTTTATCGAGCTTGATGGAAAAGTTGATTTGAAGCAGAGAGCCCAATCCCACCTGAGTTTCGCCCAGAATGCGTGCGGCGATCATAGTGTCAAAAATATTGTGGAACTCGAATCCATAATCCCGTTTTAAACAGATCACGTCGTATTCAGCGGCGTGAAAGATCTTTTGCCGTGAGTTATCAGCAAAAAACTGCGCCAGCGGGGTCAGATCATTGATCGCGAGGGGATCAACCAGGTAATCCGTTCTGGGCGTAGATATCTGCACCAGGCAAACGCGTTCACGGTATACGTACAGGCTATTGGACTCGGTATCGACAGCGACAACTGGTTCATTTGAAATCTCCTCGACCATCGCGAGCAGGTGCTGGGGTGTTGCGATCCATACCGGATCCTTCATTGGCAACGCTAACATTATGGAAATTATAACCCGCTTTATCCCCCTCAGAACGCCAAATGTGTGTCAGACGCCTGGAACGCAAACACCCGGCATTAATACCGGGCGTTTGAGCGTAAGATGGGTTGTAAAAAGCGCTACCTGTGAGATTCAGCTTCCATAAAATCATTATGCATTGGGGGGTTGGCGAGAATTGTTCCCCGCCGGCTTGGCCATCGAGACTGCTGGACCGCGGCTGTTTGCCATCCGCGAAACTGGAGCGGTCGATTGTGGTCTGTTATACCCCCCAGCCGTGCGGGTGTTGAGCGGAAAACCAGCCGCTGACGCAGGATGCCTCTGCTGCTGAGTTGCCTGGTTGGCGCGAGTCTTCTTCTCCAGCGAGGAGGTGAGCGACCCGATGATCAGGATGCGGATGACCCACACCATGATAGCAACCAGCACCGGCACGATGGTGGTGAGCTGTTGAGTGCTGACCACTTCGGCGCTGCGCAGTGAATGGTTGGCGATGGCGATGGACATTCCCCACCAGGTGAGCGCGGCATTGAAGGTGGCTGCCATCAGCCACGCACCGAAGAGGAACCAGGAATCCCTGTCCTCACGGCTGCGTTCCTTCTGCGTGATCAGGCGGGCGATGCCGGCAAAATCGAGGCTGCAAAACGCCAGCGCGAGCAGCGTGGACCAGCGAATGCCAAGGAATTTTAGATTTCCCAGCAGGTCCTTAAGCGCGAATGCCGTGGTGCTGTAATTGACTGCCTCGAAAGCGATGAGCGCGAAGACAATGATCGCGCTGTAAACACCCGCTGAGCTGATCTGCGTCTTCTTCAGGCTCTGAAACGGGTTACCGATGCTGGTGCGAGTGGCGGTTAGATTCATGACTGTTCTCCTTGATAGGGGTTCCAATATGCTCGAACAGTCCCATTATAGAACAATAATTCTATTAAGTCAAGAGTTTTAGGAAATTCGTTCTATCCCTGCATTTTTGAAAAGTCCGGTAATTCGACAGGTCGCGAAAGATGGATCACCATGGGCTGCCCATTTTCCGGGATATATCGCACCACATCCACCAGGTCGATCCCCTGCACCACGCCGTAAAGCGCCGCTGCGGACAAGCCGTGTGTCGCGAGGAGGATTCGCCCTTCGGGATGCGCCAAGTAATATTCATTGGCAGCTTCCACCATGCGCACGATCACCTCGGCGAGAGACTCCGCGCCTTCCGCCCGCGGCGTGGTGATGTATTTCGGGTTGCGGCTAAAATCCGGCTGGTACGTGTTCTTCACGTATTCGATCGTCTTGCCTTCCCAGATTCCCTGGTTGATCTCACGCAAGCGGGCATCCAAGGTTACCGGTATTCCAAGTTCCGCGGCGATGATATCAGCTGTTTGCCTGGCGCGGATCAAGTCGCTTGAATAGATCCCCTGGAATTCAGTACCTGATAATTCACCCGCCAGTTTGCGCGCCTGTTCGATGCCGGTTTCATTCAACGGGATGTCGCTCTGCCCCTGGTAGATCCCTTTGAGGTTCCAATCCGTTTGCCCGTGACGGACGAGCCAAAGTTCTGTCATCGTAATACCCCTAAATGTTAAATCATTCGCCAGTTGTCTTTTCAGGATAGCGGCATAACACGCGCACCGGGCAGGAGGGACAATCAGGCTTGCGCGGGTGGCAGGTTTCGCGCCCCAAACGGATCAAGTTGAGATGGCCGGTGTAATAATCCGTCGGCTCGATCAATTCCTCCATCAGCTGGTGGGTCTTCTCAACATCCATGCTCAACGGACGCACCCCCAGCCGTCCACTGACCCGGTAAATGTGGGTATCGACAGGGAAAGCCGGACGGCCGAGCGCAAATTGGAGAACGATCGCGGCGGTCTTACGGCCAATCCCTTTAAAGCGCAACAGCCAATCACGCGCTTCCTCCAATGGCATATCCGCCAGGAAGGTCAGGTCAAACGAACCCACTTCCGCATGGATCTGTTGCAGCACAGCCTTGATGCGCGGCCCCTTCTGGTTGGCCAGTCCGGCGACGCGTACAGTGTTGATGATCTCTTCTTCCGGGGCTTCCATCACCTCTTCCCAGGTTGGAAAGCGGTTGCGCAGCGCGTGAAACGCTCGGTCGCGATTGACGTCATTCGTATTCTGAGAAAGGATGGTGGATACCAGTTCGTCGATCGCTGGCAGGGGATCCCGCCAGACCGGGTAACCATAAACCCTGTTCAACTCATCGAGAACCGCCTTAATGAGTGCATGATCCGCAGTGATTTGCATAGTAAATTTTGAAAACTGAAACGCTAGAACGCGGCGATCTGCTCAGGCTGTGGTCCCACAAAACGCCTGAGATACTGCGTCAACCCGTAACGCGCTCGTTGCAGATTCTGTATCTCGCGGGAGGAGGGCACGTCGCAGTCATTCAGGATCCGGTTGGCGGTCTTTTGGATTTCTTCATTGCGCAGCGGTTTATTGATCAATTTTTCCACATGTTTGGCGATTTTTGTGAGCGTCTTGACCTGATCTTTGACTTCGCTGGCAGCAACCACCCCTCCGCGACTGGAGACAATAAGGAAATTCTTGTATTCAGGCTTTAACAACTGCTCAATCATTGCGATCCATTGCGGGATATCCGCGTTGGCGAGGAAGGGGACTGCCCCAGGTATTACCGCGTCTCCCACGAACACGATCTTTTCCGCAGGTAGTGTTGCCCAGATCGCCGCTGACGAAGGACCGGGGCGGTAATCCAGCAGGAGGGTATTTTTTTCACAATGCACCTCCATGTGTTCATTAAAGGTGATCTCCGGCGAGCTCCAACGGATGTTCCCTGGGGGGCTGTGAAGTTCCCAATCCGCTCCAGTTTCGATCCCCTGGGGTTTGATATTGACCGGCCGGTCTCGCAATAGCTGCGGGAGTTTTTCATGACCCAGCACGGTGCAATCGATCTGCCGTGAGCCGAGGGTGCGGTCGTAATGGTCATCCAGGTTTATCAGCAGGCATTCCGGCCCATCCCCCATTTTTTGCACCGACGCCCGCCAGACGCGAATATCATCCGGTCGAAATGGCGAATCGATCAAAACCGGGCCGCGCGCCCAATTCAGAATGCCCAACACAACCCCGGGGTAATCGGTTTCAATAAATATCTTCGGCGCAATTTCCTGCATGATTATGCCTCTTCACTTCTTTGTTGACCTCCGATCGGCAGCCGAAAAACGAACCGCGAACCAACCGGCGTGTTATTTTCAACCCAGATTGTACCACCGTGAGCTTGCAGCGCGAGCCGGCAGAAGGCCAGCCCCAGTCCCAATCCCTTTGACCTGCGGTCCGCATCCAGGCGCACGTATTTCATAAATATTCTCGCACGCGCGGCTTCCGGGATCCCCGGACCCTGATCTTCTACGAAGACCAGCACGCTTTCACCATCCGGCTTGAATCCGACGGTCACACGGCCGCAAAGAGGAGAATATTTAACGGCATTTTCAAGCAGATTTATAAGCACTCGCTTGATCATATCCGCGTCCACTTCGATGGGATCAATATCCACCGGTACGAGTTTCTCCAAATCGATTTCGCGGCTGGAAACCAGGGGGGAAATAATCTCAATCGCCTCATCGATCAAAACAGAAAGGTTTACCCCGGGTTGCTTTATGATTGCCTGCCCGGTTTCAAGACGATTGACATCCAGCAGCGAACTGAGCAGTCGTTGCATGTGCGCGCAAGAACGCTCAGCGATTTGCATCAATTGGTCCGTTTGTCCACCTTCATCACGTGAAACTGCGTCAGATACCAGCTCCAGGCTGGAGATGATATTGGCCAAAGGCGATCTCAGATCGTGATAGATCATTGCGGCCATTGACTCCCGCATCAACTCCAATTGCTTTTGTTCACTGATGTCGTTGAAAACCCACAAAACAAAGTTCCGGTCGAAAACTTCATTCCACGAAACGCGCACCTCGACAGGCAATTCATCTTTTGATTTCAAGAGCAGCCTTGATTCGTAACGCTTAAAGAAATCCCTGGTTTTTTCCGCCGAGACACTGCCGAGGATTTTTTGCGCCCGATTTTCAAGATCGGTAATCTTCATTTTTAGCAATTCCCGCCTGGAATAACCGCTTACCTCGAGCGCCCGCTTATTTACCTCCTCGATCTGTCCATCGACGGAGGTTACGAATATCGGATCCGCAACACCCTCGAACAGTCCTCTGTACAGGTTGCGATTCTGCTCAAGGTCGTGGTAAAGCAAAGCGTTATGAATAGCGATCCCGGCGATATCAGTGATAGATTGCAGCAGCTTTTGGTGGCCGGCGTTGAAGTAATTGATCTGCGGATGCACCAACGTCAACATGCCGGTGAGCTGATCCTTCATCATCACAGGCACGCATAACGCCGATTTGGGATCGCTCACCACCTTCCCGTCATACGGTAGATCGATCCAGCGCTCATCGTTGTGGGTATCCGTCACGAGCGCGGGCAGCCGGTTGAGCTTGACCCAGCCTGCCAGCCCTGTCCGGATTACGTCGGCAATAAATTGCGGATCGGTCGAAGTCACTTCACCGTGATAGAGCACGACCGCGTCCATTGGTTTTCCAGCCGTGTCCAAAACGATCAGGCTGGCGCGTTCCGCCTCCAGGTTGCGCGCAGAGAGCACCAGCACTCGCGTCAATACTTCGTGCAGGTCCAGGCTGCCAGTCAACTCACGGCTGACATTATAGAGAATTTCGAGAAACGAACGGTCTTCGTTCACCAACTTATTTTCCAGTGTAATACTTGAGCCCTGATCCTGTGTTAAATAATACGATTTTTTCATCCACTTTGGTATCCCCACTTTTGATTAATTTAGATAGTGCCGCCAGCGTAGCCGCGCCTTCCGGCGCAGCCAGGATTCCTTCCAAAAGTGCGAGATCTTGTTGAGCCAGTTGAATTTCGTGGTCACTCACGCTGATTGCCATGCCGTTACTCTCGCGCAGGCAGCCCAGCACCAGGCGATCAGCGAAGACCGCTGGCACACGCAGACCCAGGGCGATGGTCGCCGCGTTCACCCACGGCTCGATCCGCTCCGTCTCTTGATGAAACGCTCTCACCACAGGCGCGCAACCTTCCGCCTGCACGCAAACCATACGCGGTCGGCGCGCATCGATCCAACCCAGCGCTTCCATCTCGTTGAACGCCTTCCACATCCCCACCAGGCC
>DDXM01000026.1:0-15156 GCA_002347485.1 Anaerolineaceae bacterium UBA2260 | reverse complement strand
GCCATGCGCACTTCATTTTGGATGGGCAAGGGGGTATCTACCGGCATGTAAACGTGCGCCATACACCCTGCTCGCCCGGCATAATGTGCCAGCGCTCCCCCGGCGTTGCCGGCGGTGGGGATGACAAATTCGTGGATTCCCAGTTCTACCGCTTTCGAAACCGCCACCGCCATCCCGCGCGCTTTAAAGCTCCCTGTCGGGTTGAGCGATTCGTCCTTCACGAGCAGATCGACCACCCCATTGATTTCTCCCACCCGGTTCACTTTCAACAGGGGCGTGTCGCCTTCTCCGAGCGAAAACGCAAAGCGTTCATCGCTGACCGGCAGTAATTCACGCCAGCGCCACATGCCACGCGGTCGGCGGCGAAATACGTCACGATCAAGCGTGTGTTTCAGATCCTCCAGGGGGTATTCCGCCAGCAGCGGCGACCGGCAGTCAGCGCAATAGGACTGCGCGCGCGTCGGATCGAAATTCTTGCCGCAGACCGGGCATATTAGCGTGAATTGACCATTGCTGGCGATTGGCATCTTATTAAGAGTATAGCATAGGGCTAATCCTGCGCTGATCTGACCGCCCCGCATAAAAGGCACGCGGGGGCGTCGCAAAGCAACGCTTCCCGGTCAGCCCGGATTATTTCATACACAATGCGCAACATCGCGCGTAAGGGGATGGCAGAAATGACCGCCTTCCCCACCTTCGCCTGGCGGCTGATCCCGCGCAACGCCGGGCTGACCTTGTTGAATCCCTGCGAACAGCCGGGCATACCCCTCAGTTCGACAATGCGATCGCGCGTGAGCGCCCAGCGGGTGAAAGATTTGCGTTCTGCCATCAATTCTGCCAGGTGCAGGCTGAAATTACGCGTCTGGTCAACCCCTGCCAGCAGCACCAGGCCATCCAGTTCCGCGAGCACGCGGATCGGAGCGAGCGGGTCATCCAATGATTGCGTGCGCAGCGCGGCGTCAATTCCCGTGCAGGTAAATGAAAGTACAGGGTGCTCCGAGCGCGCGGCTGTCGGGTTTCGGCGCAGAAGCTCAGCCACCTCGCCCATTTCCGGGTCAGCCGGCATTGCTGCATCATACATTTCAGCGTGGCTGTAATCGCCGGATGCGCGGTGATAGCGCATGCCGTTGTTTTGCGGCCCCCCTGCTGGGATCACCATCGTGCGATACGTAAAGACCGGCATGACCAGGGTATCGACCTGGTTCGACATCACCTGCAGGAATGTTTCAGCGCCGCCCTGTAGACCGCCAAAGGCGTGCACATCCACGTGCGCGATCACAGGCACATGTGAGACCAGCCTCAGCGCCGACAACCCGGTGACCAGTTCGTGACTTGATACGCTCAAATTCCCCTCATGATAGCGCAGGGTAAGGAATTAGTCTATTTTAGCAAATTTTCAGGGAATGCAATACACAGGGGTAACGCCGCCTGCCTGGTTATTCAACTTCATGCCCAGGTAAGCGCTCGGATCATGGGTGTTGTCGATCTCCAGCTCGTTCAGGTAACCGCCCGCGCCATCGTCTTTGACGACTGAAAAATGCAGGTGAACGCCGGTGGGATTGCCAGCGGTGCCGGAATAATTGCCCTGGTAGCCAAGCAGGGTGCCAGCGGGGACAAACACCTCCCTGGTTCCGGGAGGATAGGCATCCACGATAAANNGCGAGGCGCGTCAGGTAGCCGTCATACGCGGAGTAGACCGGTACTTCACCCGCTTCACCCCCTCCAAATATGTCGAGCCCTGAGTGGCGGTGCCCGGGGCGGAACGAATCATCCCACAGGTAACCGATATACCCCCTGGTTGGCATCAGGAACGGAGCGTCTCCGCATCGCTGCAACGCGTCGGTCATCCATTCCTCATGTCCCTTTGGATTGCGTAGAAATGCGAGGAGATTGCGCGTGCGCGAGGAGCTGCGCAGCGGACTGAGCCAGAATAAATATAACGCGACCAGGCTGATTACGATGAAACCACCGATGAGAATATAACCCGCCCGCCTCATGGAATCAGCCCGACAATTCCCCCAGCATCGACCAGGGTCCAGTCCAGGTGATGCGCACCGGTCTCAGCTGCCCGAGCAGGTTCTCATCTGTTTCCACGAAAACCAGCTTGTTGGTGGGCGTGCGCCCGCGCCAGCGCTTCTTCGCCTTGTCCTCGAACAGCACCTCCACCGTCTTCCCTTGGTAGGTCGCGTGAATCTCGCCCGCGACAGATTCCTGCAACGCCTCGATCGCCCTGAAGCGGCGCCATTTTTCAGCAGAAGGCACGTTATCGACCATATTGCGCTCCGACACGGTTCCCGTGCGCGGCGAATAGCGCGCCAGGTGAACCACATCCAGTTTGAGTTCAGCCAGCAGGTCGTACGTATTCTGGAATTGGGAATCAGTTTCACCAGGGAAGCCGACGATGATGTCGGTCGCGATAGAAACGCCCGGAATGCGCTGACGCACCTTTACCACCAGCTGGCGGTACTGGTCAGCGGTGTACCCGCGCCTCATCGCCGCGAGCACCTCATCATCTCCCGCCTGGTTGGGGATCTCCATGTGCGGCATCACCTTGGGCAGTTCCGCCACGCAATCCAACAGCTCGTCTGTGATCCAGTTGGGGTGCGAGGTGAGAAACCGCAGGCGTTCGATCCCGTCGATCTTGTGCAACTCGCGCAGCAGACCTGCCAGGCTTGGATAATCCGACTGGTCCTTACCGTAGCGGTCCACGATCTGTCCCAGCAGCGTGATCTCCTTGACGCCCTGCGCTGCGAGCGAGCGCGCTTCGGCGTAAATCTCCTCGGGCGGGCGGCTTTTCTCGACCCCGCGCCGGTAAGGGATAATGCAGTAGGTGCAGGCGTGCGAACAGCCGTACACCACGGGGATCCACCCCGCAACGTGGTTGGTCAGGTTGCTGTGCGGCAGCATCAGGTCGCCGTCCATCACCGCGAAACGCCGGGCGGTTTCAGCCTGTTCAGCCGTGTGCGCGTCGCGCTGCAACAGGTACTCTACCAGCGGCAGCGGATCGGATGGCGGGGAGAACACGTCTACGTATGGAAAGCGGTCGCGCAAGGGTTGATTGTTCTTTACGCCCACCAGGCAGCCCATCAGGTTGATCACCACGTTGGGATTGGCGCGTTTTACCGGAAGCAGCGAGCTTAATCGGCCGTAAGCCTTGTCTTCGGCCGATTGGCGCACCACGCAGGTGTTCAAAACGATCACATCCGCGTCTTCGATACGCGGAGAAAATTCATAGCCCAGGTGTTCGAGCGCGGAGGAAACCCGCTCCGAGTCCGCCACGTTCATCTGGCATCCTTCAGTCCAAACATGATATTTCATGCGCGTGATTATAACAGCACAGGGGTAGGATGCCAAAACGCGCCGAAAAAAATGATTAATTTCCTTTCTCGAGCCTGCCCCCTGTTTGACTTGTTCCCTGCATACGATTCATGTATAATTCAAACAAATGTTCCATAATTAAGGGGTAACATGCCGATCGATTACCTGCGTCTGAAGAAAGAGATCACGAAAATGGGCAGCGAAGCACGCGCCCGCGAAGCCGGGATGCAGGCCGCCCTCAAAGAGATGCGCGACCTGCTCAACGCGCACTCTGACGACCTGATCGCTTTACAAAAACTGGTGGAGGACGAGGCGGTGAAAAACAAAGCATTGCGCTGCGCCATGCCGCTGAGCGAGCCGCTCAACGCACACATCCCTTGTTCCCTGCCCGCCTCCGCCTGCACTATCCTGGCAGCGGACGGGTCGCAGATCAACCCCGACACGCATGACAGCGTGCTTTACGGGCTGATCAACATCGGCGTGTTCCGCATGCGACCCGGTAGCGGGCTGGCACCGCAGGAGATCACCGATAGCACGTTAATCCACGGCGACGCGCTGTACGCCGGCGGCGCGACCCTGTCCGAAGACCTGGTGGCCCTGCTGCGTGATGTGCAGGAACGCGAGATCCTGGCGGAATTGACCGCCCGCGAGACCGCGCCTGTCATCTCCCTCACCGATGGTCCGCTTGAGCTGTACCACGAGCCGCGTCAGGAGCAGAAATTCAAAGAGCATTTTGAGCACTACCTGGCCGCGTTGGCTGATCTGGCGCAGAATGACGTCATCACCGCGGGGTATGTCAGCCGTCCGCGCGCCGACCTGGTGATAAAGTTGCTGTCATTGGTGAATAACAAAGAATCCAGCGAATCAGAAAACAACATCGCTGGTCTGACGGACATCGCCCTATACGCCAATTTACTCGCGCCGGGGGAACGGTCAGCGCTGTTCCGTCTGCAATCGCGCTCGTGCGCCGATTACAAAGATCGCACTGCGCTGCATTTCTTTTACCTCAACGCGGGGACCGCGCAGCAACCCGCCTTCGCCCGCGTCGAAATCCCGCTTTGGGTGGTGGAGAACCCGCATTCAATCGAATTGCTGCAATCGGTGCTGGTGGAACAGGCGCGCAACAACCCCGGCGCGCCTTACCCTTACCCGTTGCTGCGCGCGCACGAGATCGCGGTGGTCAAGCTGNNATTGGACGATTATTGCGCGCCAATACCACCGGCTGCGCGATGGGCTGCCGTTTGAACCAGAGCAGCACCCCCGCTTTTGGCGATATGATCCGCATCCCGCTCAACGACGGCAAGCGCATATACGGATTGGTGCACGAGATCCACATCGATGATGACGGACTGGTGCGCCAGCTGGTCAGCGCCGAGGTCGCCCCGGAGATCATCGAAGACAATCGCCAGAACCGCAATGTTCCCATTGAGATGAGCGTGGTCTTCATCGGCTGGGAGGATGAATATGCGCGTATCTATCACACCCGCGTGCCTTACCCGCCATTGACGCTCGACGAGATCTTTCGCTGCGATGACGAAGACATCCTGCGTTTCACCAGCCGCGCCCAACCGGGTTACCTGCGCGCCCTACTGCGCAACGAAGAACTGCCCGCTGCCGACCTGCTCACCGCGCACCTCAAACAGGTGCTCGGCATCCCACACCACCCTGACGTTGATGGCTGGCGCGAACGCTACCTCAATGAGATCATCGCGCTGATGAAAGATGATTACCCGCAATTGATGGACGTTCTCACCGCGGTTTCCAACGCGCTGCAATAGAAAGCGAGCCGATATGACCCCTGCTGAATACCCCCTCACTCCCTCTGATTCCGAGAACCGCCCCATCGGCTATGTCGTCGGCGGCGGACTGAAAGCCAACCTGTTCGTGCGCCTCACCGTGCCCGCGCATGAAGTGCAGGAAGGCGGCTTTGTAGTGCTTGAAAGCGGCAAATGGCAGTTCTACGGACTGGTCACCGACCTGCAACTGGGCGCAGTCGACCCGCGCTACGCTGAACTGCAGAACGCCATCCGCCTGGCAGAACCTGTGTCGCGCCTGCTCGCCGCGCAAACCCTGTACACCAACCTGGAGGTACTGCCTGCCTTGATGCTGGAGCGCGGACCCGAGCCCGGCACGCCTGAATACGTAGAGTGGCGCGCTTCATTGGAGGAAGAGCCCCGCCCGCTGCCCATCAAGACAGTGCCGGCGCACCACGCCGTGGCGCGTCTGGCCAACAAGGGTGACGTGGCTGAGATCTTCGGCGACCCGGCGGAAAAAGGCAAATTCGAGATCGGGCGCACCCGCGAACAGGACCACCCGGTGTGCATCGACCTCAACAAGTTTGTGCAGCGCAGTTCGGGCATCTTCGGCGCTACCGGCACCGGCAAGTCCTTCCTCACGCGCATCATCCTCGCCGGGCTGATCCACCACAACGCCGCCTCAGTGCTGGTGCTGGACATGCACAACGAGTACGGCTTTGACGACACCTCTTCCGACACCGGAAAGTCAGTGCTGGGGTTGAAGAGCAAATTCCCTGCGCGCGTGCGTGTGGTGGGGCTGGGACGTGACACGAAGATCCGCAATCACATGCCCGACTTCCACCTGGAGATCAACGAATCCGACATCCAGCCCGAAGACATTGAACTGCTCACCCGCGAATTGAACCTCAAGGAGACCACCCCCACCACACTCGAAGCGCTGGTGCAGTACTTCGGCCCGCAGAATTGGTTCCACGAGTTTAGGAAGATGGTCGTCGGCTCGGTGATTGAGACCGAAGACGGCAAGAAGATCCCCGCTGATGACAGCGTGGCGCACTGGGCGCGGCAGGCAGGCGTCAACGATTTCGCCGCGGAAGGCTTGCGCAGCAAGCTTTCGCGCGTGTTCAACCGCCGTTACATCATCCCCAACGACCCTGGCAATCCCGCGCCGATCAACTCCCTGCGCGAGGTCATCGAGTCGCTGAAAGCTGGTAAGGATATCGTGCTGTCCTTCGGCGATTTTGATTCCGACCTCGATTACCTGCTGGTGTCCAACCTGCTCACGCGCAAGATCCGCGAAGCCTGGGAGGAAATGACCAACGAATTTCGCAGCGAGGGGAAGAAGGAGCCGCGTCCGCTGGTGATTGCCGTGGAAGAAGCCCATAAGATCCTCAACCGCGAGATGGCCTCGCAGACCACCTTCAGCACAATCGCGCGCGAAATGCGCAAGTACTACGTAACCCTGCTCATCATCGACCAGCGTCCCTCGCAGATCTACGACGAGGTCATGTCTCAGCTCGGCACGCGCGTCTCCGGCTGGCTGGGGGACGAGAACGACATCGGCGCGGTGCTTTCCGGCCTGGCCGGGCGCGACGCCCTGCGCGGCATGCTCGCGCGCCTGCAGCCCAAGGAGGAAGTGCTACTGCTGGGCTGGGGCGTGCCCATGCCCATCCTCGTGCGCTCAAGAAGGTATGATGACGCCTTCTGGCAGCAGCTCCTCGGCAAAGACGATCGCATGACCGACGCCCAGGCAATGAAGGACCTTGGTTTTTAGAAGGCAACCACGAAAAACACGAAAGCCACGAAATGGATATCAATTCTGAAAAAATCATTTACTAAAGAAGAGAGTCTTGCCGTTCAGGGTGCTATCTTCGAGATCTACAGACAACTTGGTTGCGGCTTTACAGAATCTGTGTACCAGGAATCTCTGGACAGGGAATTGTTTTTCCGGAAGATCCCGTATAAAAGTCAGCAGGAATTTGTGGTTTTATGCAAAGGTGACCCGCTCAATCAAATATTCCGTGCTGATTTGGTTTGTTACGAAAAGATACTGCTAGAGTTGAAAGCGGCGAGAGCTATCTATGATGAACATCGCGCCCAAGTTCTGAATTACCTGAAAGCATCGGGACTCAGTTTGGGATTATTGGTAAATTTCGGACATTCAGTCAAAGCGACGATTGAAGAGATCGTGATGTGAGGAGTTTTCTGTTATTGTCTTTTTAGGTAATAACGTTTTGGATTTTTCGGTTTTTCGTGATTTTAGTGTCTTTCGTGGTTTATCTTCCCATTTAGACGATTGTAATTTCGTGGTAAGTTCTTCGCATTATTTTGGCCAGATGAGCCAAAGCACAGTGCTGCTCATTAATCCGGAAAGCACGCCGCCGACCACCTCAAGGGGAGTGTGGCCGATCACTTCCTTTAATTTCTTCTGATTGATCATCGGGCTTTTCACATACTCGTCGATCAGTCGGTTAATGATAACCGCGTGGTAACCCGCCTCGCGGCGCACACCTGCGGCGTCATAGATCACGATCATCGTCACCGCCACGGCGATGGCAAACGCAGGGTGGTCGAACCCGCTGAACAGCCCGATGCCCAGCATGGTCGCCGTCACGGTCGCCGCGTGGGAGCTGGGCATGCCGCCGGTGCCAAAAGCCTGCTTCAGGTTAAATCGCCGGTGCACGTAATAATAAGTTGGGATCTTGAACAGCGAAGACACCAGCCAGCCGACCAGGCAGCAGGCCAGTTCCGGGTAACCCGCCAGCGTGCTCACGCGTTCTCCCCCGCCTGGTTGGGATTCAACTGCCGGATGCGCAGGTCCGCCTGGTCGAGCAGCGCCATGCAGTATTGCACCAGCAGCTGACCGCGCTCGTAAAGCCGCAGCGATTCATCCAGCGTTTTTTGTTCGCCTTCCAGCGCTTCGACAATGGACTCAAGCTCGCTGAACGCCTGTTCATAGCTCAAGTCGGATAAGGTTGAGAGTTGATCAGTCATCGGAATTCCCTCCGTTAATGTCTTTGGTTGGTTCGGTCAATACCTGCGCAAGAATCGTCCCGTCGGTCACGCGGATGTCCAGCACATCATCGCGCTGCACCTGGCTTACACTCGTCACCAGGTCGCCCTGCGCGTTGCGCACAATGGCATAGCCGCGCTGCAGTACCGCCGCCGGGCTCAGGCTGACCAGGTGCTTGCGCATACTCGCCACGCTTTCTCGCAGCATCGCCAGCCGGTGGCGCTGACGGGTAGCCAAACGGGCTTGCAGCTCATCGAGACGTTGGCGGTCATTGCGCAGCCGCCAGGCAGGGGATTGTAATTCCAATCGCCTGCCCGCGTCCACCAACGACCCGCGCTCCTGGTTGTAACGCTGCTGCCAGGCAGAAGCCAGAAGGTTGGCCACGGTGACAAATTGCTCGCGCAGTTCGACGCGGTCAGGTACGGACTGCTCTGCCGCCGCGGTTGGGGTGGCGGCGCGCACATCCGCCGCGAAGTCTGAGAGCGTGAAGTCGGTCTCATGCCCGATGCCGGTGATGACCGGCAATTGCGAATCGGCTATCGCGCGCACGACACGCTCATCATTGAACGCCCACAAGTCCTCCAGCGAGCCTCCGCCCCGCGCCACCAGGATCAGGTCCACGTGAGGCTCCAGGTTCAAGCGCCGGATGGCGTCAACGATCTGCGGCGCGGCTTCTTCACCCTGCACCGCGACCGGCGCCAGCACCACCTCCACCAGCGGAAATCGCCGGCGCAACGTGTTGAGAATATCCTGCAGCGCAGCCCCGGTGGCCGAGGTGACCACGCCAATTGCGGTTGGCATTTCCGGCAGGGGGCGCTTGCGTTCGAGCGAGAACAGTCCTTCCGCTTCTAGCCTGGCTTTGAGGCGCAGGTACTCCTGGTACAACGCGCCCTCGCCGGTCAGGCGCACCGCGTCAGCGTAGAGTTGATATTGCCCGTCACGCTCGTACACGCCGATCGCCCCGTGCGCCTCGATCGCCATGCCGTTCTGCAGGGTCAGCGGTAAGCGCCAGGCTGTCTGTTTCCAGATCACACACTTGAGCGCCGCGCCCTGGTCTTTAAGGGTGAAGTAGATATGCCCGGACGCCGGGCGGGAGAGGTTGGAAACCTCTCCCTGCACCCACACCTCGCGCAGGATCTCGTCGCTCTCGAACAGCTCGCGCAGGTAGCGCGTGACCTCGCTGACGGTGAGGGATTGCGGAGGGAACAGGGACTGCTGAAGCATACGAATAGGATAACATTTACCCCGCACGCCTGTCAACAAAAAGACTTAAGAATACATGGCAAAATCCATTATCGCGTGTAGAATAAAAGAAACCCTATCACAAGGTGGCATTATGGAAAACCTATGGTCCCCCTGGCGCATGAAATACGTAACCGATGGCGACAATTCCGGGTCGTGCGTCTTCTGCACCGCCCCGGGTCAGCAAGACGGCATGGACAATCTCATCGTGCACCGGGGTGAAGCCTGTTACACCATCCTCAACCGCTATCCTTACACCAGCGGGCACGTGATGGTGGTACCTTTTGTACATGTTTCGGGTATCGACATGCTGACGCCTGAAGTGCGCTTCGAGATGATCGAGATGGTCAACACCGCCATCGGTGTGCTGCGCGCGGTCTACCAGCCGGAGGGGTTCAACATTGGCATCAACATGGGCGTGGCTGCCGGCGCGGGCATCTCGGAGCACGCGCACATTCACATCGTGCCGCGCTGGGCGGGCGATACCAACTTCATGTCCACCACAGGTGAGACCCGCGTCATCCCCGAGGATTTAGGAGTCACATTCGAGAGAATTTCAAGTAATTGGAAATAAATAAGAGCACTCGCAGAAGCGCTAAGTCGCAAAGAAAAACTTTATGTTTGCATAATGAGTGAAAACAATCTGGCAAAAATTATATGGATGCATCTTACAAGATCCACACTCAGTTCAGTCCTGGTTTGTTAGAGTTAGCCTACCAGGCAATTCTTTCACACGAGCTAATAAAAAGAGGCTTTGAAATTCAAACCGAAGTGATTTTGCCGACCATTTAAGATGGAATAACCATTGATGCCGGTTACCAGGCAGATAATATTGTTAATAATCTGGTCATTGTTGAGTTCAAGTCAGTCGAAAAGATTCACGATGTTCATCTTATACAATTACTGACATACCTAAAAATCTCTGGATTGCACCTTGGACTCTTAATCAACCTCGGTGCGCCATTGATCCGCGATGGGATCAAACGTATAGTAAATAAGTTACCTGAAGTTTGATTCTGGTCAAGATAAGCAGAACTTTGCGCCTTGGCGTCTTTGCGTGAGATTAATTTAAGAGTTCTTCCAATATCTTGCGCGCCAGGGCGGCGTCGGCTTTGCCGCGCATTTTCTTCATCACGCCGCCGACGAACCAACCGATCAGCGTGACCTTGCCGGCTTTGTAATTCGCCACCTCGTTGGGGCTTTCCGCCAGCAGCTCCTCGCATACGGCGCGGATGGCGCTGTCGTCGCTCACCAACCCCAATCCCTCGTCTGCCACTATCTGACCAGGCGTCCTGCCGCTGTCCTGCACCTTCTGCAGCAGGCTCTTACCGGTGTTGATGTTGATCGTGCCCTTATCCACCAGCTGCAAAATCTCCGCCAGCGCCGCCGGGGTGAGTTTCATCTCCTCAGGGTTAAGCCCCTGGTCGTTGATCATGCGCAGCACGTCGTTCATCAGCCAATTAGACACCTTCTTGGGATCGCCGCCGTATGCCAGCACCGTGTTTTCGTAGTAATCGGAGAGCTTGCGCTCGGAGGTGAGGATGTCCGCGTCGTACTCCGGCAGGTTGTACTGCTCGACGAAGCGCGCGCGCCGCGCCAGCGGCAGCTCGGGGAAATCCGCCAGGATCTCGTTCTTCCATTCTTTGCTCAAACGGATCGGCAGCAGGTCAGGTTCGCGGAAGTAGCGGTAATCTGCCTCGGTCTCCTTGGAGCGCATCTTCTTGAGCGTGCCGGAATCCTCGTCCCATTCCAGCGTCCAGGCTTCGATGCGGTTGCCAGCCTCAACCTCGCGGATCTGGCGCTCGATCTCGCGCGCGATGGCTTCGCGCACCGCATCGATCGAGTTCACATTCTTGATCTCCGTCTTGGGGTTGAGCTTCATCTCGCCCTTGACGCGGATGGATACGTTGGCATCGCAGCGCAAGTGGGCTTTCTCCATGTCCGCCTCTGAAATGCCGATCCAGCGCAGTAGTTGGCGCAGGCGCATCAGGTACTGCGCTGCCTCGTCCGCGGTGCGCAGATCCGGTCCGGTGACCATTTCCACCAGCGGTACACCGCAGCGGTTAAAGTCAATGAAACGCCGCTGGTTGCCTGTTTTGGTCTTGCCGGCGTCCTCTTCAATGTGCAGCTTCCAGATGGTCACACGCCGTGTGTAGGGCTGCTTGTCGGGCGATGCGGAAGCCGGAACCGGCAGGTCCAGGTAACCGCCCTTCGCAAGGGACTGGTCGAACTGCGAGATCTGGTAACCCTTGGGCAGGTCTGGGTAAAAGTAATTCTTGCGGTCAAAATAAGACAGCGGGCGGATCTCGGCGTGCATCGCGCGCGCCAACAGCACACCCTTCTCGACCACCGCTTTGTTGAGCACCGGCAGCACACCGGGCAGGCCGCAGCACACCGGGCAGATATTGGAATTGGGTGGATCGAACCACGAATCGGCTTTGCAGGAGCAGAAGACCTTGGTGGTAGTGTTCAATTGGATATGCGTTTCCAACCCGATGATCGTTTCGTATTCTGTCATTAGGACTCCAAATTAAATATTGTCATCAACCAACAAGCATAGCCATGGGCTAAGACTCATCTCTTCACGGCTCTTTTCTCTAATTTTCAACAAATTCCACATAATCATCCAATGGTCCAAAGAGATTTACTCTATATTTTACAACTTTGTGCGTTGTACAAATCTTCTCAGCCCATTTATTGTAATCGCTGAATTTCCATTCGGATGGATGCTTTGCCAATCCGGCTGAAACCGGGTTGTGATGAATATAAGGGCTGTCCTAAAAGAAGGTAAGGGGGGCACTTGGCCAAAACCAGCTTATAACATTCAAATCGGAACCGAAGGGCAGTTCATTGTTGGTTACAGCGTTCACCAGCGAGCTGAACGTCACTCGCTATACAACTGAGAATGGCTGTCTTACTGACCGTAGAAATTATCAGTGCGTTGATTGCCAGGAATGTCCACTCAAACCTCACTGCACTAAAGCCAAAGGAAATCGATCCATCCGCATTAGTTTCCGTTTGATGGCTTATCGGGAACAAGCCAGGAACAACCTGACTTCAGAGAGGGGTGTTCGTTTACGATCAGAAGGTTCTACTGAGGTGGAAACGGTCTTCGGCCATATAAAACACAATATGGGGTTCAGAAGATGCATGCCCGGATCGCGAATTGGCGCAGAAATTCTGCGGTAGTATGCGCGTCCCGTGCGCTGACCACAGTGAGAGGGTATTGTTTTACGGCGGCGTCCAAGAGTTCGCGCGCGTTGTCCATCAGATTGAAGCGGGAACGCCCTGCCTTTTGCCTGCGCGCGACGCGCTCAAACAAGTGGGCGAAAATTGTCGTCCAGGCTGAGCGCGTCCATCAGGTTGTAGGTGAAATTCATTGGCGATTCGGTGAACATGACCAGCCAGCGGGCAAACAGACGCGCGCGCCTGACATTGTTTCCCTTTTTTCGCGGGGCGAGCAATGCCGCGGTCCGATCGACCCATGCGTCGTCATCTGTATCGCTGATCGTGCCGTCAATGTCGAAACACAGATCCTTCACGCACTGCAGGTCAACCGGCATGGTTTAATTCCCGAAATCCTGCAACAGCGTTAAGGCTTCCTGCAGGTCTTCAGCGTGTGTGCCCATCAGCCACAGCACATCATTACCCGAGCGGCGCATCGTGATGAAACCCTCGCTTTCCGCTTCCCAGGATACTGCGGTGCTTGAGTTGGTTGTGGGAATCCCCCAGCGTGCCAGTCCGTATTCCCGTGATTGGTTGAAGAACTCGTTCATATCCTGGCTGGTTTCCCAATTGCTGCGCCAGATAAAAAGGTAATCTCCCGAATCCGCCGGGGTGTAATATACATAGGTATCTCCACCCCAACCGGCTGCTGCGGTCTTTGAATCCTCGTCATCCATCATAAATTGCCCGGTCCAACCCCTGGCGAGGACGAGGTAGGTGTACCACTCGCCCATCACGTTGCGGTCGATCTCCTCCCAGTCTCCATCCAGGATGGTGGAAAAATCAGGCATTTCCACCGCTACTGGCTGGTCTGAGGGGTACTTTTCCGGGTGCAGGATCTGCTCGGTGGTCACCGGAGGGTTGAGAAAAGCCGCGTCCACCGCGTTCCATCCACCGCTTTCGTACAATTTGGAGACAAAATCATATCCTTGCAAATACGGGAAGAGGAAATCCTCTTTCATGAAATTCGGCGCGGAATCATAAACCGGGCTGGAATAGGATTCCTGGAACTTGAGGATGTCCTGCTGGTCCTGCCGAGTGCTGTACTGGACGAGCCAGTATTGTTCGGTGAGGGTGGAATCTCCCTCGATGAGCGCGCTGACAGCGGCGCAGTATTCCGAATCCGTTTCGCAGTACTCCTCGTTCAATTTCAAGCCGTTTTCCAGGTCGTAGTATTGATCCTGTAGCACGTGGTTGAATTCGTGAGCGTAGGTCATGCGCTCCGGTCCGGCGAAGGCCTCGCCGGCGATGACGTACATTTCCTTGGTCTCGCTGTCATAATAGCCTGCCACCTGCTCAGTGTACAGGTCGAGATAGAACTGGCGCAGGTCGAAGCCGTAATCAACCAGGCCCAGGGTGCTGAGGACCTTCACATCACGTTCCACATCCTCTTCCGTGTAATCAGCGAAAAACTCGTTAATGACTTTGTCCTGCAATTCTTCCGGGGTCATCAAATTGCGCCGGAGTTCCTGTTTTAACTCTTTGCCGCGGATCTGCAATACCTGCAGCTGGATCTCATCCATTTGGCTGCGGATTTCAGCGGGCAGTGTCTCCTGGTTCTCAGGCTGCGCTGTCACGCTCCCGGTCTGAGGAGTCGCGGTGGGATTGATCTGCTCGACTGTAGGGGTAGGTTGGGTGTAATTCTTCTGGGCGCGTAGGAGGAAGACACCTCCTACGATCAACGCGATGCTCATTAATACGCACGCGGTTACCACTAATACGATGAGGGTGATGATGGTCTTTTTGCTCATTTTTTATGTGCTCTCTTCCATAAATCCGGCGGGTTAGCTTCATCGTGCCAGGTTCGTGCCTGATACACTATTTTACCAAAGATGACAGTGCGTCCTGATTCGATCGCACCTTCGTGACCAAAATTTTTACTGGCTGGGTTATAATCCCGAATCTTGGAACGAGAAAAATAGATGACGATTTGGGAAATCCTCTTAATCGCTTTAGGACTGGCGATGGATTGCTTCACCGTCGCGCTGGGCATTGGTACTAACGGGATGAAAAAAACGGCGCGCATGGTGCTGCGCCTGGCCTTCCATTTCGGGCTGTTCCAAGGCGGCATGACCTTCCTCGGCTGGCTGGCGGGGCGGCAGATCGCCGACCTCATCTCGAAATTCGATCACTGGGTGGCTTTCCTCCTGCTATTGTACGTGGGGGGCAAGATGATTCTGGAGAGCCGCAAGGATGACACGGAATGCCAGCCGGGCGACCCCACACGGGGCGGTTCGCTGGTAATGCTTTCCATCGCCACCAGCGTCGACGCGCTGGCGGTAGGCTTAAGCCTGGCGCTTGTGGATGGCGCGATCCTGCAAAACAGCCTCATCATCGGCGTCACTTCCTTCCTGCTGGCGGTTGCCGGCTATCTACTGGGCGACCGGCTGGGCTGCCGGTTTGGCAAGCGCATGGAACTTGTGGGGGGATTGATCCTGGTGGGAATCGGCGTCAAGGTGCTGGTCAGCCACTTGTTCGGGATTTAAGCGTTTTAAGCGTTTTCTGCTTCTTGACCCTCCCCCCTGAAGGGACTATAATTTCATCCGTTGTAAAACTGTAAAAAGAAGTAGAGGTGATATTATGCCGGTATATACATATCGGTGC
>DDXM01000043.1 GCA_002347485.1 Anaerolineaceae bacterium UBA2260 | reverse complement strand
TTGCGGTTGATCACGCGGCGGTAAAGATCGTTCATGTCCGAGGTGGCGAACCGGCCGCCATCCAAGGGAACCATTGGGCGCAGATCGGGCGGGATGACCGGCAAAACGGTCAGGATCATCCACTCAGGTCGGTTGCCGGAACGGCGGAAATCCTCAACCACTTTCAGGCGGGTGGTTGCTTTTTTGCGTTTTTGCTTGCTCTTGGTGGTGCGCACTTCGGTCCAGAGGTCCTCGGCAAGCTTGTCCAGGTCCAGACGGCGCAGGATATCGTAGAAAGCCTCAGCGCCCATGTCAGCCCGGAACACCTGTCCCCAGCGGGACTTCAACTCGCGGTAACGACTTTCGGTGAGGAAGGTGAAGGGACGCAGCTCTTGCAGCTCATCGCGCTGTTGACCGGAATGATCTTTCGAGTCCTTGACCTGATCATCCAACTGGTTGCGCAGGTCATCCATAGTTAATTCAGCTTCCGCCTTGACCTTATCGATGGACATCTTCAGCACTTCACGATCGCGTTCCAGTTTGCTTTTTTCTTCGTCCTCGATCTCCTCCAGGCGTTCTTTAACAGTTTTCTGGACGTTGGAGATGAGTTGAGTGGTGATGGTATCACCCTTCTCGGCGATAAGAACGCTGGCTGATTCGAAGAGGATCTTCTTCTTCGCGGGCTGTCCCATCTGGTCAGTCAGCATGCGTTCCAGCGACTGGCCTTCCTGGATGACCGGATCGAGCTTGGATGTGATAATCTCGTCTGACTTGGCATCGATCTGTTTAAGTTGCGCCTGCAGGTCGGCGATCGTCTTATCGCGGCTTTTCTTGACCTCGAGGATCTGGGCATTAATGCGGTTCGCCTGCTCCAGCTCCGAATCATGAATTTCGTCTTCCAATCGGCGCAGGGCTTTCTGGCGCGCGTCGTCATCGACGAAGGTGACGATGTACTGGGCAAAATAGAGCACACGGTCCAGGTTGCGGCGCGAGATATCCAGCAACAATCCGAGGTAAGACGGGATGCGGCGCGTATACCAAATATGCGCTACCGGGGTGGCCAGATCGATGTGACCCATGCGCTCGCGGCGCACGGCTGAGCGGGTGACTTCAACACCGCATTTATCACACACGATGCCTTTATAACGGGGATTCTTGTACTTACCACAATAGCATTGATAATCGCGTGATGGGCCAAAAATCGCCTCGCAAAACAGGCCATCCTTTTCAGGGCGTAATCTTCGATAGTTAATGGTCTCAGGCTTGAGCACTTCACCATATGACCAGCTTCGAATTGTTTCGGGGGATGCGAGGTTGATCCGGAGCGCGACTAAACTTTTTGTTTCCACTAATGCCTCCTGAAGAATAGAACCGACAGCGGTTAAAACGGATCATTGCGTACTACCTGGATATCAAAAACGAATTGCAAGAATCCGTCCATTTTACATGCAAACAAGTATTGTACCATAAAAATATGGTATTTAAGAAATTGATTGATTTTTCCCAGCGTATCGAATTGGAATTTCCAGGTAGAATGTGCAGCCTTTCCCCAACTGGCTTTCTGCCCAAACCCTACCCTGGTGTCGTTCCGCGATGGATTTTACGATCGACAATCCCAAACCCGCATCCCGCTGCGTGGTACCATCCTTGTTGACTGTTCGCTTTACCCGATCAAAGATATGGGGTAGATCAAGCGGTGCGATCCCCGGACCATGGTCTTGTATAACAAAGGTGACGCTCTTTTCGCTCACTTGTAAGCGCAGGTTCACCTGTCCTCCAAGCGGAGAGAATTTTACCGCATTTTCGAGTAAATTGAAAATTGCACGTTGCAGCAATACCCGATCAGCTTCAACCACCACGTCCTGCGAAAGAGTCAGCTCCGGCAGCACCTGGATCTTGCGATTCATGATCTGCGGCTGCATCTCCTCCACCACGTCATTGAGCATCTCGGATGGAGAGACTTTTTGCACATCGATCAACGAACGCGTGTCAATCCTTCTCATGTCCAGCAGTTCATCCGCCATACGGGAAATATCGTCGACGGTTTCGATGATCTTATTCGTGTACTCTCTTTGCTGATCGTTCATTTCCCCCACCATCGGCAACATGGAGGTGTACCCACGGATCATGCTCAATGGTCCCTTCAGGTCATGGCTGACGGTGGATACATACTCGGTCTTCATTTTCTCAAGCTGCTTATACTCCGTGACATCGCTGAGTACGCAAACCTTGCCCAAATGCTGACCTTCGACTTCCACTGGCGAAACCGAAACCAGGTAAGTTTTTTTATCTTCCAGTGTGATCTCTTCCACCTTGCTTTCGTTCGGAGAGGTGCTCATCACGAAAGTCTTCAAGGTATTCGATAGGATTTCCCCGCGCGATCCCCCGGCAGCTTCATTCAGGCTCAGTAATTCATACAATTGCTCGGCCGCCTGGTTTACCATCAGCAATTTACCATCTTCACCCGCCACCAGCACCGGTTCAGGGGTGGAAGCCAGCACAGACTCCAATCTGCGTTTACCCACTTCCGCAGTGAGGTAAAGCCCGGCGTTCGAAACCGCGAGCACCGCCTGGCTGGCGAGAGTGTTCAAAAAGCGTATTTCACCATCGGTGAATCGATGCGGCTGTTCATAGGCGACCCAGATAAATGTTGTATTTTCAGCCTGCGCCTGGATCCGAATAGCAGCCAAAGAAGAGGGTGTCTCAACTCCTTGCGGGATGTTCATCCTGCGGATCCTGGTTTTGGACGGTATGATAAGGGTCGGTTCATCCAGGATCTGCTCATGTAGCAATTCATCCAGGTAAGCGTATTCCTCAACATTTTCCCCCACCCTGTAGGATTGATACTCCAGCTTATCTTGTCCGATCCGGCGTACCTGCACCAAGCTGGCGCAATCCGCGCCGGTGTCGAGCAGCGCGGTGAGCAGATGGACAGAGGAGGACTCAAGGTTCAGGTTGGAGGAAATTCCCTGAGAAACTTTTAACAAGGTGTCGAGTTCGTCCAGACGGGATTTAAGGCTGACGCGCATGCGCTCGAAGGATGAACTCAGGCGGCCAATTTCGTCCACGCCATCGACTTCGATCCTGGTGTCCAATTCGCCCCGTGAGATCTCATCTGCCCGATCAGCCAGATGCACGAGCGAATTTGTCAGTGTGCGCATCAGCAAGCGTAAAAGCAGAAATGCCAAAATCGAAATTGCGATGGAGATCGCCAAAAGTGGGACGGCTATGCGAAGCGCTATCTCTTGTGAGTAACTGGCGGGCGTCGATAAAATCACCTTCCAGCCGATCTGGTTATCGACCACCGCGTAATTCATGTAGCGCGTTCCACTCGGACCGATTTCCTCATAGTAACCGGACTCTTCCGGGATCAAGCCGCCATACTCGCTCATCAGCAGATTTGGATTGGTGTGGTAGAGTATTTGATTGCCGTCATCCAGGATGCTCCCCTGCCCACCCTCTTCAGTGATATCCTGAAGCGCCAGCAATGTCGCTTGTGAGAAGAGATTAATCGAAAGATCCGTTCGCGCGACAAGTACCCCACGCGCCAATCCATACTCATCTGGTATGGAAGCGACAAAACTGATTAACGCAGATTCGCCGCCTGGATTGGGCGGGATCAGGTAATACTGTGTTTGCACACCGTTCAGAGCCAGCTCAATTCCGGTTTGCTCTTCGGCGGTTAAGCGAAATTCATTGAGATTATCCGAAGGGTATCCTGTCAGGGGCGTTCCGGTCAGGTCAAAGAGAAAGATTTGCGAAAAGAACGGAACCTCACGGATCTTCGCGCGTAGAATTTTCTGGGTTTTATCCTCATTCCCCAAAGGAAGGTCAGATTCGACCAGCGCGGTGACCATGCTCTGACCGGTCTCGATGATGGCAGGGATGTTCTCCGCTGCGATCTGTGAGGAATTCTTGAGTTGTTCCGCCAGGATCTGCCGCGCAGCGCGACCAGCCACGATCCAATCAGCCACCACCAGTGTCATCAGCAGCGCCAGCACGATGGGAACGGTCGTGAACAGGATGCGATTCTGTAGGCCGGTCTCGATGGGAGATGGTTGCAGATTCTCAAGATTAACCCAATACTTTGACCGTTGTACCCGCAACAACTCACCCAAAATGCCTGCAATCAACAGCGGCAGCGCGTTGATCAGCACCAGCAACCACGAACGCGTGAAAGTATGATCCAGCCTGGCTGCCAGGGTGCCGTTTGTACTGAAGAAAGTAGTGATCAAAAAAATGGGCGCCATCAGTATAATCACCGCCAACACCGCCCCGATTGGCCGGCGCAGGAAGCCGAAGAAATGCGTGCGGTATTCCTGGCGTAGTAAAAGGGCAAGGATGACTGAGATCGCCGTAGTTTCAAGCGGGGTGAATACAGAGTGCGTATTCCACAACGCGCTGATGATGCCGCTGATAAAACCGAACAGCGCTGCCGGCCACACTCCCAGCATCCCTCCCGCGAGCAGGATCGGGAGCATTGAAAAAAGCATTACCGTTGGCACGGCATTCCCGGCGGGAACATTCGGCGCGGGCACCACATTCTTGATAGGTAGATCGATCCCGATGAAAGCAGAAAACAGTATCGTGGTTGCTGAGAGGATGAGGAATAATTTCCAGGTCGGTTTCTCTACTGATCGATCGAGGTTTTGACGCACCACCCACAGGATCAGGGTTGCCATGATGAACCACCCCACCCAACCGATCAGCTGGTACGGTGTATCAAAGAAAGGCGTCGAATCAAAGAGAAACAGCCTGATCAGATCCATATTCATTAACTTTATAGCATTTTTGCTTCTCTATCAAGTTTTTTCCATGCCTGACGGTAAAGCCAGGGATTGCGCTCCGCTTCAGGGTTTTCCTGAACCCGGCGCGTCCATTCGGATTCCAATACTGACGCCTGTTGGAAAAGTTGTTGCGATATAACGAATCGCTCCGCTGGTGTGCCGTTTAACAATAAACTGACCTTTTCCATCGCTTGTGCTTCGAATCCCCTTTGTTCATCCTTGATCATTTTGATGCGGATCGGGTAATCCCGCAGGATGGCACGGTGCAGCGTTTCATGGCGCCAATAGAGAGCCGCCGCATCGTATTCGCCCCTGGGATTCGCACCTGTGTCTGGCATACCCGCATCCAGCCACATGGGTTTGAACAATGATGTACACGGTGCGGCAGTCGCTGTCAGCCAATGCACCGGGGCATATTCCCTGGATAAAACTGACACCATCGAACCCGTGGTCTGGCTGCCGCGCGCCGGACCCCAACCAGCATGCATGCAGACATCCGCGCCGGTAATCCCCTTGCCAGGAGACCAATCTATATTGCCATCACCCTGATGCAACCGCAGGGTATGCATTATGTCTGCAGGTGTGATGTTGCCCTTTTGGTCTTTTAGTTGTTGAGTCGTGCACGCCTGGCGTCTGTGCGCATCGCTGAAACGGGTGTAGATCGGTTCGGAATAACAGGCCGCGAAATCAAAGCCAGATGCATCGCGGCACCACCCCTTTTCAACCGCATATTTAACCAGATTCTTAGAAGCGAGGTCCCATTTGTTACTAATAGTGATGGCATTGGAAATGCTACGTACATCCATGACGCGTTCCGCCGCCCACTCTCTGCCTGAAGTTTCCAGGACCCAGGCTTCTGCAGTATCACAGATAAGGAAGCTGTTGTGATAATAGAGCTTGTGCGCGAATCCGCAATTNNCTTTCCAGCGCTAGACGCAGGAAATCCATCCCGATCAATCCGGGATTTTTACCGTAGGGTGAGCGCGTAAATACCGCTTCATTCCCGATCGTGACCCCAAACTCATTGGACCCCATTTCAGCACCCCAGATCCAGAAGGGTCTGGCGAGAAGCACTCTATAGGTTTCCTCCACCTGCGGGATCTCGATGTAGGTGCACTTTACCATCTCTCCTGGGGAATGATGGGCTGCCGGAATGATCACTATTTCATGCGCTTCGTTCGCTTCGCGGTCAGAATTCTTGCCAAAGATCACGTTACCGTCAGCGGTGGAATTCCCCAGGGCTACGATAGTGTCGCACATAGTCTTCTCCAGTTTACAAGCAGAAAAATACGACCCGATTATGTAATTACGCTGAGAATATTATCCCTGTTTTTGCTCTTGCCGGGTAATAAATTCCAGGCTTTCCGCTAAAACTTCCTCAACCGTTTTGCCATCCGTGTTGATGATCAAGGCGTCATCCGCAGCTTTAAGTGGCGCATGTTTGCGGGTGGAGTCGATGCGGTCCCGTCGGATGATGGCATTGAGGATCTTTTCATACGATTCTTTTTCCCCCCTGGCATCCACCTCGTGAAATCTCCGGCGGGCGCGTTCCTCTGCAGACGCGTCAAGATAGATCTTGTAGCGCGCGTCCGGGAAAACGACCGTGCCGATATCCCGCCCCGCCATCACAATGTTGCCGCGCAGACCGATTTGGCGCTGCTGTTCAGTTAGCGCTTTTCGCACGCCGGGGTAAGAAGAAACCTTGGAAACGTGCTGCTCAACCTCAAGCGAACGGATCTGCCAGGTGACGTCTTCGCCATTCAGCAGCACATCCATCACCCTGCCGTCCTCGCAGCTCGCCTGTCGAACATCGATGCAGGAATTTTCGGTCAAACAGGTAACGGTTTCTTCATCGTCCACGTTGCCAATCGCGCGCAATGCCGCCAGTGTCGCCGCGCGATACATAACGCCAGTATCAAAAAAGAAAAACCCCAGTTTTTCGGCGATCAATTTCGCCAGTGTGGATTTCCCGGACGCGGCCGGTCCGTCGATCGCGATCACCAAGGGTTTTTCAGATTCAGTCAATGTTGTGCTCCAAATTAAGGTGTTGCGTTGCCTGGAAACAGGTCGTTGCGCGCCCATAGAATCAGTTCTGTCTGTTCAACCGGGGCGGTGCGGAAGAACGCCCACTTGATCCAATCATTAAATTGCATTACCGCCAGGTCAGGTTTCACCGTCCACAAGAACTTCTGCCCGCGGTAAGAAGCGCTGGAGGAGATGTTCTGATCGATCCCGGTCAGGATCAATGACGGTGACAGGTTTGGATTATAACCGGATTCCTTGCTTAAACGTTCAAAATCACGTAAAGCCCACTCGAGTGAAGGTATGTCCACGCCTACCAAGAGGATATCGATGCGTTTCTCATACCCCGTATTCCAGCGCGAGATGTCCGTGATCGTCGCCATCAGCGGTGCTTGCCCAATAGGGTAGCCCTCGTAAATGCCAAGCTCATATTGCGTTCGACTGCCCAATCCTGCCGCCTTCCAGGAATTGGAGAGTCCCACGAGTGTGAAAAGCACCAGCATGCCAGCAATGAAACCCTTTCGCGCCGAGGAGGTTGACCAACCCCAGGACAAGAGTATCGTCAAGACAATCAACAAAATGATCGGCAGCAACGTGCCAATGATACGGTTGCGCGTCTCCTCCCCCGTCAGATATACATTGTTGACTAGTGCCATCAGGTTCATGATGGAGAAAACTGTTAAAGCCACAACCAAGACCAATTCAGAAATGAAAACCAGGCGATTTTCAATAGATCGTTGCCTGAAAAGCGCTCCAGTCTGCTTCGCCGCCAATCCCAGCAATGGGAACGCCAACCAATAGAAATGATCAACACCGTTCATGGAGGTCACGAGAGCCAGCACCAGAGCCAATCCCCACCATAGCCCCAGCAGCCGCGTTACCTCGTCCTTCCTCAGCAAACCATCGACCAAAGCCCACATGGCGAGTACGAACACGGGCAATTCCATCCACAACCACGCCGCACCCATCGCAGGCAATTGCGCGCCGCCAATATCGCCCAATGACGCGAAGAAATCCGCCAGGCTCGAACCAACAGCGCTGATCCCCACAGGATTGGTGAAAAATAGGGTGCTGATCACGATAAGGGTTACCGCTGTGGTAATCGCGGTTGTCATCCACTCCCGTTTCGTCCACCCCCCCGTGCTTAGAATCGACAACCTGGCCAGGGTTTGCCTGCCGATAGCGACGAACACCGTCAGCATCAACACCCCAATCCAAATTTGCGAACCACCTGTGAGAGCCGCTCCCAGGCAGATCCCACTGAGCACTGGCTTCTTCATAATCAGGAAACCAGTACCGCCAATCAGCCCAACCATGGCCAGCGCGCTCCCGTCGGCTATACGCGACGTTCCGATCAGAATCGGATCCATGGCAATGAAAAAGGCGAGCAGGAGCGAGGTTTCTCTTCCCAGCCAGGGACGGAACAAGAGTGGCAGTAAGACAGCCAGTGAACCGATCAACGCCGGCCAGGCGCGCGCCATGAAATTCGAAGCCCCAAAAACAAAGAAATTTGCCGCGGTTAATGCCAGGTACCCCGGTTCACCTGCAAGCAGAACATCCTGACCCCGGCCGAGCGCTAGCGCTTGCAGCGCAAGTTTGGCTTCGTGATCGTTCAGCGGGTGGGATCCCAACAGCGCGAAACGCAGTCCAACCGCAATGAGCAGGATCACGGTATAAGCGAGTGTGTATGGCGGTGATATAACCGTGCTGGTTTTATGATTGTTCATGGTAAATACGCCCCTTCAACCCCGGGCACCTCGTATATGGTGACTTCGCCGTTCTGATAAACAATGTTCAACATTTGTTCAAATTTTTCCAAATTGACCTGGTAGGTGGAACGCTCGAGGTTTCCCACGTACACATAACGCACATTGTAGCTGTCCAAAATACTTTTAGCCTCATCCCAATGCCGCGTTTCATAAAGTACCTGCATGTCGCTGTAACGCGACCCCATCTCCTCACCGCCGCCGCGCCACTGGCTTTCATGCCCCGGCCATCCAAGCACCGTGGGCTGCCCGGAACGGGTGGATACTCGCGCGTATTCGGTGTAACTGCCGCCAACCGCCTCCGCGACCACCCCTGTCGGCGCCTGCTGCAGCCAGGTGATGGCGGCGTAATCGCCGGGGTAGTATTTCTCGAAATACGCGTTGCCATCCAGGGTCCATTCCTGCATCGAGAAGCCGCTGGTTTTATTCCACAGCATCACCGAGGGATAAGCCAGCCCGGCAAGGAGGAAAAGACCCCATATAACACGAAACGCCAGCGAGCGCCAACCTTTAAGCGCTTGCAGCAGGATCGCGCTGCCGGCTGCCGCGGCGATCCCCCACAAGATCCACGCCTGGAAATAAAACTTGAAGATCGTGTTCATTCGCCAGCCGAACTGGTCGCGCAGGTAGAAATATTCCGGGAACAAGGCCAACAACGCCCCAAAAACGACCAGTACGAGGATAAACCCTTCAACCTTTAACTTATCTGAGTGCGTCACTTCCGCGGAAGCATCGTCGACAGGTCCAACAGGTTGGGGTCGTTTCAGCAGCGCCGTCAAAGCCAGCACCAGCAGCAGACCAAGCGTGAGCCAGGTTCCGGGCATGGTGATCCGGCGCACCAGGGCTTGTAGAAGGATCTCACCGGTCGCAAAATTGCCATGCACCCCCGCCAGCGCGCTGCCCGCCAGACTCATTTTTTGACCTAATTCCGCCACCGCGGGATTCGCTGAACCCGCCAGGTCTGGACCGATTTGCTGCAAGGAGAGGATGAACCCGCCATAAAGCAGGGAGACGATAAAGAGCGCAGTCATCAGTATCAGGACGGTCTTTAGGCTGGTTGTAAAACTTCTTCGGTTAAATTCCTTTCGAAATTGATAAATACAGAACGCCAGGACGGGAACAAGCAAACTCGCGAAGAGAACCCAGAAGTGCACCCCGCGGGTCATAAACTCCAGGCTCGGCAGAATCCCCCCCGCCTGTGAAGCGAATCCAAGGTAGAAAGGCAGGTAGAGGAGAAAACCCGCAACGCCAAGTACAAGCCCATTCTTGAGGAAATCCCACAAAATACCCAGATGCCAGTTCTCTGCCTGGTAGCGGCGGTACGCCCAAATAAGGCAGAATAACCCCACGTAGATAGGAAAATCCCAGGTATTAATGAATGCCAGGCTTCCGAGCAGGAGCGCGGTCAACCAGAACGAGGCATCCTTCAACCAATCTATGGGTCGATGGCTTTTGCTCAAATAGTAATCAGCCCCGATGAACAAACTCAAGCTGAGCGCCACGATTAGTAAAACAAAAGGCATACCCAGCAAGTGAGGATGTATATCTGAGAGCAGGTAAGTGAAAAAGGGAAATTCATCGATCACTTCGATGTTAACGCCCCCCAGGGTCATATCCTGGATCACGCGCGAGCCGCGCCACCACAGCCAGCCTGACGCGCGCGAAGGGATCCAATTGAACGGCTGGATCGGCGGCTGATTGAGGTCCAATATCCCCAGCCAGCTCCAGAATTTTGAGGTCAGCGTCCCGTCTGGAGCGGTTTTCCAGAACATGCCACCGGCGTGCAGGAATTCCAGCGTGCCCTCCACGGTGCTGATGATGAGCACAAACAGGGGACCCAACAAACCAGCTTTGCGGCTGTAACTCTCCCCCTCGCCCCCCCTTTGCCTCACCCACAAAGTGGAGAGGTTGTAAACGATGCCGTACAACGCAGCCGCGGTCATGGCGAACCATAACGCACTGCTCAGGTTGAATGCCACTGAGGAAAGCACCCCCGTGATGCGGGTGAGCATGGCGATCATCACATAACCGAAATAGTAGTAAGAAATGGCATAACCCGAGAGCCACGGGTCCTGCGGAGGGAATTGCGCGGACCTGAGGATGGAGTTGATGAACGCCAGCTCCATCGGTTTTTCGGTGTAAGCCGCTTCAGGGTTCATCCCCCGCACCCAAACCCAAAGCGCAAACATGATCAGGAAAACCAGCTCGCCTGCCAGAATGATGCATTTTGTGTTCCGCAGCTGATCGACCAGTGACCGCCATCCGCTCCCCCGCATCGACCACAGGGATAAGCCAACCAGTATCACTAAAGCGAGGATCTCACCGCCCTGGTCATTCTGCAAAATTCCGAATGAATTAAGCAACCAGAAAATGAAAGCCCAAATTAACAGTCCCAAAGGCCGCGCCAGGGTGACACCCCTGTCCGGCAGCCCTTTGAACAAACGTAGAGTAATCGGCAGCGCGCTGACACCGATCAGCGTGATCACCAGGTACCAGCTCAATGCGGAAAGCACGTCAATCATTGAGGCTCCACTTCATAAATAACCGTGTCTTCAAAGCGGAATACCTCGCGCCAATACACGCCATCGTACATTTCAAATTTGTCCATGCCCGCACCGGTGTAATACACGCGCTCGAGCTGCCCCACGATAATATAACGCACCTCGTATTTATCCAGGAACGCGGTCGCGTCCTCGATATTGGTGGTAAGGTAAAAATTCGGTATCTCGGTCAACCGGCTGGCAATCCCATTGAAAGCCAGGAAGCCGCGCTGCTGACGTTGATGCCAGTTCCAGCCCAGCACGCCGGGCAGACCGGTATTGATCGAAAAACGGTTGCCCCAGCGGTACTCGACGGTGTTGGCTTCCACGATGACCGGCGAACCTTTAACATTCTGTCGCATCCATTCGATCGCCTGGTAATCCTGGTTGAGGTCCATGTCAACCCCCATGTCATTGTAAAAGGAGGTCTGCATGTAAGCATCGCCATCCAGGCCGGCTGGTGCACTATCTGACATGCGATCGCGGATTTTATCCGCGCTGGCGGTCACCGGGTAAAGGAACGCGCCCGCCAATAGCAGGATCATCAATACCTGCCAGGCGCTGGCAATCCCGCCACGCCACTTTGTAGAGACGGCGGGCAACAGCCATGCCAGGGCAGCCGCGGCGCTGAGACTCAACATCGTCCATGCCTGATAATAGAATTTGAATACCGTGTTCATGCGCCCGATGTCCCCTTCAAGGGCGAAAAGCTCCACAAACAGGGTCAGGATCAAACCAGTCCCGATCATGAAAAAGACCATGCGTTTGGCGTCGGTCTGTTCCGAGCGCACCAATAGTAATGCCGCCCAGATGCCAAGCACTCCTACCAGCCAGCCGATTTGAATGCCCAACGCGGTGAGCAATACCAGCACAAGAAGGATAAGCAATCCCACTACCTGGATATACGGCAGGTACGGTTTCAACTTTTTGAGAGCAGATACAGGTGTGGCTGCCAGCCATTCCCGCGTTTCCCAGATGAACCAGCTGATGATGAGGAAGAACTGCCATCCCCAATGCACCAGGTAGGAACCCAGCGGAGAATTGCCATCCTTCCAAGCGCCGATGCTGCCATACGCCTGGCCGAATTTCTCGCTGAAGGGTAAATAGAAAATCGAACTGGCAATCACCAATAACGCCACCCACATGCCGGCAAATAATGCGCGTCTAAACCAGGCAGGTTGCTTTGGCAACAAGTATTGCGGCGGCGGGCTGTACCTGAAAACCGCGTAGAACAGCACAATCGCGCCGAATAACAGGTAAGTGGGAAAATCCCAGGTATTGGTCGGGCGCAGGGTAGCGATCACGAATGCCCCAAACAGGATCGAGCCGATCATCGTGCCGCGACCGCGAATATAGGTATTGATTTCCCCATTCCAGTTGCGCAGCAGCAACGAAAGCGCCCACCCCAGGGCAAGCAGGGTCAAAGGCAAGGCGATCATGTGCGCGTGCAGATCAGCGTAAGTGAAAGTAAAGAACGGAAACTCGGTGATGACATCGCCCGGGATGGCGCGGGATGGATTCCAATACCATTCGCCCCAGCTATAAGGCAGGTTGGTCCCGCTTATAAATTCTCCGAGGCCAGCGAAGAACCACCTGATCGATTCAAAGAAGCCCGCATCTTCGATCATGCCGGTCGGAGAACCCAGGCGCATTAATCCCTGCCGGAACATCCTGACAGTGCCGAGGTTACCGGCTATGAGCAGCGCCAGGGACGTTGCCCCTCCCGACATTAAGCCGCGTTTGGTTTCGTCAGTCCCCTCGACGCCATGTTTATTCGCGAACAGGTTCCAACCGATGCTGAACGCGCCGATGCCGGTGAGAGCAAACAGCGTCGGTACGACCAGGTTGTAAGCCACCGCGGGTTCGATACCCAGCCACTTGACCGGCACTCCCACGATCACGTAACCATAATAGTAATAATTTATGTAACCACCCGCATACCAGGGGTCATAAGGCGGGAAGGTGGTGCTCTTCAGGACAGCCGTAAAATACGACAGATCCATCGGTTTCTCGCCGCCCTTCCATGGATGCCAAAGATCCGGGTTGCCGATGCGGATGAACAGATCGACAAGGAAGAAAAGTAGAACCATGACCTCGATGACAGCAAAGGTCTTCCAATGTTCGCGTATCTCCTTGGCGAGTTCCCTGCGCTGTAAATACGCCGCGACCCCGCTCACCAGCACGAGCAGGATGAACACCAGGCTGATGGTCAACCGATTGAACGCCACCCCGGCTGACCCTGCCAGCCAGGTGAAGTACGCCAGTAAAAGCATGCCGATCAACCGGCTGAAAGCATAACCTCTGTCCGGCAACCCCTTGAGGAAGAAACGCGCCAGCGGGAAAGCCACGATGCCTAAAAGTGCGATCACCAGATACCAGGCGATAGCTGCCAGCCACTGGTGCTGATTCAAAGCAGAATCCGGTGGGAAAATTTCCGTCCAGGTTCCCCCGTTGGTTTGCCTCTCCTTTTCGGCTGCCGTCAACATAAGATTTCCGTTGATCTCGCCCGCCTGGAGCGGCGTTTTGTGCACCACGTCTGCCAGGTTGACCGCGCCGAGGAGCTTCGCGACTGAAGCCGGATCATAGTCCACGCTTTTGCGGAAGATCAGCACCTTCGGGTGATCATAAACGGTAAAAGCCTCCTCGGCGAACTGCGTGTTGACACGGAATTTTCCGAGTTGTGGATCATTCTGAAAGACCGCGGCGAGCTCGTACCCCAGTTCCCCTCTGAACATACCCGGTTCAGCCACAGCGTAGCACCACTCGATCTCCTCGATCGAGGGGCATCCGATGAGCGCGCGGTAATACTCGGTGGTCAGGGGATAGCGCTCGGGAACGCGCGGGATGGATCCCCACTGGCGGCTGGAACTGATAAAGATCGCGTCAGCTCGTTGGAGAATGCTGGTGATCCTGTCCAGCTTGGTTTCATTATCGTCCCAGTACAATTCCAGGTTCAGGTTATTGCCAAATAACCCATCATGGAAGCCGAAAATGTTATACCCATAGAGATTGACCGGCAGCGCGTCATCCCAGGTCGATTCGACCACAGTGACACTGTTATAAATCCCAAGTTCAGCCTTTCCTTCCACGCTGAAGAAAAGGTAGTAACCGGTGTTTGCCGTGAGCGGCACGGCCTGGTCTAGCTGAATGATTTTTGGTTCACCACGGGGGTCTCTTTCAGCAGAGAAAATATCGGTCAATTTTCCACTGGCGAGAATGACGTCCTGCTCGTTGGAATCGACCAGCGAAACCTTGAGCGTGGAGGGGGTTCCTGTTGCCATCAGGTCGAGGACCCGGTTCAATTCGATCTCTTCAAGCGTGCCGGATGCGCGCGGGAACACGAGCAGTTGATAGGGGGTTTGTTCCGTCAGCCGGAAGACCGGATCAGGCAGGTATTGCGTATCCTCCCCGCCGTTCAGGCGTACAGCCCCTGCAATGCGCAGGTAAACCTCCGGCTCAACCACCGCCAGTTCCACTTCGTACACCTGCCCTTTTTGCAGGTCAATGGGCAATTGCAGCGCGAGGTTGGCTGGATCACCGTTAGGATCAGACACCGCCACGAAGTCAGACTGGAGGAACCCGCCCCCCAGGTAGGTCAGACCTGTAGCTGATCTTTCGAATACACTGGCAATCAGTGAAACTTGCGCAACCACGCCCGACTGATTATGCACATGTTCGATATTCACCGCTTCGATCGTCATGTTGGATGAAGCCGTGAAAGCGTAACGATACGGTTTGTCGCTGGAAATCAACGCGCCATACTGGTAAGCCGCAGGCTGGTTGTAATGAGCGCCATCACCCGTGGTGATCCTCAAATTCACCGCAGCGGGAATATTCTCGTAGATCCATTCGCTGGCCGCCACGCGGGTGACCGGTTTGGTGTATATGGAAGTGAAAGCAAAAGCCCACAGTGCGGTCCCCGCCACGGTGACCAGAAGCGCAATCACTGCGAGCACCCGCCGCCAATTGAAACGGAAAAGCCGGATGCGGGTTGATTGCTTCGCCCCGCTTTCGAACAACTTGAAGATCGTCCAGGCAGCGATCAGCCCCAGCGCCGGGTAGATGGCAATCACGTAACGCATGCTCTTCACATGCGCGAGAGACTGGGTGATCAACGTGAATGTGGTCCATCCCCACAGCAGCAGATGCTTCTGCCAATCCCCTTTAATCATGCGCCAAGTCATCCACACCAGGCCGCCCAGCGAAAGGATACCCAGGGGTAGCCCCAGGCCATAAAAAGCGAGGTTCTTGACCGTGAAAGTGATCGGGCGGCGCGCCCACTGCAGCGCGTACGGCACGTCCACCTCGCCGGACTGGATGACGGATAACTCGCGCAGGCTGGAAAGCCAGCCCGGGTTCAATTTCAATCCGAAGAAACCGGGACCTTGGAAGGTGTACGGCTGAAAGACACGGAAAGCCAGGAATGCAAATACTCCGGCGATCACGACATTCCTCACGAGATACGGGAGTTCGCTCTTCTTTTGATCCGCCGACAGCTTCCAATAATATAGGAAAGCCGCCATGGGGAGCAGCGCAGCCAGCGCGTACATGCTGATCTTTGAAGCGATCGCGGCCGCGTAAAGAACGCCAAAGAGGATGTACACGACGACCGAACTCCAACCGCTGTTCCACCACGAGCGGGCACTTTCTGGTGTCTCTGTATTCTCTATTTCTACCGGTTCGGATTTTGGATTGCCGGTAGTAATCACCACTGCCACGTAGATGGCCGCGTAAGCAAAGAAGTTGGCAAAATTATCGACCGTAAAGTAATGTGAAAGCTGGATCTGCAACACCGCCAGCGCACTGAAAAGCGCTGCCAGCAAACCTATACGCGCCTGGCGATACAAACGCTTCGCGATCAGGTAGATCATCAGGATCGTGCCGAGGTCAAAAATGGTGGAGAGCACTCTGCCCACCAGGTTGATCTCGTCGTACCCGGTCATACCCACCCATTCCCCCACATAGCGAGTGATAATCAATGGCAGCGTGCCGTAAACATAAAATGTAAAACCGCGGTTGTTCGGGTTCAGGCTCGAGTTGGCTGTATCGAAGTATTCCTTAAAATTCTCGACCGGCGAGATGGAGGTTTCCACCATGGTCAAAAAGCGTTCATCCGGGTGCAAGTGATGGGTACCGTCCCATTCGATACCGGTCAAGCGCAGCGTGCCGGCGATCAATAAAACCAGGATGATCAGGGAGTCCCATACCCAGCCTGGAACAGCCCTGGGACGGGGTTGGCGGTCACGCTCGTGATGATGATTCTGATTTCCCGTGGTCAATTCTTCCGCTCCGATAGGAAAAAGAGTTAGCGATGAATTTGTGTGGTGATCTCTGCGAACAGGTCTTCATATGCCTGCGCGACTGAATCCGGGGTATAGGCGGAAAAATCCATGTTCGCCTGCTGTAATTCCTCCGGGTGATCCAGTGCGTGAAGAATGCTTTTTGCCAGTGCATCGGAGTCACCGATCGGGAAGATTGCACCCATGCGGTGCACTTTCACCGGTTGACGCACACCCGGTAGATTTGATGTAATGCAGCGTACCCCATTCATCATGGCTTCGATCTGCACCAGCCCGAAGGCTTCGGTTGAGTTCAAGCTGGGCACAACCAGCAGGTCTAAGTTGGCATAAAACGCCGACATCTGCGCAGGCGACATCGAACCCAGGAACTTCCAGTTCCCCATCTCTTTGAACTTTCTGATCTCCGGCTCGAGTCGCTTGAAGTATTGTTCCTCGCCAATGATGTTGTGGTAGGGACCCACAAACTGGAATAAGGCTCGGGGATGCTTCTTCAGCACCTCTGGCATCGCGTTGAGAAGTACATCCACGCCTTTTTCTGTGGCGAACCTGGCCGCCATCCCGATCACCGGACGCTGCAAGTGAGGATTGTGTTCCAGTTGGAAAGCTTGCTTTTGATCTGGTGTGATCGCTGGCAGCACTACTGGTGGTGGAGTGACCTTGACTTTTTTCATGTAACGGCGGGTGTACCTGGAGTGGTTGGCGTAATCTTCGGTATAAGTGACGATGCGGTGCGTAAAAAGCGCAGCCAGGTCGTTCATCGCCAGCACAGCCAGGTTGGCCACTCGGTTGAACAGACCCGGTGGCAGCTCCAGGTCACAATGATAGGTGATGACCGTCGGCTTCTTCAGTAACCGTCCGCGCAGCGCCACTCCCGCAGCGTCGAACTGTGGCAGATGCAATTGGATGACGTCATTTTCCCGTACCAACCGGCTGGCCATGCGGCCAAAGGAAGGCATGATGACCCCTTTACTCAGGCGCATCATCACAGGTACGCGCACAACGCGCACGCCGTCGCAGGTCTCCTCCAACGGTAGACTGGGATCAAATTGGGAGGTGAGCACCGTCACCTGGTGACCGCGCCAGGCCAACGCCCGCGCAATACGCTCAGTGTAGATGGTCAGCCCGCTGATATGCGGGCGGTAGTACGTGAGGACGATCAGGATCTTCATGCGAACAGTTCCAGGTTCTCCTTCACCCAATTGAACAAGCGCTGGATGCCCTGCTCCACCCCCACCTTTGGCTGCCAGCCCAGCATGGATTGCGCTTTACGAATATCCGAAATAAAAACCGGCTGGTCACCCGGACGCCATTCCTTGCGCCTGGTCTTGATCGAATGCCCTACAAGTTCTTCGAGCATCGGCCCAAACTCGGCCCAGACGGAGATCGAATTTTGCCTGCCGCCTCCGACATTGAAAATCTGACCGGCGCTGGTTTCAATATGGGCAAACGCCGCGTCATAGGCGTCCAACAGGTCATCGATGAAGAGCACGTCCCTCACTTGCTTGCCGTTGCCGTAAATCGTGATCGGTCTGCCAGTGACAGCCGCGATGATGAACCACGCCAGCCATCCCTGGTCTTCCACGCCGAACTGGCGCGTGCCATAAATACAGGATTGACGCAGCACCACCGTCGGTAAACCGTAGATGCGGTGGTAGTCGCGCGTGTATTGATCCCCGGTACCCTTGGAGCAGCCATATGGGGAATGAAAGTCAAGCGGCTGCAATTCAGACGCCCCCTCGGGGAGGTCCCGGTAATCATAGCGTTTTTCGAGCTCAACAACCTCTACCTCTTCCATGCCGCCGTATACCTTATTGGTGGAAGCATAAAGAAAAGCAGGCTTTTTGCCGGAGGAACGCGCGGCTTCAAGGGCATTAAAGGTCCCGCCCGCGTTGATCGCGAAATCAGTCGCCGGGTCTGTCACCGAAGTGGTCACCGCGACCTGCGCCGCGAGATGCACGATGCGGTCCGCGCCTTTAGCTGCGGTTTTAATCGTTTCCGCGTCGCGGATATCCGCCTTGACCAGGGTGAATGATTTGCGGTTGAACTGGTCGCTCAACCACTCGATGTTGCGATCCGCGCCGCGGCGGGAGAGATTATCAAAAATGACCACTTCCTCCCCGCGCGAAAGGCAGCGCGCCGCGTAATTGGATCCGATAAAACCAGCTCCCCCGGTAATCAATGTATAACCAGACATTAATGCTCCTCACTTGTTGCGATTTGGTCCTCCTGCTGTTCTTCCATAAGGGGTGCCAGCAGGGAAGAAAAACTGCGTCCATCACGGATCATGCCCCACAAACCGAATGTGGTGGTGACCACGATCTGCACCAGGTGCAGCACGATGGCGTACGCCAGGCCGGCGCTGTTTGAAACACCGAGTATAGCAAACGCGCCGACCACCGATGCTTCATAGACGCCAACCGATGCCGGCGCGGCAGGGATGGCGACACCCAGCGAGAGTATGCTGCCGATAAATCCGCCCCACCAGATGGGCGCTTGTGGAGCGAGTTGGGCAACCGTGGCATGGTACATGACGATCCACATCGTCCAGTTAATCCCGATCCACATGAAGCTGAGAAAGAATTGCCCCGGGTGCACCAGCGCCGAAAGTCCATCCATGAGCTTGTTGACCTGCGGAAGGACCCGCTGTTTGAAAAATCCTGGGCGCAAATCCCGGTTCTGGATCCAAGCCTGAAGTTTCTGCCGGTTGATGGATACAAAAAAGAGGAAAGCCAGCCCGGCGATCACCCCCACGAAAGCTATGAACGCGACAGGTCTGATCCATTCAGCGCCAACCACAAGGGGAAGAGTGATCAGCAATATGCTGGCGGCGAAGATGATATCAAACGCCCGCTCGATGAGGATGGTGGATAGGATGTGCATCATCCCCAGGCCGGATGCCTTTCCTACAAAGAGCGCCCGCCCAACCTCACCAGCGCGCAAGGGGAAGAGATTATTCAGAAAGTACCCCTCGCTGACGCCAAAGAAACAAGTCTTCAGCGGAACCTGTCCTCCCAATATCTTCCGCCAGGCGATGCTTCGGACCAACAACGTTACTACAGAAAAAGCGATCAAAAAGATCACGAACCAGGGATTCACCGAGCGCAGCGCCGTGCTAAAATCCTGGCCTTCGGTGAAATGGATAATCGCGTAGATGGCAATCGCGCTGATCACCACCCCCGGCAGCCAGCGCAGCAGCTTGCGAGCATTCCCCCGTTGAGACGGGCTCAATCATCCTCCAGTTTCAAGACCGCCATGAACGCTTCCTGCGGAATCTCCACATCGCCGATCATCTTCATGCGGCGTTTACCCTTTTTCTGTTTTTCGAGCAGTTTCTTTTTGCGCGTGATATCTCCGCCATAACATTTGGCAAGCACATCCTTGCGTAAAGCCTTCACATTCGCGCGCGAGATCACCCGACCACTGGCAGAAGCCTGGATGGCTACATCGAATAATTGGCGCGGGATGAGTTTTTTAAGCTTGGTGATCAAAGCCTGCCCCTTGTGATAGGCATCTTCCTTGTGAACGATGACCGCCAGCGCATCCACCGGCTCGTTGTCCACCAGTATTTCGAGCTTCACAAGGTTGCCGGGGCGGTAATCCAGTAAGTGATAATCCATCGAGGCGTAACCGCGCGTGCGCGATTTCAAGTCATCGAAGAAATCCACGATCAGTTCAGAGAGCGGAATATCATAGTTTAACTGGACGCGGTTCGGAGCGGGATAATCCTGCGAAATGAATGTTCCCCGGCGCTTGATCGCCAGTTCCATAATGGTGCCGTAAAATTCCGTGGGGGTGATCACTTCCAGGCGCATCCAGGGTTCGCGCACTTCGGCAATTTGGGCTTCGTCCGGCAGCCTGGCGGGCGAGGAGATGCGCACGATATCTCCCGTCAGCAACACCACCTCATACTCCACCGAGGGAGCTGTGACCACGATATTCAGGTTATATTCACGCTCAATGCGTTCCTGGATGATCTCCATGTGAAACAATCCCAGGAATCCGCAACGGAAACCGAAGTTTAGCGCTTGCGAAGTCTCTGGCTCATAAACCAAAGAAGCGTCATTCAACTGCAAGCGCTCAAGCGCTTCTTTCAGCTCATCGTAATCTTCGCCCTCAACCGGGTAGATACCAGCAAAAACCATCGGCTTGGGGTGGCGGTAACCGGGAAGAGGTTTCTCAGCCGGGTTGGCTGTGAGCGTGAAAGTATCACCCACGCGGCATTCTTTGACGGTCTTCAATCCGGTGGCAATGTATCCCACATCACCCGCGTTCAATTCCTGTACTGGGATCATTCCGGGGGCGAACACGCCAATCTCTACCGGTTTTACATCCGCGCGGGTTGCCATCAGGCGAAGAGAGGTATCCGGTTTTACCCTGCCTTCCATCACGCGCACATACGCAACAACCCCTTTATATGAATCATAATGGCTGTCAAAAATAAGTGCGCGCAGTGGCACATCGTCAATACCCTTGGGCGCCGGTATCTGGGTCACGATGGCGTCGAGCACCTCTTCCACATTAACCCCATCCTTGGCAGACACGCGCAGGATCGATTCAGCCGGAGTACCCAGCAGGGCTTCGATCTCCTCCGCCACCTCGTCCGGTCGGGCGGAGGCCAGGTCGATCTTATTGATCACCGGGATGATGGTCAGACCAGATTCGACGGCAAGATAAAGATTGGCGAGCGTTTGCGCTTCGACGCCCTGGGTAGCATCCACCACCAGCAGCGCTCCCTCGCACGCCTCGAGCGCGCGGCTGACTTCGTAGTTGAAGTCCACATGCCCAGGGGTGTCAATAAGGTTGAGCTCGTAAACCGTACCATGGTAGTTGTAGTTCATGCGCACGGCTGAAGCCTTGATCGTGACGCCTTTTTCACGTTCCAGGTCCATACTGTCGAGCACCTGCTCGACCATTTCACGGTCTGAAACGGTCCCGGTGAGCTGCAGCATGCGGTCTGCCAGGGTGGATTTACCATGGTCAACATGCGCAATGATACAAAAGTTGCGGATCAGGTCTGCAGCCATATCGGAGTAAAGTATACCTTATTTCAATTTGACGCTGAGGGTTGGTTGGAAGGTTCAGGATCGTCGGGTTGTGGTAACACGGCGTTCACCAGCGATGATATATCCAGTTCATGCAGCATGGGAAGCTCGAGCTGGACCAGGAATTCAATATTCCCCTTGGGTCCGGTCAGCGGTGAGCGGATCAGCCCTTTCACCCCGAAGCCTTCCTCCTGCGAGAAAGTGAGGATGGTTTCGAGTACGTTTCGATGCACTTCCGGGTCGCGGATCACCCCGCTGCCGCGCGCGGTTTCGGCACGCCCGGCTTCAAACTGAGGCTTGATCAACGCGATCACCGCCCCATGACCGTGTACAAACCACTTATTGATCACCGGCAGCAGTGTGCGTAACGAGATGAAAGACGCGTCCACGACCACCAGATCAATGGGCTCCATGAAGCCTTCCACGTAGCGGGCATTGGTCTTCTCCATCACCACCACTCGTGGATCATTGCGGATCTTCCAATCCAGCACGCCATAGCCCACATCCACAGCATAGACCTTTTCAGCGCCATGTTGCAGCAGGCAATCCGTAAAACCCCCGGTGGAAGCGCCCACATCCACGCAGATCTTACCGGTTAGATTGGTGAATCCAAAACCCTCTACCGCAGCAAGCAGCTTCTCACCCCCGCGCGAAACAAAACGCGCCGGCTGACTGACTTCGATCCGGTCAGCATCCTGGACCTTCACACTCGGTTTAAGCACCACCTGGTCATTCACCCGCACCGACCCCGCCATGATCAGGCGTTGGGCCTGCGAACGACTATGCGCAAGTCCCTTCTCTTCCAGAACGACATCCAGGCGTTTCTTTTCCATCCTTCAATTTTACATTCGAAAAACGCTGTTGTGATATATTTACTACATGCTGAAATACATCCTTAAGGCGATGCGTCCCAAGCAGTGGGTAAAGAACGTCTTCGTCTTCGCCGCCCTGGTATTCGACCGCAAACTATTGGACCTCGATGCGTTCCTGATCACGCTGGGCGCTTTTTTCCTGTTTTGCCTGCTTGCCAGCAGCGTGTATCTCATCAATGATATCCTCGATCGTGAATCTGACCTCAACCACCCGGTAAAAAAGAACCGGCCAATCGCCTCCGGTAAATTGCCCATCCCGATAGCTTTAAGTGTGGCGATCGTGTTAGTACTGGTGAGCCTGGTTGGCGCTTTTATCCTGTCAAAAGATTTTTTCGCCATCAGCGCGGCTTACTTCGTACTGAATCTCTTTTATACAAAGTGGCTGAAACACTATCCGATCATCGACGTGATGGTGATCGCTGCCTGTTTTATGCTGCGCGTGGCAGCCGGCGTGTCTGTTATCCAGGTGCAGCAGTTCTCGCCCTGGCTTTACGTGGTCACTACCCTGCTCGCGCTCTACCTCGGATTCGGCAAACGGCGTGCCGAGCTTTCGGTGCTGGTCAACGATAATCCGCAATCCCACCGCAAAGTGTTATCCGGTTACTCGATCGACCTCATCGACCAGTACATCACCGTGGTCTCGGCAAGCACAGTCATCGCCTACTCACTTTACACTTTTTCCGCGGAAAATGTGCCTGACAATCACGCCATGATGTTGACCATTCCGTTCGTCCTGTACGGCATCTTCCGCTATCTGCACCTGATCAAAATGCGGGACCAGGGTGGCGAACCGGAAGAAATCCTACTCAAGGACCGCCCGATACAGGTGACGGTTGTCCTGTGGGCGACCTCTGTGATAGTCATTTTCTACCTGTTTTAGGATTTTTATGCCAGCGATTTCTTCATCCGCTCCCGGCAAGGTCATTCTTTGCGGCGAACACGCCGTTGTTTACGGGCAACCTGCCATCGCGCTGCCGGTTCAACAGGTACGTACCAAAACCACCATCCTCGCCCGGCCGATCGCCCCCGCTGGCGAAGTTCGCGTGATCGCCCCGGGTATTCAGCTTGACACGCTTCTCGAAAACCTCGATCCAGGTCACCCATTGCGCGCGGTGACTTACCTTGTTGCCGCAGAACTCAAGACTAAATCGATCCCGGCTTGCGAGATCCGTATCAACACCAGCATCCCCATGGCAGCCGGGTTGGGGTCAAGTGCTGCGGTGAGCGTATCTCTGGCGCGGGCGCTCGCGCAATTCCTCGGGCATCCGCTGGATAATGAGATTGTCAATCAAATCGCTTTTGAGGTCGAAAAGATCCACCACGGCACGCCTTCCGGGATCGATAACACGGTCATCACTTACGAAGAACCGGTTTATTTCCGCAAAGGTGAGCCCCCGCAGCGAATGGAAATCCTCGAAGGATTCACGCTTGTCATTGCCAATTCAGGCACCCCAAGCTCCACCGTCCAGACTGTTAGCCGCGTTAGAGCCGATTGGCTGCAGGAACAGCAAAAATACGAATCTCTTTTCGCCAGGATTGGCAAGATCGTCGACCTGGTGCGCGAGATAATTCAAACAGGCAATCTGACCAGGAACGCTTCTCTGTTGACAGAGAATCACCAATTGCTACGTGAAATGGGAGTTTCCACCCAGGAACTGGATCTCCTCGTTTACGCAGCACTGGACGCCGGTGCGGCGGGGGCAAAGCTTTCCGGTGGAGGTGGCGGAGGTACTATCATTGCCATTTCAGAATCTGAGCGTATCGAGGCTGTAGTTGCAGCCTGCAAAAATGCTGGGACGCAACAGGTCATTGTTACCCAAATCCCTGGCACGCGAGGGGGTAGGTTGTGAGCGAACTGGTGTTCTTAAAACTGGGTGGCTCGTTGATCACGGATAAGAACAACGCCCACAACGCCAGGCATGAAGTGATCGAACGCATTGGTGACGAGATCGCGCGCGGTTTACGCGACAACCCGGGGTTAAAGTTGCTGCTGGGGCATGGTTCCGGCTCCTTCGGCCATATCGCCGCGCGGCAATACGGCACCCGCAAAGGCGTTGAAACGCCCGAAGAATGGCTCGGTTTTTCCGTCGTGTGGCGCGAGGCAAGGGCATTAAATACCATCGTGTTGGAGACTCTCGCGCAGGCTGGATTGCCCGTGGTCGGATTTTCCCCTTGTTCTCAGGTAATAACCGCGTCACATCAGATTGTGGCGTGGGAGACTACCCAGCTCAAACTCGCGCTACAGAACGGCCTTCTCCCGGTCGTTTACGGCGATGTGATATTCGACACAGAAATTGGCGGTACGATCCTCTCCACCGAAGAACAATTCGAACACCTTGCCGCTCAGCTTCACCCATCGCGTATCCTGCTCGCAGGGATCGAAGCGGGCATCTGGAAGGATTTCCCGACCCGTTCCGATCTTTACAGACATATCACTCCTTCGAATATTGGTAATGTCGAAAAACACCTGGCGAACTCCGCAAGCCCGGATGTGACAGGTGGAATGCGCAGTAAGGTTCTGAGCATGCACAAACTTGTGCGGTCCAGGTTGTGCAGGGAAGTCTGCATCTTTTCCGGCCAACCGGATGGGAATATCTATAACGCTCTTTCCGGGGTTTGCTCCGGCACCAGGATCAGCCAGGATTGAAAGGAAAAAGATCATGAAATTGACTCGCGTTCAACTCGAAAAGCTGGAAGATGAATCCCTTGCCTCTTACGCGGTGCACGCCAGCCGTTCCAAAGGACGAAAATACCCGGAGGGCGAGCCCGAATACCGCACCTGCTTTCAGCGCGACCGCGACCGCATCCTGCACACCACCGCGTTCCGGCGGCTTGAGTATAAAACACAGGTATTTATTAATTATGAAGGTGATTACTACCGAACCCGCCTGACGCACACGCTGGAAGTTACCCAGATCGGACGCACCATTGCCCGCGCGATGGGCGCCAACGAGGACCTGGTGGAATCCATCTGCATGGCGCACGACCTGGGGCACCCGCCATTTGGCCATTCCGGAGAGCATATCCTCAATCAGCTGATGCAAGGGCACGGCGGATTCAACCACAATCACCAGTCCTATCGCATCGTCACGGAGATCGAACAACGCTATCCCAGCTTCCCCGGTTTGAATTTGACCTGGGAAGTGCTCGAGGGCATGGTGAAGCACGAGACCGAGTACGACAAAACAGACGCATTGATCTTTGACGCCCACCTTCGGGGGCACCTGGAAGCCCAGATCACCAACGTGGCGGATGAACTGGCCTACACCTCGCATGACCTGGATGACGGACTGCGTTCCGGCTTGATCTCGACCGACATGCTGCGTGAGATCAAGTTGTGGAAAATGGTCGCCGACCACCTGCAGATCGACACCTGTAAGCTGGATGACCTGACCCGCCATAGCATCATCCGCGAATTGATCGGCCTGGAGGTAGACAGCATGATCAGCGATTCCGATGAAAGGTTAGCGAAAAGCGGCGTCCAGACGCTGAATGATCTGCAATCCTTATCCTACAACGTGGTGGGCTTTGCCGATACGATGAAGAAATACAACCGCGAGTTAAAGGATTTCCTTTTTCATAATATGTATCGCAATTACCGCGTGGTGCGCATGCAAAAAAAGGCAGAGAGAGTTCTCTCGGAATTATTCAACGCTTACCATGCTGAACCGTCGATGCTGCCTCTGCACTTCCAGGAACAGGTCGAAGTGAAAGGGAAAGAACAAACCATCTGTGATTATCTGGCGGGAATGACCGACCGCTTTGCCGTGGATGAATATCAAAAACTGTTCGATCCCTTGCTGCTGCCATAAGCTATAATATACCGACGAATGGAGAGAACATGAACCAACCTTCCTATTTAACCAAAGAGGGGGCCGAAAAGCTGCGCACTGAACTTCTCCAATTACAGGGTCCTGTGAGAGAAGAGCTGTCAAAACGTTTACGCGCCGCCATCCTAATGGGCGACCTTTCCGAAAACGCGGATTACGCCGCTGCCAAAGAAGAACAGGCTTTTATTGAAGGCCGCATACAGGAACTGACCATGGTGCTGCGAGATGTCATTATCATCGATGACAATCGAACCAATACTCACCTGGTAGAGATCGGTTCCACAGTCACCATCCAGGAGGACCGGGAACCCGAGGAAACCTTTCACATCGTCGGACCACAGGAAGCCGATCCGCGGAATGGAAAAATTTCATTTAACTCACCTATTGGCGAAGCCCTCCTCGGGCACGGCGTAAACGACCTGGTCACTGCCAGAACCCCTGACGGCGAGATCCAGTTCAGGATCATCAGCATTAAATAAAAAAATCCGGGGTTCATTTACCCGGATTTTTCTTAATGATCATTTACTTCGGCCAGACGGACAATTCCAACGTCAGCCGTTCTATGAAGCTACCAGAGGGCAGCGCGCCCTGACCATACACCATTTCGATCACATTGGCTTCAAGCTGAAGCGTGGCGGTTTCCAGCAGGATTTGTTTTCCAGGCTCCAGCAGGACTGGCTCACCTTTTGACGCCAGGCGTTGCTTGATGCCTGAATCATTCATGGCATGAGCACTCATCAACACCTTGGTGACGGTCTGAATATCATTTTTATCGAACAGCCACACTTCGAAGGCAGTCACTTTCTTGGGATCGCCGACGCCGATGGTATCGGAGATTCCAACCCCGCATTCACCCAGGAAAGCTCCATTTGGCGCGTCAATGCTGAAACTGTCATCGTATAAGTCATCACCGATCAGGTAGGAGGTCATAAAATGCGCCACAGGTTCACCCGCGAATGAATGCGCGGGTTTTAAAGGCGCAACAGGTTTTTCTTCCACGACGAACAAACCGGCTTCCTCTTCAGCGAAAACAGGTTCGTCTTCCACTGCTTTCTCGGGTTCATCGGTTTCTACCTGCGTGAAGATAAAATCATTGGCATCCTGGTCAAGATACGTCTCCCCTTCTTCATACTCTTCAGTCGATTGATCAGTTAATCGCCGGTTGCGGATAAAGAAGATGTATACCAATGCCCCTACGATCAACACCAGTAGCGCGAGTAAAACCACCAGCAGAAAAGTGCCCCGACCGGATTTGGGACTCGCCGTATCTTGCGGTGTGAACGGAATATCTGTCGTCACATCCGGTTCCTCAGCGATCGCTTCGCCGCCTGTTCCCGCTCCAATGGAGAGGAAAGCGGTCTTCATTTCCATAACCACCGGATCGCTGCTGGTGTAACTACACCCACCCTGCTGCAAATCTTTAAACAGTCCCTGTGGATTGGCCAGGTTTTCAACCCCCATGGCAGTCAGTCGGGACGCTGCCAGGTTGGCGTCCTTGTTAACGCTGTAGGAATCAATAACCATGCAGACGTATTGTTTCTTAAGATCTTCTCTTAGGTAACTGGGGTCGGCATCCACCCACTTGACGGGTAACAGCCCCCAACCCAGAATTGGTAGACCGATGATCAATCCGACCACAAGGCCCGCGATAGCGGCATACAAGGGTTTTTGGGTAATCTCACTGATTATTTCCTTGATTCTGTCCATGTTCGTCTCCTGCACTCTCATTTGCCAATGATCATTCATTGGCACGAATCAAGGAAAATGTTGCAATAAATATGCCTAATCCGGTATTGCGACCCCCAACTCCTCGATCAGGAAACTTTCCTCACATTGGGTACATTGCACCTCGCGCTTGTTCGCCACCACCAGCATGCCGCCGCAATTTGGGCAGGGCATCGCCACTGGTCGTTTCCAACTGGTGAAATCACATTCGGGGTAATTGGAGCAGGCAAAAAAGATGCGCCCCTTGCGCGTTTTTCGCAGCACGACCTCTCCCCCATCTTTCGGGCAGGTCACACCGATCTTCTCCAGCAGGGGTTCAGTATGGCGGCAGGCGGGGAAATTTGAACAGCTGATGAATTTGCCGTATCTGCCCCAGCGGATCACCAGGTCATGCCCGCATTCCGGGCAGGCGCGTCCGATCTTCTCCGGCTCGGTTTTATTTACCGGCATTTCCGCCTGGGCGCGTTTGACCTCGGGTTCAAACGAAGTGTAAAACTCGCGAATGACCTTATGCCAGTCCTCTTTTCCCTCCGCCACCTGGTCGAGTTCGCTTTCCATCTGGGCGGTAAAGTTAAAATCAACGACATCCGGGAAATGCTCGACCACCAAGTCATTCACCAGAATCCCCGTTTCAGTGGGTGAAAGGCGTTTGGTTTCTCTCAGTACATAACCGCGCTGTTGAATGGTGGACAGGATTGGCGCATACGTGGACGGCCGTCCGATGCCATATTCCTCGAGCACCTGCACAAGCGATGCTTCAGTGTAGCGCGGCGGGGGCTGCGTGAAATGCTGCTCGGGGATGAGATGTTCCAGGTTTTGCGGCTGGCCTTCTTCCAACCCGGCCGGGATGCGGATATTCTCCGGTTCATCGGTTTTTTGATCTTCATCCACCGTTTCTTCATAGACAATGAGAAAACCAGGGAACTTGATGGTGGAACCTGACGCCCTGAAAAGGTAGCTGTGGTTTTTTCCTGCCGCGGTCACCTCAACAGAAAGCGTGTCGTAAACTGCGGATTCCATTTGCGATGCCACAAAACGCTGCCAGATCAATTGGTAAAGTTTGAATTGTTCCGGCGAAAGGTACTGCTTGATCTTTTCTGGTTGGCGCAGCACGGATGTCGGGCGGATCGCCTCGTGCGCTTCCTGGGCAGAAACCGCGCGTGTTTTATATTGTGGAGGTGTTTCCGGCAGGAAATCTCCGCCGTAACTCTGCTTGATAAAATTTCGCGCTTCCTCCAGGGCTACTTCAGCAATATTGGTCGAATCGGTTCGCATGTAGGTGATGAGGCCGGTTGCACCGCCCTCACCCACATCCAGACCTTCGTATAATTGCTGCGCGATCATCATCGCGCGCCGTGCGGTGTATCCCAGCCTGCGCGATGCTTCCTGCTGCAGGGTGCTGGTGATGAATGGCGCTGAAGGTTTGCGCCGCCGCTCGCTGCGTTTGATCCTGGTGATCGTGAAAGGCGATTGTTCGATCTCCACAAGGTAGCCATCCACCACTTCCTTGTTCCCCAGTTCAGGGTCCTGGTCATCGATCTTTGCTAGTTTTGTGGTGTATTTCGTCTTTTTGCCCTGCGGGGATAGTTCAGCCTGGATCGACCAGTATTCTACGGGTACGAACGCCTCGATCTCGCGTTCCCTTTCCACGATCAATCTCAACGCGACCGACTGTACGCGTCCGGCTGAAAGCCGGCTGCGCACCTTCTCCCACAGCACCGGGCTGATGGAATACCCCACCAGTCTGTCAAGCACGCGGCGCGCCTGCTGTGCGTCGACCAGATCCATGTTGATACCGCGTGGGTTGGCAAAAGCCTCATTGATGGCATGATCGGTGATCTCGTGAAACACCACGCGTTTGGATAATTTCGGTTCAATCTGCGCGGCTTCCAGCAGGTGCCAGGCGATCGCCTCTCCTTCGCGGTCGGGGTCGGTGGCGAGATAGATCACTTCGGCTTCCTTCGCCAGCGCTTTCAATTCTTTCACCACTTGCCGTTTTTCATTTGGAACCCGGTATTTGGGAGTGAAGTCATTTTCAACGTCTACCGATAATTCCGAGCGCAGCAGGTCACGCACATGTCCCACCGAAGCGCGCACTGTGTACCCTTTCCCCAAGAAGCGGCCGACCGTTTTTGCCTTGGCGGGAGATTCAACTATCACAAGTTTGCCGCTGCGTGGCTTGCTGTGACGCCTTACCGGGCGTTCCAGGCTGGCATGCGCGGGAGTATCTCCAATGCGATACATGGTCGTTCCGCAAACCGGGCATTTACCACGCGTGACGGGCGTGCCCAGGGCGTTGAATTCAGCACTGGCATCAGCGATCTCTCTCTTTTCTTTGCATTTTACGCAGTAAGCTTCCACGGCTGCACTCCTATGTGAAGAGGGTTAGATTGTTTTCCTTTAGGTAATTGACCAGTTCCTTTACCCGCTGGCTTTCCCCGCGCGGGCATACCAGGGTAGCGTCTGGGGTATGAACGATGATCACATCCTTCATTCCCAGAGTGACGATCAAATGTTCCGGCGCACTGGAAACGACAAGCGAATCGCGAGAGGCGATCCCAACATGGCGCGCGTTGACCACAATATTACCATCTCCATCCGGCGTGGTTACTTCAAAGAACGAGTCCCAGCTGCCCACATCATTCCAACCCAGGTTCCGCGCTGGCAGCACGGCAGCCAGCCTGGTTCTCTCCATAATACCGTAATCTATGGTTTGCGGTTTAATTTCTGACCAGGACTTAATGAATTCAGCCGAGGAGTGATCGACTCCCAGCATCGGCTGCAATTCCTGGATGGTCGCGTGCAATTCCGGCAGAAGTTTCTCCACCTCGCCCAGTGCGACATCCGCCCTGGTGATGAACATGCCCGAATTCCAGCTCAGATGGTCTTTCTTCACCAGCTCCCGGGCGACCATCTCGTCCGGTTTTTCGATAAAACGTTTTACCACGAATGCCTGAATACCGGTAAATGTGCCAATCGCTTCACCGCTCTCAATATACCCATACCCGGTGGCTGGAAATGTGGGTTTGATTCCCAACGTACCCAGGTACCCCTTTTGCGCGACCTCATACGCCGCTGATAAATGAAGATGAAAACCAGCAATATCAGCAATAAGATGGTCAGCGGTAAGAATAGCGAGTACCGCCTCGGAATCCACCTTGTGGATGACGCCTGCTGCCATCGCCACCACCGCGGCGGTACCGCGCGGTTGGGGTTCGATCAGGAAATTGTGTGCCGGGATTTGCGGTTCCTGCTGGCGCAATACCTCTACCTGAGCTGCGATGGTGACCACGAAAATACGCTCAGCAGGTATAAACCCATCCAACCGGTCAACCGCGACCTGGAATAAGGAGCGCTGGGAGAAAAGGGGGATCAGTTGCTTGGGAGTTTTTTGCCTTGAAAATGGCCATAAGCGCGTGCCCCCTCCGCCAGCCATGATAACGGCGTATAAATGGTGCGTCATGTCAGTTCACCTTATAAATTGATTTGACTTCACGCATGGCGACATAATTCATCCCGCCCACTTGTGAAACGAAGCCTTTTAACTCCATCATGGTGAGTGTAGCTGAAACATCCGTGATTGGCAACCCGGTCATTTCGCACAGTTGGTCGATATGAACAGGTTCCGAGGATAAGTGTGTGAGCAGCTTCTTTTCATCACCGGTCATGGGCGCAAGTTTACGCGCCTGCTGCTTTTCCGGTATCTGCTCCAGTTTCAACGCCTCCAGGATTTCGCTCATCCTCAAAAGCGGGCGCGCTCCCTGTTCGATCAATTGATTGGTTCCCTGGCTTTGCGCAGCCAGTATACTGCCCGGTACGGCGAACACATCCCGTCCCTGCTCAACCGCGAATTCAGCCGTGATCAGCGCTCCGCTCTTTTCACCGGCTTCCACCACCACGGTCGCCAGCGATAAGCCAGAAATGATTCGGTTGCGCGGGGGAAAATTCACACCATCCGGTTGGGTCCCTAGCGGGTAATCGCTGATCAAAGCGCCTTGACGGGAAATTTCACTCGCCAGTTTACGATGTTCCGGTGGGTAGATCACATCCACGCCGTTGCCGAGCACTGCGAACGTGCGCCCACCGGCTTGCAGCGCTGACTGATGAGCGATCGCGTCCACACCGCGCGCCAGGCCGCTGACCACCGTGATACCATTTTGCGCGAGGAAGCAGCCAAGTTCATCCGCCACCTGGCGGCCGTAAGGCGTTACACGGCGCGTACCCACCACGGCGACCGCCCAATCATCCTCAACACTGATCGACCCCTTGACGAACAACACAGGCGGCGATTGGTCAATTTCCTTTAATCGACGCGGGTATTCGGCATCCTGCCAGGTCAGGATCTCAACCCCGTTTGCAGAAGCCTTCTCCATGACGCGTTCCAGGTCTACCTGCTGCCTGACCATGAGGAATTGATTGACCACTTTTTGGGAAATTCCCGCGGACAGCCACCCCATTGGGGGCGCTTCCCACGCTGCTTGAGCAGAGCCGAAAAAATCCTTGAGCTGTTTGAATCGCACAGCTCCGATGCCTTTTACCAGGTTAAGACCTACCCAGTAAGCCTTCTCCTCCACTCAATCTCCTATACCCATTCCTGCGGACGCACTACGATGCTGCGCGTGTTCCGATCCATGCGCTGAATGACTGATTTCACAGCCGGGACAAGGATTTCAGCACCGGTCGGGGTGTTTACCACATACACATCGTTCGCACCGGTGACCAGGATTTCCTTCACCTCACCCAACAACGCCCCGTTTTCATCAAGGACATGCATGCCGATCACCTCGTGGTGATAAAAAAGGTCGTCCGGCAAAGGATCCAGGCTATCCTCGCAAATATACATGGCCTGGTTGGTGATCAGCGCAGCCTGCTCGCGAGTCTCAATCCCTTCGAATGTGATCAGCCAAAGCTTGTTGGACTGCCTGAGCGCAGTAATGATGAATGGTTTCTTCTTAAGGCCGATGTAGACCCGATTACCTGGACTAAAATGCCGGGGGTTTTCCGAGATCATTTCAAACAGGATTTCACCACTCACACCATGCGGCCGGCGCAATTTTCCAATGACAAAGAAGACAGGCTCGCCTTGATCGGGCGAGCCTGAAGGTCCGTCATGATGGTCAGAAATGTGACGAGCGTTGCTCATTTCGGTTCAGCGACATCCAGGTTGGCCTGCTTCCCTTCACGGGCGGCCGCTACACGCAGAAGAACGCGCATGGCATTGGCGATACGTCCACCTTTTCCTATTACGCGTCCCATGTCCTCACGGGCAACGTGTAACTCGAGGTTGGCACGCCCACCGCTGCGGTATTCGTTGACCACCACCTGGGAAGGATCGTCCACCAGTGAAAGAGCGATGTACTCGATCAGTTCCCTGGTGTGGCTTTCCTGGTCAACGTTCCTGCTGTATCTCTGGTTCGGTTTTTGAGAATATTGCATGATTATTTAGGCTTTGATCTTTGCCGCGCGTTCTTTGCCGGCAATTTTGGCTTCTTCAAGAAGGGTCTCAAGCGATTCACCCTTCTTGAACCTCTCGTAACGGTCGAGCACACCGGTGATCTGGAACAGCTTGGCAACCGAGTCACTGGGTTGGGCTCCCTTGCTCATCCAGTCGAATACACGATCCTCCTGAACCTCGAAGGTGAAGGGTTCAGTGGTGGGGATGTAGCTGCCGATGATCTCGAGGAAGCGGCCGTCGCGCGGGCTTTCAACATCAGCCACAACGATACGGTAACTTGGTTGGTGTCTCTGACCAATCCTACGTAAACGAATTCTTACCATTTGCTTTTCTCCTGATTCTAGTCAATGATCAAATATGATGTGAATTCAAAAAATCCACTTTGGCGAGGGGCGCTGAAGGGGGCGCTTGACCGCTGTTTCATTTTTGATCACTTGAACAATCGGGAAAGTCCCTTCCCGCCTGTTTTCTGCATGGTTTTCATAAAACGTTGCGTATCCCTAAATTGTTTCATCAGGCGATTCACATCCTGCACGTCTGTTCCGGAACCCCGGGCGATCCGTCTGCGGCGCGAAGCGTTCAACACATCCGGGTTCCTTTTTTCTTCGCGGGTCATCGAGTTGATGATGGCTTCGGTGCGCTTCATGTTGCGCTCCGTCTCCTCCGGCGAGATATTCCGCGCCGCTTGTCCCAATCCGCCGGGAAGCATATCCAACACCTGTGAAATGGAACCCATTTTGCGCATCTGTTTAAGCTGATCCGCAAAATCCTCCAGGGTGAACTGCCCTTTTAGAACCCGTTCCGCCTGCTCTTTTTGGATCTTCTGATCAAAAACGGCTTCCGCTTTTTCGATCAGCCCAATCATATCACCCATTCCCAGAATGCGGGAAGCCAATCTGGTCGGATCGAAGACCTCAATGGCCTCGATCCCTTCGCCCGTTCCGAGGAATTTGATCGGCACACCAGTCACGCTGCGCACCGAAATCGCGGCGCCGCCGCGTGCGTCGCCATCGATCTTGGTGAAGACCAAACCAGTGATATTAATTGTATCGCGAAAACCTTCAGCGATGTGCAGCGCTTCCTGCCCGATCATAGCGTCCACCACCAACAGCGTTTCGACGAGCTTGACCTTGTGGCTGATCGCCTGCAACTCGTCCATAAGCGGCTGATCGAGCTGCGAACGGCCGGCGGTGTCGATGATGACCACCGAGTATCCACCTTTTTGTGCCTTATTGAAAGCCTGCGCAGCCAGGGCGGGTGGTTTTAAGTTGGCGTCTGACACAACTTCCACCCCGATCTTCTCACCCAGGGTCTGCAATTGCTTGACAGCGGCTGGTCTATATGGGTCGCCTGCCACTAGCAGCACCCGCTCGCCGTCTTTGCGCAGGCGGTTTGCGATTTTGGCTGCCGCGGTGGTCTTGCCCGAACCTTGTAACCCCACCAGCATAACCGCGTAAGGTTTCACGCCAGTTAAATTCAACCGAGCGGGTTCCCCCAGCGTGGTGATCAGTTCTTCGTGCACGATCTTGATTACCTGCTGAGCCGGGTTCAAAGCTTTGGATACTTCGGCGCCGATAGCCCGCTCGCGCACCCGGTTGGTGAAATCCTTCACCACGGTGTAATTGACATCCGCTTCAAGCAGTGCCAGGCGCACTTCGCGCATCATGGCGTCCACATCCGCCGCGCTTAACTTACCCTTGCGGCGTAATTGGGTGAATATTTCGTTCAACCTGCCAGACAGATTATCAAACAAAGACCGTGTTCTTCCTTAATAATAGATGTCACCTTCCGGTGATTCACAAACAGTGATTTTAGTCTGGATAATGGTAATGGTCAAGGCACATTCGACAGGCGCATTCGACTGGATATCAAGCCTTAGTGTAACCATACCGCAAGTAAAGGGTTATTAAATACAAAATAAAAGTAATGAGTGAAAGCAATCTTTGGAGGTAGCAGTACATGAACAAGGTAATGGTGGTAACAGATAGCACAGCCAATATTCCCCTCGAATTATTGAATGGCAACCCGATTGCTTCCATCCCCCTGCAGGTGATCTGGGGGAACGAGGTTCTACGCGATGGCATCGATATTAAACCCACGCAATTTTACGAACGCCTCGCTGTTGACAAGGTAATGCCTTCCACCTCCCAGGTGACACCTGAGGAGTTCAAATCATTGTATAGCAGACTTATTGATGAAGGATACGACATTCTCAGTGTGCATATTTCAGGTAAGCTCTCTAGCACGTTGGATTCAGCTGTTCAAGCCAAGAAGTATTTTCCCGATGAGAGAATTCAATTGGTTGATTCCTTGAGCACCAGCATGGCCATGGGATTTCAGGTGCTCAGCGCCGCCCGCATGGCGGCTTCAGGCGCCACGCTGGCGGAGTGCAAAGCTGTATCAGAAAAATCCCGCCAAAACACCGGCCTTTATTTTGTTGTTAGCACCCTTGAATTTCTGCACCGCGGGGGCCGCATCGGCGGCGCGCAGGCTTTCATGGGCACCATGCTCAATCTAAAACCACTTTTGGAGATGCGTGATGGGCGCATCGAAGCCGTGGAGAGGGTACGCACATTCTCCAAAGCCACTGACCGCCTGCTTGATCTTGTAGAAGCGAGGCTCGCCAAAGAGACTGGTCCTGTCCGCTTATGCGCCTTGCACGCCAACGCGCCCGATGAAGGGAACCAGCTGCTCGAAAAAGCGGTCAAGCGCTTCCCCACCTCGCTGGTATCTGACGCGGTGTTGAGCACAATCAGCGTTGTTCTCGGTACCCACACGGGTCCCGGCGCGTTGGGTTTGGCTTACATGTACAGCATGTAATTGGATCTTGATCTCAAATGACCTCCTGCTCATCTGACCAGGAGGTTTTTTTATCCCAATAACTTCATTCTGGTAAAATAATCTCTGAAAGGACAAATCCCATGAGAAATTTCCCTCAAATTGGCGTACAAATTCCCACCACCTACCTGCCTGTAAAAGAGATCGATCCTGCCAAGTGGGCGGTGATCGCCTGCGACCAGTTCACCTCTGAGCCAGAGTATTGGGAGGATGTCGCCAGACTTGTCGGAGACGCCCCTTCCACTCTGCATTTGATCCTGCCCGAAGTCTATCTCGGTACCCCTGAGGAGCAGCAGCGTGTGCAAACGATCAACGCGCGCATGCGCCAGTACCTGACCGATGGTCTGCTTGCCCCTTATGAGCGTATCATTTATGTTGAACGCCATGTGGATGGAAAAACCCGGCGTGGCTTGATGCTCGCGCTGGACCTGGAAAAATATGATTTCTCGGTCGGTTCGCAAAGCCTGATCCGCGCCACCGAGGGCACCATCCTCGACCGCCTGCCTCCGCGCATTCGCATTCGTAAGGACGCCCCGCTGGAGTTGCCGCACATTCTCGTGCTGATCGATGATCCCAAAGATATTGTGATCGGATCTATCGCCGCGCAGAAAGAGGATCTTCCGGTTATTTATGATTTTGACCTGATGAAGAAAAGCGGTCACCTCTGCGGGTGGTTGGTGGATGATGATGCGCTTGAGGACGGTGTTATCCAGCATCTCGAAATGCTGTCGAGACCGGATGTGTTCTACCCGAAATATAAAGTCAATCACGAAAAAGGGGTCCTTCTTTTCGCGGTAGGTGATGGGAATCACTCACTCGCCACAGCAAAATCGATCTGGGAGCAGTTGAAACCGACCGTCGGGATGGATCACCCGGCGCGTTACGCCCTGGTTGAAATCGAAAATATTCATGATAGCGGTCTGGCATTTGAACCCATTCACCGTGTGCTTTTCAATACGAATTTCGCTCTCGAACAATCTTTGATTGACCATTTTGGCAGCGAACTAAGCTTCGAGGTGATGACCTCTCGCGAAGCGCTTATCGAGCAGGTTAAAGCGGGAGACAAGGATGCTCATTTGTTCGGCTTGATCCATGAAACCCGACTCCTCCTGGGAAGGATTGCACACCCCATCGCCAACCTCGCCGTCGGCAGCATTCAACCTGTGCTCGACCGTTTCTTGAAGGATGGTCATGCGTCATCGATCGATTATGTGCATGGAGATGAGGCGATCTTTTCACTGGCTGGTCAGCCGGGCAACACGGGCATTTACTTGCCAGCCATGCCGAAGAATGAACTATTTCGCACAGTCCTGCTTGACGGCGCGTTGCCGCGTAAGACCTTCTCCATGGGTGAAGCGCATGAAAAACGCTTTTACATGGAAGCGCGCAGGATTAAATCCTGATTACCTGACTGCGATCGAATATGAATTTATTTGGGGAGAAAATGAAAACGAACATCCGTCGATTGATGACCCCTTCGATATTCCGCTGGCGCATGATCCGCACTCTGCTTTGCTTGGTCCTTGTTTTTCTGTTGACAGGGTGCGCCGCCACACCGCCCCTTATCCAAATACCTCCGCCCACCCCTTCCCAATCGCTTCCTATTCCAACCTCCACACTGGCTCCCACGCATACCTTTACTCCCATTGCGTCACTTGAACCCTCGCCTACCCCTTTGATAGGATCCGTCATAAGTATCTGTTCACCTCTGGCGGAGATCGCATTAGGTGACCTGCATAGTATCACCTCCCAGGGTTTCACTCCCTCCACTGCTTTTCAGGACGATGGACATCCGGGAGTCGACCTGGCTTTTTTCACATTCGCGGACCTACCCTCCATGTACGGTCATCCCGTGCAAGCCATTCTCCCCGGTAAAGTGGTGCTGGTCATCGAGAACCGTTTTCCGTACGGCAGCATGCTCCTGGTGGAAACCCCGCTCGAATGGGTGGATGATACAGTTCTGCCGACAGGCGCAATTCCGACACCCATTCCTCAAGATAATATCGACATGTTCAGTCCTTGCGCGAATGACCCGCTTTATGCAAATATCGCTCCCATTGAAATGTCCACGGATTCAAGGTCGCTATATGTGCTCTATTCTCACTTACAGGATAAACCTGCTTACACGCCAGGAGACATGGTTTCATGCGGGGAAATTATTGGCGCGGTAGGTTTAACTGGCAACACGGTTGCGGAACACCTGCACCTGGAGATTAGGATCGGGCCATCAGACGCGGAATTTAACACTTTTGCAATGTATAAACCTGACGCAACAATCGAAGAAAGGTACTATTATTGTAATTGGTCTACGTCAGGGAGATTTCAACCGATCGATCCCTCTCTATTCTGGAAGATGGAATAAAAACGCTCGATATTTGTTTACCTGCATTCTGGACGCCAAATGATTCGCCGATTACATTGCGGAAAGAAATTTCCCCCCATTCTGATCATCCTGTCCATTCTTTCGATTCTGGTGGTGGCATGCACAGGGATCGGAGTGGAGGCTCAATCCCAGCCGACTGTGACTATGCCAGCCGAAGATACCCCTCAGCCTACCAGCACAAGCAAGGAACTCTCACTTCCAATGCCAAGCGTCACGCCAAGCCCGCTTCCCTTAACCCAGGAAACTACTGATACGAAAATCGCTGATGAGGGATATTTTGTTCTTGCGATGAGAGACGGTGAACATCACCACTTGTTCGCGTATCACCCGGTGAATTACCCGCTCACCCGGCTGACCACAGGTGAATTCGATTATGATTACCCCGCGATAAGTCCGGATGGCAGCACCCTCGCATTTTGCGCCAACTCCACCGGAAAATGGGAGGTCTACACCCTCAACCTGCTTACAGGTTTGGAGGTCCAAGTGAGCCAGGCGGATGGTTACGCCTGCGCGCCTACCTGGTCACCTGATGGATTATGGCTGGCGTATGAAACCCTCGCAGATGGGAAGCTCATCATCCTGGTTCACTCCGCAACCGATCGCGCCACTCCCCCCATGCGATTGACAGGTCGTGCATCGAACAACTTTGACCCAGCCTGGTCTCCGGAAGGTCGTAAGATTGCGTTTGTAACCGACAGAAACGGTCGACTGGAGATTTGGCTGGCGGACCTGAATGTGGCGGAAAATCGTCTGAACCCTCTTATCACTTCCTCAGAAGCCAGCTTTACCTCGCCTGATTGGTCGCTCGACGGACAATCACTCGCCTGGAGCAAGATCACCGACCAATCCGTCATCGAACGCCGGAATATCAAAGGGAGCGGTCAGGAAACGATCTTGCTGGGAGCGGGTTCCAAGCCGATCTGGATGATCAACGACCAGGGCACTGCCGCGCTGCTGGTCACTCCCAACGGGTATGAACTGATTGCCTATCACGATAACCCCACCCGCCTGCTTTTCCCTGCCATCCATTTACCAGGCGAGGTCACCTCCTTTGACTGGCAGTCCGGTTCCATCGTTTCGAATATGGCAACCTTTGTTGAGCGCGGAATTTCCGGTGATCCTTTTACACTGGTACCCGAGGAATCAATAACCCCTAATACCACAAGCGAACGCTCTTCGCTTGTTTCGATATACGATCTGAAAGCCCCGGAGGCTTCTCTCGCGGATACGATTGATGACAGGTTCATGGCTATGCGTGAAGAACTGAATCAGGAACTGGGATGGGATTTTCTCGGCATCCTGCAGAGCGCTGCGACATCCCTCCCAGCAGACGATGAGGTGGCAATTCACAACAACTGGTTGTACACAGGCAGAGGCATCTCGGTCAACCTTGATCCCTTGGATGCCGGTTGGATGCTGGTCAGCCGGGAGGATTTCACCGGGCGCACGTTTTGGCGCGTTTGGTTGAAATGCATGGCGCAGGATGGGACTTGCGGCATCCCGCTCAAGGAACCGGTGTGGGACTTTAACGCACGCAGCAACAACGAAATGGACGAATATGAGAACGGCGGCGACACAGGCGCAATCCCTGAGGGGTACTGGTTCGACTTCACGGCATTCGCGTTACGGTACGGGTGGGAGCGACTGCCCGCGGCATCCAACTGGAGGAATTACTTCCCGGCGACGAATATGAGCATCTTTGCGCTGAAGGAAGGTCTTACCTGGCAACAGGCTATGGAGCAAATTTATTCCTCTAACGAATTGGAAAGGTTCTTACCATGAGACGCAGATATACCACACCGCTGCACATAATGTTGGCTACTCTCATCAGTATGGTCATGATCTTCACAATTCGTGTTAACGCGTTTGCTCGATCACCATTGGACCCGGTGAAGGATTCGCCAAATACCTCCCTTGTGTCCAATAAACAGCCGGAACAGGCTGAAAACGCTTCTCAATCTACAATCTATGTTCAACATTATGAAACCCCCCTTGCGCTCACTCACCAGGATCACTTCCTGCTCGCTCAACCCATCCTCTACGAAAACCTTTTCTGGACGAGTGCTGATTACCGCTACGGTTACAGCGTTAAGGAGCATGGTACGATCCACAGAGGATTGGATCTGCCAGCAATTGAAGGCACACCGATCCTTGCTTCAGGTGAGGGTAAAGTGGAATTTGCCGGTTACGGTCTGGTCTACGGCGCGGGGGCAACAAATGATCCATATGGTATCACCGTCAAAATCAAACACACTCTCAAGCATAATGGGCACACCGTTTTTTCTGTGTACTGCCACATGGAACAAACGCTGGTCAAAGTTGGTGACTGGGTTAAAACAGGCCAGGTGATCGGTACGGTGGGCATGACCGGGATGACCAGCGGCCCGCATTTGCATTACGAAGTACGCATCCTGGATGAAATGGAACAAAAATATCAAAATCCGGAGTTGTGGCTCGCACCCGCCGTCGACCATGGCGTCATTACTGGCAGGATTGAGAATCGCTATGGTTACCTATTGAATGGCTGGAATTTCATCCTTTCATCGCTCGAAACCAATCGCTACTGGGTAATCAACACCTATGATCCTGACATCATCACTTACCACGACCAGGATCCTTATTTTCAGGAAAACTATGCGCTCACCGATGTACCGGCGGGCAAGTATGAATTTACCATGTGGTACAACGGCGTTTTTTATGCCTCGACTATTGAGATTCTGCCCGGTGTTGTGAACTATATCAATTTCAACGGGACCAGAGGGTTTGAAAAATCACTCCCACACGGCAGCACTGATACAGATTTTCTAAACTAATCCCTTAATTTTTCATACTATCCTTGACAATCCCTCCAAGTTGCCTGACAATAAGCCGGGTATGCTTGTAACCTGGAGGAACTAAACAAATGAAGCTTTTAAAAATTCCGATAATATTTACGATCGCGATACTTTTCTCGATCCTGCTTACTGCGTGCGCGGCGAAGCCCACCGTGGATCCGAACCAAAAAATGACGGAGATCGCGAGTACAGTGCAGGCGCAATTGACCCAATCAGCCGCGCTTATCCCAACGGCCACCCAAACCCTACCCCCGCCAACTGCCACACCCACGATGACACCAGTGCCTGCCACCAACACCCCCACGGGTACTGGACCCACGGCGACAAAGATCACATTTCCAACGCAACCAGCATCGTCAACTGACGATTCAAAATTCATCGCCGATGTGACCATCCCCGATGGAACTTCCATGAAAGCCGGTGAACAATTCATTAAAACCTGGCGTTTTCAAAATACTGGCAAAACCACCTGGACAACAGATTATGCCATTCAATACCTGGAAGGAAACCTGGAGGGTCGGAACGGCGTTCTCACCTTCAACCTCACGCAAAATGTGCCGCCGGGCGAGTTTGTGGATGTGAGCGTATTATTCACCGCTCCCACCCAAGCTGGCACGTACAGCAGCTACTGGAAACTGCTCAGTTCCAGGGGATATTATTTTGGGGATCCTGTCAGCGTCAACATCGTCGTCGGTGTCCCTACTTCCACGGTGCCCCCGCTCACCGCGACACCATCAAGCACGCCGTAACCCCTCACAATCTGCAGAGGCTCTATACCTCTCACCAAAGTGAAAAATACGACGCAAGACCTAAATGCGCAGATCAAAGCCAGGGCCGCCAGCCTTGGCTTTGATTTATGTGGCATCACCACACCCGAACCGCTGGCTGAATATCAACGTTACGCGGACTGGCTGGCGAACGGTTATCACGCTGGGATGGCTTACCTGGATACTGATTATCACAAGTCTGTGCGAAAGGATCCACGGCAGCTCTTTCCCGTCGTAAGATCGATCATCGTTCTTGGTAAGCCTTACCGATTATCCACCCGGCAGGAAATGGAGCAACGAGAAGCGGGTTTGATTTGCGGTTATGCTTGTGGAGAGGATTATCATCATAGCCTCCCGCGCGAACTCGAGCCGCTGGTGGAGGACCTGTTATCGTTGAGCCCTTCCAAAACCCGCCCGCGCGTTTTTACAGACAGTGCACCTATATTGGAGCGCGAACTGGCCGCTCGCGCCGGGTTAGGGTGGATCGGTAAGAACTCATGCCTGATCTCTCCGTCACACGGCTCAGCCTTCCTCCTGGCTGAGGTTCTTACAGATGTCACCATCGAACCGGATACTCCCTTGATCCCGGATCGCTGTGGAACTTGCGACCGCTGCATAAAAGCCTGCCCGACCGGGTGCATTCTGCCGGGACGCCTAATCGACGCCAACCGCTGCATCAGCTACCACACCATCGAAAACAAGGGGGAAATTCCGCCCGAACTTACAGGAAGCTTCACCAACCAGGTGTTCGGATGCGATATCTGCCAGGTGGTTTGTCCGTGGAATCGAGACACCACACCATTGAACACTTCGCCCAATTCTGAAAAACTAATTCCTGTGGCTGAATTGGATGGATTGCTCGAGATCAACAAGGAATCCTTTGACCAGCGATTTGGCAGTACACCTGTTTCCCGCGTGAAACGGGAGGGGTTTATTCGTAATGTGCACCTCATTAGAGGGAAATTGCAGTCTTCATCAACCGATAAACCGAAAATGGACTAACGAAGCATTCTCCCACCCATTCAATATCAATAGAAGGCATATATAAAAAATCCCTTCAGAAACACTGAAGGGATTCTTGTTTGCATAATCTGGTTATGGAGTACTGGTGGCTGGTGGGGTGATGAACTGCCCGGACAGGGTGCTGGTCGGCGCTTTTGTGGGCGTCGGAGTGACCAAGTTGATGCGAATCTTGATCACCTGACCGACATAGATCATATTTTCGTCTTCAATATCATTGATCGCCATGATGTCTTCAACCGTGCTATTGAACCGAGAAGCCAGGTCAGCCAGTGTCTCTCCGGAGAGAATTGTGTAAGTAATTTCATATCCGCGGGGTAACCCGGTCGGAAGGGGTGTGGCGGTCGGCAATTCCTGCCCGGGAGCAGGGATGAGAATCTGCATCCCCGGTTGGATGGGACATGTTCCCACTGGAAAATTATTGATGGCGATCAATACCAGCAGATCCACATCGAAAGCCGAAGCCAGCGACCAACAGTCATCCCCCTGCTGCACCGTGTAATACTGCGGACCTGAGGGAGTGGGGGTTTGGGTTTCGGTGGGCGTCATAGAAGGGGTTAACGTCAGCGTAGCGGTGGGACTGGGGACGGTTGCCGTTGGCGTAAGAGTCATTGTGGCTGTGGGGGTCCTGGTCGAAAAAATAGACTTGAACAGGTTCCCCGAACCGGTTGCCACACTGATGATGAGTAAGACTCCAACCAGCACTAGCACTCCCGCCAATCCGCCGATGATGTAAGGCATATAACGCTGCCTTTTTGCGAATTTATTGATCACGTCTTGAGGGTTCTCTTTGTTTTCCATGATAATCCTTAACGCAGATGGTTTTCCTTTTATTTGTTCTATAGTTTCAGATTAAAGTTAGTAGAGATTTTTTTTCATAATACCACAAATTTCCAGCATCTTTTGTGCAAAAAAAAATCAGAGCGCAAGTGTGCATGTTATAATCATTTTCATGGATTTGGAAATTTATTCACACGGAGATCGTTATGGAAATTACCAACACTCAATTTAAACATTGTAACGTTGTCAAGGTAACAGGCAGGGTTGACAGTGCCACCTCACCGCAACTGGCTGAGACAATCAAACGCATCAATGATAGTGGCCGGTTCAAGATAGTCATGGACTTTTCAGAGCTCGAATTTATCTCCAGCGCAGGACTTCGAGTTCTAATCGCTGGAATTAAAAATTGCCGGCGTTACAACCGCGGAGATCTGGTGCTGGCAGCGATGCCGGAAAATATTCATGCAGTTTTTGACCTGGCTGGGTTTACCTCCATCTTCAAGATCTATGATGATGTGCTCACAGCCGTGGGGTCGTTCTAATCTAAATTCTTAAATGACAAGCATAATTTTTCCCGGCCGCTTTGAAAGCCTGGCAGAGATCGCTGAACATGTCAGGAAGGAAGCCAAAGCCGCGGGGTTATCTTTTATGGAAACTTTCGAATTGGAGACAGCCGTGGATGAGGCTGTTTCCAATATTATCGAACATGCTTACGGTGGAGAGGGGATTGGCGATATCGTTTACACCTGCCGGCAAATTAAGGATGGCGTACAAATTATCCTCGAAGACCATGGCCAGCCGTTTGACCCTTCCTGTGTGCCAACTCCTGACCTGGACGCCCAATTAAAAAATCGCAAAAATCATGGACTCGGATATTTTCTTATGTGCCAGTTGATGGACAATGTTCATTTTGAGTTCACTGAAAATGCAAACAGGTTGACACTAACCAAAAGAAAAAAATAATGCCCATTGATCCTGTAGAGCCCGCTACTCTCTGGAATGATTTTCTTCTGCTGAGTGAGAATCTCATTAAGCAACCGGATTCTTTAAGTCTGAGCCAGTATTTTGCCGCGCAATTGCAGGAAAATCTGGATTGCCAGGCTGAATTATGGTTGGTAGAACCTTTTTACCCATTACCTGGTGAACCGCCGGTTAAGACTCTGCCGACCAATTCCGCTCCTGTGGTGGTTGAAAATTGTTTTAATTCCAAAAAAGCTGATTACACAAACAACTTTAAGCGTACTTCGCTAAACTTCCCAGTTGAAGTGGCAATCCCTGTGCTCGCGCAAAACAGCTTGATCGGCATATTGCACGCGGTCAGGCCTGCAGGTAACTTTTTCTCACAGGATGAAATTGAGGTCATGGAGCGCCTGGTAGCTGTCGCATCCCTGGCTATGCAGGTTAACCGTCAATCCTCATTAAAAAACTGGCGTTACGATCAAATTTCTCTTGTCCGCTCAGTTACCTCTCAGATCACCAACGTACTCGACCTCGATGAACTATGCCTGCGGGTAACCAACCTGATCCAATGTACCTTCAATTATTATCATGTCGGAATTTATACAACTGATAACTCGGAAAAGGGCTTACGCTTCCGTGCCAGTTCTCTCAAGTGTCAACCAAATCAAAAGAATCCACTAGAGGATATTGATTACTCAAAAGGATTGATACATTCCGCGGCCCAAACTGGTCAGGAACATATTGTTAAAGATGTTTCATCAGATCCTCTTTATGTACCCATAGAAGCCCTGCCAGAAACCAGAGCAGAAGCGGTTTTACCCTTGAAGGTTGAAAACCGCATCCTGGGAGTGCTGGATGTGCAAAGCGACCAACCGGGCGCATTCCACGAAAACGACATGCTGGTATTGCGGTCGCTGGCAGATTCCATCGCGCTTGCGGTTGAAACCTCCCGACTCTTCAATTCACTCGAGCAGAATAACGCCAGGGTCACTGCCGTGGCAGAAATCGGCAGCGCCATTTCCTCCCTCCTCGACCTGGACGAACTACTAAAAAAGGTCGTCACGGTAATCGCTGAACGTTTTTCTTTACCTTTCGTCTACATCTTCACCAACCATTCCAATCGGCGCAAAGTGATTTTTGAAGCAGGCACAGGACCTCATACACAGAAACTTAAGCCGAACTCATTTGCGTTTGATCTTGACGCGGAGATTGGCATCATCCCCCACGTTGCCCGCACCGGCAAAGCGTTGCTCGCGAACGATATTTCCAGAGAGCCGCTCTACCGCCCGACGAAATATTTTCCTCAAAAGATCAAATCAGAACTGACGGTTCCCCTGCGTTTTGGCGATGATGTGCTCGGCGTGCTGGATATACAATCTGACCAGATCAATCGCTTTACGCAGGAGGATGTGGAACTGTTCGAAACACTGGCATCCAGTATCGCCCAATCCCTTCGTAATGCTTCGTTGTACCGCAGTGAAAAATGGCGCCGCCGTGTTGCCGACAGCTTCCGGGATATCGCGGGTTTACTCAGTTCCAACCTTGCCCTGCCTGACATGCTCGATCGCGTGCTCGCAGCCCTAGAAACCAACCTGCCATGTGATGCCTCTGCCATTTGGCTGTTGGATGATGATGTCAGCATTCCTATCGAAGAAAGACCCTTGCACCTCGCCGCGGTCCGTGGGGTTTCCAAGGACAAGGTCCTGGAATCGATCCAGGGATCACTTAGCGTGCGTAGTTTTCTCAATGTTGGTATCAGCAACGAACAATACACGATTCGACTACCTGAAAATCCTTATGGTCCGCTGGGAGCAGCGAGGAAATTTAAACCCAATTACTCATCATTGGCAATACCGCTTCGTTCGGGGGACGAAATCCTTGGGGTGTTAACATTGGCACATCGCAAGGAAGGCCGATATGGTTCAGAGGCGGGGGCGATTGCCACCACCCTGGCCAGTTACGCGGCTGTAGCCATCAAAAACGCGCGGCTTTACATCACAGCGCAAGAGGAAGCATGGTCTTCGACCGTTTTGCTGCAGGTGGCCGAAGCCATGCAAACCATCAATACCATTGATTCGCTGCTCTCGACGATGGTCCGGCTCATTCCATTGCTTGTTGGGGTGGAACATTGCGCGTTCTATATGCTGCGCCAGGATGGTGAGACTTACGATTTAAAACACTTCTACGGATTCCAGCCCACCGAGAATGAGATGGTGGCAGTGGATACCGAGGCCATCGCTTTTCTGAAACTCAATGCCACCCGCAGCGCAGTTTTTATCAAGGAGCCAAAACTGGAGTTAGGATTAAGCTCCCTGCCCTTCTCAGAGAAGAATAGCACACTCGTCTTGCTGCCCCTCATCGCCCATGGAGAATTGAAGGGCGCGTTTCTTGTCGCGCATACCAGCAAAGGTGACCTTGGTAAAACCAACCGTTTCAGTGATCAGACGTTGGCTATCCTGCAGGGTATTTCCCAGCAGACCGCGATTGGGCTTGAAAATATAAGCCTGCTCGAAAGCCGTCAGGAAGAAGCCTATGTCACAGCGGTGCTATTACAGGTCGCCCAGGCGGTCGTCAGCCAGAACAAACTGGATGATATCCTCGATACCATCGTTCAATTGATGCCGATCCTGGTTGGCGTCGATACCTGCGTTATATACCTGTGGGACAAGATCAACCAGCAATTCCTACCGGCAAAAGCCGTTGCACCCACACATGTTGAACAAAATGAGATTCTCATACATACTTACTCATCAGGAAATTTCCCCTTGCTCGATCAGGTGATCCAAAATGATCTCATGGCAGGCTGTGAATTCGAAGAACCTGATCTCCCTGTTCAAGCCTGGCGGGACCTGACCTGCGCCGAAGACCAGGGCATGCAACCACGGGATAATTCAAACTGGCTGCTCGCTTTTCCGTTAAGTATTAAAGGTGAGATTTATGGGGTCATGCTCACCCGTGAGACCAATATTCAGGCGGCATATCACCAAAAGCGAATCGAACTCATTAAAGGAGTCGCGCAACAAACGGCGCTCGCCATTCAAAACGAACGGCTGAAAGAAGAGATGGTTGACAGGGAAAGGGTCGAGCGGGAGCTCCAACTTGCGCGCCAGATCCAAAAGACCTTCCTTCCCGCATCTGTTCCCGGCGTTGATGGATGGGATATTGATCTGCGCTGGCGCACCGCTCGTGAAGTGGGGGGCGATTTTTACGACGTTTTTTTAACCAGGGATGAACGCCTTGCTTTTGCCATCGCGGACGTTTCGGATAAAGGGATGCCCGCTGCTCTGTACATGACCGTGACCCGCACCCTTATCCGCGCCATGGCGCAATACATCACCTCGCCCGCCGAAGTGCTCGACCGGGTGAATGAATTATTATTTGAGGAATCGCAAAATGGCATGTTCGTCACCGCTATTTACGCCCTGTTAGACCCGCGCAGTGGTATTTTGGAGTATGCCAACGCCGGTCACAACCTGCCCCTGCTTTTCCGCGGAAAAACCAGGAAGATCGAAAAACTCGCCAAAGGTGGGATCGCCCTCGGTGTGGTGGACCGCGAAAAATATATATGCCACCGCATGGAAATTGAGGAAAGGGACACCCTGCTCTTATACACAGATGGCGTTACAGAAGCTTTTTCGTCCTCCGGCGAGCAGTTTTCAGAAACCAGGCTGATCGAAGCCTTACAGAACAACATGTACGGCTCCGCTTCTGAATTGCTGGAAAGCCTGGAAGACCTGATCAATATCTTCCGCAAAGGCGAGCCGCCATCAGATGATCTGACCATGCTCGCGATCCACCGCTTGTCTAATGGCGATAGGCTGTAAGGAATTTATTCCCCAAGAATTAATGCCAGCCAGATCTCCCAGTTTTGGACTGGTTCAACCGTAGGCGTGGGAATGAATACGGGGTCTGGCGTGGTTCCCGGCGGAGAGATCGGGATGACCATTTGCTCGCCTGGACGCACCATGTGCCCCTGGTTGTAAGCCCACTCCTCGACCGCGCCCTCTGACCCGGCATAAGCCTGCTTCGTTTGCAGCACCTGCAGCGTGCTTTCCAGGTTGGCAACGATGGTAGCCGCCTCGTCCCTTTGTGTGGTGAGTCGCGCCAATTCATTCAATCTTGAATTCAGGTCCATCACCAGAAAAAGCAATATGACCGCCACCAAGATCAAGCCCAGTTTTTTGGGGTCAAATAATGTTTTGAGGTTGGACAGAATTTTGCTCATCTATTTAATATTACACTATACTGTGGATCGTAACAAGACAAAGACCCGCAGTCTTCTGCGAGTCTTGAGTGCCGAAGGAGGGATTTGAACCCTCACGAGCGTAATGCTCACTACGCCCTGAACGTAGCGCGTCTGCC
>DDXM01000066.1 GCA_002347485.1 Anaerolineaceae bacterium UBA2260 | reverse complement strand
CCGCTACTTCCTGGAGGAGTACGCGCGCCAGAGCAAATACCTGATGAGCGAAGCCGAGGAAATGCTCGCCTCCGAGCTCAGCCTGAGCGGCTCGACCGCCTGGGGCAAACTGCAGGGGATGATCACCTCGCAGGCTAGCGCGGAAGTGGAGATCGATGGTGAGATTAAAAAGCTGCCCTCTCCTGCGCTGATCAACCTGCGTTCGCACCCTGACGGCGAAGTCCGCAAACGCGGTTATGAGGCAGAAGACAAGCTGTGGACTTCGATCAAGGTGCCGCTGGCAGCCGCGATGAACGGCATCAAGGGAGAGGTGAACGTGCTCAACCGCCGCCGCGGACGCGAGGACGCAGTGCACAGCGCGATCGACATGGCGCACATCGACCGCCAGACGCTGGAAGCGATGTTAGGTGCGATGCAGGATTCCTTCCCCATGTTCAGGCGATACTTCAAGACTAAGGCAAAGCTGTTGGGCAAGGAGAAATTACCCTGGTGGGACGTTTTCGCCCCGGTCGGTGAGATCAAGTCAGATTACACCTTCGAAGAAGCCAAAGAGGTCGTGCTGACCAACTTCGGCGCGTTCGCCCCCGAGCTGCGCGCATTCGCGCAGAACGCGTTCGATCACCACTGGATCGACGCGGAGCAGCGTGACGGGAAACGCGGCGGCGCCTTCTGCATGGACGTGCCGGGTGTAGGTGAAAGCCGCATCCTCTCCAATTTTGACGGCTCCTTCGACCAGGTTTCAACGCTGGCTCACGAGCTGGGACACGGTTTTCACAACGATTGCGCGGTCAAAGCCGGAAAGACTGAGATTCAGAAGTTCACGCCCATGACCCTGGCGGAGACTGCCTCGATCATGTGCGAAACGATCGTGACCTCCGCGCTGATGAAAGAGGTCAAGAATCCGCTGGAAGAGCTCGCCATCCTGGAGAGCCAGATCAACGGCGACTCACAAGTGATCGTGGATATTTACTCGCGTTACCTGTTCGAGAAGGAAGTGTTCGAGCGCCGCGAGAAAGCCGAGCTGAATGCTGACGAACTGTGCGAGATCATGGAGAATGCGCAGAAAGCCACCTACGGCGACGGGCTGGATGAGCGCTACCTGCAAAAATGGATGTGGACCTGGAAACCGCATTACTACTCTGGCGGGCTTTCGTTTTACAACTTCCCGTACGCCTTTGGTTTATTGTTTGCCACGGGGCTGTATGCTATCTACCAGCAGCGCGGAACCGAGTTTGTGAAGGATTACATGGACCTGTTGGCGAGCACCGGCGAAGCTCCCGCGGCTGATTTGGCAGCGCGTTTCGGTATCGATATCCGCACGCGCAAGTTCTGGGAGGACAGCCTGAAAGTTGCCGAGAAGCGGGTTGACCGCTTTTGCGAGATCGTTGGATAAGCAGTCTATCAGGGAGGAGCTATCCTCCCTGAATTATTTAACTTGCCCATTCGATGGGTGTGGTTTATAATCCTGGTCATCAAGCGGGCATAGCATAGTGGTAGTGCGGTAGCCTTCCAAGCTACTTAGACGGGTTCGATTCCCGTTGCCCGCTCTAATCAGCCCTTTCAGGGCTCTTTTATTATGGGCGCTGGGAGGCTGAGCCCTCCCAGCGCCAGCTCTTGATAATGGATAGTAAGCAACAATGCAATCATAACGAAAACGATTCCAACTATGCAACGGAATCGATTCACCTCTGCCTCGCACCTCCAGGCTGTGGCTCAGTACTTGGCGGCTAAATCTAACTTATATTCAATAAACTCGCGGCTGCGGTGCATACCGTTGCGCTCGTAGAAGCTGACCGCGTTTTCGTTGACGGCTGCCACACCCAGCGCGACCGAAGCGGCGCCGCGTTGCTGGAAGACATAAAACATGTGACGCAGGAGCAGCGACCCGAGCCCCTGACCGCGATAATCCTTGTGGAACGCCAGCTGCCGAATCCAGCCGCTACCGCCTTCATCATACGAAAGCGCTGCTCCAACCAGCCGCCCGGCATCGCGCACGAGCACAAAAACCTGCGGGTCAAACTTGCCCCCGCGGAAGACAAGGTTGCGCCACTCTTCGATAGGGGAATCGACATGCCCCTCCCAATCAAAGGCGCGCTGGATGAGATGGTACAACTCCTGTTCAGCTTCAGGCTGGTAGGCAGAGAGTTCAAAGTTCGGCGGCCATTGCGGCGCGGGGAGCGGGGTGTTCAGGTCGATTTGCATGCGGTAATGATAGGTATGCCGAGCGAACCCAGCGCCCTCGAACACGCGCTGCAAGCGCAAACTCTTGGAGGTCGCGTAACCAGTCAGGCTGGGAGTTGAATCAGGTGGAGCTTCGCCAGCCAGAAGTGCAGCACGTGCGAGGCACAATTGCATCAGTTCGTCCTCCACTTGGGTGGGCGAATCGGTCGGATGGACGTAAATATCCATCTGAAAACCCTTACCAACAGGTGCGATATTGGCATAGCCGATGATCCGCTCCTGATCCTTACGCACGATCCACGCATCCCGGGCCAGGTCAATCCCACTCCATAGTTGTTCGAGGTCCTCGCGGCTGGTATCCTCTTCGCCAAATTCAGCCAGGTCACAGCGATTCATGAAATCCAGCACTTCATCGAGCTTGGTCTGGTCAGGATGATCCACACGCATGGTTTCTTCTCCAGAATTAGTAAAGTGTATTGCGCATCTCATTGGATAAGCGCGCAATGTTTAAGTAGGTTTTCACATTGATTGCTTCCGCTTTGAACGGCAGATTGTATCCGCGCTCGGTAAACAGGCGGTAGACAAACCCATCGCGAAACGAAGGCAGGATCGTGATGGCGCTGGCTCCGATGACCCCGGGCGCTGGCAGCCGCGCCTCGCTGCGCTGCGCGGTGGTGCCCTCCCGCGCGTTCAGATACCTCACCAGGGCTGCGGATTCCGCATCCGAGAAGGTATCCTTTGCCTGGGAGACCAGGCTGGTCCATTCAGCGGCCTCTGGCGTGAAGCCGACCTCAGCAAGAAAGGCGGAGCAATCCTCCTCCGTCAGAGTCGGTTGATACAGGATGACCTGCATGACGCCCGCGCCTTTGCGGCGGCTGCGATAACGAATCTCTGCCCGCACATGATATCTTCCTGACCAGGTAGTCAATTGGTTGGAATTTCTTTGGTCATCGGTCATCATTATCGGTCCTTCTTAATCCTAACCCAGTTTCCAATATTGTATTGAAAAAAGAGTTCGAAAAATGCTATGATAAGTATGTTAACCAAGGAGGAGAACATATGTCGAGCAAAACCGTAAGCCTGATCATGCTTATTGGGGGGTTGTTGTTATTTCTCGCTTCGCTCAGCGCGGATTGGATTGGAATCGGCTCTTACCCCGGCATCAATTACGCTCAGCTGGGCGGTATGGCTATCGGGTTGGTTTTTCTGGCATATGGTCTGCAGAAAATACGAGCCAAAAACAAGAAAAAATAGCATTTCCCGGATCGTGCAATTATTCAATCCACTGACAAGCAGTTATTTTTAGAAACGGCTGCGTATTTTCATACCAGCCCGTTGTCGATCTCGATTTTATTGCTCTTATTTTATGAAGCGCCCCGAGTCAGGTAATCCACAATAAAGAATCCGCCAAAACTCGCGAACAGAACACCGAAAACCAATCCAACGATTCCCATCCAATTACCTTTAATTGTGCCTTTTTGCTTTCGGGCTATAACTACAGCGATGAGCCCCAAAGTCAACATTATGATTCCGAGCACGAACAACCCGATAACGTGGATCACAAGCGTGGAGATCGTATCGGATCGCAGGACAAAAAGCCTGTGCCATGGCACCAGCAGGAGTGGAAACGCCAGGAAAAACAGCAGAAAACTGATCAGCCCGGGAACGTTCAACTTTTTCTTGATGGAAAAATCAGGTTTCTTGGTCACACATTCCTCCCGTATTTCGGGTTTGCATGCGATTATAACACCGGAAAACTAGCGTTTTTGTGTATCATTAACCCATATTACCAAATTGAGGTAGGACCATGTCTGAGCTTACTCCAGGATACGTTCTGAACAATCGGTACAGGATCATTTCCCTGCTGGGAAAGGGAGGTATGGGAGAAGTCTACCAGGCAGAAGATCAAAACCTGGCCAATCTGGTGGCAGTGAAAGTCAATCATAACCTTGATCCTCACGCAAGCGCGCAGTTCATTCGAGAGGCGCGACTGCTCGCCTCACTTAAACACCCAAATCTGCCGCGCGTGATCGATTATTTCACCGGGGACGGCAGTGAATACTTAGTGATGGATTTTATTCCTGGCGAAAATCTGAAGACGCTGGTCGAGAGAAAAACTCAATTGTCAAATTCGATGATCCTGCATTGGGCTGAGCAACTG
>DDXM01000033.1 GCA_002347485.1 Anaerolineaceae bacterium UBA2260 | reverse complement strand
GATAGGATTGGGATTACGCCCAGAACATCTCTCCGGGTGATTCCACCGTTACCACATCACGCAGAGCGGCCAGCCCCTTGCTGACGCCCTCCTCGAACGACATCATCCCATCTTCATGTTCAAGGGAGATCACGTAGTCATAACCCACCATACGCAAAGCGGAAACGATGTCTTTCCACACTTTGAGGTCGTGGCCGTATCCGATCGTGCGGAAAGTCCACGAGCGGTTGGGAATCTCGCTGTAGCTTTTATGGTCATTGCAGCCGTTAACGCTGATGTTGAGGGGATCGATGTAGCAATCCTTGCCATGCACATGGTGGATGGCGTCCCCCAGTTTACGGATCGCTGCCACCGGATCGACGCCGTTCCAGAAGAGGTGGCTGGGATCAAAATTCGCGCCCATGGCGGGACCGCAAATCTCGCGCATGCGTATCATAGTCTCCACGTTGTAGATCAACATCCCCGGGTGCATCTCGACCCCGATCTTCACGTGGCGCTCCTGCGCGAATTTTGAAACCTCTCGCCAGTAAGGGATCGCCACCTGGTTCCATTGGTAATCGAGGATCTCGAGGAAGTGCGGCGGCCAGGGGCAGGTCACCCAGTTAGGCAGGGTGTCACCCGGCCCTCCCGCGGGCAAACCGGACATCACATTGATGACCGGCACACCGCATTTTTCCGCCAGCCGAATTGTGTCGTGAATCAACGCGTCGGCGTCCCTGGCTTCCTGCTGATCCGGGCTGATGGGATTGGAATGGCAACTGAACGCGCTGATGATCATGCCGCGATCTTCCACCGCCTTCAAGTAAGCCTTGCGTTTTTCCTCACTGGCGAGCAGCGCGGACATATCACAGTGGTGAGAGCCGGGATAACCTCCTGTGCCGATCTCTACCGCGGTCGCGCCGTACGAAAGGATGCGATCCAGCACCTGCTCGTATGGCAGGTTTTGAAAAATGACTGAAAAGACGCCGATTCTCATCAATATCCTCCTTGATCAAATTTCCGCAATTCCACTATTCGTCCAGGCTCACCCAGCGTTTCTCAGCCGCTGAGCGCTTAATCGCCTCGCACAGTACCATTTCATGGTGCCCGTCCGTGAAGGTGGCAAATTCCCCGTTTTGCGGCATTTTTCTTGATGCGATCGCCGCATAGAATTGCCTGAAAACCTGCAAGAATGTATCCGGGTAACCTTCAGCGTGCCCGCCCGGGAAACCGGTTAGGGCGCGTGAGGAATCGTGGAATAAGGATGGATCCTTGACCAGTACCTGGTTGGGTTGCTCACGGTAACCGATCCATATTTCGTTGGGTGACTCCTGTTCCCAGTGATACGCGGTCTTGGAGCCGCAGATCTCAAACCATAGGAAGTTCTTGCGCCCGGCGGAGACCTGTGAGAGCGAGACACTGCCAAGCGCGCCATTTTCAAAGCGGAACAGGATCACGGCAGCGTCCTCTGTTTTGATAGATACTTCGTTCGTTGAAAGGTTCTTTTCCAGCTTCCCAGCGAAAGTTTCCACTTCTCCCCGCGGCCGCAGACGTGTGGGATGAGCGATCAGGAAATCCGCCATCACCGCGGTGATCTTCAACCCGGTGATGTAAGTGACCAGGTCCATCCAGTGGGTACCAATATCCGCCACCACCCGCATATCGCCACCCTGTTCCGGCTCGAGCCGCCAGTTCCAGTCGCTCTTCAGGAACAGCCAATCCTGCAGATAGCCGCCGGTGATCAGATACGGGTTGCCCAGGTCGCCAGCCTGGACCCTGGCGCGGGCTTCCTGGCAGATAGGGTAGAAGCGCAGATTGTAATTCACAGCGGTCATCAGCCCCTTTTCCTGCGCCAGGGCAACCAGTTCCGCGGATTGCGCTGTGGTCATAGCCAGCGGTTTTTCACACAGCACGTGTTTTCCGGATAGCAGCGCCTGCCTGGCCTGTTCAAAATGCAGGTTATTGGGTGTGCATAAATGAACTACTTCAACTTCCGCATCTGCGAGCGCGTCAGCGAAATCTTTATACCAATTGTTGATGCCAAGTTCTCCTGCGACCTTCCTGGACTCATCTTCATCAATGCCCGCCACGCCATGCACGTCCACGCCAAGCCGGCGCAAAGCCTGGATGTGAGTTCTACCCATGAATCCCAATCCGATCACTGCCACCCGTGGAAAACTCATATGACCCTCCTTGGTTTCGTCCATAAAGACTCGAATAATTGCTAAAGAATTCTTCCCCCGCCCCAACCTCCCGGTAAAAAAGAGGAGGAAATTACCGGGAGGTTGCCGGGACTCAAACTAAATTTAGATCAGTTTGCTAAGGTGTTCAAAACTACGGATTGCATCCGGCACATTGCCCACCTCAACACTGAAGACGATATCGTTGGGGCACTTTTTCACGATATCGATGACGCGCTTCCAATCGACGACGCCATCCCCGCAGGCGCAGCCAACCGGCGTACCGGTCACTTTGCCGCGCTCCTCGCCACTCTGCGAGAAACTGATATCCTTGGCGTGCAGATGAACCAGGCGATCGTTCACGTGGTTGAGCCATTCATATGTATCCGTCGTGCCCGCCAGGTAGCTGTTGCCCGTGTCGTAATTGATGCCAATGGATGGTGATTTCACCAAGTCATAAATGCTATCCAGGCCTTCCATCGATTTGCTGTACTGTTGATGGGGCTCCAAGCCGATCTTCACGCCGTAGCGTTCTGCGACCAGGGATGCTTCTTTAAGCGTGTAAGTCATCAACTGGTAATCCATTTCCCGGCTCGTCCATTCCGGCTTGGGACCTTCATCGGTATTGACCACCGGCGCGCCTGCGTCAGAAGCCCACCGAATGGCAAGCTTCAGGTATTCCACGCTGACCTCCGGTTTACAGAGAGGGGTGTGCGCGCTTAAAGCGGATATTTTTACATTATGCTTATCACACAGGTCACGCGCCCAGCGCGGATCGTCATACATGGATACACTGTGGAAATAACGCGCTTCGCTTAACAATTCTCGTCCCCAGTGTACCATCGGTTCCACGTACTGGTACCCGATCTCCGCCGCCTTGGTGATACCCCAATCGAATGGTCTATCGTGGTGCCTGACAAATTCCATATTCACGCCTAAAAAGATCTTGCCCATGGAAATCTCCTATTATTTAGATATTTCTGATGGCTATCCAACCGCCAGTCTTTTGTTAGCATCGTCGACCAGTTCACGCACGAACGCCAGGCTCTTCTCGATCAACGGACCGCCCTGCCCTTCGCATTCCAAGCTGACCACGCCTTCGTACTTGATGTCCACCAGGATGTCGATGCACTTGCGGATATTATCGGCATTAACGCCGTCACCAATGGCGCACTGGCTGACCGCGATACCGGTCAATTCCCCGCGCAACGAAGCCGCCAATGAATCGCTCACATCCTTGATATGCACATGGCTCACTTTGTGTTTGAATTTCTGTAGGAAAGCCACCGGATCCTGACCGGCGATGAAAGTATTGCCGGTATCCATGTTCATGCGCAGATAGGGGCTGTCCACGAAGGCCAGCATTTTTTCCATGAACTCGGGTTTTGTCGTGTAAAAACCATGGGGTTCAATATCAATGATCATTTTGTAGCGTTCAGCCACTTCCATCACCTGGGCATAGGAGCGTTTCATCGCCTCCAAAGCCTGGTCGTTTGTCAAACCTTTCGGTGCGAAGCGGTCATCAGTGGTGTCAATGTGATCACAGCCCGCGATATGCGCCCAGCGAATGGTGCGCAGAATATACTCCACGCCCAGCGAAGCACCCTGGGGCAACGACAATGGAAAAGCCGCGTCGATCTGTGAGAAACGCACGCCATAACTGGCGGCTTTTTCCTTCCACATGAGGGGGTCCTCCCACATGGCCACGTGCGGCTGATAGCCAAGACCGTGAATCCAACTGACGCCATCGATCATGCCGCATTCGATCCAGTGCACATCATTCTTGTGTGCCCATTCGAGGGCTTGTTCAAAACTCCAGTAGGCGCTGTTAAACGCGTCCGTATGAAAACCGATCTCGATCATGGATATTGAACTCCTTTCATGGATAATTGTTTACATTAGACCGAGCCCGCCCGAAAACCGAGCGGGCTCGTTTTGTATCTGTGGAACTGATTAGTCGATTACGTCTTTGTACTTGTTGATGTCGGGAGTCGTCCAGGCATCCGGATAGTTGGTCATATCCTCGCAGCCGCACATCGCATAGTGCAGAGGGGGCATGGCGGGATTGATGTATTGATCGAGGTTTTCTGGTGTGATCTCCGGCTGGGGCAGATACCAATGATGCTGAACGGTCTCACCCTGCAGGAATTTCACGGCAGCGATGACCGCAGTGCGCCACTGGTAGGTCGCGAAGACGGGGGCAATACCCAGGATGTTGTTATCCTTGATATACTGCAGATAGTCTTGCTGATCCTCACCAACCATGACTTTCGGGTACGCAGCCTCATTGTCCTTGAAGGCTTCGAGGATGGTCACGGCGGTACCACCAGCATCCATCCAAACAGCATCGATGGTGCCGTATTTCGCCAGGTAGTCGCTCACAACTGTATTCGCTTTGAAGGAATCATAACCAACGAACTCAACGCCGATGACATTTATTTGCGGGTTCTGTTCGAAGATCTTGCGCGCAGCACCCCAACGATGTTCAAGTACGTCAACACCTGGGAGGATGCGGAAGGCGAGCACATTGCCACCCTCGGGGAGGTTTTCGACAATGAAGTTTGCGCCGGAAATACCAAAGGCATATCCACCAATGGAGCGCTCAGAGACGACCGGGCAGTCAGTCTGGGTGTAGCGGTCGAACTGGATCACCGGCATGACTTCGCAGGCTTTTTCCACGATCGGTGTCAAAGCTTCGGAAGTATTCGGGGAGACGATAAGGAGATCGCATTTTCCAGGGGTGTTGATGATGTCCTGGATGTCGGCAATCTGCTTGGCATCGTTGCCCTGCGCATCGAGGTGAATGAAGTTCTTGACCAGACCTTCAGTGCGGTACTGCTCAACCTGTTCTCGCATGTCGATGTAACCAACCACACGCCAGGGATTGTTCACGCCAGCGTTGGAGAAGCAGATATTGTAGGGGGGCGCCTTGGCTGCAAAATCAGCGTACTGCGGGTACTGGGTAATGTCAGTGGGGCTTTCCTCGAGGTACTGCAGGTAGATGGGATCATCCGGATTCAACGGGGCAGCCGACATCAGTTCCATCTGCTTGGCGAATTCCTCGTCAGACCAGAACTGCATGGCAACCTGCGCCTGCTCCATCTGAAGGCCAGGATTGGCTGCAACAACCGGTTCCTCAGCGGCGGGTTCTTCTGCCGCAGGGGCTTCAGTCGCTACAGGGGCTTCCGGCTCTTCCACCACCGGGGCTTCAGTCTCCACAGGGGTATTGGCACATGCGGTGAGCACCATGGTCAAAACGATGATCAACGAGACAACAAACAACAGATTCTTTTTCATTTGTTTCACTCCTCCTGTTCAAAATAAACGGTTATGATCGTTCTTGCATATCCTTGCTGCATTTTTTATCTGCAATCACCTCCTTTATAACCCTTTTATTGATTTTTTCCTTTCAGCATCATTGGCAGAACTTTATCGTTTGCGCTGTGAGGATAGTGCCGAATAGGCAACAACGAAGATGATGATTGAACCCTGAATGACATCGGTATAGGGTTTGGGTAAACCCAGTTGATTAAGGAGGTTGACGATCGCTTGCAGGGTGAAGGCGCCGAAGGCAACATTGATTACGTTTCCTTTACCTCCACCCAGCAACACACCGCCAATCACACAAGCCGCAATGGCTTGCATCTCCATACCCTCGCCAATGGTTACATTCACTCCACCGTAACCACCAACCAAAATACCGCCCAAAACAGCCAATACAGAACACAGAATATGCGTGACGACCCTGATCAGCTTTACACGTACGCCTGATAGCTGCGCGGCGCGCATGTTATCGCCGATCGCGAGCACCTGTTTACCATAATTGGTTCGATGAAACAGGATGTAGAAAATTAATCCTAGAACGAGCAGAACGATCAGGGCATACGGAATCTTTACAAAGAAGGGTACATCCTGGATATAGTTGCGGCCAAACTGACGCCAGTTATCGGTGAGGTAGCCCTGCGGTGCGCCGCCAATATAATACAGAGTGGCCCCTCTTACCAGCAACATCATCCCCAAGGTGGTGATAAACGAAGGCACTTTCAAGAAGCTGACCACCAGACCATTGATCAAACCAATTAATATCCCAATCCCAATCATGATGAGGATCGCTGGAAGTGCTTTTTCTGGGTCATTAGCGAGCAGCTTGGAACTTGCCAGTACGACCATGGTAACGATCGCGCCGATGGAAAGGTCGAACCCTCCCATCGCCAGCACTAGCATTTCCCCGATCGCCAGCACTGCCAACGGCGCCGCCGGGCGGAAGAAGGTCATGATTCCGTTCATGGTTTGATAACCCTTGGGATTTAAGAATCCGAGGATTATAAAAATGAGTAAAAAGATCGGAAAAACAGGGGGGATCCTTCGGACGCCATTCCAGATCTTACCGAGAATCTGGTTAATTTCCTTTGCAGAAGAAGCAGTAGTAGTCGTCATTCCATTATCTCCTTATGCCGCGTCTTTCTTGGATCGAATTGTGTAACTGGCTACCGCAAGGACGATGATCACACCTTGAAACACGGACTTAAGGTAGGGGTTCACGCCCAGTTGGTTGAAAGTAGTATCCAGAATACCGAAGATCAGCACACCGGCAAGGGTTCCCCACACCCCTCCTTTTCCTCCCGAAAGCGCGGTTCCACCGATGACGGTCGTGGCAATGGAATTGAGGTCAAAAATACCGTTTGGACCGACCCAGGGTGCGCCAGCGCGCATTTGGCTGACCAGGAATAATCCGGAAATGACCGCAGTCATGCTGCAAAAAATGTGTGCACCGATCAGAACACGGTCAGTTCGTACACCAGAAAGACGGGCAACTTCAACATTGCCCCCCACCCCATAAAGGTGCGCCCCAAATTGGGTCCTTGAGAGTAAAAACCATCCAATAAAAACGATTAACAACAGAATTATGATCGATACTGGTATAGGACCGACCATCCCATAACCGAAAAATTCGAAACTCTTTGGTACACTGCCGGTGTAATTCGAGAAGCTCGCGTTGATGATACCTTTAATGATCAAACTGGTGCCGAGTGTAGCAATGAACGGATTCACCTTTAGTTTAGTAACGATCAATCCATTTACCAAACCGATGGCAATACCGATTGCTAAAACACCCACGATCGCGGTAAGCACATTTTCCGTCTTTCCCTGCATGATATATGACGACATAATGGCGGTGATGCTAATTGTATAAGCCACAGAAAGATCAATGGATGCACCAATTATGACCAGGGTTTGACCCACCGCGACAATGCCCAATGCCACTGATCTGACAATGATGTTGAGGAGAATAAGCGGGTTGGTAAAAATTTGGCCATCAGAAAGGATCTGGTCAAGGATTCCACCAACCAGGAACACCACGACCAGGAATATGTAGACCGGTGGAATTCTGACTGACCTTGCCAGCCGTTTGAGTTTATTATCGGTTGTTGTGATGGTCGTCATCTTATTCCTTTCCTACCGCGGAGGTTTCAGCTGAATTGCCAATCTTTTTGTGTCCGGTAGCCATTAACATTATTTCCTCTTCAGAGGCTTTCGCAGGCAATTCCCCCATCAGTGTGCGATCTGCCATCACCAGGATGCGGTCGCTCATTCCAATCACTTCTGGAAGTTCTGAGGAGATCATCAAAATGGCTGTGCCTTGTTTGGCCAATCCACGAATCATATCGTGGATGCTAGCCTTTGATTCCACATCAATCCCGCGGGTTGGTTCGTCAAATATGAAGATCTTGGCGTTGGATGCCAGCCATTTGGCAAGAACAACCTTCTGCTGGTTTCCACCACTCAGGAACTGCACATCCCGATCATAGGAAGAGGTTCTAATATCAAGCTGATTACCGAGTGTCGGTACGATTTTTCGATCCCGGAGGGTTCCATCTTTGTGGATCAGGCCAAACATATTCCTGATCGACCGAATGGTCAAAAGCATGTTATCCCGGATCGGCTGGCGGGAAAAAATTCCCTCAGATTTTCGATCCTCAGTAACAAACCCGATCCTGTTCTTAATGGCAAAATATGGTTGGCGAAACTTTGATGTTTTCCCATTGATGGTGAGCGTACCGGTTTTAAAGGGTTCCACTCCAAACAACGCCTGGGCCAGTTCTGTCCTTCCAGAACCTTGCAAACCTGCCACACCTAGCACCTCACCTTTACGTAAATCGAAACTGATGTCGTGGATCAATTGGTTGGAAGCACCACGGACACTCAGAACGACTTCTCCAAAGTCTTCCGGTTGCCCAAGGGGCGGGAAATAGTGATCAAGTTCCCGTCCCACCATCATCTGAACCAGTTGTTCGGGATTGACATCTTTAGTCATTACTGTGCCAACCAGTTTTCCGTCTTTCAACACCGTGATCTTTTCAGCAATAGCGAAAACCTCGATCAACCGGTGAGAGATGAAAATAATCGCCATACCCCTGGTTTTTAAACGTTTGATCAGATTGTCGAGCAGATTAACTTCGGTGTAGGTTAATGCGGCTGTCGGTTCATCCATGATCAAGACTTGAGATTTGAATGAGATCGCTTTGGCAATTTCGACCAGTTGCTGCTCTGCCACCGAAAGGCTGCTGACTACGGCCGTTGGAGAAATAATTTTATCAATGCCAATTTCCTTCAGCACTTCTTTGGCATCCCGGTTCATTTTTCGGATGTCTATTACCCCGGCTTTGGTCGGTTCGCGACCAAGAAAGATGTTGTAGGCAACCGTTCTTTCCGGTAAAAGGTTGAATTCCTGATAAATGATACTGATTCCTTTGTGTTGCGCTTCGCTCGGGTGAGAGAAGGAAACCTTTACGCCATCCAGGAGAATATCACCGGAGTCTGGAGTGTAAGCACCAGCCAATATTTTCATCAGCGTTGATTTGCCAGCCCCATTTTCACCAACAACCGCGTGGACTTCACCGCTGTAAAACTGCAAAGATACATCATCCAATGCCTGCACACCGGGGAACTTCTTTGTAATGCAACGGACCTCGAGAAGAGGTTTCACATTGGATTCTTCTTGAATGATTTCTTGTTTGTCAGTCATGCTTGCCTCTTTAAATTGTTATCAAGCGAGAAGCTGTTTTAAGAATTTCAGTCCATCGCTGGCTATGGCATCCTGGCTTGGCGCAATCTCCCGCCAGATACACACCGCGCGGGCGATCTCTTTCACCTGCGAAGTGAAAGACTCGATGACCACCGGGCCGTCGTATCCAACTACCTTAAGTGCGTGAGCCACTTCCTCCCAATGCACCTGACCGGTGCCCGGTACTCCGCGGTCGTTCTCGCAGGCGTGGAAGTGGAATATTCTGTCACCCGCATCTCGAATCGCGTCACCACTGTTCTTCTCCTCAAGATGCATATGGAAGGTGTCCAGATGGAAACCAACATTTTCCATCCCCGTTTGATCGATAAACTGATTGCCTTGCGAAACCACATTGAGGAGGTCAGTTTCAAAGCGATTCAGCGTTTCAAGCGCCAGTTTGACACCCCTCGGTTTGGCATACTGTGCCATTTCCCGAACATTGTTCACCGCGCGCTGCCATTCCGCCTTACGCTCACCCTCATCCTCCAGGTGAGCCTTACCCACTGAGGAGTACATGGGGCCGCACACCACCGCTGAGCCAAGCGCGACCGCCGCGTCGATCAACCAGCGGATATAGGTTTTTGCGTTCTCTACGTATTGCGGTTTGGCGCTCGCGAGGTCGCGGTCTGGGCCAAACGCGCCGCACACGATGGGCTGTAAGTCATTTGCGTCCAGGATTTGTTTTACACGGTTCACATCGATGAGCGCAGGATTTTCGACGGAAAGTTCGAGGATATCAAATCCCATTTCCCTGACGCGTGGGGCGAGCTCTTCCACTGCCTGCGTGGTGCACGGCGACACCCAGACGAAAGTATTAACGCCAAATCTCATGCAATACTCCTCATCCAACACCCACCTCACCGGTGGTCATGACCACAAAGAGATGATCGAACGCCAGGTTGACTGCGCCGATCACTCCAGCATCCGTGCCGATCCCTGAAAAAACGATATCCAGGTTGCGCGTGGCGAGTGGCAGCGAGCGGCGTAACACCGCCTGGCGAATCGAAGAGAGCAAAAGGTTCCCCAGGTTGCTCACCCCGCCTCCGATCACGATCATTTCCGGGTTAAAGAAATTTACCAGGCTGGCCAGCACGTCACCAACCATTTCGCCGCTTTCGCGGATGATCTCAATAGAAAGTTGGTCTCCTTCGCGCGCGCCAAAACCGATATCCTCTGCCGATAAGCGGTTCCCATTGGCAGCGTAACGGTCCAACAAAATTGGGCTTTTTCCGGCTTCAGCGGCGAATAAAGCCCGCTCCGCCATCGCCGGTCCGCTCGCCAGGGATTCAAGGCAACCTTTGTTGCCGCAATGGCATATTGGCCCGGATTTTGTCACACTAATATGCCCGATATCGCCGGCGCAGCCGCTGGCACCACGATAGATCTCGCCTTTGCAGATGATTCCAGCGCCAATGCCGGTGCCGATCTTTACAAAGATTAGATTTTCGATCCCCTTGCCGTTTCCGGCGTAAAGTTCGCCCAGCGCCATCACGTTCACATCATTGTCAACCACGATATTGGCACGTGGAAACCATTGCGACACCGTTTGAATAATGGGATATTTGTCCCAACCGGGCATGATGGGGGGTGAGATCACTATCCCGCGCTGAAAATCCACTGGCCCAGGAACGCCTATTCCGATCCCAAGCACGTCGTCCGTTGAAAAACCGATCTCTTCGACCATGCTTTCCAGCAGCGTGCTCACCCGGCCGAGGATCTTGATCGGACCTTGGCGCACCTGGGCGGGCTCAGCCCTGCGGATCAATACCTTGCGTGATAAGTCCGCGACGGCGATATCGATGCTGGTAGCGCCGATATCAATCCCTGCCAGAAGTCCCAGCCTGCCGTTGATGCTGAACGTGCGAGATCGCCGGCCACCAGAATACTCTGTTTCGTCATTCTCAACAATATATTTTTTAAGAATGAGGTTATCCACGCAGCTCGAGATTTTTGTGCGTGAATATTCGGTGTAATCGACCAGATCCCCTTTGGTGAGACCAGGACGAGTACGGATCAGATCGATAATTTCTTTCTCTGCCCGATTAATGAGGAGGTGATGCTGATATTCTTCGAGCGAGGTCTGCGAGGGGATATCTGTCGCAAACCCGTTGCCACTATTCTTTTTATTGCTCAGCACCCGATTAATACCCATTGCAGTTTCAGCAGTACCTATCCTCTTGTGATTTTTTTTACAAGCGAACGACTACTTGCGATTCGTGTAAATCAAAAACTGATCAACGAACGAGGGTCTTCCTTGTGTTAGAGCTGTAGACCAAAATCAATCAAGTTGTAATTACAGGTGATGCAATCATTATAGCAACTTGCAAATAAAAGTCAATAGTTTTTCTTAATTTATGCAAACTTTTAACTTCTTGTGTCATATCTAAGCATATAAATACATAATTCGATTGTCGTCAAATAACGAAAAAAGTTATTCGAGCGTCAGGCAGGCCAGGTCGAACACCTTCGATACCATGCGCAGGGAATTGAGGTTGTGCCCGGTTGAAAAGATGTAATGGTGCGACACCACCTCATCCACCATTTTGGGGCCATTGGGGACTTCGATGACCGCGCCGTTCAGGCAGTCGGAGTTCTCGAATTGAGCATATTTATGCAGGGTTCCCTCGATCACGCTCCACCTATCGAAAGGCGGGGTCAACTTGACCAGGGTCACGGGACCCTCCGCGATGCGTGCGTCGATGGCATGAGAGTTTTCATCCACGATCGCCAGCACTTTCTTGCGCAAAGTCCATTGCGTCGCGAAGGATTGCGGCACCACCCCAAAATACCCGCAGTGAGCCGCCAGCACATGGTTCGCCGGGTCACCCTCAACCGTGGGGAAGTAAGGGATATTCTCATGCTTAAGCGCGGCTTTTCCCATCAGGAAAGGATACAGGTTGGTCATCATCACTGGCGACTCAAGCGTGCGTTCGATGAGCAGCTCGGTGAGCATGGAAACAATGTCTCCCTCACAACCCCAGATCATGCGCCGCTCCTCATATAGCAGGTTCCACGCCAGGCAGGGAGTGGTTTCACAGAAATGAGATTCATTCAGACAGTTCATGCCCGCCGCCAGAATCGAGGGGTCAGCGTCAAGATCTGCTTTGATTTTCATATACAACTTGATGGCGCTGAGGATTGCCTGGTGGGTCAGGTTGGTAGTTGGGGTTCGCCCTGCCCGCTCAGCCCACACTTTACTGGCTTCCTCATCAGGGATGGCACGCGCGTCTTCCGCCAGTTGCTTGAAGCTCTTTTTCACGACCTTTAACCCGAAGCGCTGTTCTATGGACTCGACACATTCGGGTTCCCACCAGTAGAAACGCTTAAAGATCGGGTCCTGCTTGCCGCCGCTGGCGGGCTTATCCTGATAGACCAGGAACTTCCCCTGGCGCAGCTCCCGTCGTAAAGCGAACGCGCGGCAGGCTTGCTTTGTTTTTTCCAGCGTATAGGGCGCGATCACTTTGACGCCATTGGCATTCAGGTAGGTATTGATCTCCCAGTCCCACATCGAAACCGTGCCAAATTCAGAGGTCACCACCATGATTGGCTGAGGTAGTTGCTTGAATTCCTGCAACCGGCGGTAAGCGTCGCCCAGCATCTGAGGGAAAATTACCCCGTCGGTAGGCGGGATCTGCCCACCTAACGCGGCTGGCGCTTGAAAATCCACCACATCCGATAGCAGGTCTTTAAGCGCTGCCAGGTGACTGACGAACTCGGGATCTTCGGCTGAATTGAAAAATACTGGAACAAGGATTGCCTTCATGATTACGCTCCGAGGAAATAAATACCGGGACGAGGCGATTGACCCCGTCCCGGGAAACATCACTTAACTTCTGAAACTGTGACCTTGCGCCCTTCCCTGGCGGATATGATGGCAGCTTCAAGCACCTGCATGTCCTTCAGGCCATCATAAAGGTTGGGGGTAATCTTCGTGCCTTTTTCGAGCGCGTTCAAGAAATCAACCACGGCGTGGGTGAACCCGTGTTCATAGCCGATGATATGACCGGGTGGCCACCAGGCAGCTACATACGGATGAGTGGCATTGGTCACGAGGATGGTCCTGAAGCCCTGCTCGTCCGCCGGGTCTTCAAGGTTGAGATACTGCAGCTCGTTCATGCGCTCCAGGTTGAAGATGAGGCTTCCCTTGCTGCCGTAGATCTCGAAATAGTTGTAGTTCTTGCGCCCTGAAGCGAAGCGGCTGGATTCGAATGCGCCAAGCGCACCGTTGGCAAACTCAACCACCATGAAGGCGGCGTCATCCACCGTCACCTGGCCTGTTTCCGCGGAAGTGGAGCCGGACTTAAATGTGCCCGCGCCGGCTCCCGGCAAAGGTCGTTCGGTGACAAAAGTTTTCATCATCGCGGCCACCGAATCCACATCCCCGATAAGATAACGGGCAAGGTCAACGCTGTGCGAGTTGAGATCGTAGTGCGGTCCGGCTCCGGCGTATTTTTTCTGCAAATGCCAGGTGAGCGGGAAGTTGGGGTCGGTGATCCAGTCCTGCAGATAGGTGCCACGCCAGTGGAAGATCTGACCAAGCTTTCCTCTTTCGATCAGCGATTTTGCGAAGGCGATGGCCGGGGTGCGGCGGTAGTTATGGTTGAGGTAATGCAGCACACCCGCTTTTTCCGCCGCTTCGTACATTTCCTTGGCTTCCGCATAGTTCAACGCGATCGGTTTTTCGCAGAAGATCTGCTTACCGTTTTGCGCGGCAGCTATAACGATCTCTTTGTGCAGATAGGTGGGCGTACAGACATCGATGATATCCACATCCGGGCGTTCTACTACCCTTTTCCAATCCGTTTCAACTTCTTGCCAGCCCCAGTTGTCGGCAAACTCTTTCGTTCCCTTGGGATCCTGGCCACACGCCACCTTGAGGACTGGTTTCAGCCCAACCTGGAAGAACCGTGGCGCGCCAAGCCAGGCGTTGCTGTGCGCCTTGCCCATGAACTTAGTGCCGATAATGGCAACATTCACTTCTTTCACTATTCACGCTCCTTTCGACTTTTCGCGTTCGAATGTGTGTGAATTACGGTCAATCAGACTAGCGGAGCGGCGATGCGCTTGAGTTCTTTGATGCTTAGCGCAACCGCCTCGTCTTCGCGTTCAGTCCAGTCAGTGTGCGGGTGGTCGATCTCGACCGCCAGGAAGCCTTTGAAATCAGCCTTGTGGAGCAGCTTTGCCAGGGCTTCGTTATTGATCAGTCCCTGCCCAACCGGAACGCCGGCGAAGAAGAACCAGTCCGTCGGTTTCGCATTCTTGTCGGGATACAGATCCTTGACGTGGGTGGCGAGAACATAGGGAGCCAGCTTTTCCATCCCGGCGATGGGATCATCCAGCAGGCGCAGGAAGTTGCCGGTGTCAAAATTCAAGCCGAAATACGGTGAATCGACCTCGGTGAGCAGGCGCAGGATCTCATCGGAGGTGAAATCGATGTGGTTCTCGACCGCCAGCTTGACGCCATTGTCCGCGGCTACCTTGACGGCTTCCTTGAACATTTTGACCAGGGCTTCAATTTGCGGACCGTGCGGCTCGTGACGGAACATCAGGCTGCTGCCCACCACGCGCATCACATCCGCGCCGATCGCCTTGGCGTATGGAATCATGGTCACCATCTCGTTGTAGGCGGTCCAGTTCTGCCCGCGCTCGAGACCATCCGGGTGACCCCAGGCGTAAACACGGTCAAATTTGTATTCATCCAATTGGGCTTTCAATTCCTTGAACCAGCCCATATCGTAGGACGGGAAGAAACATGACTCCAGCGAAACACCATCGACCTCAAGTTCATGAGCCCGCTTGAGAAAGTCCTCCATGGTCAAGTTCTTTGCCGGCGGTTTCTGGTCAGGGTATACCTCTCCAAAGAACCTGTGGTAACAATAGCTGTCAATTCCTACCTTCATCGTATTCCTCCTGGATCAATTGGGTGATAATATGGATTGCCGCTTTCCTTTCAACGACAACAATGGTGAACAGATTACAAGAATATACGAGACAGGTCTATTTCATTCAACCTGTCATTACAGGATAACATTATTATATATTTGTCTGTTATAAATTTCAATAGAAATCTTGTTAAAAGATAAGAATTCGTGACATTCTCCACGGCAAACCAGGTGCGGTTGGTCTATAAATTTGAAATCATCCGGAAATCCTATTGACATCGACCTTGAAGTTTTCTATAATAAGATGTAATAACAGGATTACAATGGTTCCTGTTGACTGGAGACCAATGGATCATACAGCACAGATCGATTTTGACAGTCACATTCCCTTCTATATCCAACTAATGGAAATCCTCAAGGAGCAGATCCGCTCGGGGAAATGGATGCCGGGCGATCAGATTCCGGGGGAACAGGAATTATGCTCGATCTACAATATTTCCCGCACGGTGGTGCGCCAGGCGCTGCTCGAGCTGGAACTGGATGGTGTGATCAACCGCCGCAAGGGAAAGGGCACCTTCATCGCCGAACCAAAGATCAGCGAGGGGCTCGTGCAAAACCTGACTGGTTTCTACCAGGACATGATCGAACGCGGTCTGAAACCAGTCACCCAGGTATTGCACCAGGTGGTTGTGCCCGCCGATGAGAAGGTTGCCAGTTTCCTAGAGGTCCAGCCTGGCAGTATGGTGATCGATATTCAAAGGTTGCGCTTCATCAACGACGAACCGATCCAGTTGGTTACCACCTACATCCCTTACGACGTTTATCCTCCGCTCGCCACAGTGGATCTCACCGATCAATCCCTCTATGCCTACCTTGAAAAGGAAGCGGGTATCTTCCTGACCCGCGGTCGCCGCTACATTGAGGCCGTGCTGGCCAATGAAACTGAAGCGTATCTGTTGGACATTGAGCGCGGCGCTCCTCTGGTGATGCTCGACAGCGTCAGTTACGTCGAAAGCGGCAAACCCATCGAGTACTACCACGCCGTTCATCGCGGCGATCGCTCGCGCTTCGAGGTCGAACTGGTGCGTATGCGCGATCAATCCAAACTGGTACTGGAAAGCAGCACCACCTTCACCAGTTCGCCTGAAGATGTAAAGAACGGAAATTACCCGCATAACAGCGATAAATAACCGCGGTAACTGGAGACATACATGCTTAAGAAGTACCTGGTCGGCGTAGACCTGGGCACCAGCGGTACAAAATCCGCGCTTTATCATATCAATGGCAGGAAGATCGCTGAAGCCAGCGCTGAAGTTCCTATTTACTATCCAAAACCGGGCGTGGTGGAACAGGACGACCAGGATTTTTATACCACCGCGGCACAGACAGTAAAACAAATCGTATCCAACAGTGGCGTCGATGCGCGTGAGATCGCCGCAATTGCTTTTGATTCCCAGATGGCCGGGGTAGGAATGATCGATGAGGACTTCCAACCCGCGGCGCGCTTCGATTCGTGGCTGGACATGCGCTGCCAGTTGTACATTGAACAAATGGAGCGCGAAGCCGGGGAATTGGTCACCCGCTTGACCGGCTGCCCGCCCACCTGCGACCACGGACCCAAGATGTTGTGGTGGAAGCAGGAACACCCCGAGGTCTACCGGCGCGTCGCGAAGTTTGTGATGCCGGGCACATACGTTGCCGGAAAAATGGCCGGCTTGCGCCCAGAGCAGGCGTTCATCGATTACACCTACATCCATTTTTCAGGGTTCGCCGATTCGGAGAACGCGCGCTGGTCGCAGGTGCTTTGCCACCGCTTTGGATTGGACATGGATAAACTGCCCGAGATCGTGGAACCCTGGCGCGTTGTCGGCGAGGTCAACGAACAGGCTGCGCGCGAGTTCGGTCTCGCGCCCGGCACGCCCATCGCGGCTGGTGCAGGAGATACCGCCGCCAACGCCCTCGGCGCAGGCATCGTCGACGCGGGGATGCTCTTCGATGTCGCGGGAACAGCATCCGTGCTGGCGGGCTGCACCGACAGATTCGTGGCAGACACCGGTCACCGCGCCCTGTTGACGATGCGCTCGGTCATTCCGGGATTGTGGAACCCGCTGGCGTATATCGGCGGCGGCGGCATCGCGCTGCGCTGGTTCAAGGACAATTTCTACAACACCTCTCTGGGAGAAACCCTTTCCTCCAATGAATCACTATACGAGGTAATGATCGAAAAAGCTGCCGCGATCCCCCCGGGCGCGGATGGGTTATTCTTCTCCCCGCACCTGGGCGGCAGGATCTGCCCTTCCAGCCCGCAAATGCGCGGCGCGTGGATCGGCGCGTCCTGGTCACACACACAGGCGCATTTCTTCCGCGCGATCCTTGAAAGCATTGCCTACGAGTACGCCTATTACCTCGGTATCCTGCGCGAATTGGTTCCCGATCTACGTATGGTAGAAGCGCGGGCGATTGGTGGCGGTGCGCGCAGCACAGCTTGGAACCAGATCAAAGCCGACGTTTTAGGCGTGCCATACCAGCGCCTGGTAGGCAACGAATTCGGCACCTGGGGCGCGGCGATGATCGCGGGGAAAGCAGCCGGGGTGATCGAAGACCTGGCAGAGCACGCGCGCCGCACAGCCCATCCGGATGGTGATGCCATCAAACCAGACCTGGAGCGCCACCAGCGCTACCAACCACTGGTGCACAAGTACATCCAGATACAGGAAATGTTAAACAAATTTTTTACATCTTAACGATTTTACCGTTTGGTCAAGGAGATGCAAGTGAAAAGTCAGGTGCGTATTTGTATGATCGGAGCGGGGCGCGTGGGAAAGAACCATTCCAGGGCCATCACCCGTCATGTCCCCGGCGGGAAGATCGTCGCGCTGGTGGACCCCGTGGTACCCGTGCGGGAGGAAACCGCCGCAGAGTTCAATATTGAGAAGCAATTCGACACCCTAGAACAGGCGCTGGAAAGCGCAGCCTTCGACGCGGTGGTCATCACCACCCCCACCCCAACCCACCTGCCCCTCGCGGTTCTCGCGGCGGACAATAAGAAACATGTGTTTTGTGAAAAACCGATGGCGTTGAACCTGCAGGAGTGCGACGGCATTATAGAAGCCGTCGATCGCAATCACGTCCTGCTGCAGATCGGATTCATGCGCCGTTTTGATCCTGAATTTGTGGCGGCGGCTGAGCGGATTGCCGCCGGTGAGATCGGCGAGCCGATGATGATCAAATCGAACACTCACGGTCCCGGCCTGCCGCCGCCCTGGGCGCGCGACCTGCGCACCTCCAATGGGATGCTGGCGGAGGTGAACAGCCATGACTGGGACACGGTGCGCTGGCTAATGGGCTCCAACCTCGAGCGCGTCTACACGGAGGTCGCCAACTTCAAAGGGGCTGCCAACAACGTGGACACCCCCAATTTTTACGACAACGTGCTGGTCAACGTCAAGTTTCAGAGCGGCGGATTGGGGCTCATTTCTGGGGTCTGCCCCTGCGGCTACGGTTACGACGCCCGCGCTGAGATCATCGGTGAAAAAGGTATCATGCAGATCGGTACCCTCGAAGGTCAGGCGGTGGTTGTTTGCACCAACCGCGACCAGGGGCTGGTACAACCCATCGTGCGAACCTGGCCCCAACGCTTTGCCTGGGCATACATTTATGAGCTTGAGCATTTTATCGAATGCATTCAGATGGAAACCCCTCCCCATGCAGGAGGAGAGGACGGTCGCTGGGCTGTGGCAGGTGTACTGGCCGGAACCAAATCCTTCCTCGAGGAACGCCCCGTCTACCTGAAGGAGATTACCGGGTTACCCGGTAAGGAGGCAGCATGTTAGCAGCGGTTTACCATGGTCCGCAAGACTTACGGGTGGAGGAAGTTGCGATCCCGGAGATCGGTCCCGACGAGTTACTGGTCAAAGTCCTGGCTGCCAGTATTTGCGGCACCGACCTGAGAATCTTTCACGGGAATCACCGCATGTATGCGCCCGGAACGGTGAGGATCCCTGGGCACGAGGTAGTGGGCACCATTGCCGCGATCGGTAAGGACCTCACCGGTTTCCATGAGGGTGAACGCGTGTTCGTTGCCCCGAACATGGGCTGCGGGCACTGCGCACAGTGCGTCAGCGGCAATAACAACCTGTGCACTTCCTACGACGCAGTGGGCGTTACCATCGACGGCAGTTTTGCCGAGTACATGCGCGTGCCAGCGAACGCGGTGAGACAGGGCAATGTCATCCAGGTCAGCGAATCGGTTGACCCGGCGGTGGCCGCCCTGATGGAACCCTTCGCCTGTGTGCTGCGCGGACAAAACGCCGTTAAGGTCAAGCCTGGCGATGTGGTGCTGGTCATCGGTGCTGGGCCCATTGGGATCATGCACACCAAACTGGCTAAAGCCAGCGGCGCCGGGAGGGTGATCGTGAGCGAACCGTTGGCTGACCGCGCTGCGCAGGCCGCACGCATGGGCGCGGATCGGGTGATCAACCCCTCACATGAAGACCTGCAAGCGGTAATGGATCAGGAGAGCGGCGGCAAGGGGGCTGACGTGATCATCGTCGCGGCCCCGGTGCACGCTGCCCAGGAGAGCGCGCTCACCCTGGCGGCCATCGGCGGCAGGATCAACTTCTTCGGCGGATTGCCCAAGGATCGCCCAACCATCACCTTTGATTCCAATCTTGTTCACTATAAAGAGCTGGTAATCACCGGCACCACCGCCTGCAGCACCAATGATTGCTGGCAGGCAACCCGCATTGTCAACTCCGGCCTTATCGACCTCTCTGACCTGGTAAGCAGGCGTTTCGCGCTGAAGGACGCTGTGGAAGCATTCGCCGTGGCTGAAGACCGTAAATCTCTCAAGATCGTCCTGGAACCGTAAAAGTGAACCAAACATCCGATAACCTGCGAGAAAAAGCCAGATCAGTCCAGTCAGTGACAGGACCGGTCGATCACACCTCGCTGGGAGTCACCGACGCGCACAATCACATCTGGATCGATGCCATCCCCGGAGCAGATCCTTCAGCGCCAGTGCTCAACGAGTACCAAAAGATTGTATCCGAGTTGAAGGCATACCGCTCCGCTGGCGGGAACAGCCTGCTGGATTGCCAGCCGGGCGGCTGCGGCCGCGACGGGCGCAAACTGGCGGCGCTTTCCATTGACAGCGGCGTGACCATCATCGCCAGCACCGGTTTCCACCGCCGCAAATATTACCCGCCTGATCACTGGCTTTTCACTGCCAGTGAAAACCGTGTCGCGGATTACTTGTTAACTGAACTCCGTGATTCTCTCAAGGAATGCCGCGCAGAAAAAGAACCTGTCCGTGCCGGTTTCATCAAGGTCGCGCTGGAGGGGGAATGGAACCAAACACCCCAGGCAGCCCTCGAAGCAGCGGCTGGCGCGGCGGCAGAGACTGGCGCGTTGATCGAAATTCACACGGAAAAAGGCACGTTGGCTGAAAAAGTGCTCATTTACTTTGAAGACCACCACATCCCACCCTGGCAGCTTTGCCTTTGCCACATGGATAAACGCCCGGATTTCGGACTCCATTCAGAGATCGCGAAATACGGCGCATTGCTGGAGTACGACACGTTTTTCCGACCAAAGTACAAACCCGAGGAAGGCGTGTGGCCGTTGATCAGTCAGATGGTGGAGAGCGGATTTGGCACTAGTATCGCGCTGGCTACCGATATGGCAGAAAAAGAGATGTACGAGACTATCGGCAACGGTCCAGGACTGGCCAGCCTGCCGCGTGACATCCGCGCGCGGTTGGAGGAGAAACAAATAGCCGAGAAAATTATCCGCGGTCTGCTTGGTGAAAATATCGCCAGGCGTCTGGCGGGGAACCTATAACCAACAAGGAGCACGCATGATCGATAAACCCTTCACCTACACACTGCCGCTGCCCGGAGCGATCCCGTCCAAATACGATAACCATATCATCCGCCGGCTTTCCGCCCTCAAAGGGCAGTGCCTGGATAACTCGACTTTTGAAAAAATGGTTGCCGAAGATGACCGGATCATATACGAAGTCTATGAGATCAAGCGCCCCGAAGTAGCTGGCGAGATCTTGATGGGTATTTCCATCGTTCACCCGGGGAAGGTCGGCAAGGAGTACTTCATGACGAAGGGGCACTTCCACACGGTGATCGATACAGCAGAGGTCTACTACTGCCTGCAGGGTGAAGGGTACATGGTGATGGAAACTCCCGAGGGTGAAACCGCCGTTGAAGCGCTTTCACCCGGTAAAGTACTGTATGTTCCACCGCGCTGGGCGCACCGCTCTGTATGCACCGGGCGTCAGCAGGACCTGGTGACATTCTTCTCCTACCCCGGCAATGCGGGGCACGACTACGGCACGATCGAAAAGTTGGGGTTCCGCAAGCTGGTGGTTGAGGGTGAGACCGGACCCGAGATCATCGATAACCCACGCTACAGGTAACCGATATGAACCTTAAAGACGCCAGGATACTGGTTAGCGCAACCTCCTACGGTAAGAACGACCCGCGACTTAAAACTGAGCTCGAAGCGCAGGTGGCTTCAGTAATATACAACCCCACCGGCAAGCCGCTCACTTCGCAACAACTGGCCGAACTGCTGCAGGGTGTCGACGGTTTCATCGCCGGTCTGGACGTCATTGATCGCGCCGCACTGGAAAAAGCGGACCGCTTGAAGGTCATCGCGCGTTATGGTGTTGGCGTGGATAACGTGGACCTCGCGGCTGCGAGGGAAATGGGAATCACCGTGACCAACACACCCGGTGCGAATTCTGTCTCCGTGGCGGAGCTGGCGCTCACCCTGATCCTCTCGCTGGCGCGCCAGATCCCTGAAGCCGTCTCGGCAGTGCATGAAGGCAAATGGCCAAGACTCGGCGGGCTGACACTCGAAAACAAAACAATCGGCTTGTTGGGATTGGGCGCGATCGGCAAGCAACTCGCGCGCCGCCTGCAGGGCTTTGACTGCCGGATCATGGCTTATGACCCCTACGCTGACCCGAATTTTGCCCGGGAATTCGGCGTTGAGCTCGCTGGGATGGACAAAGTAGTGGCGACGGCGGATTTCCTCAGCCTGCACCTGCCGCTGCTGCCAGAAACCCGCCTGCTGGTCAACGCGGAGTTCCTATCAAAGATGAAAAAAGGCGCATATCTCATCAACACTTCGCGCGGCGAGGTTGTGGATGAGCCCGCGCTCCTGGCTGCCCTCGAATCCGGTCACCTGAAGGGCGCCGGGCTGGATGCCTTTGCCGTTGAACCACCCGATCCCGCCAACCCGCTGCTGCGCCTGCCGCAGGTCATCGCCACGCCGCACCTCGGCGCGCAGACCGACGGCGCGACTAGCAACATGGGTTGGCTGGCGATGAAGGACTGTCTTGCAGTATTACGCGGTGATGAACCGAAATTCCGCGTTGCCTGATCCAATAAATAAAGGACTGATAATGAATAAAGCTGATATTCTCGAAAAAGTGAAAGAGCTGGGGTTGCTGGCGGTCATTCGCGGACCCTCCGCGGAGCTTACAGTGAAGATGGTGGAAGCGCTGGTGGTAGGCGGTGTGAAGGGCATCGAGATCACCTACAGCACGCCGAACGCCGAAGAGGTCGTACGCACGCTGGCAGGAAAATATGGCAGCCGCATCCTGTTGGGCATGGGCACATTGACCAAACCGGAACAGGCGGTCAGCGCAAAAGCTGCCGGCGCGAACTTCCTCGTCAGCCCGATCTGCGAGGAGGAACTGGTGAAGGCGATGGTGGCGAGCGGCCTGCTGACCATGGCGGGCGCGTTAACCCCCACCGAGGTGTTCAAAGCCTACAGCATGGGCGTTGATGTGATCAAGATCTTCCCGGGCTCCGTCGGCGGTCCTGGATATGTCAAAGCGCTGAAGGGCCCCTTCCCGTACATCCCGATGATGCCCACCGGCGGAGTGAACGCCGCCAACGCCGCAGATTGGTTCGCGGCTGGAGTGGTGGCTGTGGGCGCAGGCAGCGAGCTCTGCCCTCCGCAGCTGGCGAAAGAAGGAAAATTCAACGAGATCAGCCAGAAAGCGGCTGAATTCGTTAAGACCATCCAGGCTTCCAGGTAAAAACCAATCCAGGTAAATCAGGAGAAAAATATGAGCAATAATCCATACCCTATCGTTACTAAAAATGTTCCAACCTTTTATTTCATCGGTGTGACCACCTCAAAATCCTCGATTATGAAGGTATTCCCCTTGTGGATGAAGGTATTGGGGCGGGAGGAAGTTGTGATCGAAGGTATTGATTGCCTGATCCATGATACCAATGAAGCCTATCGCAAAGCTGTTGCGCAAATTAAGTACGATCCCCTATCCTTAGGCGCGTTGGTCACCACGCACAAGATCGACTTGCTGAACGCCGCGCGCGACATGTTCGAATACCTCGATCCCTACGCCCAGATCACTGGCGAGATCTCCAGCATCAGCAAGCTGGAAGGCCGCCTGGAAGGACACGCCAAGGATCCTATCACTTCGGGATTGAGCCTGGACGCTATCATCGGAAAGGATTATTTCGCCCGCACCGGCGGGCATGTACTCAGCTTTGGCGCGGGTGGTTCCGCTATTGCCACACTGCTGCACCTGATCAACAAGAAAGATAAGGGAGACCGCCCCGAGCGCTTCACCTTCGTCAACCGCTCGCAGGGCCGCCTCGACCACGCCAAGGCAATGGTTGGCAACCTGGAAACCGACATCAAGATCGAATACATTCAAAACTCCGACCCGGTGGTGAACGACAGGATCATGGAAAAATTCCCGCCTTACAGTATCGTCATCAACGCCACTGGCATGGGCAAAGACACCCCCGGTTCACCTATCACCTGGGAGGGCAAATTCCCGTTGAACAGCATCGCGTGGGAATTCAACTACCGCGGTGAGCTGGACTTCATGCACCAGGCATTGGCGCAGGTGGAGAGCCGCAAGGTGGTGGTGGAAGACGGTTGGCTGTACTTCGTTCACGGCTGGACGCAGGTGGTGGCCCAGGTGCTGCACTTCGACCTGACCCCCGAATTGTTCGACAAGTTGAATGTCGCTGCCAGCTCAGTGAGAAAGTAGCGCATTGATGGAAAAAATCGCCTTAGCCGCGCAATATCATGAACAAGGCTTCGGGTGCGCCCAATCTGTTCTGGCTGCCTATGCTGCGGATTTCAGATTGAGCGAAGAACATGCGCTGCGCCTGGGAACTGGATTCGGCTCGGGCATGGGGCGCATGTGCGAGGTTTGCGGAGCGCTCACCGGGGCTTTCATGGTGATTGGACTAAAGCATGGCAAGACGGTTTCCAACGGTACCCGCTACGGTAACGAAACCGAAACGACATACCGGTTGGTAAAGGACCTGGCAGATCAATTCAAACTGCGCAACGGATCCATCTATTGCCGCGAATTGATTGGCCACGATCTGAGTGACCCGCTGGAACGCGCCAAGGTGGTCGAAGCCGGGCTCTTCAAGACCATATGCAGTAAATGTATCCGCGACGCGGTGGAATTGCTCGAAGGTATTTTGTAGGAAGAATCACATGCGCCTTTTTGCCACAGATATTGCCAAGATGATCGACCTGTCCTGCGTGCGCACCTGGTCCAACCGCGCCGATATCGAAGAAATGGTGGCGGCGGCTCGGGCTTACGGCTTTGGACAGGTGTCGGTCCTGCAATGCTACATCCCCCATACCCGCCAGTTGCTGGCAGACAGTCCCATCCACGTCGTAGGAAATGTCAGTTTCCCGTCCGGCTCCGATTCCACGTCAGTGAAAGTTATCCAGGCGCAGGAAATGGTTGACGCGGGTTGTGATGAGATCGACATGGTGATGAATATCGGAAAACTGAAATCTGGTGAATTCGCCGAGGTGGAAACGGACGTAAAGGCGGTCGCCAGTGTGGTACACCCGTTGCCGCTCAAAGTGATTATCGAGATCATGTACCTGACCACCGAGGAAACGAAGGAAGCCTGTCGAATCTGCATGGAAAGCGAGGCGACTTTCGTGAAAACAGGCACCGGCTGGGCTGACCGCGGCACGACGCTGGAAGATGTGAAACTGGTCAAATCTTTCGTGGGTGACAGGATCAAGATCAAGGCATCCGGGGGCATCCGCAGACTGGAGACTCTCCTGGCGATGTACCGCGCTGGAGCGCGCCGCTTCGGCGTGAACCTCAAAAGCGGTATTGAGATTGTTCAGAAAGCCGGTGAATTTACCAATGGGATCGAAATTGAGGATTAAGTTACAGGCGAGTGATGAAAAATCTGATTATTTCGTTTGATCTGGGGACTGGCGGAAACAAAGCCTCGCTCTACAATACCGAAGGTGAGTGCCTGGCGAGCGCTTTCGAGCCGTACGAAACGCATTATCCCCGCGTCGGCTGGCATGAGCAGGCACCGCAGGATTGGTGGCAGGCAGTGGTCGCCAGCACCAAAAAACTGCTCGCGCTAAGCAAGGTGGACGTGCGCGATATCACCGCGCTGGGGATCTCGGGGCACAGCCTGGGGGCTGTTCCGGTGGACCGCGGCGGCAGGCTGCTGCGCGAGTACACCCCCATCTGGTCAGATATCCGCGCCCAGGATCAAGCCGCCGACTTTTTCTCGCGCGTGGACGCGGGCCACTGGTACTCCATTACCGGTAATGGCTTCCCGGCCGCCTGTTACACGGTCTTCAAGGTGATGTGGTACCGCGATCACGAACCAGAAATGTTCTCCCGGGTCGACAAGATCCTGGGTACCAAGGATTACATCAATTACCGGCTCACAGGGGTGATGAAAACCGATCGCTCCTACGCTTCAGGCACTGGCATTTACAACCTGCTTGGGCAAAAATACGAGGAGGATTTTATTGCTGCCAGTGGGTTGCCAGCCCAGTTGTGGCCCGAGATAACGGCATCCACCGATGTACTTGGTAGGCTGACCACCGCAGCAGCGCGCGAGCTGGGGCTGGATGAAGCTTCGCTGGTGGTATGCGGAGGGGTGGACAATTCCTGTATGGCGCTGGGCGCGAAGAACACCCGCGACGGCCGCGTTTACACCTCTCTAGGCTCTTCCGCCTGGATCGCTGTCTCCTCGACCAAACCGGTGCTGGATACCCTCTATAAACCCTATGTATTCGCCCACGTCATCCCCGGCATGTACACATCGGCAGTCAGTATTTTTTCCGCGGGTACCGCCTACAACTGGGTGAAGGACAACCTTTGCCAGGACCTGGTTGCAGAAGCCGCCAGCAGCGGTGAGGATGTGTACCTGTTGATGAACCGTGAAGCCGCCAAAGCGCCGGTGGGATCCAACAAGCTTCTGTTCAACCCCAGCCTGGCGGGCGGCAACTCGCAGGACCCGAATGTTCACCTGCGCGGCGCATATGTCGGACTGGACCTCAAACACGGGCAGCCGGAACTGATCCGAGCCGCCATGGAAGGCATCGCCATGAACCTGCGCCTGCGATTGGACCTGTTGCGCAAGTACACCTGGCTGGAAGATGAGATCCTGTTCGTGGGCGGTGGCGCGAAAAGCCGTTTTTACCTGGGAATATTCGCTGACGTTTTCAACGCGCGCGTCATCAAAAGCACCATTGACCAGGACGCGGCTGCCCTCGGGGCGGCAGCGCTGGCGGCGGTGGGATGCGGCATATGGGAGGATTTCTCCCGTATCGACGACATCCACAAGACCGTTGAGGTTGTGGAACCGGTGGAGGAAAACAGCGAGGTGTATGAGCGCTTGTTGCCGGTATTTGAAAACTGCACAGATTCACTCGCCAGGCTTGGCGAAATGCTGATGGGAATTGATTGAGGAAAATATTTATCCAATTGAGTATAGCTTGCATGGATACATTGAATAGATTACAAGAGATATCTGAACGACGAGGAGGTGCCGATTTAGGGTTCAATGAGATTTTTCTGGCGGGGAGTAGTGTCCATTAATTCCCTGTCGGGTAACAGCACATGATGAAATCTTGATCTTTACCATAGGAAAGGATAACTAAAAATGAAAATTGGTTTATTCACAGCGACATTTCTAGACCTGCCCCTGGAGGATGTGTTCAAAATGGCCTCCGGGCTGGGTTACCAGGCGGTTGAACTGCCTGCGTTTTCAAATAACCCGCACCTGGACATTGAAGAGGTTGTCAAAGGCAACCAAGCCGCCGAGTTGAAACAACTGATGAAATCCTACGGGCTGATCGCCTCCGCCCTCGCCAACCATCCCGAGGGACAGATCGTTCTGGGTCCGTTCGGCAAGGACACTGACGCCATCTTCCCCGGAAGCAAGGAGGAGAAGATCAAGTTTGGCACAGAGCGGATGATCAAGACCGCCCAGGCTGCCAACGCGCTTGAAATCCCTGTGGTCACAGGCTTTATCGGTTGTGAGAACTTCGGCCGCTTCTTCCCCTGGCCTTACTCCAAGGGGTGGGCAGATATGGAAGCCGAGTTCGTAGAGCGCTGGGGCAAGATCCTCGACAAGTTTGCCGAGTACGGCGTCAAATTCGCCCATGAACCGCACCCGAACGAACTCGTCTACAACGTGGAAACCGCGCTGCGCGCCGTGGAGTTGATGGGCGGGCGCAAGGAATTCGGGTTCAATTTTGATCCCGCCAACCTCATCTACCTGGGCATCGATGTAGAAAACTTCATCGACCAGCTTGCCGGGCGCATCTACCATGTGCATGCCAAAGACGGCGAGATCGTGGCGCACAACGTACGCCGTTCCGGCTTGATTCCGCAGGGTGATTGGCAGCGCCTCGGCCGTGGCTTTCGCTTCCGCATCCCCGGATGGGGGTCGGTGCCCTGGAAGAAGGTCATCACCGAGCTTTCGCTCATCGGCTATGACTATGTGATGAGTTATGAACATGAAGACGTGACCATGAGCCGCCAGGATGGCATCACCAAGACCATTGCCTTCTTAAAACCATTGCTCATCGAAAAACCTTATGAAGGCCGCAACGACGTGCTGTTCAATTAATTCCGAATAATGTATGAAGGAGACACGATTATGGCTGACACAATGAAAGCTGCTGTTTTTGAAAAGATCGGCGTGATCAAGGTGCAGGAAGTTCCCATTCCTGAAATCAACGATGAAGAAGTGCTCATCCAGGTCAAGAATACCGGAATTTGCGGGACGGATTGGAGCATCTACAACGGCTGGTACTCCGCTGACAAACTGCCCATGATTCCCGGGCACGAGTTCTCCGGCGTGATCGCCAAAGTTGGCGCGCACAACCGCGGTTTGAAAGTCGGCGACCGCGTGACCGCGGACATCAACATGAGCTGCGGCACCTGCTATTACTGCATGCACGGTGACAAACTGCTGTGCGACAGCTTCACCCAACTTGGCATTCACACCAACGGAACTTTCGCTGAATATGTGAAAGCTCCCGCCGCACAGGTGCACCTGCTACCCGATAATATGAGTTTCGAAGAAGGTGCGTTCATCGAGCCGGTCTCCTGCGTCATCCATGCCGCCAAAGCCCTCGATGCGCGACTTGGCAGCAGTTTCGCGGTCATCGGCTGTGGTTTGGGTACCCTGCACGCGCGCATGGCTGTGTTGCGAGCCTGCGCCCCCGTCATCATTTTCGGCAAGAACCACAAACGCCTCAAGATCGCCAAGGATGTCATGGGTGCGGATTACGCCTTCCACATGGATGACATCACCGACCCGGTGGCGGAAGTGATGAAGATAACAGGCGGGCGTGGGGTCGATTACGCCATCGAAGCGGTTGGCAAGGTTCAGACCTATGAACAGGCTTTCGCCATGCTGCGCCGCGGCGGGAAGCTTTCCGCTTTTGGTATCGCTGGTGAAAATGAGGAAATGAAGATCCGACCCTTCGAGTTCGTGCTGGGTGAAAAGAAGATCACCGGCTCGTGCGCCGGGGTTGGACAGGATTGGCCGGACGCGATCAATCTCATTTCCAGCGGCCGCATCGATCCAAAACCCTTGTTCTCGATGCGTGTGCCCTTGGAAGACCTGGAATGGGCGCTGCATGAGCTGCGCAAGGATCCCAGCCTGTTCAAGATCTTCGTCTCACCTGAGATCAGCAAGCGCGAGCTGTTGTAATCCGTAGCGAGGAACAGTATCATGAAGATCACAGGCATCGAGCACATCTCGATCAACACAGTTGACTTTGAAAAGTCCCGCGATTTTTACACAAATGTCCTGGGCTTCAAACAATTGCAGACCGTGGATTGTGGTGAGTTCGATATCACTTATTTTGAGGTCCCCGGTGAAACCCGGCTTGAGTTGTTCGATTATCATGGCAAGAACCCCATCGCTGACCGCCAGGAAAGCGAATCGGGGTTGCGTCATCTCGCGTTTGCTGTACAGGACGTGGCGGCGCACGAGCGATTGCTGCGCGACGCGGGCGTTCAGATTACGCTTCGCACCACCGACCTGCCTGACCTGGGTGTCCGCGTGCTGCTTTTCCTCGACCCCAATGGCGTCACGTTTGAGTTTTGTGAACCTTTAGATTTAAAATCAGGAGAATTATAAATGGACAAGAGACAGATCCTGTTATCCCCGATCAATTTTGGCGCTAGAACCAGTCAAAACCGCTTCTTCATCCAACCGATGGAATGCAACGACGCCGATGCAGAAGGCAACCCTACCGACCTGACCTACCAACGCTATGAGAACCTGTTCCGTGGAGAAGCTGGCGTGGTTACGTTGGAGGCCATCACAATCACCGACAAGAATCGCGGACGGATGAACCAGCTGTTCATCATGCCCAAGAACCAACCCGCGTTGACCAAATTTGTCAGCCACCTTAAGCAGATCAATCCGAACACCCTGTTCCTGTTCCAGTTGACCCATTCGGGTGAATTGAGCAACCCCGCGTTCTCGAAGCGGCTTTCGGTCAAACTGTTGCCTGGGTATGAGGGCGACGTCTTCACCGAGGAGGAATTCGACGAGATCATGGATCATTTCGTACTCGCCGCCAAAATCGCCTACGATTCCGGCGCGGACGGCATTGACATGAAATTCTGCCACGGTTACCTCGGTTCGCAGATTCTGCGCCCGTACAACACGCGCAAATGGAAATATGGTGGACCGTGGGAAAACCGCCGCCAGTTCGCTTTCGACCTGTACGAACGCATCCAGAAAGCCGTGCCGGACAAGAACTTCCTCATCGGCTCCAAGGTTTCGGTGTGGGAAGGCTTCCCTGGCGGCATGGGCACCGCTGGACCTGACACACCCGTGATCGATCTGAGCGAGGTGATCGACCTGGTGCAGGGTCTCGAGGAACGCGGCGCGCAGTACTTCGTGCAATCCGCGGGCAGTCCCTCCATCACCATCAGCCTCACCCAGTGCGACAAGGAACGACCCTACTTCGCTTACCTGCACCAGTACTTCGCCAAGGTGTTGCGCGACAATCTGAAGAAGGAAACTGTCGTAGTGGGATCCAACTATTCGGTGTTCGGAAAAGGCAAGAACAAGCTGCAAGCCGTCACCACTGAGGACAAGTCGCTGCTCACTTATGGCGCGCAAAACATAGAGAAGGGTTACGTAGATATGATCGCCCTCGGCAGACAATCACTGGCTGATCCATTGCTGCCAAAGAAGTTCCGCGAAGGGCGCGAAGACGAGATCCACTTCTGCACCGCCTGCGACAACTGTCTTGAATTGCTCATCCAGCAGAGCCCGATCGGCTGCTGCACCTACAACAAGTTCTATACCAACGTTCTGGTGCAAACGCGCAAGGAAAAAGGCCGCCTGGTGCAGGACCACACGTAAACCGGATCTTAGACCCAAAGAGGCGCTGTGTTCACGGCGCCTCTTTTTCTTTCGGATTGTTATGTATAATTTCCACAGATCAATGATAGAAAGGTTCAACCATGGAAATCGATCACATCAGCTTCGCCGGTTGGGAGGATTGCGTCCGGCTGACACACCAGGGCGTCACCCTTATTGTCACGACCGAGGTCGGCCCGCGCGTCATCTACTGCAGTCTTAATGACAGGGGTAACCTTTTTTACGTCAATGCGGATCATGCGGGTACAAACGGCGGCACTGAGTGGAAGATCTATGGGGGTCACCGGCTGTGGTGCGCGCCAGAAGTGAAGGAGTTCACCTACGCGCCGGACAATCAACCTGTGCAGGTGACCGTGACCGGGCGCGGTGTGCGCTTCGCGGCGCCGGTGGAAAAGAGCGGATTACTGAAAGTCATCGTCATCAGTCCATTGGAGAGAAAAAGCGGCTTTAAGGTGGAGCACGTGATCGAAAACCTGGGACGTCAGACGCTGAATTTGGCACCCTGGGCGTTGACCGTGATGAGCGCGGGCGGCACGGCGATCATCCCGCACAACCTGGCCAGACCGCATCAACTATTGCCCACACATACGATCAGCTTATGGGGCTACACCGACCCGGGCGACCCACGTCTGCGCTGGGGTAAGCGTTATATTCAGATCCGGCAGGATGCGAGCGCTGCCACAGCGCTCAAGATCGGGTTGCAGAATCCTTACGGTTGGGCTGGGTACGCATTGAACGGGCTATTTTTCCTCAAGCGCTTCGCGTGGGAGGAAAGCGCCGGTTACCCAGACCTGAATTGCAATTTCGAAGCCTATACCACCGCCGAGATACTGGAATTGGAAACCCTGGCGCCCCTGCGCGAACTCGCGCCTGGCGCGGTGGCGACGCATATGGAGGAATGGCAGGTGTTTGATCAGGTACCAACCCCGGCCACGGACGAGGATGTTGATCAGTCCATCCTACCATTGATTTGAAAGAAACCACCTGTTAGAAATCGACACCCTCGCGGGT
>DDXM01000060.1 GCA_002347485.1 Anaerolineaceae bacterium UBA2260 | reverse complement strand
CACTTTTGAAGTTTTCCTAACAGGAAGCCCGTGCTGTTCTAATAAAACATTTATATGAAATATAATCAATGATCGTTCGCTGAAGAGCAGTTAATATCGAATGATCGTGCAATATAATCATAAGAAAGAGCAAGCGCGCCATGCGAACCAATTTTCTAACCTTCTCGAAACATGTTCCCCGCTGGTCGTTTCGCCTGTTGGCGAGCGTAGCTATAGTTGGGTTATTAACTTTCATATTAAAACGAGTCGAATCTGGGTTGCAGATCCAATTGATCGCGCTGCTGTACCTGCTGCCGGTTTTGGGCTGCACAATGGCCTGGGGACTCACCTTTGGCATCATCGCCGGTTTTCTCTCGTTTCTCGCGTTCAATTATTATTTCATCCAGCCGTACTTTACGTTAACCGTTCACCAGACCCAGGACCTCATCACGTTGATCGTCTTCTTGCTGGTCTCGATCGTGGTCAGCCAATTGGTCGGCCAGGCGCGGGCCGCCGAACGCCTGGCGAAAAAACGCGAGTGGGAAGCCATGCGCCTTTACGAGTTGAACTCCGCGCTGGCGGGGTTGACGGAGGTTCGGGCAATTCTTCAGACGGTTGCCTTGAAATTGGTCGAGACCTTCCACTTTCAGCAGGTGGTGATTAGCGCCGTTAGCGGGGCAGGCACCAACCCTATCACCTCCCGCTTTCCACAGGAAGGTGATCTCAAAGAGCCGTGTGACCTATCTCTTTCGATGTATACCGCTCGCAATACCGAGGGCGAGATGCGTTTATGGTTCGACCAGAGTGATCTTTCTCTTGAGGAAACCCGCCTTTTGGCAACCTTCAGCAACCAGGCCGCCCTGGCGCTCGAACGGGCGCGCCTATTCAAGCAGGAGCAACTGGCACGGGTGCTGGAGGAAAGCGACCGCGTAAAAACCTCGCTGCTCAGTTCGGTTTCCCACGAGTTGCGAACTCCGCTGGCGGTGATCAAAGCCTCCTCCTCCAGTCTGCGCAGCGGCACGATTGAGTGGGATAGCGATGCCCGCCGCGAATTGGTTGAAACCATCGACGAGGAGGCGGATGCGCTGAATTTACTGGTGGGCAACCTGCTGGATATGTCGCGCATCGAAGCGGGGGCATTGCATCCTATGAAGCGCTGGAACTCGATCCCTGAGATTGTGAAAGGCGTGTGTGAAAAAATGCACTCTCAACTGCGCAGAAATCCGGTGGTCTTCGATTTCCCGCATGGTTTCCCGCTTGTTCCCACTGATTACATGCTGATGGAGCAGGTGTTCGCCAACCTGCTCAGCAACAGTATCAAGTACGCGCCGGAAAACGCGCCTATCCGCGTCTCGGGGAAGGTGGAAAATGAGCAGGCTGTCATCAGCGTACACAATCAAAGCCCGCATGTGCCTGAAGAGCACCTGGAACACATTTTTGATAAGTTCTTCCGCGTCACGCAGGCGGACAAGATCACGGGCACGGGGTTAGGGTTGTCCATCTGCAAGGGGTTGATCGAAGCCCACGAGGGCAGGATATGGGCGGAAAACCGGCCGGATGGATTCGCGTTCAATATCGCGTTACCGCTAATGGCGGAGGGCGAACCTCCGAAGCTCCCGGGAGACGAAACCGATGGATAAAGACCCATTAATTTTGCTCATTGATGATGAACCCCAGATCCTGCGAGCCTTGAAAACCATCCTGGCTTCCGCGCATTTCCGCGTCATTTCGGCAGTCACCGGCGAGGAGGGGATTGCGCTGGCAGCTACTCAATCTCCGGATGTGATCATCCTCGACCTCTCGCTGCCGGATATGGACGGCATCTCGGTCTGCGAACAGATACGCGAATGGTCCAAGACGCCCATCATCGTGTTGTCGGTGCGCGAAAGTGAGCGCGACAAGGTGATGGTGCTGGACAAGGGCGCGGATGATTACCTGACCAAGCCTTTCAACATTGAGGAGCTGCTCGCGCGCATCCGTGTCGCGCTCAGGCATTCCGCGGACTCGATCGGCAACCGCGAAACCGCCATCCGTGCTGGAGCGCTGGTGGTTGATCTCGCCAGACACGTGGTCACATTGAATGAGGAGGAGGTCAAGCTGACCGCCACCGAGTTTAATCTCCTCGCATACCTGGCGGCGAATCCTGACCGGGTGCTCACCCACCAGGCGATCCTCTCCCATGTGTGGGGTTTCGAAGAGTCCAATCACGTGGAATACCTGCGCGTGTATATCGGTCAATTACGGCGGAAGATCGAAGCCGACCCGGACAACCCGCGCATCCTGATCACGGATCCCGGCATCGGCTACCGTTTTCGCACCGCTGATTGAAAATCCCTTTATTTTTTCTTTATATTTTCGCGTAAAACTTTGCTCCCCTTTTACGGCTGTTGGATAAACTCCGACTCATTGGAGAATATCAATGGCTGAATCATTTTCACAGAATATCTTTGAAGAGCCCACAAACCACGTACCCAGGAAAACGTTGCAAACAATGTTGATCGGTCGGCCATTGGCCACCGCGGATGCGCCGCACCAGACGATCGGCAAACTGATCGGGTTGGCGGTTTTTGCTTCGGACGCGCTTTCATCCACCGCTTACGCCACCCAGGAGATCATGATCATCCTGGCTGCGGCGGGAGCCGGGGCGTTTCACTACGTGTTTCCCATCTCCATCGCGATCGTGATCCTGATGACGATCGTGACCTTCTCGTATGAGCAGACCATTCACGCCTACCCGGGCGGGGGCGGCGCTTATATTGTTTCACGCGACAATCTCGGCGAAATGCCAGCGTTGGTGGCCGGAGCCGCCCTCTTGATGGATTATATCCTTACCGTGGCGGTGTCCATCTCCTCTGGCGTGGCGCAAATTGTGTCGGCCTTCCCGCCGGTAATGGAGTATCGGGTTGTGATCGCTGTGGTATTGATCCTTTTTGTCATGTTGATGAACCTGCGCGGCGTCAAGGAATCCGGAGTTGTGTTCGCAATTCCCACCTATTTCTTTGTGCTCTCGATGTTCGTCACGGTGATCATCGGATTGGTGCGCTATTTCAGCGGCTCACTGGGCACGGTCGTTAATCCTCCTCACCTTGAAATGGAAGGGGTCGTTTCCGTGATCACCCCGTTCCTGCTGCTGCACGCGTTCTCCAGCGGAACAGCGGCGCTGACCGGTATCGAAGCCATTTCGAATGGTATCACGGCGTTCAAAGAACCGCGCAGCAAGAACGCAGGGCAAACACTCATCATGATGGCAGTAATTCTTGCATCCCTTTTCCTGGGAATCTCTTTCCTGGCCAGCCGCTCGGGCGTGATACCGTCTGAGATCGAAACAGTGATCTCACAACTGGCGCGGACCGTATTTGGCGGTCAGGGCATCCCCTACCTGATGGTAATCGCCAGCACTGCTTTGATCCTCATCCTGGCAGCCAACACTGCTTTCGCTGATTTTCCTCGTCTCAGCGCCTTAACCGCTGCTGATGGTTTCCTTCCACGTCAATTAACCTTCCGCGGCAGCCGCCTGGTCTATTCGGGGGGCATTGTCGTGCTGGCAGTGATCGCATCACTGCTGGTGATCGGTTTCAACGCCAGCGTTACCAGCCTGATCCCACTTTACGCTATCGGCGTTTTTCTCTCTTTTACCCTGTCACAATCTGGTATGGCGCGGCGCTGGTGGAAATCCGGGCATCTTAAAGCCGAGGAAGAAGTGATTGAGCGCGGTTCAACCCTGCGCTACAACCGCGGATGGAAGTTTAAGATGTTCATCAATGGGTTTGGTGCGGTTTGTACCGCGATCGTGATGTTAATCTTCGCGATCACCAAGTTCAAAGACGGCGCATGGATTGTCATCATCCTGATCCCGATCCTGGTACTGATTCTCATCCAGATCCATCGCCATTACCAGCATGTGGCCAACAGCCTTTCGCTGGAGAATTTCCCCGCCCAGCGCCAATTCAGTCACAACCGGGTGATCATGCCCATCAGTGGCGTACACAACGGCACGCTGGCAGCGCTGCACTTCGCGCGCTCGCTTTCTGATGACATCACCGTTGTGCACGTATCCATCGACCCCGCGGAATCCGAAAAGGTCAAATCCAAGTGGGAAACCTGGGGCGACGGCTATCGCCTCGTAGTGCTGGATTCCCCTTACCGCTTGTTCCTCGAACCCCTGCTGGAGTATGTGGACAAGATTTCCACCATCCTCGCGCCGAACGAGATCATCACCCTGGTGGTGCCGCAATTCCTGCCCAAGCACTGGTGGTCGAGTTTTCTGCACATGCGCACAGCGGAGACACTGCGAAAAGCCTTGCTCTATCGGCGCAACATCGTTATCACCGAAGTCCCGTATCACATTGATTAGCGACTCGCCAAATTGATTCTCGACCAGCAGGCAGCGAAAGCTGCCTGTTGTCTTGTGTCAACCAGTTGACCCACTTTTGATTAACCCTTAAAATGAATTACAGCATGACACAAATCTACCAGGAGGATCCATGTCATTAACCCCCTTTCCATCAAGGCGCGCCCCAGCCTTTGCCAGTATTCCGGACGATAAATGGAACGATTGGCGCTGGCAGCTCAGCAACCGCCTTAACTCGGTGGAGGATTTTGAACAGGTTTTTCGACTGACCGGCAGCGAACGCAAAGCATTGAGCTCGCCGGGCTTATTCCGCGTGGACGTGACCCCGTACTTTGTATCTCTGATCGACCCGAATGACCCCGACGACCCCATCCGCCGCCAGATTATTCCCACCGCCGGGGAGATCGACGCTTTCATGGGGATGATGGAGGATTCACTCGCTGAAGACCGCCATTCGCCGGTGCCGGGGCTGGTGCACCGTTACCCTGACCGCGTACTGATGCTGGTGACCACCCAATGTGCCTCGTACTGCCGCTACTGCACCCGCGCACGGATCGTAGGTGACCCCAACCAGACCTTCTCGCGCGGCGAGTGGGATGCTCAGATCGATTACCTGAAGAAGACTCCGCAGGTGCGCGACGTGCTGCTTTCTGGCGGTGATCCGCTGACCCTGGCGCCCAGGATGCTTGAAGAGTTGTTGACGCGCATCCGCGAGATCCCGCACATCGAAGTGATCCGCATTGGCTCGCGCGTGCCGGTGTTCATGCCCATGCGCGTGACCGATGAACTGACCGACATGCTGCAGCGCTTCCACCCGTTGTGGATGAATATCCACGTGAATCATCCCAACGAGATTTCGCAGGAGCTCGCCATTGCTGCCGATAAACTGACCCGCGCCGGCATACCCCTGGGCAACCAGTCGGTGCTGCTGGCGGGTGTCAATGACTGCGTGCACATCCAGCGCGACCTGGTGCAAAAGCTGGTGCGCATCCGCGTGCGTCCCTATTACCTCTACCAGTGCGACCTGGTGGAAGGGGCGGGGCACTTCCGCACCCCGGTGGCGAAAGGTATCGAGATCATCGAAGGGCTTCGTGGGCACACTTCCGGTTTTGCCGTGCCCACCTACGTGGTTGATGCGCCCGGCGGCGGCGGGAAGATCCCGGTGATGCCCAATTATCACATCAGCTCCTCCGACCATAAGATCGTGCTGCGCAATTACGAAGGCTACATTACTACCTACGAAGAACCGCAAGCTTACACTGCGCATGACCCCAAAACCTGCGCCTATTGCCAGAACAAACGCGCCGAACCGGGGCAATCCGGTGTCAGTGGGCTGTTAGATGGCGAGTCGTATTACATCAAACCGGAAAACTTTGACCTGCTGCACAACCGCGGTGGTGAAATGCACCGCCTGCGCGCGGATGAATCGAAGTGGAAGCCTCTCGGTATAGGAGCGGGAGAACAGGAAGATAAGGAGTAAACATGCACTACAGACGACTTGGCCAATCAGGAATTAAGGTAAGCGAAATTTCACTCGGCGCGTGGGTGACCTTCGGCAACCAGATCGATGAATTCACGGCGATCAGTCTCATCAAAGAAGCGTTTGACCAGGGGATCAATTTCTTCGACAACGCTGACATGTACGCCGAAGGACAGGCGGAGATCGTGATGGGCAAGGCCATCGCGACCATGCCGCGCGAGGAATTGGTGATTTCCAGCAAGGTCTTCTGGCCGACCTTCAAGGGTCCCAACGGACGGGGGCTCTCGCGCAAACACATCACCGAATCGATCAATGCCAGCCTCAAGCGCCTGGGGACGGATTACGTGGATCTTTACTTCTGCCACCGCTATGACCCCGACACCCCCATGGAGGAGATCGTGCGCGCGATGACCGATCTCATCCATCAGGGCAAGGTGCTCTACTGGGGCACCTCGGAATGGGAAGCCCGCTATATCATGCAGGCATACGGCACCGCGCGCGAGTTTGGGCTGATCCCACCGACCATGGACCAGCCGCAATACAACATTTTCCACCGCCATCGCGTGGAGGATTCAGTGATGCCGGTGGCGCGCGAGCTGGGCATGGGGTTGACCACTTTCTCGCCGCTCTATTATGGAATTCTATCCGGCAAATACAATAACGGCATCCCGAAGGGCAGCCGCGCCTCGCTGGAAGATTACAGTTGGATTCGCGACCGCATCACCCCCGAGCGCGTTGAGATCGTGAAGTGCCTCACCGAGATCGCCAACGACCTGGATATCACGCCCGCGCAGCTCGCCATCGCCTGGATATTGCGCCGCAAGGAGGTATCCTCCGTCATCACCGGCGCTACCCGCCTGGAACAATTGGACGAAAACCTTGGCGCGTCAGAAGCGTACGAGAAGCTGACCGAGATCGACATTGATCGCATTTTCTCTTGTCTGGGAAGCTACCAGGAATAGGATGCCGGCATTGAATAAAAAATACGCAAACGGTAAGATCACCGTGCGCCCCAACGGTCCTTATAAAGTGGAAGGAAATATCCCGCTTGTCAGAAAATCACAAATTGTATCGGAATACGGCGAACCCTTGAATTGGAAGGTGGATGGGGAGATTCAAGTTGAAAGCCCGTACTTCCTGTGCCGCTGCGGAGGTTCGCAAGATAAGCCGTTTTGCGACGGCACGCACAAACGAAATGGTTTTGATGGGACGGAAACCGCGCGCACGGATTCCTTCGCAGACCGCCAAAAAGTCGATGAACGCGGCACCGGGATCGTGGTGAAAAGCGATCACAGCCTGTGCATGAATTCGGGATTCTGCGGAAATCGCAAAACCAATATCCCGCGCATGGTACCGCACACTAAAGAACCGGCTGTGCGGGCGGAGATCATGGCAATGATCGACCGCTGCCCCTCAGGCACCTACTCCTACTCCTTGACGCCTGACGGCGAGGATATTGAAGCAGACCTGCCCGTGCAAATCGCCGATTCCGTTGAGGTCATTTCAGCGGGACCGATCCAGGGACCGCTCTGGGTAACCGGGTATATCGAGATCGAACGATCTGATCAACAGCCGCTGGAGGTGCGCAACCGGGTGACGCTGTGCAATTGCGGCGAGTCGTGCAACAAACCGCTCTGCGATGGCACCCACCGGCGCTTGCAGGAGGAGAATCAGAAGTAATCGAAAAATTCGGTCCGTCGATTGAAACTAACCTAAGAAAAGGCAATATCCCAGCAAAAAACTTGCGCCTTTGGCGATGAGGGCAAAGGGCAATACATTTTTGTATGGAATATCCCTCTTGTTGAATACGAAAAGCACAACACTTTCAAAAACCACCGCGAAGATTTCTGCAAGCAAGACCACGAGGCTCCAGGGCAATCCGTTCGTGACAACCGTCTGATCTCCATACGGGACCGTAACACTCGCGATCATGTATGAGATTAAACAAACTGGTACTGAAATCGCAAGGACCACGCTGACCCACTTTTTCACACGCACCCGTTTCTTTTGCACAATGATACTGATAAATGTATAAAAAGCGACGATTCCGGTCACCCTCAAGCCTGTAATATGAGTACTAGGTGAAGTAAATTGTCCGAATGAAGGGATCGCCAGTCAGGAAACGGGGTATGAAAGCACGTTTACCAGCAGGAGGGATAGAAGGACTTTCTTGATCGGAAGGCTGATTGACTTGTGAAAGAATCTTAATAACAGGAAAGTCGTTAGAATTTCTACAAGAATTGTTAGTGCATAGGTGATGATGAAATTAATAATGTTAGGCATGGATTCGAGTTTTTCATCATCGTTTATTGATGGAACAGCTTCTTCCAGGTTCACCTTCCATGAGACTGTACAGTAGTATGAGATTACTCTTAAGTACTTATAGGTTTCAATTCTTGTGAAATTGCCCGCAAAAAACACCGTGACCTGGTACAGTCAAAATGCCAACTCACTGATTCAACTGGGAGTGTCGCGAGAAATCCCGACGAGAGTACTTGACAGTATTCAATCAGATTGACCATGCGTGTGCAACTACGCTCATAACACCCCACGAATTGAACCCCTTCAATCTTTGGCGCTATAGTCTCCGCAGTATAGAATCGCAGATAGATTTGGGTTGGCGGTGGTGCCGAATTTGCCAGGGCAATGGCTGTGGGGATTATCTGGCTCAGGCAGATCAACAGGATTACGATTATTCGTTCAGGTTTGTTTTTCATTTTTCTCTTTGATCATTGGACTATACTAATTCGATAAGAATTTTCAGATAATAAAAAACGGGGTCTCATTCGAGACCCCGCGCTGATCAACTCCTTAGTTTTGCGCCTAACTCCTGGTCCAATCGCTTGCTGATGCGGTTGCGCACCTGGGCGACTTCGCTGTCGGTTAGCGTGCGGTCAGGTGCCTGGTAGGTCAGGCGGTACGCCAGGCTCTTCTTCCCTTCGCCGATCTGCCCGCCGCGGAAGAGATCGAACAACTGCAGGTCTGCCAGCAATTTGCCGCCCACCTGGCGGATCAATTTCTCCGCGTCCACCGCGGGGATGGTCTCATCCAGCACAATGGCGAGGTCTTCCACTACCGCCGGGAAAGCCGGGATGTCCTTCGTGCGCGAAAGCTCCGGGATCAGGCTGAGCAGCAGGTCCAGGTTGATATCCGCAGCCAGGATGGGAGCCTTGAAGGTGTCCCCCCAGTCGTAGCGTTCGCGCACCGCCGGGTGGATCTCGCCCATCACGCCTAACTGCTGCTCGCCGGCGAGGATCAAGGCGCATTTGCCGGGATGATAGCTGGGATGATCGCCGGGTTTGAAGTTCACATCCGCGATGTGCAAGCTCTCGAGCAAGTCTTCCACAACGCCCTTGAGGTCGTAATAATCCATCGCCGCCGTATCCGCTTTCTGCCAGCCCGACGGGCTGCGCTGACCCGCCAGCAGCACGCCCAGGCTGGTGAGTTCGTCGGGCAGACCGCTGGGGTCTTCCGATTGCAGGAAGACCGGGCCGATCTCGAAGAGCGCCATTTTCACGGCGTGGCGGGCGTTGCGTTCCGCGGTATCCAGCAGGCTCGCCACCACGCTGTGACGCAGGAAAGCTTTTTCGTAAGCCAGCGGGTTGGCGATGCGCATATAAGGCTTATCGTCCGTGGCAGCATCTTTGGGCAGGCGGCGCCCCTCTTTTTCCGGTGTCGTCCAGCGGTAGCTGATGATCTCCTGCAGGCCCAGCGCGGTCAGCAGGTCGCGGACATGGTCCGTTCGTCTGAGTGTGGGGTTGCCCAGTTGCAGCGGTAGCGCGTCCTTGATGCGCGTCTCCGGGATATTATCGTAGCCGTGAATGCGCGCGACCTCTTCGATCAGGTCGGCTTTGCCGGTGATGCCCTCGCCAATGTCCATGCGGTGATCGGGGCAGGTGGCGCGTACCGAGTCGCCGCTCACTTCCACCTTGAACTCCAGGCGCGCCAGCAGTTCGGCAATACGCACGGCGGAAAGTTCAAGCCCCAGCCAGCGTTTCACGTCCTGGGTGGTAATCTCTACCTCCGGCGCGGTGAAAGGTTTTGGATAGGCGTCTACCAGCAATGGATCGGGCTTGCCTTGCGCCCACTCGCTCATCAATTGCAGACCACGACGCACGCCGTTTTCCGCCATCGAAGGATGCACGCCGCGCGTGAAGCGGTAAGAGGCTTCGGAGGGCAGGTTTTGTGCTTTTGCGGTACGGCGCACATGGATCATGTTCCAGGATGCGCCTTCCAGCAGGATGTTGCGGGTGGTTGCGGTCACCTCGGATTCAAGCCCGCCCATCACGCCAGCCAGCGAAAGGATGCCTGCTTCGTCGCACACCAGGATGGTGCCTTCATCGAGTTTGCGCTCGACGTTGTCCAGCGTGGTCAGTGTTTCGCCCTGCCTGGCGGCGCGGGTGATGATCTTCACCGCATTACCGTTGGCGCGCTTGTGCAGCACATCGTAGTCGAAAGCGTGCAGCGGTTCGCCCAGTTCGAGCATCGCGTAATTGGTCGCGTCGACTATGTTGTTGATCGGGCGCATACCCGCCAGCTTGAGGCGGTGCTGTACGCGCTCGGGGCTGGGTTGGATCTTTACATCGCGGATCAATCCGAGCACAAAGCGCGGGTTCAACGAAGGATCGGTAATCTCCAATGATGCCCATGCGGAGTCGCTGGTGGCAGGCGGCGGGGAGAAACGCGGCGCGTTGAGTGGTTTGCCTGTAATAGCGGCGACCTCGCGCGCCAGCCCGAGGATGCTCGCGCAGCGCGCGAAACTGGGCAGCAGGTTCACGTCGATCACCGCGTCGCCCAACACATCCACCAGCGGGGTGCCCGGTACGAGCGCAGGGTCGAGGAACATGATGCCCTCGTGCTCGTCGGAGATGCCCAGCTCTTTTTCTGAGCAGATCATCGAGTAAGATTCGACCCCGCGGATCTTGGTGCGCTTGAGGGTTGTCAGTACCAGTCCATCCTGGTGACCGTCGTAAAGCTGCGCGCCTTCCTTCGCGTAGGCGACCTTGAGCGGCTGCGCCAGCGTGCCGATGCCCTTGTATTCGAACAAGTTGGGCGCGCCGGTGAGCACGATATGCTCCTGTTTGCCGTCGTTCAATTTACAAAGTACCAGGCGGTCGGCATTGGGGTGGGGCATCACCTCGGTCACCTCAGCGACTACGAGCTTCTCGCGGTCCCACTCGAACCCGCTCAACTGGGCGGTGGTGCTGCCGGGTTCCGGCAGCGGCAGACCGATCACGCGGATCTCCTCCACCTCCATGCCTGCCATGGTCAGCAGGTGCGCCAGACGCGCCACCGGGAGGTCAATTTCAACGAAATCTTCAAGCCAGGATAAGGGTGCTTTCATGTATTCACTCCGTGAAAAAGAGAATGGAGAGTTGAGAATGGAGAATGGTCAATAACTGGACGAATCTCTGCTCTCATCTCTCTATTCACTGATCTTAAAATTGCTCCAAGAACCTGAGGTCGTTATCCCAGAAGTAGCGGATGTCATTGATGCCGTAGCGCAGCATGGCGATGCGCTGCACGCCGAAACCGAAGGCGAAGCCGGTGAAGCGCGCGGGGTCGTAGCCGCCGTTGCGCAGCACATTGGGGTGCACCATGCCGCTGCCGCCGATCTCCAGCCAGCCGCCGCCGCATACCCCGCAGCCCGCCCCTTTGCACTGGAAGCACTGGATGTCGAACTCGGCCGAGGGCTCGGTGAATGGGAAATAAGAGGCGCGGAAGCGCGTGCGCGCGTCCGGTCCGAACAAGCGGCGCGCCATATCGGTAAGCGTGCCCTTGAGGTCGGAGAAGGTGATGCCTTCGCCCACTGCAAGACCTTCGAGCTGGTCGAACTGCGTCTCGTGGCGCACATCCACCTGCTCGTAGCGGTACACCATCCCCGGCACGATCACACGCACCGGCGGGGGGTCCGAGGGGTTGAGCGCGGCGATCTCGCGCATGGCGCGGATCTGACCGGGCGAGGTGTGCGTGCGCAACACCAGCGGGTTGTCGCCGCGGTCCGGCACATCCATGAAATAGGTGTCCTGCATGTCGCGCGCCGGGTGACCCACCGGGAAGTTGAGCAGCTGGAAGTTGTACTCGTCGGTCTCCACTTCGCGTGACTGGAAGACCTGGAAACCCATATCGCTGAAGATCGCCAGCAGCTCGCGCAGAATCTGCGTATCGGGGTGCAGACGCCCGCGGTGAACGGGCCGCCCGGGCAGGGTGATATCCAGCTTCTCGGAAGACAGGGAGGCCTTTAATTGTTTTTCTTTTAATGAAGCGATTGCCTGGTCGTAAAGCCTGGTCAGGTACTGCTTGTGCTCGTTGGAAGCCTGCCCGACCAGCGGTTTGAACTGTCCATCCAGCGACTTGATCGCCTGTGTGCTCTCAGCCAGCACCGAAGAAGGGGAAAGGTACGTGGTCTTAAACTTTGCCGCGCTGGACTCATCCACGATCAACGCCGCGTCGCGCGCGGCGTTCTCGCGGTCGGTTTTCAGCTTGTTGATAATTTCCTCGTAATCTGCCATGCTGTGCTCCTGTTAAAAAATAACCCGTCCACATCAAGGGACGGGGAGAATTGCCCGCGGTACCACCCAGGTTGGTCACGTTCGTGACCCGCTTGTTCCGACTCGCAAACGGCTGCATCGGCTGCCCCGCTAACGCCGGGTCCGGCGGCTCAGACTACTTGCCAAAAATCGGTTTCACCTGAGCGGCTCAGGAGGGAACTTCAACCGGTTCCTGCCGGGCGGGAATTTCAGTCCATGTTCCCGCATCCCTGTCGGGTTTCCCCGGGCTACTTTCCTCCGTCACTGCCTTATGCGCGGTATTATAGCGGAGGGCAGGCAAAAGGGCAAGAGAACTACATTAATGTTTACCAATTTTCTGACCATGTGTTGACAGGACTTCCAGCAAACCTAATATCGAACTTGAGACTTGGAATGATTCGTGTTTCGGCATTATGCAGTCGTAATGTAAACTGCCATCCGTTATCCAGAATAATTTCAACCCATGCTTCTCTTTCACGATAATGCCCTATATACACTATCCTAGTTGGGCGTTGGTTTGCTTGCGAATTAATTCTAATCAAAGGCGTTTGAGTAGAATCGGGTTGATTAAGATTACCTCGCAAGTTGAAAACTTGAACGGCAGTAATACGTTGATCGCGTTTAGCAATCATTTTATAGAAATCAAATCTCCCAATTAAATAATTTACTAATAGCTCGGGTAAATTAGAGTGAGTATGGGATTGGCGAGTTACTTCGTTGATGAATGCAGTAGTCATTGGTAAATAAACCAACTCCTTTTTTCGGGGTAATTCGCTCCAATTTCTACCTAAATGGCCTCTGATGTAATTCATCGGTTGAAATAAGTCTTGCCAATAATCATCAGAACAAGGAAAACCAAACCAAGATTGACAGAAATCCAAATGTTCAGCTAACCTAGGATTTTTGATAACATCATTGTTCCATTTAGCGCTAATACCAATTTCCCAGGGACGGATTTTAGTTTTGCCACTTTGACTTCCCCTATGCCTTGATTGAGATAATTGCCTAATCATAACAATATCACGAACATCTCCCTCAATCCCGTTTGATGCAGGGCTGGAGGAAATAATCAATGGATCATCCTCTTGTGTAAATACCATCCTAGGTTCCATGTCCAGAATTTTTTTTACCCCGGCTTTAGCTGCTAAACGCATTTTTGATTGAAGGTCTGAACTAGTTGAGTAAAATTTTTCTTGTGTGTTTCTGTATGCATCATCATCTACTAATTTAATATTACACAACCCCTTATTATTTCGAGAAATCCAATCTTGTATCATGAATGGGATTGATTCAATAATTGCATATTCAAAAGCGTAACCGTTTTGTGCTTGGTTTGGCAAATTACCCTCCAATTACCTCTGGCATGTCATTACTTAAAATAATTATTTCTTTTGATTGCTTACTTGATGACATGCCATATTTCCATTCAGGAAAGAGGATCCGGAAATCTTTATACAAGTCGCGAATTTCATCGCAGTTGTTATAGGACATAATCCAGTTGTTTCTGTTCTTAAGTAATTTCCATAATCCATGATGGTCAAAATCCTTGTGTGTATTACCTTTTCTACCGTAGAGGTTTGACTCGATTAGATAAGGGGGATCAAGATATAAAAAGGAATTGGTCTCATAAGAAAGGGTTAAGTGGAAATCTTGTTTTTGAACGTAAAGATTGGGTAGGAAAAATTGTCTCAAATAATCAATCGATGATTGTGTAAATCTTGGGTGTCCAGGTGACATTCCACCACTCATAGTTGCACCGGAGAACGAAGCGCGATTTAACACGTAAAACTGGGTTGCTATATCTAATCTGTTTGAAGGATATGAATCTTGTAGTTCGTAAAAAATCTTTTTTTCCAGCGGGATATATTTTTGAACGTTATCAGCAAGTCGGCTCGGGTTTGTGAGTAATTCCTGCCAAAATGAGACAAGGGGATCAAAAATATCAAATCCTAAGACTTTAATCCCTAAATGTGCAATAGCTATTTCGAGAGAGCCACCACCAATAAAAGGCGATACTAGAACTTCAATATTTGAAGGAATTAAGGATAGCAGAATACTCACTGCACGCGCTTTACCCCCTGGGTACCTTAATGGTGATTTAGGGTACGAGGATTTTTCCTCCTTGTATTTCCAAATCAAATTTGAAGCTACGTGTGGAGTAAATAAGTCTACCGAGATATTCATACAACAAGTATAAACGAAAATATTTTTGAGGTTCAATAAATGATTCGTAATTCAATTATTTATTGCGATTCAAATAATCGAGGACAAGATTGATTTCAGTTTAAAAACCCCGACAGATTTTAAATGTCGGGTTTTGTTTTTATGAGCGAAAAAAATCAATGAACGATCGTTCCGACTTTATTCCCATAGAGCGCCTGCTTCAACGCGTCCACGTCCCACAGGTTCAGCACGTGGATGGGCAGCTTGTGCTCCATGCACATGGTCACCGCGGTGGAGTCCATCACGCCCAGGTGCAGGTTGATCGAGTCGATGTAGGATAGTTCCTCGAATTTCACCGCGTTCGGGTTGACCTTGGGGTCGCTGTCGTACACGCCGTCCACCTTGGTGGCTTTGATCAGCACGTCTGCTTCGATCTCCATGGCGCGCAGCGCCGCGGCGGTGTCAGTGGAGAAGTAGGGATTGCCCGTGCCGCCGCCGAAGATGACCACGCGGCCTTTTTCGAGGTGGCGGATGGCGCGCCGCCGGATGTATGGCTCGGCAACAGTTTTCATCTCAATGGAGGTCATCACGCGCGTTACCACGTCCTGGTGCTCCAGCGCGTCCATCAGCGCCAGCGCGTTCATCACGGTGCCCAGCATGCCCATGTAGTCGGCGGTGGCCTGGTCCATGCCCATCTCCAGCCCAACCTTGCCGCGCCACAGGTTGCCAGCGCCGATCACGATGGCGATGTCCACACCCAGTTCACGCACTTCCTTCACCCTGCGCGCGATATCCTTAGCCTGGGCGGCGTCGATGCCGATCCCGGAGGGCCCGGCCAGGGATTCACCTCCTAGCTTGAGCAAAATCCTGCGGTACTTGAGTTCCTCCATCATTCCTCCTTGGGTTAAGAAAAGACCAACCGCGCGGTTGGTCTTTAAGGGGCTTTATTCGCTTTCTTCTGAGCTTGTGGTCTCACCGAGCGCCCAGCGGGCGAAGCGGCGGATGATGATGTTCTCACCCAGGGCAGCCACGTTCTGGTTGATCAGCTCCTGGATGGTGATGCTCTCATCGCGGATGTACGCCTGGTTCATCAGCACGAACTCGTCCTTGTATTTCTTCACCGCGCCTTCAACGATGCGCGGCAGGATAGCGTCCGGCTTACCGTCTTCTTTCGCCTTGGCGGTGGCGATCCTGGTTTCGCGCTCAATCACTGTCGTGGGAATATCGGACTCGAGGATGAACTCAGGGGAAGCCGCGGCGATCTGCAGCGCCAGCTCGTGCGCCAGGTTGCGGAAGGCTTCAGAGCGGGCGACAAAATCGGTTTCGCAGTTCACTTCCACCATTACCCCAACGCGACCGTTGCCGTGGGAGTAAAGCTCAATCGTGCCTTCAGAAGCGTTTCGACCGGAGCGTTTGGCGGCGGTTGCCAGCCCTTTTTCACGCAGGTAATCCATGGCGGCGTTCATGTCGCCATTGGATTGCTCGAGCGCTTTGCGGCAGTCTAGAATCCCGGCGCCGGTGGTTTCGCGTAGTGTCTTGATCATTTCAGTGGTAATTGCCATAATCTAAATCCTCATTCTCAATTGGGTCACCGGATCGCTCCGCGTGTTTTCTCTACTCTGCCGCAGCTTCGCTCTCGGTCTCATCAGTCGTTTCCGCTTCGGTTTCAACTTCAGCGGTTTCCACAACTTCGGCTTCTGCTTCTTCAACTTCTTCCACTGCAACTGCAACTTCTTCTTCGATCTCAGTCTCAACCGCTTTGGGTCCTAGCTTGGCCAGGGTCGAAGCGCCCAGCAGTGCCTCGTCCTCGAGTTCAACCTCTTCCTCGAAGCGCGGGCGGGCTCCGGCAGCGGCACGCTCGGCAGGGGTTTCCGCGGTGGCAACAACTTCGCGGTCTTCTTCTTTATACATTGATTTGCCTTCGATCACCGCGTCGGCGATCTTGCCGACCAACAGTTTGATGGCGCGGATGGCGTCATCGTTGGAGGGGATGACATAGTCCACTTGGCGCGGATCGCAGTTGGTATCCACCAGCGCGATCACGGGAATGCCCATGATATTGGCTTCGTGGACGGCAGTGTGCTCGCGCATCACGTCGACAATGAACAACAGGTCAGGGACGCGTTTCATTTCGCGCACACCGGAAAGGCGTGACTGTAAACGTTTGATTTCGCGTCCGATCAGCAGGCCTTCCTTTTTAGTCAGGCGGTTGATCTCGCCGGAATCGCGCAAGCGCTCCAGTTTTTCCAGTTCCTGGATACGATTAAACATTGTGGACCAATTGGTGAGCATGCCGCCCAGCCAGCGTTCGGTCACGTAGGGCATGCCGCAGCGCATGGCTTCTTCGGCGACGGTTTCCTGCGCCTGGCGCTTGGTGCCGACGAACATGATTAAACCACCTGCGGCGACGGTGTCGCGCACCAGGTTATAAGCGGTGGTGAGCAGTTTGACCGTTTGCTGCAGGTCGATGATGTGGATGCCGTTGCGCTCGGTGAAGATGTACGGGCGCATCAGGGGGTTCCACTTGTTGGTACGGTGTCCGAAATGAACGCCGCTTTCCAGAAGGGATTTCATGGAAATAATAGAACTCATGGGGTATTACTCCTTTGCGTTTTTTCCAGCGCCTTCTTTTGCCTCACCATCACTGCTTGTGGCAGCACGCAAGTGAGATCGGATGACGCGTGAGATAGTCTGCGGTTCTTCACCACAGCCGACGAATTATATCATAAAAACCCGNNCGATCATGCATATTCTGGTTACCAATGATGATGGGGTGTACGCGCCGGGTTTGCTGGCGCTTGCCAGTGAATTGCGCAAACTGGGAGAGGTTTCGATCCTCGCGCCGGACCACAACTGGTCGGCGTCGGGACATGTGAAAACGTTGAACCGCCCGCTGCGTGTCAAACCCGCAATCCTCGCCGACGGCACGCGCGCGCTTGCCAGCGATGGGGCGCCATCCGACTGTGTAGCGCTGGCGTTGATGGGGGTTATCGAATCAACCATTGACGTGGTGGTCTCGGGCATCAATCCCAATGCCAACATTGGGCATGACGTCACCTATTCCGGCACCGTCACAGCTGCCATGGAGGCTGCCATTGGCGGGGTGCATGGGGTGGCAGTGTCACTTGATGCGCCCGAGTATTTTAATGGTACGTTGGATTACTCCACAGCTGCGGTTGCAGCGCGCCTGATTACGGAAAAAATGCTCAAGCAGCAATTCCCGCGCGATATTTTGCTCAACGTAAACGTCCCGTATCTGCCCCTGACTGAACTCAGGGGGTTCCGCGTGTCGCGCCAGGGGCTGCGTATCTACCGCGATGAACTGATTAAACGCGAAGATCCCCGCGGCAGGCCGTATTACTGGATCGGCGGAGAAGCGCCCACCGGCGTCCCGAACGAAGGGACAGACTTTGGAGATCTGCAGGCGGGGTATGTCTCCATCACACCCATCCAGCTCGACCTGACCGCGCACGACCTGCTGGCACGCATGCGCGCATGGGATTGGTCAACTGATGAAATACGCGAAACTGTCTGACAATCCGCATTTGACTTTTAATCGTGGATATACTACATTACATTGAAAGAGTTTGTACCATACCACAATTTATAGCGTTCAAGTTACGTGAGGAGTAATGTATGGAAAAATCTACTGTCAAGGACTGGATGAGCCATCTGGTAGTGTTTGTCGATCCTGAGACTACGGTGTACGAAGCCCTGCACATCATGCGCCACCGTTATGCCACTTCCCTGATAGTCGAAAAAACCGCAGACAATCCGAATTATGGTATTGTCACTTCCATTAATATTGTCGATAAGATCGTTGCGCAAGGCAATGACCCGACCAAGACCAGAGTAAGGGACATCATGGCCACACCGGTCATTACGGTAGACGCGTCCATGCTCATCACCGAATGCGCTGCAAAAATGAAGGATCACCGCATCCATCATCTGCCGGTGGCGGATGATAAGGGCAATATCATCGGGATGATCGCTGCCATGGACTTGCTGCTGGTGGCAGAGGCGATGGGGACGAATTTCCGCGATCGCAGCCTCACCTGAGCCGCTTGACAAAAATTTGACTTTTCGGCGCATCGGGTATAATTACGCTTCGATGCGTCGAATTATTATTGCCTTACTCGTGTTGTTGACGATCGTAACGCCCGTCCTGGCGCTTCCGCAGGTCAATGTAACCGCGGCTACAATCACCCCTGGTGAGATCATCAGCATGGTCAATTCTTTGCGCACCGGTTACGGCCTGCCGGCGTTGATCGAAGATTCCATCCTTAATTCCACCGCCTACTCAACAGCAGCGCAAATGGCCGCCAACGGCGTCTGCGCGCACATTGGCAACGCCCGTGAGCGTATCGCCGCGGCGGGGTTTGGCGGCGGCGCGACCATCTTCGCGACGGAAAACATGGCCTGCGCGGTCAGCGCTGATATCGGTTGGCTGCAATCCGTCTGGTCGGATGAAGTGCACATGTGGCCGATGACCCAATCCAAGTACACGCATGTGGGCGCCGGATCGTACACCGGCGGCAATGGCACCACCTATTACGTCCTTCATGCTGCGTACGTCGCGGATGGAGGATCCTACTCCCCGCCAGCAGCGAATAGCACCTCGGCGCCTACCGTGCAATACGTAGAGCCGGTTTTCACCGTCACGCCGCAAGCGGATGGTTCGATCATCCACGTCGTCAAATACGGGCAGGCACTTTTCACCATCGCCACCTGGTATGGGGTGACCGTTGAACAGATCAAGCAATTGAACAACCTGATTAACGACAATATTTACGTCGGGCAGGACCTTATCATTCGCCTCGCCCCGACCGCCACCATCACCCCCACGCGCACCACCACCCCGCGCCAGCCCACCCGCACCCCTTCGCTTACCTCCACGCCCACGAAACAGGTGACACCGCGCACACCCACCCCCACGCAAAAGCCAGGCCTGCTCGAAAGCCTGCCGCGCATTGACCGCCAGTGGCTGGGGTTCGGCTTGCTGATCCTCAGCGCCTTGGGTTTGTTAGTGGTGCTGTTCCTTGAGTTTATAAGACCTAGATTGAAGAAATAACCAAGCCGCCGGAAAGCGGCTTGATTTTTATGTCGAACAGAAACGCAAGACCTCAGATCGAAAAATCCTCTCCCTGCCAGATCCCGTCCGATGGCGTGTGCAGGTGAAGCGGGTGTTTTACGCCGTTCGACCCCATGTAGACCGTATTCTCGTTCTGGATCGCCAGGCGACCCTCAATCTCCTCCACGCGTTTCATCAAGGCCGCTACGGAGTCGCCGAGCGTATCGGGCAATTTTCCGTGTTCCAGATCAGGTCCTTCGCCGGCAGGCTGGCTGCGCATCACCACCTGGCCCGGCACGCCGACCACCACCGAATTGGGCGGGACGGATTTGACCACAACGGCGTTAGCGCCGATGCGGCTGTGCGCGCCGATGGTGATATTCCCCAATATTTTCGCGCCCGCCCCTATCGTCACCTCATCTTCGATGGTCGGGTGGCGCTTACCCTTTGCCAGGCTGGTGCCCCCCAGCGTCACGCCGTGGTATAGCGTAACGTAATTACCGATCGTGGCAGTTTCCCCGATGACCACCCCCATACCGTGATCGATGAAGAACCCTTTGCCAATCTGCGCGCCGGGGTGAATCTCGATGCCGGTCCAGAAGCGGGTTACATGGGAGAGCCAGCGCGCGAGCAATTTTAGGCCGCGTTCCCAAAGCCAATGCTCGGTGCGGTGCGCCCAGATGGCGTGCAAGCCCGGGTACGCCACCAGCAGTTCCAGCGTGGAGCGCGCGGCTGGATCACGGTTGAACACCGAGCGGATATCTTCCCGTAATCTTGCGAAGTTCATCGTTCCCTCCATTCTTTTCTTTCAGATCACTCCACCAGGTCAGCGTAAAGGCTGGTGCTCAGGTAGCGTTCGCCGAACGACGGGATGATGACCACGATCAACTTGCCGGCGTTCTCCGCCCGCGCGGCTACCTGCAGGGCTGCCCACACTGCCGCGCCAGAGGAGATACCCACCAGCAACCCCTCGCGGGTGGCCATCTGTCGTGCGGTCTGCAGTGCATTTTCATTGGTGACCCGCATGATCTCGTCGTAGATGCCGGTATTCAAAACCTGCGGAATGAATCCCGCTCCGATGCCCTGGATGACGTGCGATCCTTTCGCGCCGCCGGAGAGCACGGGCGAGGCGTCTGGTTCCACCGCCACGATCTTCACGCCGGGCTTGCGCGCTTTAAGCACCTCGCCGACGCCGGTGATGGTGCCGCCGGTGCCCACGCCAGCCACCACAATATCCACCTTCCCGTCCGTGTCACGCCAAATCTCCTCAGCGGTAGTGCGGCGGTGAATCTCGGGGTTGGCCGGGTTGTTGAATTGCTGGGGCATGTAGTAGCGCGGGTCGCTGGCAGCGATCTCTTCAGCTTTGCGGATAGCGCCGCTCATGCCCTCGCTGCCTGGGGTGAGCACCAGTTCGGCGCCGTAAGCCTTCAACAGCATGCGTCGTTCGCGGCTCATGGTATCCGGCATCGCCAGCACCAGGCGATACCCGCGCGCCGCGGCGGCAAAAGCCAGCGCGATGCCGGTGTTACCGCTGGTGGGTTCCACCAGAATGGTATCCGGCTTGATTAAGCCGGCCTTTTCGCCCGCCTCGATCATCGCCACGCCGATGCGGTCTTTTACGCTGTGGGAAGGGTTAAAGTATTCCAGCTTCGCTACCACTTCGCCCGGCAGTCCTTCGGTCAGGCGGTTAATGCGCACCAGGGGGGTGTTTCCGATCAATTGGGTGATATCACTTGCGATTTTCATTTTCCTAAATTCCTTGTATTGTTAGATGATGTGTTTTAAAAACAAAAGCGGCCGGGAGGGCTGCACGCAAAAAATGCGGGGACGTCCACCGCCGCCTGGGGTTATTCGGGTGATGAGGATCAGGCGGAGGTCAAATCGTACCCCGCCGTGTACACAAGCAATTGTTCGTTATCATGTTCATTCTTTCCATTGTAATTATGACCAATTATGTCACATTATAGCTTTCATTCCTTAATTGTCAAGGGTGCGCGTTTCATTATGCCGCAGTGCAACCTGGCTGAGATTACTGCGTATATGGATTGATTATAATTTTTGTATTTAAGAGGTTAGGATGGAAAAACGAACTCGCACGAATCTTATCCTGGGAATCTTATTGATCTTGGCTGGCGTGTACTTTGTGCTGGTTAACGTGGTGCCAGGTTTCGCCGACATTATCGATATTACATTCTCGTGGCCGGTGATCGTGATGCTGGTAGGCGCAGGCCTGCTGGTGATCGGATTGCTGACCGGCGCTCCGGATATGGCGGTTCCGGCCTTCATCGTTGCCGGTATCGGTGGCATCCTCTATTATCAGAATACCACCGGCAACTGGGGCAGCTGGGCTTACATGTGGACGCTTATCCCCGGATTCACCGGTCTGGGAATGCTTGCCGCTTGGCTTTTCGGTGACCGGAAAAAGCATACATTGCGTTCTTCACTGGATTCAATTGGCACCAGCCTTGTGCTTTTCGTTGTTTTTGGCGCATTCTTCGGCGCATTCCGCAATCTCGGTCCATATTGGCCTGTGCTGTTGATCGTGGCTGGCGTGCTGGTGGGAGCACGCGCGTTAATCAAGGGTCGCAGTGAACCCACGCTCAAGGAGTGATTTGAAATGAGTGATCAATCGAAACGAATATTCTTTGGTGTTTTGCTTGTCCTTGTAGGTGTGCTCTTTCTCCTGCAGCAGATCTTCTCGATCCCCTTTGGCGGGTTGTTCATCGGATTGTTATTCGCTTTAGGGGGCGCGGTCTTCCTCTATTTCCTGGTCAAAGATCGCAACAAGTGGTGGGCAGCCATTCCCGGCTTTGTTCTGCTCGGCCTTGGCGCGTTGATCACCTCCTCCTCCGTGTTCCCTGAATTTGGCAACCGTTTTGGCGGTTCTCTCTTCCTGGCGTTCATCGGGTTAGGCTTCCTGGTGGTTTATCTGCTGCGCACAGAGCAGTGGTGGCCGATCATCCCGGCTGGCGTGCTCTTCACGCTGGCTGTCGTAGCGGGCATTCGGGGCGGCGGGAATCTGGCCGGTGCAATTTTCTTCCTCGGCGTCGGTGCGACATTCGTCGCGCTTGGTATTCATCCAATCGGGAAAAAAGAAAAATGGCCATGGATTCCGGCGGGTATCTGTTTTGCCTTGGGGGTACTCATCCTCGCGCTGTCCGGCGCTTTGGTCGGAACTTTCGCCGGTTGGGTGTGGGCGCTGCTGCTGATCCTGGCAGGCGGGTTCTTGGTTGTGCGGTCTTTGTTGCGCAAGGAATAGGAAAATAACCATGGAAAATAGATTAATGCGCTCGCAACAAGACCGCATCCTCGGCGGCGTATGCGGTGGACTGGGAAAGTATTTGAACATCGATGTGGTGCTTGTACGGCTTTTCTTCATCGTCTTTACCCTGGCTGGGGGCATCGGACCGCTCGTGTATATCATTCTCTGGATTGTGGTTCCTTCTGAAGAAACCGTGACTGGCGGCGCCCCAAGTTCCGCGACGATTGACGGCGAAGTGATCAAGGATCGAGCCGAAACATTCAAGGAGGAAATCTCCCAGGTCGTGAACCAGCCTTCAAAAAAGACCAGTCTCTATATTGGCATCGGGTTGATCCTGGTGGGCGGCTACATTTTCCTGCAGAATCTGAACATTCCGTGGCTCTCCTGGGTCAATAACAACGTCATCCTGGCCGGGCTGATCATCCTGGCTGGTGTTGCGCTTTTGCTGGTGGCGTTGAGAAAGGGGAAATGAAGATGAACGGGAGTTCAAAACGCAAGGGATTGTTCTTCCCGCTCCTGTTGGTTGGGTTAGGCGTATTCCTGCTCCTGATCAACCTGGGAGTGGTTCCCGGTACGACCCGCGAAAACCTCCTTTTGTATTGGCCAGTATTGCTTGTGCTGGCCGGGTTGGATGGTTTATGGCGCCAGGAAGGATTGGTGTGGCCTCTGGTTGTACTTGGCGTGGGTGTGCTGCTCCTGCTGGGTAACCTTGGCTACCTTTCGGTACGCGCTCTCCCCTTGCTCGCGAAGATCTGGCCGATTTTGTTGGTGGCAATCGGTATCGATATCGCATTCGGCAGGAAGCGCAGCGGGTGGTATCTGGTGTTGTGGGCTGGTTTAGGCCTCCTCGTAGTGGGGATGATTTTCTGGCTGGCAGTGGCATTCCCGGTTACTCTGGGGACGCGCACGGTCAATTTTGAGCAGAACCTGGAAGAAGCCCAATTTTCCAATATCCAGCTGAATGTTATTCGCGGGCGAGTAATACTTTCCGGCGGGGCTGAAAGTGACCAATTGCTTGCCGGTACCGCAGTGCTGCCCCTTAGCAGTTCATTGAGTCCTGTGTATACAAAGCCGGTGGACGGTGAAAGCAGCCTGAGCTTGAGTGTGGAAAGCAACAACAACCCGCTGGCGGGCGATCAATCGGCATATGAATACGACTTCAAGGTCAATTCGCGTATGCCGATCGACCTGCGCGCCGAAGTGGTGATCGGTGAATTGCAGTTGGATTTGCGAAATACGCTCACCAAACACCTGGAAACTGAACTCGCGCTTGGTACGCAGAACCTGACCATTCCGTGTATTGAAGGTCTGGATGTGGATGTTGACCAGGCGCTCGGACTGGTGACTTTGAATATCCCACGCGGCTGCGATGTCACCATTCGTCTCGATAACGCGCTGGTGAACACCACCCTGCCTGCCGGATGGGTGCGGGATGGCGAAGTGGTCTCGAACCCAAATGTCTCCCCCGGCGCGGGCGAGGTGGAGGTCAGGATTGGGGTTGCGGTCGGCGCGGTAACCATAAACGCCATTGATTGAATGATTAAACGGAGGAAAATCCTCCGTTTTTTTATGCAATTTCAGGAACTTTTCGTTTTGTTATTCGTCTAATCCAAAGAATAACAAAGGAGAGAAAGAAAATGAAAAAGTCAATTTTGATTGTTGCAGTAAGTATTATCGCCGTTTTAGCCCTGACCGCGTGTGGGACCAACCAGATCACCACCACGATGGAACAGCCGAGAACCCTTTCAGCCGCTGGCAACGGGGTGGTTTACATCGTTCCGGATATCGCTTACATCAATATCGGTGTGCGCGTAGACGCTGAAGAGGTTTCTGATGCCCTGGCTGCCAACAATGTTCAGGCGAACGCCATCGCTGAAGCCCTTCAGGCGTTGGGAGTTGAAAAGGCTGACATCCAGACCTCCAACTTCAACGTCTACCCGATGCAGGACTGGGGTCCGGATGGACAGATTACCCGCAAGTACTACGTGGTTGAGAACACTGTCTACATCACAGTCCGCGATCTTTCGAAGCTGGGCGCGCTGCTGGACACGGTTGTGAACTCTGGCGCGAACACCATCAATGGCATCAGTTTCGATGTCCAGGACAAATCAGCCGCTGAAGCTGAAGCCCGCGACAAAGCTATTGCCGATGCCAGGGCTGAAGCGGAAGCCATCGCCAAGGCCTCAGGCGTCACCCTCGGTGAACTGCAGACCGTCAATGTTTATACCAGCGGGGTCACCTTTCCCATGTACGAATCCAAGGGCATTGGTGGTGGTGGATCAGCTGTGTATGACACCTCAGCCCCCATCGCGGCTGGTCAGTTGAAGATCAGCGCAGACGCCAACGTGACCTTTATTATCAAATAAGTTTTGTCTCCCAATAATAATAGGGTGTCAGAGATGGCACCCTATTGGTTTTTAACACAGAGATCAATACTTGATGGCGCTGATGCGTTGCAGCTTGCTGAGCTTGTGCGTGGAAATGACCTGCCGCACTGTGCCGGAAAGCCCGCGCATCACCACGCTGTCCGTGCGGGCGCCGTCTTTAAAATAAGTTACCCCATGCAGGAAGTCGCCTGTGGTGATGCCTGTGGCTGCAAAGAATATATTATCCGATGCAATCAGGTCATTCATGAGCAACGGTTTGTTGATATCGATTCCCATTTCTTTTGCCAGGTCGATCTCGCGCTGGTTGCGGGGGTAAAGTTTGCCCACAATCTCACCCCCCATGCAGCGCAGCCCTATCGCCGCCAGCACGCCTTCTGGGGTGCCGCCGACGCCCATTAACAGGTCGGCCGGGTTGTTATCCATGGCTGTCATCAACGCGCCCGCCACGTCGCCATCCGGGATCAATTTAATACGTGCGCCAGATTGACGCACTTCCCTGATCAATTGTTCGTGGCGCGGACGATCCAGGATGACCACGGTCAGATCCTCGACTTTAACGTCTTTGCATTTGGCCACTTTGACCAGGTTGTCCTTTACCGGAGCGTCAATGTCCACGCAGTTCTTTCCCTCAGGTCCCACCGCGATCTTGTTCATGTATACGAAGGGACCCGGGTTGAACATCGATCCCCGCGGCGCCAGGGCGACCGTGGCGATGGCGTTCCATAATCCGAACGCCAGCGGGCGGGTGCCTTCGATGGGGTCAACCGCGATGTCCACCTCGGGACCTTTTCCAGTTCCCAGCACTTCGCCATTGTAAAGCATCGGTGCATCGTCCTTTTCTCCTTCTCCGATGACGATCACCCCGCGCATCTCGATGGTGTTAAGCATCACACGCATCGCGTCCACTGCTACTTTATCCGCGAGATTTTTATCGCCCCTGCCCATCTGCCTGCCGGCGGCCAGCGCCGCGGCTTCGGTTACTCGTACCAGGTCGAACGCCAGATTGCGAGTCGGAGTCTTATTTTGCATATTCCCTCCCAATTGAGAAATGAGATATTAAAATCCGATCACGAGGACCAGGTAATAACCGATCACAACCGCCCAAAGGGCGGAGTCGATGCGGTCCAGGAACCCGCCGTGGTCGAGCAGGATGGTGCTGGAGTCTTTAACATTGAAATTGCGCTTGATCAAACTTTCGCCAAAATCACCCATCGGCGCGAGGACTGGGATCACCAGTCCCAGGATGACGCCTTGCATCAAGCTGATGGCAGGCATGAATGGCTGCGATAGCGCGGCGATGGCCAATCCGGTCAATACGCCGGTGGCAATTCCTCCGAAATAACCTTCCCAAGACTTGTGAGGGCTGACTTGCGGGAACATTTTGTGCCGCCCAAAGTGGCTTCCAAGCGCGTAAGCGCCGGTGTCAGCCATGGAATTGACCGCCAGCACGAGCAGCAGCCAGAAGAGGCCGTTATCCAGGTTGCGCAACGAGATCGCGTACGCGCCAAGCCAGCCCAGGTAGAGCGGCGCTCCGATCGTGATGAAGAGACTTGTGGCTGAGTTCGTGCCACCATTTTTCTGCCTGACGACATGGTAGAACATGGCGCTGAGGATAAGTAAAGCCAGGAAAACATCGCTGTATTGAAACTCCAACCTGTAGCGCATGAGGACAGCGAGGGGGGTGAAAAAGAGCAATAAAACCAGCGCCGGGTGGTAGCCGTTCTTGTTAAATAATCCCCATAATTCGTAAACTGCCAGGCTTACCACTAACGCGATGAGGATGGCAAAGAACCAGCCGCCCAACCAGGCGAATAGTAGCAGGACAGGAATGATGATAGCGGCGACAAGTATTCGATTGCATAAGGATGGATTAGTTTTCATGATCAGAGATGGATAAAGCTCCAAACCTCCGATCACGCTGACCATAGATCTCGATCGCCTTAAACAGTTCGGCTTTGTCGAAATCCGGCCACAAGGTGGGGGTGATGTACCATTCAGAGTACGCCGCCTGCCAGATCAGGAAATTGCTGGTGCGCATCTCACCGGAGGTGCGGATGATCAGGTCTGGGTCTGGCACGCCGGCAGTGAACAGGTATTGGTCCACCAGTTCTTCGTTGACTTTTTCCGGGGGCACACGGTCGCGCAGCATTTGCTGGATGACATGGATGATCTCGTCACGACCGCCATAATTCCAGGCGAGGTGCAGTGTCAGCGCGGTGTTGTTGCACGTGACTGCGATGGAATGCTCCACTTTCTTGCGTATGGGTTCCGGCATCGCCTCCAGGCGGCCGATATGATGCAACCGCACACCTTCACGGCACAACTCCCCCAATTCCTTATCCAGGTAAATTTCAAGGATGGTCAACAGACCATCGATCTCGGCTTTGGGGCGCTTCCAGTTTTCAGTTGAAAACGCGTAAATGGTGAGGTGCTTAACGCTTTTTTCGACGCACCCATTGATGATCTGGCGCAGGTTCTCGGTTCCGGCGCGGTGCCCATCCAAGCGAGTGAGACCGCGGGCTTCAGCCCAGCGGCCGTTTCCGTCCATGATGATGGCGATGTGAACCGGGATCTTACTGGATTGATCGGTCATAGGAGTGAGCACCCGCCGGTTCAGACTTCCATGATCTCGGCTTCTTTGCGTTGCCCAATCTTCTCGATGTCCTCGATCATTTCATCGGTAATCTTTTGCAGCTCTTCTTCTCCAACCTGCAGGTCATCTTTAGAGATCATTTTCTCCTTCTCGAAGTCGCGCAGATCCTTGATCAGGTCGCGGCGCACGTTGCGGATCGCCACCCTGGATTCTTCGAGACGATTATTGACCACTTTTACCAGGTCGCGGCGGCGTTCCTCCGTCAACGGGGGCAGGTTGAGGCGGATCACCTTGCCGTCATTGTTTGGTGTCAACCCCAATTCTGAAGCCAGGATGGATCGTTCGATCGTTTTAAGCGTGGAGGGATCGAAGGGCTTGATCAACAGCGCGCGCGCTTCAGGAACGGAAATGCTCGCCAGTTGCATAAGCGGGGTGGGCATGCCGTAATAATCGATCGGTAATTTCTCCACCAACGCGGGAGTCGCCCTGCCGGTGCGGATGCCAGCAAGGTCTTCCTCCAGCGTCGAGATAGCGCTTTTCATCCGGTTTTCAGCGTCTTTTAAGATGTCTTTGATCATAAGTTACCTCCGCAATGAATTGTGGGCTGGCGTTTGCTGTTTTTAAGCATACCTTAAAAGCAGAAAAAAATCCATTGACTTGACAGTATATATACGACAGACATACGCCAGGGTTATAGCTAATACTTGACAATAAAGAACATGTGTTCTATAATAGGAAATAAAGGAAAATACTTATTATGGCTCGAACCTTGCAATAGAAAGGATAACTGTCACTTATGGAGAGCAAAATGAATACTGGAATGTTATGGTTTGATAATGATCCCAAGATCGATTTTCTTACCAAGATTAACCGGGCGACCGACTATTATCAGAAAAAGTATGGGCAGCGCCCTGACTTGTGCTATGTGCACCCGAGCATGCAGTTTGAACCACCGCCGAAGACCACCGGGCTCGAAGTGCAAACGGATCAGATGGTGTTGCCGGACCATTTCTGGCTGGGGGTTAAACAACTTTCCATGTGAACTTACGGATCATGTACCGATCAGAGCCGCCTTTCAGGCGGTTTTTTTATTTATTATGCCTGTTGGTCTTCTTTATCAGCCAATGCCAGATCTGGCGGAAATGAAGGAAGGGGCGCTTTGAAAACTGCTTTGTGAAATGAAGCGCTGCGGATTCCAAGCTGACGCGTCTTTTCTGTTCTTCGGCCAGGTACCAGCGGTGCTCGAGGATCCACAGGTAAAGGTCCATAGGGGTGCGGTGGGGGAAATTCCGCAATATGTCGTGTTTTTGGATGATGCGCAATAGTGGTTGATAAACCTCCCGATACCAGCCCCGCACAGCCTCTTCATCGCTGATAGGTCGATTTAACTTTTCTCCCATGAACCAGCGGTGCACACTGATATGCTGCAGGATCTTATCGTATTGACCGGGCAGGGTGAAGCGAAAATCCTCTCCGGGATACAACTTATCCAGGTTGGTCTCTTTCAGGAATTCCAAATACTCCTGTTCCAGAACCAGTTTATTAAGGTCGGTGTCCTTGTCCACGTGCCCGGGGGTATGAACCTCGGTCACATATGCGTCGATGAATGCCTGCCCTTTTTCCCTGGCCACTGAAACGCGGTGGTTGCCATCCTTGATAAAGTAAGCATCGCCGATCTTGTATACCTCGATGGGCGGCAGGATGATCTGCTTGAAGTGGGCGCGATCAATGCTTTCCCAGCGGGAGCGCGTATGCGTCTGCTTGGGGAGGAAGGCGCGATCGAAATCGTGATACCGGCTGACCGAACCAATGATTTTGTCGGTTTCGATCTGCTTCACGCCGATGTAATTTTGCCCGCGCATCGGGATGTGTTTGAGCACTTCCTCATAGGGCAGCAACTCGTTGTTTTTGTTTTGCAACCACGTGAAGATGGAACGCCAGAATCTCTTTTGATAGGCGTTCGAAAAATCCAGCCTGGATTGTTGTGTAAACAGATCGGGTTTGTCTTCCTTATCGTACATGGTTACCTCCTTCGCTGCCAGGAACGGGTATCCGGCGTAGGGATACCCAGCACTTTGTATCCATAAACATTTTGCACGATTGTTTTTCCGATTACCGAGCGCGTCACCGTATCCTGCCGGTAAACGTGAATATGACCATGCAGGAAATACTCAGGCTGGAATACCTTGATCAACCAGCGGAAAGCTTTGATCCCGCTGTGCGGCAGATCGTCTGCGTCGTGCACCTGCCAGGGCGGCGCGTGTGCGATGAAGACATCCAGGTAGCGCCCCAGGGTCAACTTGTTGTAGAGGAAACGCGGAACCAGGCTAAAGACCATCCCCCAGTATTCCGATTGGGTATATTGGTACGGACCGCGGTTGTAACGCAAAGACCCCTCAAGTCCAGCCAGCAGGAGACCGGTATCGTCCTCAACGCAGCGATGATGCAGGTCGACCGCTCCCCACGGAAAACGCCGCGTACTCCCCACGCCAAATTCGCGGTCGCTTGCGTGATTGCCGCGCACGAAGTAGCAGGGAACGTTCAACATGCTGACCATGTACTCGATGTAGAAATAAGGCAGGTCGCCGCAGGATAGGATCAGATCCACATCTTGGTACCGGTCGCGGATCATCGGGCTGTAAAGAAAGCTGATCTCAACATCACTTACCGCGAGAAGTTTCACAACAACCTGGCCTGGTCACACCCAGTCATACAGCGCGCTGACCATCGCGAGTGCGTCCTCCGCGGTGTGGCTGATGGAAACTGACCAGCTGAACCATCCCGCCTGTTCCGCGAACTCGCGAGCGGCGTCATGCAGAATGAGCCGGGGTCTTCCCTGCTCGTCGCTGAGGATCTCAACATCCCGCCATCCCACCTTGCCGATACCGCAGCCGAGGGCTTTTACCGCGGCTTCCTTGGCCGCGAAGCGGCCCGCCAAACTGGCATCCTTACCGGCGCACTCCTCAATTTCACCCGGGGTGAACACCCTGGTGAGGAAGCGCTGCTTGATCGCGGGATCAAGGCGGGTCAGTCGGTCGATCCTTAACAAATCGACCCCGGTGGCGATCCCAACCATGCTTATCCAGCCTTTCCATCGGGTCCGGCGGACACGATCACCAGATTATCCGGGTCGATGTGCAGCCTGGCCGCTTCCAGGATCTGCTCGCGGGTGATGGCGCGGATGAGCCCCGGATAACGCTGCAGGTAATCCAACCCCAGGTCGAAGCGCTCCAGGTTCAAAATGCTGTTGGCTACACCGCTGTTCGATTCGAGCGAGAGCGGCATGCGGCCGATGTAATTGTTCTGGTTGTCTTCCAGCTCCTCCTGGGTGACAAGCTCGCTGGTGAACCTTCGCAACTCTCCAGTGATCAAGGCGGCAGCCCGATCCACATTTTCCGGGTTGACCCCAGCCGAGACCTCCCATGAGCCGCTCTCGCGCCAGGCGTTCAGGCTGGTGGAAGCGTAGTAAGCCAGGCCGGCTTTTTCGCGCACCGAATCGCCGATCCTGCCCATCAGTCCAAACTGCCCGAGGATGCTGTTGCCCAGTGACGCCGCCAGATACTCGGGCGCATTGCGCTTCGGACCCAGGCTGCCCATCACGAGGTCGGACTGGCTTTTTCCCGGCATCGTTATGTGTTTGACGATTCGCTGGCGTGGAGGTTGAATTTTTCCGTTAATGGGATGATTGTCAGGTGTGGTTTTTGTCCAATTCCCGAAAAATCTGTCCACCAGCGCGATCACGTCCTGCGCATGAACAGCGCCCACCACGGCGAGCGTCATGCCGGAGGGGGAGTAATAATCGCGGTGAAAGTCCACCAGGTCCTGGCGAGAGATGGCGTTGATCGTTTCGACGAATCCGTCCTCCGGGCGGCCGTAGGGGTGACCGGGGAACAGCAGCGCGTCAAACTCGATGGCTGCCATATCCTGGGTGCTTTCGCCGCGGATGGCCAGACTGGTCAACAGTTGGGATTTCAGTCGCTTGAATTGATCCTGCGGGAACTGGGGGTCTATAAGGCTTTCCGCCATTGTCGAGAACAGCAGTGGCAGGTCCTCAGCCAGCGCGCGGCCGCTGAAGCTGGTGGTATGCACGCTCGCGCCGTAGCCAAAACTCGCGCCGGCTGATTCAAGACGGTCATAAATCTCCTGGAAGCTGGAGGTTGAGGTTCCGCGCATCAGACAGCGCGATGTGAAATGCGCCAAACCCAGTTTGTCCACCGGGTCATACTCGCTTCCAGTGGTGATGTAACCGGAGATCACAACGGAGGAACTGTTGAAATTGCTGCGGCATAAGACCACGATCCCGTTCGGCAACACTGCGCGGCAGATATCCTCAGGACCGGGTATGGAATGAGACTGGCTGTGATTAGGGTTCATGCCTGCGCTCCATCGGGGTGATAGATGCCCACCACACGCTGTTCCGGGTTGAAGTATTTTTCCAGCACGTGCTTCACCGCCTGGGGGGTCACCCTGGCGAGCTTGTCGGTGTAACTGGTGAACCATGCGTAATGATCAAACATCTCGGAATAACCCAACCAGAACGCCTGGTTGGTGATATTTTCGCTGCCATAGACGAACAAGGCGCGCGCCTGCTTGGCAGCCCGTTCAACTTCAGCGGCTGAGATCCAATCATTACGCAGCGTTTCCAGTTCCTGGTCCAGTTGTTCCAGTACGGTTTCGGCGGAATGTTCAGGGCGTACCGTAATGGTGATGTTGTACAGGTATGGGTCGTAGGTCGCCTGCAGCGACCCGTTCACGCTGTCCGCGTATTCTCCTTCCAGCAGGCGTCGGTACAGGCGCGAAGTCTTGTTGGAGATACTGCCGCCACCAAACATGTTCAGGCTGCTGGGCCCGGTGAGCAGGCTGTCGAGAATGGTGAAAGCGTAAAAATCCTCCTCGCGGGCAGCCGGGGCGTGATATGCGATTTGCAGGTAGGTGGTTTGACCCGGGCCATGAACATCAACGCGCTTCTCATTTTGCTGCGCTTCTTCCCTGGAAAGAACCGGAGCGGTCACGATGCTGCCGGGAATGTCCCTATACGTTTTGATCACCTTTTCCAGCATTTCGTCATTATTAAAATCACCCACCACGGCGATCACTGCGTTGGCGGGGTTGTAATGCTTACGATAATGCGTATACAGGTCATCGCGAGTGATCGCTTGTAAGTCGGCGATCGACCCGATCACCTCATTCCTGTAGGGATGGACCTGAAAGGACGCGGTTTGTACGGCTTCGTCCAACAGAAACAGCGGCTCGTTTTCGCTGCCCTGCCGTTCAGAGATAATCACCGTGCGCTCCGACTCGACTTCTTCCGGGTCGAAAAGGCTGTGCTGCATGCGGTCGGCTTCAAGCNNGTTTCGTAACGCGAACCCACCCGGTACCACACCCAGTGGCTGACGATGGGGGCGGTGTGAATCTCTTTAAGTAATATTTTGAGCCCGTTCTCCAGTTGATGTTCCCTGATGCTGTTGTCCATTTCACCTCTAAATTTTCAATTAAGTAAATATAGCATAAGCGGGTGCGGGTTGGTAGGGAAATTGCTATAATACTCTTGCATCCGAATCGGAAAGCGCGTATATCTCATCCGGATAAAATGGAGGATTGTCCATGGCAGAATCCATCAAGGTTTCCATCATTGGGGCTGGTCCAGCGGGGTTATTCGCGGCGGAAAAACTCACGACATTGGGGTACAGCGTGGTTATTTTTAACCGCGATATCAAACCAGGCGGCATGGCGGAATACGGCATTTACCCGGAAAAGCACGCCGTGAAGGACGGGCTCCGCCGCCAGTTCAACAATATCCTTACCAGCGATCAAATCCATTACTACGGAAATATCCAGGTGGGTGAGGAGCGCGCGCTCACGATCCCGCAGATCCTCGCCCGGGGCGTGCCCGCGGTGCTGGTTGCCTGCGGTGCGCAGGGCACCAAGTGGCTGGGGATCCCCGGAGAAAAGTTAAACGGCGTTTATCACGCCAAGGACGTGGTGTACCATTACAACCGCTTGCCCCCTTTCAGCACCATGCCGATTAATATCGGCAAGCGGGTGGTCATTGTTGGCGCGGGCAACGTGATGGCGGATGTCGCCCGTTACCTGGTCAGCCAGCCGCAGGTGGAAGAAGTTCATATCTGCGCCAGGCGCGGTCCGGCGGAGGTGAAATTCACCAGGAAGGAACTCGGCACCATCATCCATGCCATCGACTTTGCCGCGCTCAACGCGGAATTTGACCGCGTGGCACCGATCATGCGCGCGGTAGGCCAGGAACCGGAAAAAGAGCTCGAGTTTTTCAACTCGACGGAGTTCAAGGAAACGCCATCCACTGGAAACGGCAGGATCTTCATGCATTTCCTTTCCTCGCCGACCGAGATCCTGGGTGATGATAGCGGGCGCGTGTGCGGGCTGCGCCTCGAGAATAACACTCTGGTTGGCGAGCCGGATAACACATCGGCGCGCGGCCTGGGCAGCATGTGGACGCTGGATACCGACACTGTGATCTTTGCTATTGGGGATAAAGTGGAGAACAAGCTGGGCCTGCCTGTATTAAAGAATGATTATCAGCACACCCTGGAACCGAATTATCCGGTGGACGGGCAATCGTACGAAGCGGCAGACGCGGCGTCCGGCAAGCCCTGGCCGGGGGTGTTTCTGGCCGGTTGGTCGCGCTTGGCCAGTAATGGACTGGTAGGCAATGCAAAAAAAGACGGCCTCAACGCGGCTGCCGCAATCGACCAATATTTGCATTCAGGCAATTTCCCCGGCGTTTCCCTTCAGGAGATCGACGCGCTGGTCTCCCGGTTCGATTTTCCGGTGGTGCGCAAGGGTGACTTGCAACGTTTGATCGAGGCTGAACGCAAGCGGGCGGAAATCAGCGACCCCGAACGAGCTAAATTCCTAACCAATGATGAGATGCTGCAAGTGATGGGATTGACCCGATAAGACCAGGTTATTCGGATTTGGTGGAAAACGGGAACATCAGGATGAATCCGATGGCGATGAGCGCGCAGCCGATCTCCATGCCCCTGGCCTGCCATACACCGAAGTAAGGTACGCCTGGCAGCGGGTGTGAACCGACGCCAAACACATCGGCGAAGCCTGAGAATGTGGTTACGACGAAGCCGGTGGCGACCAGCCGCCATCCGATATCTGCCGCCATGCCTAAAGTTTTACGACCCCACAGCGAACGGATCGTGCCGTAACCCCCCACGCTGATGACCGCGATGCCTAACAACATGACGGCGATCTGGATGAATCCAACTACCGGGCTGCGATCGAGACCGAAGAACCCCGGACGCGCCCCCACCAGGAAAATAATAAAGCCGGCGAACGTCACAAGCAGAGAGAACCGCACGCGTAAGCGGGGAAGCGGTTGCGGCTGCTTGGGTTCGTTGCCTTCTTGTGAGACTTCTCCAGGCGCTGAAAGGTCTGTCATCAGAGGTTGATCTCTCCAATACCGATGGTTGTTCTGATTGAACTGCGCTTTCCTTTAGTATAACCCGTTTTTTTTATCAGGGTTTTGGATGTTTTATAAAATTAAAAAGCGCGCCAACGTGACGCGCTTTGAAATTCAATGCCTGAACTAAGCTTCTTCTGGAGCGTTGTCAGCTTCAGGTTCTTTCGGCTCTCCATCCGTGAGTATGCCCTCAAGCGCTTGCCAGTCCATGTCTGCATACGCCATCGAATCGACGCGGCGCAGGCTCAAACCGATGCGGTGCACGCTGGGATCCACCTTGATAATGCGCAGGGTACAAACATCGCCTTCCTTCAATACTTCTTTGGGATGTTCGATGCGGCGTTCGCTGATCTCGGAAATGTGGATCAGCCCTTCAATGTCATCCGTCAGGCGGGCGAAAGCGCCGAACTTGGTGAGGCGGGTGATGGTTCCTTCAACCAGTTTACCCACCTGGAACTGGGCAGCCTTGTCTTCCCAGGGGTCGTCCTTAAGCTGGCGGATCGAAAGGCCGATGCGTTTTTTCTCGCGGTCGATATTGATGACCTTGACCTTAACTTCCTGCCCAACTTTGAACAGTTCGCCGGGATGCTGCACGCGGTCCCAAGAGATCTCGGACATGTGCACCAGGCCGTCGGCGCCGTTCACATTAACGAAGATGCCAAAGTCGGCGATGCTCGTGATGCGGCCGGTATAAACGCTGCCCTCTTTAAGTTCATCAAGTACGCGTTCCCGGACGGATTCGCGAGTTTCAGTGGAGGCGGCGCGTTCTGAGAGGATCAGGCGGCGGCGTTCGCGGTCAACTTCGATAACGCACACATCGATCTCTTCACCGATCATCTTACCCCAGCGTTGTTCGGGGGTATCGCCGCTGGTGTTGTTGCGGCGGGTCATGCTGATCTGCGATGCGGGCACGAAGCCGCGCAAGCCGCCGATCGGCACGATCAGCCCACCTTTGTTATAACCAATGATGGTGCTGTGGGTCGCGGCTTTGCTGGCAAGCAGGGTTTCCACCACCGCCCAGCTTTTTTCTTCCCGCGCGCGCATGTAGGAAAGGATCAGATTACCGTTTGAGTCTTCCGGGTTCACCACGAAAACGGGGATTTCCTGTCCTAATTTAAGATTGGCAAGTTCATCGCTGGGGATGAGCTCATATTCTTTACCTTCGATGATTCCTTCCGACTTGGTTCCTACGCTGACGAGGATCCGGCCGGGAATGATGCTGGCGACGACGCCAGTGCGAATTTCGCCCTGGGTTGGGAAGTCAATACCCAGGCCTTCCTTCTCGAGTAAAGAAGCCATGTTATTGTCGTTCTGGGAATTTTCCGGGGTTACCCCTGCTCCGTTTTGGGTGACGTTCTGGTCCATATGATTTAGCGCTCCGGCGTTTAGATTAGCCCGTATTTAATAAAATCACACTTTTTCAGAGATTTAATTAATGGCTACAACAATTCTAAATTATACATCATTTGAAATCGAATTTCCCTTAAATATCGATATTGTAAAGCAGTAAATTGATCAATGACGCTTGCGTTTTTTCTTCTTCTCTACACTTACTTCGCTGCTTTCTGTTTTTACAGTTGGGGTTGAGTCGGTGGCAGGCCGATCCGCAGCTTGCCCTCCCGGGCGGCGCGGTTGGAACAGGAACATACGGCTGATGACCCCGGCGCGAATATCGCTCAGCAGGGCGCGGAACATCTCCGAAGCCTGGCCTTTGTACTGTACCAGAGGATCGCGCTGGGCGAAAGCCTCCAGCCCGATCGAGACGCGTAGAGCGTCCACGCGCGTGAGGTAGTCCACCCACAGTTCTGAGATTACGCTGAGCAGGATGTGGCGGTGGATCTGGTTTTGTGTTCGCCTTCCAAGGATCACCTCGAGTTTTTCGCGCGTTTCCGCTGTGAGCGCATCTGGATGAGCATCCTCAAACTCAGCGAAGCTCTCATCACCGATCTCCGTCCGCAGCGCGTTCTTGATCTGCGGGTCAAGGTTTTGCATTGTCGCGCCGGATAAGCGGAAGCGTTCAAATTCGATCCTGCCCCACACGGTTTCGAGCCGCTGCTGGATCATCTCCAGGTGTTCGAGCACGTCTCGCGTGATCTCGTTAACCGGGCGGTCCTGGATGAGACGCGCTGCGTGGAAAATGTAATTCACCACGATGACGCGTTTCATTCCGCGCTGGTGGGTGCGGGAATCGATCGCCATGCGCGTGCCGCGGCTCATATTCATCAACAGATCAACCAGGCGATTCTCATCCGCCCCGCTGCTTTGCGCGCGAGCCAACACGGCATCGATGTTGCCGGTCAATTGCCCCTGTGGTGACAGCAGCGATTCGGTGCGTTTCTCCAGCGTCGCGTTCACCTGGGTGAGGATGCCATCTGCGATATCCTCCCAATTCTGATCCTGCAAGTCGGTGGGTTTCAGGTTCAGGCTTTCATCCAAGCGCCGCTCGACTGAACCGATGGTGCGCGTAATGGCGAGCATGCTCAGCGCCCGCGTCACCTGGCCGCGGATCTTTTCTTTCACCTCATGGTCAGCTTCGGGCAGCGCGCGCAATTCCTCCGAGCTTAATCGCAACTGGGTGCGCGTCAGGTTGGAAAGTTCTTCAAGCAGTTCCTGGGGTCGCCGCTGCGCGAGTTCTTCATCACCGCGCGCGTCCTCCAGTCCTTCAAAGAAGGTATCGATGGTATCGAGGCGTTCGCGGTTGATCTCATCAACGGTCTCTTCGGTCTTATCCAGTAATATCCTTGTGGCTTTAAGAATATGTTCATTTTCAGCCCGCAGCGATAGCTCTGCGATCTCAAGCAGGCCATTCCTGATCTCATGGTCTTCAGGGTTTTCGGGTAACGTGGCGCGAAGTTGCTCCATCATCAGGCGCAGGGTGTAGGAGGGCGCGCGAATCCCTTCCGTTTCGAAATTCATCGAAGGTTGGACTTCTTCGAGGTATCCCAGGAGTTTCCAAGGTCCTTCCTCGTCTGCCAGCGCTTTCGGAATGCGCACGTTCAGTTCCGTGCGCAGGATTTCAACCACATCATCATGCAGGTCTTCTTTTTGGAAAGCGCGGTCGCGCTCCGCGTAGATGCGTTTGCGCTGGGAATTGAGCACATCATCGTACTCGAGCAGGTGCTTGCGCACGTCAAAGTTGTTGCCTTCCACGCGCTCCTGCGCCTGTTCCACCATGCGGCCGAGCAATCGGCTCTCGATGGGCAGGCTGGGGTCCACTTTCATGCGTGTCATCAGGGCTTCCATCTGCCCTCCGCCGAAGAGGCGCATTAATTCGTCCTCCAGTGAAAGGTAGAAACGCGAGGAACCCGGGTCGCCCTGGCGGGCGGCGCGGCCGCGCAACTGGTTGTCAATGCGGCGCGCTTCGTGGCGTTCCGAACCGATCACGTGCAGCCCGCCCAGCGCGCGCACGCGCTTCATATCTTCCAGGTAGTTAATGAAAGTGTGAATGGATTCGCTGTAAATACCGTAATCTTCTGCGCTCAGCTTTTCCAGCTCCACCCGGCGCGCGTCGTTCGAAAGGTCGTAAGGTTCTGCCACCCCGGCCTTCTCCAGCACGCGGATCACGTCTGCCAGCACTTCTTCGTTCAGCTCACCGCCCAGTTTGATGTCGACGCCGCGACCTGCCATGTTGGTAGCGATGGTGACGGAGCCAAACGCGCCGGCGCGCGCGATGATCTGCGATTCTTCATCGTGTTTGCGCGCGTTCAACACCTGGTGCGGCAGCCCGCCCTGCAACGCGGCGACGATGCGGGAGCTGTTTTCAGGGGCAACATCCAGGATGCGCAGCAGGCGGCTGAACAGCTCGGGGTCTTCAGGATTGATGGAAGATAGACCGCTCTGGCGGGCGATGGGGCGCATTTCCGCCACGTTGAGTTCGGTGAGCGGGCGGTTGAGGAACTGTAGTTCCTTGATCTCCAGTTCGGCGGATTTGTCAAATTTTTCCAACCAGCTGTCGCGGATGACGAGGGTTTGCGCCAGGCGGCGGAAGGATTCTGCGCCAAGCCGCTGCGATAAGCGCTCCGAGTGTTCCACCGAGGTTGTGCCCACCAGCTGAGGGCGTCCGATGGCGTAATAATGAAGGATCTCCGCGACGATCGCGCGCAGTTTGCCTTCCTCGGTGCGGTACACCATGTCAGGGAAGTCCTGTCTGCGCCAGAAGACCGGTTTTTTATCCGGGTCTTCCTTGCGCGCATAATACTCCAGCGGGTAATTTTGTTCGTCCTTCGTTTCCACCACGATCAACGGCGAATCAGCCTTTGATGCCACGTATTCCAGGTTCATGGGAATCGGCAGGACGTCAAGTTTGTAGATCTTGGAAAATTCCTCCGCTTCCGTCAACGCGGTGCCGGTCATGCCGGCCAGTTTTTCGTACATGCGGAAGTAATTCTGGATGGTGATGGTCGCGTAGGTCACACTCTCTGGTTCGATCTTGACGCCTTCTTTGGCTTCGACCGCCTGGTGCAACCCTTCAGACCAGCGCCGTCCGGGCATTAACCGCCCGGTGAACTCGTCCACGATGATCACTTTGCCGCTCTGAACAATGTAATCTTTGTTGCGCCGGTAGAGATGCTGCGCGCGCAGCGCCTGCTCCAGGTAGCCCATCAGGCGCGCCTGCTCAGGCGTTACGTCTTCAGGGCGGTCGGGGTTGCGCAGGGGTTGGTTGAGGATCTCCTCCACGTGGGCTTCGCCGATCTCTGTCAGCGACACCTGGCGGTCCTTTTCGTTGACTTCGTAATCCTCCGGGTTGAGCGCGCGTACCACCTGCGACATGCGCAAGTAGCCCTCGCTTTCATCCGCGGCTGGTCCCGAGATGATGAGCGGTGTGCGCGCCTCATCAATGAGGATGTTATCCACTTCGTCGACGATGGCGAAATAATGCCCGCGCTGCACGCGCTCCGCCAGGCTCATGGTCAGGTTATCGCGTAAATAGTCAAAGCCAAACTCGCTGTTGGTTCCGTACACGATATCCGCGCTGTATGCTTCCCCGCGGTCCACCAGGTCCAGCAGGTGCAGGTCTTCGCGTGCGTTAGGCTGCTCCAGGTCAACCAGGAAGGCGTTTTTTCCGTTCTCGGTTCGCGCAGCCATTTGCAGCACCCCTACCCGCAAACCCAACAGGTGATAAACAGGCGCCATCCAGCGCGCGTCGCGCCGGGCGAGGTAATCATTGACCGTCACCAGATGCACCCCGCGCCCGGTGAGCGCATTAAGGTAAAGCGGCAGGGTGGCGACCAGTGTCTTGCCTTCACCGGTGCGCATCTCGGCGATCCTTCCGGCATGCAGGGTCATTCCACCGATCATCTGAATATCATAATGGCGCATGCCCAGCGTGCGCTTGCTCGCTTCGCGCACCGCCGCGAAAGCCTCCGGCAGCAGATCGTCCAGGGATTCCCCCTCTGCGAGCCGCTGTTTGAACTCGGCTGTTTTTTGGGTTAGCGCTTCGTTGCTGAGCGCTTCGTAGGATTCTTCTAGCTGGTTGATCTGTTCGACCACCAGGGATAATTTTTCAATTTCGCGTTTGTGCGGATCCCCGCCAAATACGCGTACCAATCTTTGCATCACCATAGTCACCTCTTATTATTCAAGAGGTGATTATAGCATAGGGATTTTTGGAATTAGATCGGCAGGTTTCCCAGTAATTGGTTGATCCAGTCCATGGCGGTGTTGCCGAGCAGCAGCCCGAGAACCGTAGCAACGCAGGAAATGGCGATGCCGATGATAAGGCTGGCTACGAAGTAAAGACCCCAAACTGAAAACGCCCGCGTGAGAAAATTTTTCGAAAGAATGCCGTAACCGGGCAGCATCACGGGTTTGGGCATCGCCGCCTGTTGCTCCAATTGCTGTACGCGCGCGACGAGATTGGTGATATCCTGGTCAGTGTACATGGTTCCTCCAAGTAATTGTTTAATTAATTATGCACGGTTTTAACGCAAAACGGGTCATTCATTTTCTAATGACCCGTGAATTGATATTAAGCGTTTTGGTCTAGATATGGATGGCGCGTCCCTCGATCGCCTCGGCCGCTTCCATCAAAACCTCGCTCAGCGTGGGGTGAGCGTGGATATTATGCGCGATGCTTGCCGCGGTCAATCCATTTTGTTGTGCCAGGGTGAGTTCCGGCAGCAGCTCCGATACTTCTGGGCCGATCATGTGCGCGCCCAGTAGCTGTCCATTGGATTCATCCACGATCAGCTTGACGAACCCGGCGTAATCGCCCAGCCCCAGCGCTTTGCCATTGGGTTGGAAGAGAAATTTGCCAACCTTAATCGCCTTCCCGGCTTCCGCCGCCTGTGCTTCGGTGAACCCGAAGGAGGCCATCTGTGGTTGGGAATAGGTAGCGCGCGGCACCATGTTGTAATCGATGGGATGCACTTCCATGCCCGCGATGGCTTCAGCGCACAGGATGCCTTGTGCCGAGGCGACGTGCGCAAGCAAAAGTTTACCGGTCACATCTCCCACCGCCCAGATGCCGGGAACGCTGGTGGCCATGCGCTCGTCAACTTTGATGTGCTTGCGGTCGGTGAACTCCACACCCACCGCTTCGAGCGCGAGGTTTTGCGAATTGGGCTTGAAGCCGATCGCCATCAACGCTTGCTCAGCCTCGAGCACCGATTCACCAGCCTTGCCGCTGATTCGGACGCGGACACCGGTCCCGGAGGTTTCCACACCCAGCACTCTTGTTTCAGCCAGACACTTGATACCGCGTTTCGTGAAAGCCTTGGCGAGCTCCGCGCTCACCTCTTCATCCTCCAGAGGAGCGATGCGCGGCAGCATCTCCACCAGCGTCACCTGGCTGCCGTAGGCGTTCCACACTGTGGCGAATTCCAAGCCGATCGCCCCCGCTCCGATGATGACGACGGAAGCCGGCAGTTTTTCCTGCAGGATCGCTTCACGATACGTGATGACCTTTTCGCCATCCACATTAACACCTGGGATGGAGAAGGGAGTGCTGCCTGTGGCAATGATGATATCGCGCGCTTTAACCTCCTGCAGCGTACCGTCTTTCAGCGTGATGCTGACCGTGTTGGCCGTAGACACGCGGGCTTCTCCCATCAGCACGCTGATGTTGTTCTTTTTCATCAGGAAGCCCACCCCGCGTGTCAGGCGGTCCGAGACCTGGCGGCTGCGTTTTACCGCCGCGGCGTAATCCAGTTGCAGGTTCTCAAAGTTGAAACCCATTTCACGCCCGCGCTCGCGCAGGGTATGCGCCACATCAGCGTTCTTCAACAGAGATTTGGAGGGGATACATCCCACATTCAAACACACGCCGCCCAGCCATTCCTTATCCACGATGGCGGTCTTCTTACCCAGTTGCGCCGACCGGATGGCGGCTACGTAACCGCCAGGGCCAGCCCCGATCACCAGTACATCGAATTCATCCATCTCATCCTCACTGTAAATTGTTATTGTGTTCGAAATTATACCTGCCCCCAACACCGTCTAAACACAATTTGCGGGCATTCTTACAAGTTTATCGTTTACGACTTAAATGGGTCTCACGATCGCGTCAGTCATGCGCGCCACACGCACCATCACTTCTGCATCATGCACGCGGATGATGTCCGCTCCCCGCGCGATGCCGACAGCGCAAACAGCCGCGGTCCCCTCCACGCGTTCCGCCGGAGGCAGGTCAAGCGTGTAGCCGATGAAGGATTTTCGCGACGCGCCCAACAAGACCGGGAATCCCAGGCTTTTGATCTCCTCCAGGCGGTTGACCAGCTCCAGGTTCTGTTCCACGGTCTTGCCAAAGCCGATGCCCGGGTCGAGGATGATGCGGCTGTCCTGCACGCCAGCGGCGTGGGCAATGGTGACGCTGGCCATCAGTTCGGCGCGCACATCCCCAATCAAGTCGTTGTAAACACTGCCGATGTACCTGCCCCCCAGGCGCAATTCGAGCGCGGCCTGTTCGGGTTTGCTGCGGTTGTGCATCAGAATAAGCGGAACTTTTCGGGCGGCAGCGACCTCCGCCATGCGCAGGTCGGCGCGCAGCGCCCATACGTCGTTGATCCAGTCCGCGCCGCGGTCTATGGCCGCTTCCGCTACGGCTGCCTTGTAAGTGTCGATCGAGATCAGGGTCCGGATACCGGAGCTGCGCAGCGCGTCGATCACCGGCAGAACCCGGGATAGTTCCTCGCTTTCATTCACGGTTGAAGAACCGGGACGGGTGCTTTCACCGCCGATATCGAGAATATCCACACCGGCTTCTACAAATCGCTGCGCCTGTTCGAGCGCAGCCCTGACCGTGTTCTCGCGAGACAGCAGCCCATCGCCCGAGAAACTATCCGGGGTGACGTTGAGAATGCCCATCACATAAGTTCGCTTGCCAAATTCGAGAGGAGGTATGGTTTCCATTATTAACTCTCTATCGTTTCACGATCCCCGACTGGTCGACGCCCGCGAGGAACTCCGCCACCGTGCGGGAGTCTCCCGGCACGATGAGGTCCGGAGAGATTTGCGCCAGCGGCACGAGCACAAATGCCCGTTCCAGCATGCGCGGGTGGGGCACTTGCAGTCGTTTGTATTCAATAACGCGCTCACCATATAGTAAGATGTCCAGGTCGATGATGCGCGGGCCGAAGCGCGCGCTTTTCACGCGTCCCATCTGCTTTTCTACTGCTTTAAGATGGTTCAACAAGTGCAGCGGAGCGAGCACGGTGGTGCCGCGGATTACCTGGTTCAAAAAGCGGGGTTGTTCCAGCACGCCCCAGGGCGGGGTCTCGTACACGATCGAAACAGCGCTGATACGCACGAATTCGCTCATCAACTCCCGCGCGCGTACCAGGTTTTGCATGCGCTCGCCAAGGTTGCTGCCGAGTGCGATGTGAATGGTCTCTTCGCGGGTCACTCTTGTCTCGCTTTCAGCCGCCGCGCGCCGCGTTAATCAGGTCTGCCAGCAGCCCGTAGGCGGTGGTTTCTGGCCCCGGGTCGCTTTCCAGTATGCCCAGGCCGGGCAGGGTATCCAGCTGGAATTGTACGAATGAACTGGTGCCGTTGATGCTGTACAGCGGGCTGCGCGGGTTGACCCGCTGCGGCGCGACGCTGGCTTCAAACCTGCCATCCACCAGGCGGGCGGAACACACCAGTTTCCAGCGTTCGCCGGCGTCAAGCGCGCTGGCGATCATCTCGCGCGTAATACCGCGAATGCCTTCGCGCTGCACCTGGTCGGGCTTGAGCGGCTGCCCCATCAACACGGTGGCAAGGGCGGCCACCTTGATGGCGGCGTCCCAACCGTCGATATCCGCGCTGGGGTCGGTTTCGGTGATGCCGATCGACCTGCCGTATTCCACGGCTTCATCGAAGGATTTTCCGCCTTCCATCATCTCCAGCAGCAGGTTGGTGCAGGAATTGAGAATGCCATGGAACCCGCGCAGTTCTACCGCCGGGAGGGGACCCCGGAAGAGCGAGAAGATCGGCGCGCCGTCCATCACAGCCGATTCGAACAGGAAGCGTGCGCCTTTTTCCTCCGCCAGGCGGGTCAAGTCGTGGTACGCATGCACCACCGGTCCCTTGTTGGCAGTGATGGCGTGCATCCCCCTTTCTAACGCGGCGCGCAAATGATCCGCCGCCGGTTGGCCGCTGTGATGATTCACGGGAGAGTTTTCGAACAGGACATCCGCCGGTACCTCGTGGATAAAGTCCAACACGGATGGCGGCATGAGGCTGGCGGATAGGGTGGTGAGATCGCCATCGGTATCCGCAATCTGCAGCGCGGCAGCGGAGTCAATCCCGGCGGGATCGATCGCCATGCCGTGGCGCAGTGTGGCGATGCCGGTGACGCGGGTAGAAAATCCGAATTCTTTTTTCAGGGTTTCCTGCTTAATTTCGAGCAAACGCAGCAGTGCGCGCCCGACATTGCCAAACCCTACCAGCGCGATCCTGTATTCTTTCAATGCACACTCCTTTGATTAATCTACGTTAATCAATATCGACGATCCGGCCGTTCTGCCAGGCAACCTGACGCACGGGCCTATCCAGGTTGAGCAGCCCGCGCAGCGAGCGCCGGAATGCCTTTGCTTCCCCGGAGGTGATAAAACGCACCGCGGCTTTACGCTTACCAGTGACCAATAGGTTATGCGCTTCCAACATACGGCGGGTCTGCCGTGCGATGGCGGGCGCGGGGTCGATCACATGCACATCAGTACCCACGATGCTCTGTATGAGGGGGATGACGAATGGGTAATGCGTGCAACCCATCACAATGGTGTCGACGCCTGCGGCTTTCATCGGCAGCAGGGCTTTTTCAAGGATGGCGCGGGTTTTGTCTCCATGGAGGTTGCCTTGCTCAATCTCATCAACGAGTCCAATGCAGGGATTTTCCATGATCGAAACACCCTGCGCGAAACGTTCAACGACCGAGGCGTACATGGCGGTCTGAAAAGTTGCCGCGGTGGCGAGCACGCCCACCTTCTTGCTGTGACTCTCCTGTGCCGCTGGTTTGACCGCGGGCTCCATGCCTACGAAGGGAATATGCGGGTAAGCCTGGCGCAGCGATTGCAGGGCAGCCACCGAAGCCGTGTTGCAAGCGACCACGATGAGTTGCGCGCCATGGTTCAGTAAATAATCGGTGATGGTGTGCGAAAAGGCACGCACTTCTTCGATCTGGCGGCTGCCGTAGGGCACGTGCCCCTGGTCAGCGAAGTAGATGACGGGCTGCGCGGGCAGCAGCGCGCGGATCTCCCGCAGAACGCTCAACCCGCCTACCCCTGAATCAAAAATCCCGATCGTCCGAATATCCATGCCAACCTCTTGGTCTAAGCGCTTGCTGCGCGGATGAACGCTTCGAAGATCCTCCGATGCCCGTCAATGGTCGCCAGCGATTCAGGGTGCCACTGCACCCCCACGCAAAAGCGTTTCCCTGGGTGTTCGATCCCTTCTATTAAACCATCTATCGCGCGCGCTGTCACCACCATTGTGGGCGCGACCTGCTTGACCGCCTGGTGATGCCGGCTGTTCACCCGGATAGTGCTCTCGCCGATGATCGCTGATAATCGCGACCCCGCGGCAAGATTCACCACATGCACCAGGTGACCGGGCGCTCGTGTGGAGGGCTGGCTGTGTTCGATGTTTGTAGGGTACTGTGTCGCAATATCCGTGAATAGCGTACCACCGAGCGCGGCATTCAGCATCTGGTGACCGCGGCAAATGCCCAGCAGCGGGATGTCCATTTCCACTGCCAGCTCCACCAGCGCTTTCTCCACCATGTCGCGCGATAGCGATCGATTCTTTGAAAGGCCATCATCCGGTTGCCCGTACAGCTCCGCGTAAATATCCCCGCCGCCTGAGAGCAGGATGCCCTGCAGGGACTCCAGCAATTCTCGCAGATCAGCTGGAGAGGATTCATTGGGGATCAATACCGGTATTCCGCCGGCGTCTCTGACTGCCAGTGAATATTCACCCAGCACGTTGCTATCGTAACGCTCATGGTCTCTTTTCTTGCGGCTGGTGGTGATCCCGATGATTGGTTTTCGCATTCAACAACTCCTTGAGGAATTATATAGAAAAGGGCGCAACCACGGCATAGGTTGCACCCTTGATGGGATCTAACGGAGGGTATCTAGTTGAATTTCTGCTTGAGGCGCGCGCTCTTGCCGGAACGTTCGCGCAGGAAGTACAGGCGTGAGCGGCGTACCTTGCTGTGACGCTCCACGACCACCTTTTCGATGCGCGGGGAACGCAGCAGGAAGGTGCGTTCCACACCGATCCCATTGCTGGCAACGCGGCGAACTGTAAAGGAGGAATTGTTACCGTTGTTATGCTGGTAAAGCACCACACCTTTGAACTCCTGGATACGTTCGCGGTTGCCTTCCTTAATTTTGACGTGCACACTCACCATGTCCCCGGTTCTCAGGTCGGGAATGTTGGGGTTCACGGGGGCATCATATGCTGTTAAGATATCGCTCATTTTACACCTGCTTTTTTATGATCATGCTGCCTTCACGGCGCGAGGAAAAATTATAACACGGTTTCGCCAGCGGGCAAGGAAATTTTTTCTGGATATTGGAATTCGTTATATCCATTTTCTCATGAACAGGCTCATTAAACCGCATTCTGGTAAAATCAACTCGAGCTTGAATTTCAGGAGAAGCCATGATGGATGATATTGCGGTGGATATTGGCGGAACGCAATTACGGGCAGGACTTTATCCCGCTGAAGGCATAGAACCGCGCGTCCTGCGGACGATCCCGACGCAGGGAGGTGAACCGGCCATTGAAAGACTATACAGCCTGATCGCGTCTATTTGGCCTGACGACTCCGGGGTCAGGCGCATCGCGCTGGGCGCTCCCGGCGCACTCAACCCCGTGACCGGCATCACCTACCAGATCCCGAACATCCCCAACTGGAACGGACTGCACTTAAAAGAACTCGTTGAAAATAGATTTAATGTAGAAGTGCGCCTTGGAAACGATGCCAACCTGGCCGCCCTGGGTGAGTGGAAGTATGGCGCGGGTGTTGGTCATCACAATCTCATCTATCTCACGGTCAGCACAGGATTGGGCGGCGGAATCATCGTGGATGACCGGTTGCTGGTCGGCGCCAACGGACTGGCGGCTGAAGTGGGGCACATCACGGTGCTGCCCGATGGGCCGATGTGCGGCTGCGGTTTCCGCGGTCATCTTGAAGCGATATCTTCAGGCACCGGCATTGCCAATTACGTAAAACGTGAATTGGCGGCGGGCCGCTCATCCCTCCTCACGCAGGATGAGGAACCCGTTTCCGCGCGCACCATCGCACGCGCCGCAGGGTTGGGGGACGAATTATCCATTGAGGCGTTCAACATCGGCGGCACCTTCCTTGGGCGCGCGATCGCTGACCTGGCGCACCTGTTCAACCCCACCATCGTTATCCTGGGAGGAAGCGTGACTAAAGCCGGGGATCTGCTCATGGACCCGGTGAAGAAAGCGCTAAAGGAAACCGTGATCTCGCCCATGTACCTGGAGGACTTCACGCTTACCACCGCAGCGCTTGGCGACCGCGTTGGCCTGGTTGGCGCCCTGGCATTGGCACGCAGTTGACGAATTTTTAGATTAACTTTTAGGTTGTCTTTAACAAGAGGATGTTTCTTTGCCCTGGCTTGTTTTTCAGGTAAAATTGCTTCTCGATACGTAACTCATCTATGAGAAAGTTGGCATCACTTCCATGACCCGAAAAATTCTCGCAGTTGCCTTCGCAATCGCCTTTGTTTTCATCCTCTTATCACCGTTGGGCGTCTCTGCGGCAGTCGGCGCGCCGTCTGCGCAGCCGCTCTCGGTGGTGCAGCAGAGTGACAACGAGGTGGTGATCTATTTCTTCTGGGGAGACGGCTGCCCGCACTGCGCAAAGGCAAAACCCATATTGGAAGGATTGGCAACTCAATATCCAAGCGTGAAGTTGTATGAATTCGAGATTTATTACAACGAAGACAACCAGAAACTTTTTTCTGATATGGGCGCGGCCTACGGCATCGAACCCCGATATGTACCCACAATTTTTATTGGAGATACTGTATGGGAGGGCTTTGCAGATGAGTTTGCGCAAGAATTCACCAGTAAGGTGGAGACATGCCTGACAGAAAGCTGCGAAGACAAGGGTGCGCTGGTTATCGCGGGGAAAGGTTTTATACCTTTCGGCGCTACTGATCCTGTGGAAAGTGCCACGCCGACGGCGGTTCCCACTGAAAAAGGTACTGAAGCGACACCGGATAATGACCCCGCTAATAATCCAGGCGATGATCCAGATCGTACAAATCTCCCTTTATTTGGAGAAGTGGATTTCTCGAAGATGGGGCTCTTCCTCAGCACCGCGCTGATCGCGTTTGTGGATGGGTTTAACCCCTGCTCGTTATGGGTGCTGAGCATGCTGCTGGCGATCACCCTGCACACCGGGTCACGGAAAAAGGTGCTCGTGATCGGTCTTGTTTTCCTGACCGTCACCGCGGCAATCTACGCGCTCTTCATCGCCGGGTTGTTCACGGTGCTGAAAATCGTCAGCTTCGTCGGATGGATCCAGGTGGTTGTCGCCCTGGTGGCGCTTTTCTTCGGCATCGTCAACATCAAGGATTATTTCTTCTATAAAGAAGGTGTTTCTTTCACCATCTCAGATGACAAGAAACCTGGCATCTATCAGCGCATCCGCAAGGTGATGGACGCCGGGGATTCCTGGTGGGGATTGATCGGCGGAACCATAGTACTGGCGGCGGGCGTATCGCTGGTGGAATTCTCCTGCACCGCCGGTTTCCCTGTCCTGTGGACCAACCTCATCTCGGCTCAGCAAGCGACAGCCATCACCTTTGTCCTGCTGCTGTTGCTTTACATGATCATTTACCAGTTGGATGAGTTGGGCATCTTTCTGGTGGCGGTGTTCACGCTGAAGTCCTCGCGCATCGAGGAAAAGCACGGTCGAATTCTTAAGTTGATCGGCGGCGTGTTGATGCTCACTCTGGCGATCGTCATGCTGGTCAAACCAGAATTAATGAGTGATATTGAGAAATCACTAATCGTCTTTGGAATCGCCTTCGCGATCACCCTGCTTATCTTGCTCATCCATCGCGTGATCCTGCCCAAAAAAGGCATCCATATCGGAACAGAATATTCCAAACGGAACGCCGTAAAATCGCCAAGGAAGACCACGCATCACCATTAGTGCGGAACCTGCATATTGCGAGGGCGAACAATATTGTTCACCCTCGATTTTTTATGTTTCAACTTGACAAAGACGCTGTAAAAATTGCATAATAATTACACAGGATGTGTATTGTGTAACCTGTGACGGATATTATCGGATATCCAATTATTTAGTTCCCAGGAGGAAAAGATGACAGCAAAGAAAACAGGATTATTGATGGCGGTTCTCTTCATCGCGGTGGCAGTCTTAGCCGCATGTCAGACCGCCGCGCCGACTGAGGTGGCGGACACAGAACTTAATGTCTTGTGCACACCGCAGGAGGAGTGGTGCCAGGGAATGAAGCAGGAGTTTGAAGCCAAGTATGGCATTACGGTTAATTACGTCCGCATGTCATCTGGTGAAGCCCTGGCCCGCGTTGAGGCGGAGAAGGAAGCGCCCACATTCGACATTTGGTGGGGCGGCCCCATCGATAGCTTTATCGCTGCCAAGGAGAAAGGTTTACTCGAAGCTTACGATTCTCCAAATTACAAGAACATCCGTGACCCGAAATTGATGAAGGATGCCGATAATCAATGGGTCGGGGTGTATGTCGGATCGCTTGGCTTCGCGACCAATAAGAACTGGCTGGCGGAACACCCGGATGTAAAAGCACCCACATCCTGGGATGACCTGTTGAAGCCCGAATTTACCGGTCAGATCATGGTTGCACATCCATCGACATCAGGTACTTCTTACACCGCGCTGGCGACCATTCTGCAAATTCGTGGCGAAGAAGCCGGTTGGGAATATATCAGGCAGTACGCTGGTCAGATCGCGCAGTTCACCAAGAGTGGTGCCGCACCTGCCAAGTTCGTCTGCCAGGGTGAGGCCGCGGTAGCGATCGTTTTCTCTCACGATACTGTGAACGAGATCGAAAATAACAGCTGCCCGCTTGAACTAACCTTCCCCGAAGAAGGCACCGGGTACGAGATCGGTGGCATGGGAATCCTTAAAGGCGCTAAGCATATGCAAGCCGCCAAACTCTGGTTTGATTGGGCGATCTCTCCTGAAGGTCAGGCGCTGGGACCCAAATACCACGCTTACCAGGCTCCCACGATCAATGGTGTGGAACTTTCTCACCCTGAGTTGCTCGAAGTTAACCTGATCGATTACGACTTCATTTGGGCTGGCACCAACAAAACCGCTTTCGTTGACAAATTCACTAACGAAATTGCCAACGCTGAAAACCTGAAACAATAAGCACGATAAAATTGCACTGGGCGGCGCAAGCCGCCCAGTGTGTATGGTCGGAGGCGCATGCAGACACGATCACCAGGCACTGAATCCCCTCAAAAGTTTTCATCAGGCATTATCCGTCGCATCCGTGAATTCTCATTGATCGGCAGAGACCCGGTCCTGTTTATGAGCCTGCTGCTTTCAGGCATTTTTATCGCGGTTTTCGTCATTTTTCCTTTATACAAATCGATTGCAGGCGGGTTCATTTCCAAAGAAGGTAACTTTGACCTGACCTACTTTGCCCGCTACTTCGACGATTATTACGGTCCGGGACTGCGGAGGGCGTTCACCGATACCATGCTGATGGGTCTGCTGACCGCGGCTTCCGGTACGCTGGTAGGTTTCATCTTTGCTTACGCCGTGGTGCGCTGTAATATCCCCGGTAAAAAGATCGTGCACTGGCTGGCGCTCATACCAACCGTTTCACCCCCATTCGCTCTGGCGTTGGCGATGATCCTGCTGTTTGGGCGCAACGGATTGATCACCAACAAACTTTTAGGAATCACTTATGTTCCCGGCGCCAATGATATTTACGGTCTGGACGGCCTGGTCATCGTCCAGACGATCACCTTTTTTTCGGTTTCCTATTTAATGTTGAAAGCGATGCTGGAGCGTTTGAACCCTGCGATAGAAGAAGCCGCTGCCAGCCTGGGAGCAGGTAGATTTCACCTTTTTCGAACCATCACTCTCCCGCTCTTAATCCCGGGAATCGCAGGTTCCTTCCTGTTGTTGTTTGTCGAGTCCCTGGCTGACCTGGGAAACCCGCTTTTTATCGCGGGTAATAAAACGGTTCTCTCTTCCCAGATTTTTCTGGCAGTCATCGGTGAGTACAACTACCAGAAAGCTTCCGCTCTTTCACTGGTCTTGATCATTCCAACGCTGGTGATCTTCCTCGTCCAGCGTTATTACGTTAATCGCCGTTCCTACATATCGGTCACCGGTAAGCCAGCGGGATCCCAGATCATGGAAAAGGATCCGATTATCCGCTGGGCGATCAACATTATCACTTACCTGATTATTGCTTTTATTCTGCTGCTGTATGCCACTATCATCTATGGTTCCTTCAGTACAGCCTGGGGGATAGACTTCAGTCCGACATTGCGCCATTGGACGATGACCTTAACGCGTGGGGTTGAGGCGATCCTCGACACCACGTTCCTCAGCATCCTGGCGACCCCGGTCGCAGCCATCCTGGGGATGATTATCGCGTGGCTGGTGGTGCGTAAAAAGTTTACTGGCAAAGACGCGCTTGATTTCAGCTCCAACCTGGGCGGCGCGGTCCCTGGCACCATCCTTGGCATCGGTTTTATTATGGCGTTCAACAAACCGCCGTTGGCGCTCGCGATCGTTGTGTACGCCGTTCTCGCCCTTTTCTATGGTCAGGTGGTGGGTAAGAAACCATTTGAACGCGTGATCATTCTGGTCGCTGGCACTGCCGTTGGGGTGCTTTTATCGAAGGTGCAACCGGCAGCCATGTATTACTATCTTGGCGGCATTTACCTGGCTCTCGCAATCCTCATCTTATTCACCCACAAGAAAAAAGCCTTTGCCCTGGCGGCAGCCGTGATCGGTGTGTACGTGATGTCCAACAACTGGGCGGTCGCGATTGCCAGGCCGCTGGCAAACTTCAGCCGTTCGCTGGAACGCGGTTTCTGGAGCAACGCGCTTTTCCAATTCGCTGATTACCTGAAAGTGGTTTTCCAGCCAACCGATGCGCTTCTAGCCATCATCCTTGCGTTTGCCGGGGTGATTCTCCTGCAAAATGTCTCGGGCAAGGGAATGCGTATTGGGTTGGGGATACTCGGATTGATCGTTCCAGCCGCGTTGAGTTTCACGGGCATGCCGTTTGCCATGGTTGGTGGGGCTTACATCATCATGGCGGCGTTCATCGTGCGCAGCCTGCCCGCGTCCGTACGTTCAGGTATGGCGGCGCTCCAGCAGATCGACCCCTCGATCGAGGAAGCTTCCAATATCCTTGGCGCTGACGCGCAGTACACCTTCAGAAAGGTTACTTTACCGCTCATCCTGCCCGCGCTATTCGCCGGTTTGATCTTCAGCTTCACGCGCCACATGACCAGCCTATCCGCGATCATCTTCCTCGTCAGCGCCAAGTGGCGCATCGTCACCGCTTCCATCCTGAGCGAGTGGGAGCAGGGCGGTGTGAGCATTGCCGCGGCGTACTCCACTGTGATCATCGTGTTTGTCATGATTGCCATATTAGTACTCAATCTATTGATGAACAAGCTTTTCAAAGGCAGGGGCTCGGTCGATATGAGCCAGGGCTTTTGATCGAAAAACGAGGTGACGATCAATGTATCTGACGCTAAAAAACATCACCAAGGTATTTCCTCCCCGGGGAGGTGTCAGCGAGGTCACTGCTGTGCACAATGTGAGCCTGGAAATCGAAAAGGGTGAATTGGTCACCCTGTTGGGTCCCAGCGGTTGCGGCAAGACGACCACCTTGCGCATGATCGCCGGTTTCGAATTTCCCACATCTGGAGAGATCATCCTCGACGGTGTCCACATCAATTCCTTGCCACCGCATAAACGGGATATGTCGATGGTTTTTCAAAGCTACGCCATCTTTCCACACCTTACGGTTTTTGAGAATATCGCTTATGGGTTGAATGTTCAGCGCTTACCAAAATCTGAGATCATTGAGAGAGTGAATAGGGTATTGGACCTTGTTCACCTGGAGGGTTACGGTCACCGCGCTCCCACCCAATTATCAGGCGGGCAGCAACAGCGGGTCGCGCTCGCCCGCGCGTTGGTGATGGAACCCAAGGTTCTGCTGATGGATGAACCGCTTTCCAATCTTGACGCGAAATTGCGCGAGGAAATGCGCACCGAGATCCGGCGCATCCANNGAAGCCATGACCCTCTCGGATCGTATTGTGGTGATGAACTTGGGGATCATCGAGCAGATCGGCACACCAGTCGAGATGTATCGATTCCCGAATAGCCACTTTGTGGCGAATTTCATCGGTCGGGCGAACTTTTTACCGGCGGTTGTTCTGGAACAGCGTGAAGATTTCATGATCGTGAAATCTCACGGCGAAACCCTGCGTTTAATCAATGTGAAGGGGAAATTTTCCGCCGGGGCGGAGGTCTCTCTTATCGTCCGTCCGGAGATGGTGAAGATCAAAATAAGCGGCGAGTTGTATAAGGGAGTGATCAGGCGGGCGGTATTCCTGGGAGATGTCATCGAATACGATGTCGAGATTGGCGGTCAATTGATCACCGGTCAGGAAACCGACCCCAACATCATTACGCTCTTCCCGGAAGGCGAAGCGGTGAGTGTTGGCTTTGCCGAGGGCTGCATCCAGGTCCTTCAGGCTGAGAAGAGTCATGCCTGATTTTGACATCCTGATGGTCGGCAATTTTGCCAGGGATAAGTTGATCGTGGATGGGGTGGAGGAAATTGCCTCTGGCGGCGGCGTGTACTATGGCAGCGTGGTCGTCAAGCGCCTGGGGCTCGACGTGGCGGTTGTCACCCGTTTGCACCCCGCTGATTATGGCCGCCTGCAAGAGCTGCGTGACGAGGGTGTGGTGGTGTACGCTACGCCAGCAGAAGGCACCTCTGGGATCGCCAACTATTACCAATCCGCTGATATGGAGCGGCGAGTGTGCATGCCGATCGGCTTTGGCGGCAAATATGAGATCGACCAGATCCCGGATCTTTCCAGCCGCGTGATCATGGTCACCCCACTTTTCGCTGGAGAGATCGACCTTGAATTCCTGCACGCGCTGGTGCTGCGCGCCCCCCTTGGGTTGGATATCCAGGGGTTTATCCGCGTGCCGGTGGAGAATGGACTCGAGTTCAGACCCTGGAAGGAGATGGAGCAGGGTTTGCGGGACGTTACTTATCTAAAAGTGGACCGCGCAGAAGCAGAATTTATCACCGGCCTGGCGGACCTGCGCGACGCGGCGCAAAAACTACACGCGCTTGGACCGCGGGAGATCGTGATAACCGAATCTTCAGGCATCACCGTGTCGGTTGATGGTCGATTTTTTTTCGCTCCCTTCACCCCGCGCTCACTCAAAGGGCGCACCGGCCGGGGAGACACCTGCTTTTCCACGTACATCGCCAAGCGTTTGTCACTGGATCCACAGGAAGCCTGCCGCTGGGCGGGAGTGGTCACCTCGTTAAAACAGGAAGTCCCCGGGCCATGGAAAGGTACACCGCAAGAGGTCGCTCGTATTCTTGAACATTAACTCCATCAAAAGGTCAATTCATGTCACCGATCGATAAAGAATCCGCTTTACGCTATCATCAATTGGATGGAAAGCCTGGAAAACTGAGCATTCATCCCTCCAAACCGCTCGAAACCCAACTTGACCTGGGATTGGCGTACACGCCCGGTGTGGCGTACCCCGTGTTGGAGATCGAACGCGACCCCACACTGGCTTACGACTACACGGCGAAGGGCAACCTGGTGGCGGTTATCAGCAACGGCACCGCCATCCTGGGATTGGGGCACCGCGGCGCGCTGGCCAGCAAGCCGGTGATGGAGGGCAAAGCGGTGCTATTCAAGAAATTCGCCGATATTGACAGCATTGATATCGAGGTCGATTCGACCGACCCCGAGACGGTCATCGCCGTCACCTCCGCCATCGGCGCATCCTTCGGGGGCATCAACCTGGAAGACATTCGCTCGCCTGAGTGTTTTTACATCGAGGAACGCCTGAAATCCATGCTGGATATTCCTGTCTTCCACGATGACCAGCACGGCACCGCCATCATCCTCGGCGCCGCGCTGACCAACGCGCTGGAGATCACTGGCAAGCGCATCGACGGCATCAAAGTGGTTTTCTCCGGTGCAGGAGCCGCCGCTGTAGCTTCCGCCAGGCACCTGGTGCGTATGGGCGTGCCGCGCGAGCACATCTGGATGTGCGACATCAAGGGTCTTGTTTATCAAGGCAGGCAGGAGGAGATGTTCCCTGAAAAGGCGGTGTTTGCCCAAGGGGAACGCCCGGCGAAACTGGCTGAGGTGATGACAGGCGCGGATGTGTTCATCGGGCTTTCGGCGGCGAATATCGTTACCCCGGAAATGCTCCAATCGATGAACCTGACCCCGGTCATCTTTGCCATGGCCAACCCTGACCCCGAGATTGGTTATACCCTGGCCAAGCAGACCCGGCCTGACGCGGTGATCGGCACCGGGCGGTCAGATTTTCCGAACCAGGTGAACAACCTGCTCGGCTTCCCCTTTATCTTCCGCGGCGCGCTGGATGTGCGTGCCAGCACGATCAACGACGAGATGAAGATCGCCGCCAGCCGCGCGTTGGCTGCACTGGCTCGCGAGCCGGTGCCAGAGGATGTACTGAAAGCCTACGGGTTATGCCATATTGAATTCGGTATTGATTACGTGGTGCCCAAACCGCTCGACCGCCGGGTGTGCCTGTGGGAAGCCCCTGCCGTGGCGCAGGCGGCGATCGAGAGCGGCGTCGCGCGCATTCCTTTTGACCTGGAAAAGTACCGCGCTTCGCTTGAAGCAAGATTATTGAAATAGATACGGTTAGGAGACTTGATTGGTATGACTGAGAATACTAAACCGCTGGGGTTGCGTGAAATCAAGGTGAGCGCCGAAGCCAGTTCTTTGGAGAAGTGGCGCAAGCAGGTGGTAGCGGGCCAACCGGAAACCGGCCGCGCTTACGCTTTTGTGAGTGACGAGGGGAATTATATGCCGGGAGGTGAAGGAACCGCGCCTACTCCGCTGACCTACTTTGTCAGCGGGATGGCGCTTTGACTGATCTCTCATATGTCGCAGGTTGCGGCAAAGAAAAAAATCAAGATCACGAACGAAAAAGTATTGGTGACAGCGACCTTTCATGAACAGGGTTCTGTGCTGCGCGGAGACGCGGAAGGATTTTGCGATGGCTTTGAGGTGGAGATCCGGCTCGATTCCACTGAAACCCCGGCGGAATTGGAAAACCTGGTCAGGCTTGCGCGGCAAATGTGCTTCACAGAAAAGGCGTTATCAGGCTCGATTCCGGTTGCAGTCCGGCAGACCGTTAATGGCGTGACGACTGATTTGTAATTGATGCAGCATCAAGACAAATTCCCACCTGAGTCCTGGTACCGGGTGGCGTAGGGCTTTAATATCAATTCCATCTCGCGCCAATATTCAGGTTAATTTAGACAAAAATAGCATAATAAGGTTACGTATGCGCGAAACCACCGGTTACCGGTTTGGTGACCCAGGACGTGCTGCGTTTGACCTGTACCTACTCTACTTCGCGGGGTGTTTCAATGGACAGGTATTCGTTAAACACTTTATAATTACATTGTTTGAATACCCAGGTAAGAAATCCGGAGGTTGATCAATGATTGTTATAAAATCCCCTGTCACGCGCGACGATTTCAAAGCTTATTACGATCTGCGATACAAGGTACTACGGGAACCCTGGGGATTACCGCGCGGGAGTGAAAAAGACGATTACGAACCGATTTCGCAGCACTTTATGGCGGTCAATGACGAAACCGGGGAGCTGTTGGGGTGCGTGAAACTTTTCGAAAAAGAGCCCGGTGTGGCATGGGTGTCGCACCTGGCGATTTCAGACAGGCATCAACGCAAGGGGATCGGCAAAATGCTACTCGCACACGTGGAAGAGGTCGCCCGTGAGGCGGGAGACACGCGCATCGGCTGCCTATCCCGTTTGAATACAACTGATTATTTCGAGAAATCGGGTTATACCATCAGTGGATTGCCAACGCATTATTTTGGTACCACACAAGTTGTTTGGATGGAGAAAACTCTCTAACGTTTACCAGAGGTACAAAACAACACCCCCGGCATCTTGGCGGGGGTGAATTGTAAGGGATTATGATGTGGCCTGGCTGGGCTTCTGCTTGCGGAAAATGGTTGAAAATACGCCCAATAAACCTCTCAGCGGTGCGAATATCCAGGAAATTAATGCATTGACGATCGCGAATCCCTGGCTTAACCAGATCAAAAGCGGGCGGAATACCTTCATGAATTTGAAGCGTTCGTAAGCCAAAGCGAGGAAAATGGTGGCTGCGGAGATGCCAAAACGGGTCCAGTCTCCGATAGTCACGTGCATCAAATCTTCGATCAGAAGCTCAATGCCGATATTCAACACGAGAATGTACGCGGCGGTTTTGAGGATCGGAGCGCGTTGAACAATCTCGCTAAAAATCCCCGCTGCAAAGCGCATCAGTACGATGCCAATNNACAGATAATACCGTCGCCCAGAAGGTCTTTTCCTTTATGGGTTTGGATTGGACCTCTTCTTCCATTCCCGAATATCCATGCGCGCTAAGGTCATCGAGGGCTAATTTGATCAGGTATGCGGCGCCAACCAGCTTGAGCCACGGGTTTTGGATGATGTAACTGGCCGCCAGCAGCATGATGCCCCTGCCCACGTAAGCCCCGATGAGACCAACCCTCAACGCTGCTCCGCGCTGATGCCCGAGCAGTTTGTTCATCGAATGACCAAATCCGGCTAAACGCTTTGGCCAGGGGACCGGTTCTTCGGCGGGCAGCGGGTTGACCATAGCACCCAGGATCGCTGCGTTGTCGATAGATAGGATACCCTCCAGGAAGATTAATTGCAGCACGATGACGATAAATGAGAGATCCATCACAATCTCCTTCTGAAAAATTCGCATCCTGCAGTGGTTCACAGGATGCAGTGAGGATACTTTTTTGCCCTCTGTTTATAACATATCCCTATGGGTTTGGATACATCCTATGACATTCCTATGACATTCAGAAATAATTATTAGGATATAAGTAAAAACTAGTTGAGTCGCAATGAAGATCTCGACATGCATTGGAATGGTTTGAAGAGGGTTCTTGAGCATCCTGATGAGCGCCTGGAATTTCGCCTGGATGACCTTTCTGGCAATCTCATCGATTGGTTGGATAACGAGTATAAGATCATCCCGGGTCCGTGGAAGGACCCGGTGATCGAAATCAAGCAGGTCAGCGCAGAGACCTGGAAATGCATTATTACGTGGATAATATTTGCCTGAAGATGGACGGTCGTCCACGCCGCATCCGATCTGAATTGAATCTGCAGATTCGTTAGGAGTTCGTACAGGAGGGAATTTGGGCTTACAGACCTGTATTTTGAGCAACGGGAAAACCATTCAACCCTTAATGTCATTCCGTTTCTTGTTATAATGGTTTTGTACATTTGATAAAGGAAGGAGGAGTGAAATGAGTGGAATGGACATACTGTCGTGGATTCTGATCGGAGCGATCGCCGGCTTTCTCGCGGATTGGCTGGTCAAAGGGATCAACTTCGGACTGGTGGGAAAATTGATCGTAGGTATCCTGGGAGGGTTCCTGGGCGGATGGTTGCTCAATGACGTCCTCGGATTGAACTTCGGCGGCGGATTTTTGAACAATGTGATCGCAGCCCTGATAGGCGCGATCATCCTGTTGTTGATCCTGGGTCTCCTGCGTCGGCGACGCTAAAGCGGAATAAAACTAAAACGATTCCCCGGTTCTCAGGCCGGGGAATTCTTTTTGTTCATTTTTCAGGGGGAAGGTCATGCGGGGGAATTTCCATCAATCGCTGATAGTCTTCGGGCGAGTCAATATCGAGCTTCAGGTCAGCATTTTCAAAGGGGATCAATTGGACCGGGTAAAGGGCAAAGATCGTGCGTGCCCCGGCATCGCCTTCCAGGTTGGTTAATGCGGGGAACATGACGCGATCAAAGAGCACGGGGTTTGCCCGTTGTTCTCCAGCGGCCGCGGCCAAAATGAGGGGCGGGGGCGTTTCCTTGCAATAGGCGTTGATCAGTGTTTTGAGCACGGTCACCGGGATCTGCGGCTGGTCGCCCAGCAGGATCAGCGCCGCGTCAACATCCTGCGGTAACGCATTGATTCCCGTCCGTACTGACGAACTTTGCCCGCTCTCCCAATCGGCGTTGTGGGCGAAGAGAAGGGGCAGGTTGGCAAGACTCTCGTAATCCATGTCCGGCTCGGCGCCGGTAACGATGATGACTGGTGAGCAGCCGGCGTTGAGGGCAACGCGGGCAACCCAGCGCACGAGCGGGGTTCCGTGCCAATCCAAGGTTAGTTTTGGCTTGCCCATGCGTGCTGAACCACCGGCGGCGAGGATGATGGCGGCGATCTTCTTTTGTGTTTCCATCAGCTTCCTCCTTTATCATGCGAGTTTGCCACGATCTCAGCCATGATCGATAAGGCGATCTCGGCTGGTGAACGTGAACCGATCTTCAGCCCGATTGGGGCGTGAATGCGCGCCAATTGTTCTTCAGTCGCGCCTTCCTCCCGCAACGCGGTCATGCGGTTGGCGGTGGTCACGCGCGAACCCAGCGCGCCAATGTAACGCGCCTCACTATTGATTGCGTATAGCAATGAGGGATTATCCTGCTTGTCATCGTGACTGAGACAAACCACGCAGGTGGCGGCATCGAGATTAAGTTTCTTCAGCACCTCGGTAGGCCATCCAACGAGCAGCTCGTCCGCGTGCGGAAATCGTTCGCGCGTGGCAAAGGCTGAACGGGCGTCCACCACGATGGTTTGATAGTCCAAAGTGTTGGCGAGCGCGACCAGCGGGATGGCGATGTGGGACGCGCCGATGATGACCAGGCGCGGCAGCGGGACAATGAAATCGATGAAGACGATCTCGCCATTGCTGAGGGTGAACGCGAACGGCTGATGGGTGGCCCAATTCTCAGGCAAGGCGCGGATTAATTCCCCGTCCAATTCCGGGCTTCCCAGCGTACCTGTCGTTGCCCTGTCTTTATCCAGGAATATTTTTCTACCCAATCCCGCGCCTTTAATAATGGTCGCGACCACTGAGAGGCGATTATGATTGAGGGCATTTGCCAGTTGCTCATTAATTATTTGCCAGGCAGGTGTATCCACAGATTCCACGAAGATCTCCACCGAACCTCCACAGGAAAGACCCACTTCCCAGGCCTGTTCATTGGTCACGCCATAAGAAAGTAATTTTGGAACGTTGGTCTTTAGCACCGTGCGGGTTTCATCGAATACCGCGCCTTCAACGCATCCACCGGTCACCGATCCGGAGATCGAACCGTCGCTGCTCAAAAGCATTTTTGAGCCTTCCGGGCGCAGGGATGACCCGGTAACCTTCGTCACCGTGGCAAGGGCAGCATTTTTACCCTCTGCGCGCCATATCTTCATTTCGTTCCAAACTTCACGCATTACTTTACTCCTTCGTGGGGAACTGCTCCAAGTAATAAGATAATTTTACTCCATAATCAAGGGTGAGAAATCTCCACGTTTGGTATGCCAGTGTCAATCAGCAACCAAGGTATCGAACCCGCACCGTCAACCACAGATATCACCTGAGCTGATCATCAACTGATGTTCTGAATTAATACTACCACAGCCAGCCGGCGTCCTGCTGTGGGGCAGCAATCCGTAAAGAGATGAATGAATTGACAGACCTCCTGCAACTCAATACAATAAGGATGCGATATAAACATGTATACCAAGGAGAATTGAATGAAAAGGTTTAGTCTGTTGTTAAGTGTCATCCTCGCTGCTGCCTTGCTCTTGTCGGCGTGCGCCAAACCAGCTCCGACTGAAGCGCCAATAGTAGCCCCCCCCACTGAGGAACCTGCCACCGAACCCCCGGTGGCCTCCGAAGCCCCGGCGGAAGCGATCACCCTCGTGGTTTGGGATCAGTACTACCGCGATGTGGAAAGCCAGGTGATGAACACATTGAACGCGGAATTTGAAGCCGCGCACCCCGGTGTCAAAATTGAGCGCGTGGTCAAGACCCTCGATGACCTCAAAGTTACCTTGAAGCTTGCCCTCGCCGAAGAGGATGGCCCGGATGTGGCACAGGTCAACCAGGGGCGCAGCGACATGGGCGCGATGGTTGAAGCCGGATTGTTGCTGCCGTTGAATGATTACATGTCCACCTTCAATTGGGGTGAACGCTTCTCCGCCTCGGTTGCCAGCCGCAACAGCTTCACCGAAGACGGGAAGACATTTGGCTCGGGCAACCTCTACGGCGTCAGCCCCACCGCCGAGGTGGTGGGTGTGTATTTCAACAAGACGCTTTTCGAAGCCAACGGTTGGACCGTTCCCACCACGTTCGAGGAGTTCGAGGCCCTTCTGGCGACCATCAAGGCCGCCGGTGTGACCCCCATCTCCTTCGGTTCGCTGGATGGATGGAATGCCATCCACGAGTTCAGCGCGGTGCAGCATTTGTTGGTCTCCCTGGATTACATCAACAACTTCACTTATGGCGTGAACAATGTTTCCTTCGATATTCCTGAAAATCAGCAGGCAGCCGCCGTGATGCAGGACTGGGTGGACATGGGCTACTTCACTGATGGTTTCGCCGGTATCGGATATGACGATTCCAACAAGACCTTCAAGGCCGGTGAAGGCGCGATGACCATCACCGGCTCCTGGATGACCGGTGAGTTCCTCACGGATACGGACCAGGAATTCGGTTTCTTCCTTCTGCCCGGCAACCCGGGTCAGACGCGCCTTGCCATCGGCGGCGTAGGCGTACCCTTCTCCATCCGCAAAACCACCGCCCAGCCAGACCTGGCGGCGGAATACCTGGATTGGATGATCAGCCCGCGCGCTGCGGAACTATGGGCGGGTGTGGGGATGCTTCCCGCGATGCCCATGGCTGCAGACGCCAACGTGGAAGTCGATCCTCTTTTCACCGATACAATGAACGCTTGGAACACGATCAACGCGGAGAACGCGGTGGGTCATTACATTGACTGGGCGACCCCCACCTTCTACGATACGATCGTCGCTGAACTGCAGAAATTGTTCGGCAAGGTTACCACGCCTGCCGAATTCACCGCTGCGGTTCAGGCGGATTACGCGGCTTTTCTTTCCGGTAACTAGTCAATAACCTGTTTGCCCGCTCCTGCCATGGTAGGAGCGGGCTCATATTATTTTTACCCGTGGAGTCGATGAATGGATCATCAGCAACGCTGGCCGGGAGAATCACGATACAAGGGTTGGTTTTACCTGTTGCCTGGGTTGCTTATCTACCTGGTCTTCATCTTCATTCCCATCCTGGAGACCATTCGCAACAGTTTCTACAAATGGAACGGATTCAGCAATACGCGTGAATTTATACAACTGGATAATTACGCGAAGCTGGTACATGACGCGCAATTCTTAAAAGCGCTTGGCAATAATTTTATTTTCATCATTTTTTACAGCCTGATTCCCATCCTTATCGGTTTGTTTCTTGCCACCCTGCTGGGGCGTAAACCCATTCGCGGGTTGACCTTTTTCCGCACCGGCCTGTTCCTGCCCCAGATCCTCAGCATGGTGGTCGTGGGCGTCACCTGGCGCTGGATCTTCAACCCCACCTTCGGCCTGTTGAACACCGGGCTGCGCGCGGTCGGCCTGGATAACCTGACCCGCGCCTGGCTCGGTGATTTTCAACTGGCACTGCCTTCGGTGGGCATGGTGGGCACCTGGGTGATGTACGGATTCTGCATGGTGCTTTTCCTCGCCGGTATGCAGCGCATCCCGGAGGATCAATTCGAGGCAGCGGAACTCGACGGCGCCAATGGCTTCCGCCAGTTCTTCCACATCACGCTTCCATCCTTGCGCGCCGAGATGGGCGTGGCGCTCATCACTACCGTCATCGCCGCCCTGCGCGTGTTTGACCTGGTGTACGTGACCACTCGCGGCGGTCCCGGTGATTCCACGCTGGTGACCGGGTTCCTGGTCTACCGCTCGGCCTTCCAGCAAAACCAACTGGGGTACGCCTCGGCGATCGCCACGATCATGACGGTGTTGATCCTGGTCATTTCCCTGCTCATCCTGCGTTTCCAATCCAGGGGGGAGGAATGAGCATGCGCGGTCGGTACTGGAAGCGCGCGATCCCCAATTACGTGGTGCTGAGCCTGTTCCTGTTGCTCGTTTTTATCCCGATCATTGGATTGGTATTCAGCGCTTTTAAGACCGACGCCGAGGTGGTCAAAGGTCCATTAACCTTACCTTCACAATTAAGGCTGGATGCGTTCAAAGAAGCCTGGACAACCGGGCGGTTCAATCTCTTCTTCCGAAACAGCGTGGTCGTGACCGTGGTCGTGGTGATCGCGAGCGTGTTCCTCTCAACACTCATGGGCTACGCGTTCGCGTTGCTTCCCATGCCCGGAAAAAAAGTACTTTACCCGCTTGTCTTACTGGGGTACATGGTGCCGTTCGAGGCGGTGATCATTCCCCTGTACCACATGATGAACCGTATTGACCTGGTGGATACCTATTGGGCGCTTATCCTGCCTCAGGTGGGATTGAGCGTTTCCTTCGGCACCTTGTGGATGACCAGCTTCTTTCGCACGGCACCGCGCGAACTGATCGATGCGGCAGCCATTGACGGCTGCAACCGCTGGCAAGCGCTTTGGCGTGTGTTGTGGCCGTTGGCGCGGCCGGCGGTGCTCACCCTGGTGGTGCTGGTGTTCATGTGGACCTGGAACGAATTCCTGCTGGCGCTGGTCCTCGTCCAAAAGGAGACCATGCGCACCCTGCCGGTGGGGCTGGCGTTCTTCCAGGGGCGATATTCCGCCAACATCCCCTTGATGGCCGCCGGTTCGCTTATCGTCGCTGGACCGATCCTGCTTGTGTATATCCTCTTCCAACGCCATTTTATCCGTGGCATGCTGGGCGGCGCGGTTAAAGGTTGATGAGTCAAGGAGAAGCAGAATGAATCAGAAAGATCGATTGCTGGTGAACGAGGCACGCAAGCGTGCGCTGGATATTCTGCACAGGTGTGTCACGCCTTCAGGTTTCCGTGCGTCTGCAGACGCGGCAGGTTACCCCCAGATATGGGGGAGAGATAGCATCTTCACACTGCTGGGAGCCCTGGCGAGTGGGGACACCGATCTCCTGACCGCGGGGAAAAATTCACTCGAAACCATCGGCAACGCGCAATCCTGCTGGGGATTGCTGCCGCTCAACGTAAACCCGGACAGCGGTGCGGTCAGCACGGAGAACGCAGGCGCCTGCGACGTCAATTTGTGGTACATCCTGGGTCAGTACGCTTTATTCAACGCTACCGGTGACCGCCAGACGCTGCTGAATAACTGGACGCGCATCTCACAGGCGATCACCTGGCTGCAATACCAGGATATGAACGAGTGCGGACTGTTGGAGATACCCGAAGCCGGCAACTGGATGGACCTGATCGCGGTGCGCTACAACACCCTGTATGACAACGTATTGTATTACGCGGCGACCCTGGCGGTGGAGGAAATGGAGCGCGAGCTATCGAAGGAGGGTCTCACGCTGCCGTGCCACAACAGCGCCGAATCCATTCACGAACGCCTGAACTTGTTGTTCTGGATCGATCGCTGCTGGGTGGCGGCGCATTTCGCGGAACACCTCGAAAAACTGAAAGCCATCCGTTTGGAATGGTTCATGCTTTACTACAACATCGGCACCATATCCAGCCGGCCCTATTACCTGCCCTGGGTCGCGTTCCGCGAATACGGGGACTGGTGCGACAGCCTGGGCAACCTTCTGGCGATCCTCAGCGGCGTAGCTGACGGTCACCGCTCGGAGCACATTCTCAATTATATGAAACAGGTGGGCATGGCGGAGCCATACCCCACCAAGGCCATTCACCCACCGATCTTCCCGGGTGAGCCTTCGTGGCGGGAATACTACCGCAGCCGCAACCTCAATTTGCCACATCAATATCATAACGGCGGCATCTGGCCGATGGTGGGCGGATTCCATGTCGCGGGGCTGGTCAGGCGCGGCTGGCAGCAGGATGCGGAGCGCATGCTCGTGAGACTGGCGGATGCCAACCGCCAGGGTTCGCGCTCGGATTGGGAATTCAACGAGTGGATGCACGGCGAAACCGGTCATACCATGGGGTATTCGCACCAGGCCTGGTCGGCGGCGATGTATCTGTATGCCGCGCATGCCGTGGAGTCCGGCAGGCTGCCCCTGTTCGATGATCTGCTGGCGGCAAAACCAAGCAGCGCAGTGGCAGCTGAGGTCAATGAGCCTTACATCCACCCTGGCGGCGGCGAGGTGGGGTAGAAGCTCAGCCGCCTGGAAAACACGTCTGGAAAACACGTCTATCAGGGTGAACCAGTTCCTTGTTACAATCATTTCGGAACTGGTTATTATCTAATTGAAAGGGTGCCATGAAAAATTTCACCCTCGATTTCGTTTTACTCGCATGGCTCGTCATTCTGCTCACTGGCTGTCAGCGGGTTGAACCCGCGCCTGAGGTATCACCCACCGGTTTTCCGCCACAGTCTCAACCCTCGGCAATACTTACCCCGGAACCTACGACCGCCGGACTCGAACCCGAAGTGTATGCAGATGGAGCGCGGGTACGCTATTGCGTCGAAGGATTCTGTCTGCTGTTGGAGTTCCTGGAAGATGATATTCTGCACGTCGAGTACGCTGCGGGGGGCAGGGAGCACGATCTCAGCACGCCTGTCTGGACCTCGCCATTGGTGGCAAAAACAGACTATCCAGGACCCTCCTCCTTTGCGATACTGGAGGATGGCGGACTGGTCACGGAGGCGCTACGGGTGAGCGTGGATGACGCGCTCTGCATCACGGTGGTGGATACCGACCGCCAGACTGAATCGATGTTAGTCCGCATCTGCCCGGAGGATATGGACGGCTACCGCAAACACCTCGCAATCGACTCGCCGGATATTACCGATATCTACGGCCTGGGGGAACAGTTCATCGAACCCGGTGTGGCGGATGGCAACTGGTTTGGCAAGGTGCGCGTGCCTGGCGTGGAGCAGGGGAACGCGATGAACGGGTTCAGCGGCGGGATGGTCGGCAACGCGCAGTTTTCCATCGCCTACTTCCTTGGCGCTGGTGACCTGGGTTATGCCCTCTATATCGACAACCCGGCGGCGCAGACGTGGAACCTGCGCAAGGCTCCCTGGGATATCAACGTAGCGGGGGAAGCGGTGCGGTTTTACCTGATGACCGGGAATAACCTGCCGGAGCAGCGCGCGGATTACATGGCGCTCACCGGAACCCCGCCCGTGCCGCCGAAGAAGATGTTCGGTTTGTGGGTCTCAGAATACGGATTCAACAACTGGGCGGAGTTGGAAGACAAACTGGGTTCCTTACGCGCGAACAACTTCCCCGTTGACGGCTTTGTGCTCGACCTGATGTGGTTTGGCGGCATCACCTCCGATTCAGAGAACAGCGCCATGGGCGGTTTGAATTGGGACACAACGAACTTCGCGGATCCCGCCGGTCACATTGCGCGCTATGCCGCCGATGGCATCGGCATCATGACCATCGAAGAGCCGTACATCAGCGCCGGCCTGCCTGAGTACACAAATCTGCAAGCGCTCGGTTACCTGGTGAAGAAGAGCGAGGTGGGCGACCCGGTCTACCTGGATTACAACCCCTGGTGGGGCATCGGCGGCATGCTCGATTTCAGCAACCCGGAGGGCAGCGCTTACTGGCACGATGAAAAGCGCCAATCGCTGGTGGACATGGGGGTCATCGGTCACTGGACGGACCTGGGCGAGCCGGAGTTGTTCTCCGAAGTATCCTGGTATCACGGCTTGCCGGACGCTTATGTGCAGCTGAACAACCAATTCGATATGCACAACCTGTACAACTTCCTGTGGAGTAAAAGCATCTTTGATGGCTATGAGCGCAACGGAGTGACCCAACGCCCGTTCATCCTCTCCCGCTCGGGTGCGCCTGGCAGCCAGCGATTGGGCGTGAGCATGTGGTCCGGGGATATCGGCGCAAACCTCGAGAGCCTGGCGGCTCACCTGCAGGTGCAGGGGCAGATGTCGCTTTCTGGGATCGATTATTTCGGCTCCGACATCGGCGGTTTTTACCGCTCCAACGTGGTGGGCGGCATCGATAACGTATACACTCCCTGGTTCGCGGTGGGCTCCTTGTTGGATGTCCCGCTGCGCCCGCACACGAATAACCTGTGCGATTGCCAGGAGACCGCTCCCGACCGGGTGGGTGACCTGCAAAGCAACCTCGCCAACGTGCGGCTGCGCTACGCCCTCAGCCCTTACCTGTACTCGCTCGCGCACCGCGCCTATCTCTACGGCGAACCGCTCTTCCCACTCTTGGTTTACTATTACCAGGCGGATGAGGACTTGCGCGAGATTGGCACGGTAAAGATGATCGGGCGCGACCTGCTGGCGGGGTATTCAGCCGTTCTGTTCCAGGAATACATGGATGTCTACCTGCCCGTTGGGGATTGGGTGGATTTCTACACACACGAGTGGCAGTCGAGCGACGGCGCAAAGCTTGAGAAGGTACCCCTCGTGGTGGAGGATATCTATCGGCTGCCGCTGTTCTTGCGCGCCGGGGCGATCGTGCCGCTGATGTACGTGGATGAGCAGACTCAGAATATCGCTGGCATGCGCAAGGATGGCAGCCGGCGCGACGAGTTGATCCTGCGCATCGCGGCAAGCACGGAACTCACATCATTCACGCTCTACGAAGACGACGGCGTCAGCATCGCTTACCAGGATGGCGCCGTTCGCACCACCGAGATTACCCAAAAGCAGGAGGGGGATCGCATCACCATCAGCGTGGCAGCCGCGCATGGGACTTTCGATGGCGCGCTTGCCGAGCGCGACAACCACCTGCAGGTGGTGACGAAGGAGGGCAGGGAACCGAATCGCGTGATGCTCGATGGTCAAGCGCTGGATCGGGCTGCCTCCGAGACGGAGTTCGCATCGATGGAAAGCGGCTGGTATTACACAGCGCCAAACCTGGTGCTGGTGAAGACCGGCGTACTGTCCGTCGAACCCCCAAAAACCATTGAGATACGGTACTGACAAAAAACGACACCCGCGAGGGTGTCGATTTC
>DDXM01000057.1 GCA_002347485.1 Anaerolineaceae bacterium UBA2260 | reverse complement strand
CCGCCGCGCCAATGACGCGCTGGAAAGCATCAATCTTGTTCAGTGCAGCAATTGCGGAGAAATGCGCCTGCCGCACACGGTTTGCCCCAATTGCGGGCATTACCAGGGCCGGGAAGTCCTTCATATCGAAAAAGAAGCCAAGAAAAAGTAAGCAGAAAACAAAAACGGGCAGCCGCCCGTTTTTTGGTTAATTATTCGTCGTCCCCCTTGTATTCCTCCGGTTCTTCTGGGGGAATATTTTGATAGGCGGCGTAACGCGCGAGCAGCCGGTTGGGAATATACCCCTGTATGGTGACGCCGTTGCGCTTGTGCTCGATGAGGGTTACCTGACCCTGTTCATGGAACAGCGAGATCAATTGACCTTCTGTATGTGGAATCTGAACAGTGATGGGAGTGAAATTTTCGAATAACTCTCTCTCGATTGCCTGCAATAATTCGTTTATTCCCAGACCCTTGAGCGCGGAGATCGCCACGGCATTCGGAAAGTCAACCAGAATTTCATTGACCAGCTCGGGTTGGGGCAGCCTGTCGATCTTGTTCAGCGCGGTGATCACGGGGATGTGGTCGGCCTGGATCTCTTTCAGCGTATCGGTGACTGAGCGGGCTTGCTCGAGGACGTTGGGGTGTGTGACATCCACCACGTGGATCAGCAGGTCGGCTTCGCTGATCTCCTCAAGGGTTGCCTGGAAAGCCGCGATCAACTGGGTGGGCAATTTTTGTATGAAGCCCACCGTGTCGGTGAGCAATCCCTGGTGACCGCCGGGCAGTTCTACTCGGCGCGTGGTGGGGTCGAGAGTGGCGAAGAGCTGGTCGGCCACCAGCACCTCGGCGTGGGTGATGCGGTTGAGCAGGGTGGATTTACCCGCGTTCGTGTAGCCGACGAGGCTGATCAGCGGGATACGCGAGCGTTTGCGCTGCGAACGATAACGCTGGCGGTGCGCGCGCACCTTTTCAAGTTCCTTTTTGAGCACCGAGATGCGCTTGCGGATTTCGCGGCGGTCGACTTCCAACTGCATCTCGCCGGGTCCGCGCAAACCGACACCTCCTACGGAGCCGGCGCGTCCGCCTCCGCCGCCAGCCTGGCGGGCGAGGTGCGTCCAGGCGCGGGTGAGGCGCGGCAGCCGGTACTCGTACTGCGCCAGCGACACCTGCAGGATGCCTTCGCTGGTGTGCGCATGCTGCGCAAAGATATCGAGGATTAGCGCAGTGCGGTCGATGACGCGCAGCTTGGCGCCAAAAGTTTCCTCAAGGTCACGCTGGTGGCGCGGTGAAAGCTCGGTATCGAAGATGATAATATCAGCCATGTTCTCTTCAGCCAGTATGGCGATCTCTTCTACCTTGCCTTTGCCGATGAGCGTGCTCGGGTTGGGTGTGTCCAGCCGCTGGGTGGCTTCCCCCACCACCTCCAGGTTGACGGTTTGCGCCAGCAGCGACAGCTCACTCAGCGAATCTTCCATCGAAATGAGCGGTTTTTCGCTGCGCAACTCCACCCCGACGAGGAAGGCTTTTTCAGCCGGGGGTTTAGTGGGGATGGGTTTATGCGGCATGGTTTGACTCTACCTTTTCCAGTTTGAAAGGCGTTCCATCGCTTCAGCGATGCGGTTGGTGGCGGTGCCCAGGGAGACACGCAGGTATCCTTCACCGTGCGCGCCGTAGACAATGCCCGGCGTGGTGCTGATGCCGGTCTCTTCCAGCAGGCGGGCGCAAAAGGCGACGGAATCGCTTTCACCCGCAGGCAGTTTTGCCCATACATAGATCGCGGCCCTGGGGCTCTCAAGCGTGAATCCAGCCCCGCGCAAGCCGTCCACGACCAGGTCGCGGCGTTCTTTATAGACCAGATTGCGCTCCTCCAGCCAGTCCTGGTCACCGGTGAGGGCTTTGACCCCGGCGGAGAAGATGGGCCCGAAGGTGGAGGTGTCCATTTGACTCTTGTAGGTGAACAGGTAATCGATCACATCCGGGTTGCCCACCGCCATACCCAGTCGCCAGCCTGCCATGTTATAGGTTTTGGAAAGCGAATTGAATTCAACCGCCACGTCTTTCGCGCCGGGTACCTGCATCAGGCTGGGAGCGGTGTAGCCGTCGAAGCAGATATCCACATAAGGGGCATCGTGCGCGATGAGGATATGATGTTTACGGGCGAAAAGAACCACTTCTTCAAAGAACGAGATGGGGGCGACCGCGCCGGTGGGGTTGTTGGGGTAATTCAGCCACAGGATTTTCGCGTCCTTGAGGACCTCCTCAGGGATCGCGCCAAGGTCCGGCAGGAAGTTGTTCTCCGCCAGCAGCGGAAAGTGCACAACCCTGCCGCCCGCGATGATGCCGCTGGCGCTGTAAACCGGGTAACCGGGGTCAGGCACCAGCGCCACATCCCCTGGGTTGAGGATGACCTGGCTGAGATTGAACAGCCCTTCCTTCGAGCCGATCAGACCCAGCACCTCGCTGGCGGGATCGAGCTTAACTTCGAAGCGATCCATGTAATAATCCGCGATTGCCTGCTTGAAAGCGGCGGTGCCCCCGGTGGGGGAATAGCCATGCGTATCCGGCTGGCGGCTTTTATCCACGAGTTCCTCGATGATGAAACCCGCGGGAGGAAGGTCGGGTGAACCCATGTCGATGCGGATCACATCCATGCCTTCCGCCTTGAGTTTCGCGATCTTTTTTCCCAGGGACGCGAAAAAGTACGGCTCAAAGGAGGAGATCCGTTGAGCTGGGGGCATAAACGCATTGATTTTTTTCATATTGGTGAGATTGACCTCGAAATTGTTTTGTTTAATTCAAGTTTACGACAGTTGAGGAAAAATAACAATCGCATCAACGCGTCAGCCAGGCGAGCAGCACATCCCCGACGATCTTCAGACTCTGCGGCGCGACCTTGTCCGCCGTATCTTCCAGCGTGTGCCAGTATGGGTAATCGAAGTCGATGATATCGATGGCTTTCAGGCCTGTATTAAGGAAAGGCGTGTGGTCATCAAGGAGGGCGTGTTTATCAGTATTGATGAAATACTTTTCATAGCCCAGCTCCGCGGCCACTTTCCATATCGCATCAACCAGCTCCGGGGTGGAGGTCTTTTCGCGATACAGGTTCAGGTCAGCGTCCCCAACCATATCGACGATCACGACCGCGTCGGGGGTTCCTTCCAGGTTATCCACGAACGTCTGCGAGCCGAGGATCCAATCCCAACCTTCGATGCGCCCCTGGTCCTCGAGATCGAAAAAGACCAGCCAGACCTCCTGGTCGAGCTCTTCCGGTAGTACGCGGGCGAGTTCCAGCAGCACTGCCACACCGGAGGCTCCGTCGTTAGACCCGGGAACAGGTTGAGTTTGATCAACCACGCTCTCCTCGCGATCCGCGTGAATACGCGTGTCGTAATGGGCGCCCAGGATGATCCATTTATCGCCTGTGCCACGCTTCGCCACGATGTTGGTCAGCGGGTGACCGAGCGCGCTGTTTTCCTGCACTTCGACCTGCCAGCCGGTCTTTCGCAAAGTATCCTGAATATACGCGATGGTATCCGCGTGCCCCTGCGAACCGGGCGTGCGCGGTCCGAATGCCAGCTGAGCATTGACATGCTGATATGCGCGGTCTCCATCAAACACCATTTCTGATTTCTCAGATGAATGGTTGGTTAAAAGAAAGAGCACAACCGCGATCAGAAGCATCGGAAGCGTAAGCGCGAGAACTCTTTTGCTGGTCAATTTTTTTGCTGGATTAATCAATTTGCTGCTCCAATATAAATAAATCGAGCGTCTTTAGCGCCCGTTTGGCGAAAGTGTATTTCTTGTCGTGCTTGCTGCGAATTTGTCTATCCAGGTCGGGCAGCAAGCCAAAATTAGCCTTCATTGGCTGGAAGTTTGCCGCGTCGGCGTTGGCGACGTAATGCATCAATGCCCCGAGCATGGTCTCGCGCGGCAGCGTCAGCGGTTCTTTCCCTCTCAAAAGGAGGTTCGCGTTGATTCCCGCGAGCAGGCCGGAGGCCACGTTGCCGGTATATCCCTCCACACCGGTGATCTGACCGGCGAAGAACAGGTCTGCGCGCAGCGCGTATTGCATGGTCGGCAGCAGACGGCCGGGAGAATTGATGTAGGTGTTGCGGTGCATCTGACCGTAGCGCGTGAATACTGCGTTTTCAAGCCCCGGTACCAGGCGAAAGACTCTGTCCTGCTCAGCGTAAGTGAGGTTGGTTTGAAATCCCACCAGGTTGAATAAGGATTTCGCCAGGTTCTCCTGCCTTAACTGAAGCACAGCGTAAGGCCGGCTGCCGTCGCGCGGGTTGAAAATGCCGACCGGGCGCAACGGGCCATAACTCAACGCCTGCAGATCTCTGGCTGCAAGGACTTCCACCGGCAGGCAGGCTTCGAAATAACCTTTCTTTTTACCAGCCGCAGCGGGATCCGCAGGAGCATCGAACGACCTGAGTGCCACTTTTTTCGCGTTGATCAATTCGGTGATGAAACGCGTGTATTCCTTTTCGGTCATGGGGCAGTTCAGGTAATCTCCCGGGCTATCCTCGTGATTATCATAGCGTGAAGCCCAAAAGACCTTGGTCATGTCGATGCTGTCGAATTCCACGATAGGGGCGATGGCGTCATAGAAAAACAAGAATTGGTGACCGAGCAGTTGGGCGATCGCGTCTGACAATCCGGGCGAGGTGAGCGGCCCGCTGGCGATGATGCACGGCGATTGGGGGATCTGCGTTACCTCCTGGAGAACGATCTCCACGCCGGGGATGTTGCCCAGCCTTTCGGTCACGGTGCGAGAGAAAACTTCCCGGTCAACCGCCAGCGCGCCACCCGCGGGCAGGCGGGCATCCTCCGCGCAGCGCAGGATGAATGAATTTAAGTGCCGCAATTCGGCTTTTAACAGCCCGGCAGGCTTGTTGCGCTGGTCCGAGCCGAATGAATTAGAGCAAACGATCTCCGCGAGTTGGCCGCTGGTGTGCGCCTGCGTTGATTTAAGGGGGCGCATTTCATAGAGGGCAACGCGCAATCCGCGCCTGGCAGCCTGCCAGGCGGCTTCACAGCCCGCAAGGCCTCCGCCAACTACGATCAGATCCGCGTTTGTTGCCATGAGTAATATTCTATCATCGTGAAAAGCGCTGGCATAAAACTTGCACTAATATCATCAATCAGCTATACTCATTACAGGATAGGGGTCGCTTATGCTACAGGTACAACGACAGTCACAAAGACCGCTCACTACGGCGCATCTCGCCCAAACGATGACGCTGCTCGAACTGACCACGGATGAACTACGCCAGCAGATCGATTCGGAATTATCAGGTAACCCGGCGCTGGAACTGATCGAAGAACGCCGCTGCCCCACCTGCCATCGCTTGTTGAATGAACCGGGAAAATGCCCTGTGTGCAGCGTCCCCGGCAACCCGCAATCCCAAGAACCGGTGGTGTTTTTATCCCCAAGGGATGAATTCATCCCGCGCAAGGATTACCTGGACACCGAGATCGAAGACGAACCATTCGCGCCGGCTTCGGAGGAGCTGCCTACCTATGTGCTCCGGCAGATCGCGCCTGACCTCAAACCTGAAGAACGCGGCCTGGCGGCATTTTTACTCACGCACCTGGATGAAGACGGTTTGTTGACCACGTCCCTTATGGAAATCTCACGTTACACTCACTTTCCCCTTTCAGTGGTGGAGAAGGTGCAACGCACCATCCAAATGGCTGACCCGATCGGGGTCGGATCATGCAATACCAGGGAAGCGCTGCTCATCCAATTGGAGGTGTTGGGCGAGAATGTGGATGTGCCCGACCTGGCTGAAGACCTGATCCGTGAAGGGTTGAACAATCTCAGCCACCACCAGTACGCGGAACTGGCGCATCAATTTAATGTTCCGGTCAAGAAGGTTCAAGTCGCGGCAAAGTTTATCGCTGAGAATTTGAATCCATTTCCCGCGCGTTCCCATTGGGGAGACACCAGGCAGCCCGGGGCGCAAACCACCCAGGTCTATCATCAACCGGATGTGATGATCAGTTATTTAAACGACGACCCGGCTAAACCCCTGGTGGTTGAGATCATTATGCCGTTAAGCGGCACGCTGCAGGTCAATCCATTATTCAAACAGGCCATCAAACAGGCTGACCCGGATGTCAAGCCGGATCTGCAGCGCGACCTTGAAAAAGCCTCGCTGTTCGTCAAATGCCTGCAGCAACGCAACAACACGATGGAAAGGCTCCTCACGCGCGTGGTGAGCCTGCAGCGGGACTACATAATAAGGGGAGAAAAGTATTTGAAACCCGTGACCCGGGCGCAGTTATCCCGCGAACTCGAAGTGCATGAATCAACGATCTCGCGCGCGGTTGCCAATAAAGCAGTTCAGTTGCCAAATCGCAAGATCGTCCCACTGGCTTCTTTCTTCGACCGCAGTTTGAATGTGCGCAGTGTCTTGAAAGAGATCATCGAGAAGGAACCAAAACCGTACAGCGATTCCGACCTTGTAGAACTGCTGGGCGAAAAAGGGTATGAAGTAGCGCGCAGAACGGTCGCCAAATACCGCTCGATCGAAGGAATATTACCCGCTCATTTGAGAAAGGTTACCGCCAAGGGGAGATGAGATCGATAACCAACCGCTTTCCAGGCGCGATCAAAGGGAAAAAGGAACCCGGATTTCAGGAAATCTTCTCCCTTTTGAACTTTGACGAGTCGCCGGCAGCTCTGGTCGACACGGAAACCCGGAGTATTTTATTCATTAACAGCCGGCTGATCAAATTATCCTATTACTCGCAACCGGATGTCACGCTTAAGGATGTAAATTTTTTGCTCCCGGGACTGGACCTGGATACGGCATACTCAGGTGAGATGCGGCAGCTGAGACTCGATCGCAAGAACCTCGCGCCGATCGACACGCGCGTGCGTTTTGACTACATCGATGCCGCCGGCAAATGGTTGATCCTGCGGTTCCTGCCGGGCGTCATTGACGACACCGAACGCAAGATCCAGCTTGAGACTGCCTACCGTCGCCTGACCGAATTCGTCCAATTGAGCGATTCTCCTGACCTCACGCAGAAGGTACTGCAGGGATTGGGGATCATCCGCCAGATCCTGGATTGCGGGGTGGTCTGCCTTTACCAGGCGGACCCGGAACACCCGCAATTGACCCGCATCGCGGAATCCGGCGGGATCGGACAGTTTCCGGAAATTCTACCTTCCACTGATCTGATTCGGCTGGACAAGCCCTCCATTTGGGTAACGGGCAACCGCATTCTGACCGAATTGCATCGTCTTGGAAAGGTGAGCGGGTTTGAGTACGTCGCATCCGCACCTCTTTTCCAGGGCGGAGGAGCGTTCGGGCTTCTGGTCGCGGCCGGCTTAGGAGGGATTCCCATCAACCTGAGCCTGGCAGGGATGGAGCTGCTTGCGGCGTTGCTTCTCTCCACCTTCCAACAACAAATGCTCGTGGATAACTTGAATGACAAGATCGACCACTCGATCAAGGTGGTTCATTTGCGGAACCAGGCTTTTGAATATATGAACGAAGCCGTGTTGATCCTGGATGAAAAACTGGTCATCGCGGAGATCAATCCCGCAGCAGAATACATGCTTGGGTACGCCAATTGGGAGGCGAAAGGGCAAAGTTATGAGAATATCCTGATCGGCACTGACCGGCTGTTGCCCGCGCTACGCGACGCGTTAAAAGGAAATGCCACGTTCAACATTGGCAAGGCTGCATTGAACCGGCGCAACGGCCAGTCTTTTCCAGTGGAAGTAAAGGTGATCCCCGTGGTTATTGACGATTTGGTCACCGGGATGGAAATACTGATCACGGATATTAGCGAGCACGAAGAAAGTAAAGCCGTCACGCAGCAACTTGAGCACCGCGCGGTGCTGGGAGATTACACCGCGGCCTTTGCCCACGACGTGCGCAACCCTATTAACAACATCTCCACCGGGCTGCAACTGCTTTCCGCTTCGCTCGACGAGAACGATCCGAACCAGGATGTGATCAGCAAGATGTTGGGGGATTGCACCCGGTTGAACCACCTGATGGAATCCTTCCTGGCGTTTTCCCGACCATTGGAAATGAAGTTCGAAGCGATTGAAGTTGAATCGTTCTTGAAGCGCATCATCGATCGCTGGCAGCCGCGCATGGCTCGCGTAAATGTGAAGTCCGTGTTGCACGTGAACAAGGACGTGATGCGGATTTCAGGTGATCCGCGCTCACTGGAAAACGTATTTACCAACCTGATTTCTAACGCACTGGAGGCGATGACCGAAACCGGTGATACGCTGGCGATCAAGGCGGTGATGGTCAAGGAGATCAACGGGCATCCACACGTGGAGATCAGCGTATCCGACAACGGCCCCGGCATACCGGAGGACGTGAAAGAACGCATCTTTGAACCCTTCGTCACCACGCGTAAAATGGGCACTGGCCTGGGTCTGGCGATCACGAAACAGATCGTTAATGCGCATAAGGGCAGTATCAAGGTGGAATCCTTCCCCGGCGGGACTGTTTTTACTGTACAATTACCTGCTGAAAGGGATGAGGCCTAATGAGTTTTTCCGTTCTGGTCGTCGATGATGAAGATAACGCGCGCGAATTTGTGGGCGCGCTGCTGGAAAAGAAGGGGTACGAGGTCATTCAGGCCGCGACGTTGGGAGAAGCCCGCGAAAAAGTAAAAAAAGGCATCGGGGATGTGGTGTTGCTGGACCTGCAATTGAAGGGTGAATACGGCCTGAACCTTCTGTATGAAACCAGCTCCATGCCCATGCGTCCGCCGATCATCGTCATCACGGGATTCGGGGATATTGAAACCGCAGTCGACGCGATGAAAAACGGCGCGACAGATTTCCTGGCCAAGCCATTGAACCTGGTGCAACTTGAAAAATCTCTGCAGCGCGCCTGCGAAACCGTAGCCCTGCGCCGCGAATTGGACCATTATCGCGAGACCCAGCTCAGAGCGGTCAATTTTGTGGTGGGTAACAACGATGTTGTGAAAGACACGGTCAAACAAGCGCTTGTCGCGGCTGAAAAACAGGTGTCGGTGCTCATCACTGGTGAAACCGGTACTGGCAAGGATGTCATCGCCAAGTTCATTCACGCCAGCGGCCCGCGCGCGAATAAACCTTTTATTTCCATCAACTGCGCCGCGATCCAGAACACCATGCTGGAATCCGAGCTTTTTGGCCACGAAGCCGGCGCTTTCACAAGCGCGGACCGCAAGAAACCCGGTCTGATGGAGATCGCGGACGACGGCGTATTATTCTTGAATGAAATCTCCTCGATGCCGGTTGATATCCAGGCAAAACTGTTGACCGCGATCGAATTGCATTCCTTCCGCCGGGTGGGCGGGACTGCACTTATCAATGTGGATGTGCAGGTGCTCGCAGCTTCCAACCGAAATCTCAAGGAAATGATCAAAAAAGGCGAATTCCGCGAAGACCTGTATTTTCGCCTCAAGGTGGTCGACCTTGATATGCCGCCGCTGCGGGAACGAAGAGAGGATATCCCCGAGTTGGTGGGATTCTTCGTGCGCGAGAACAACGCCCGCCAGGGCATGAACGTGCTGGAAGTTTCACCCCAAGCGATGGACGTGATGCAAAAGTACACCTGGCCGGGCAACATTCGTGAATTGGCGAATGCCATTGAACGCGCGATGCTCTTTTGCGATGGGATGACCATCAACGTGGGCGACCTCCCCAAGGATATTACAAACCCCGACTGAAGCAGCGTGGCATAGAACTTGCATCATACCCTCCAGAGAGATAATTCTGGAGGGCGATATGTTTGCAATGAGTTCGAATGATTTCATAATGACTATGGCACTGGTACTGCTGGTAATCGGCATTATCGTCCTGGGCATCGGTGTGTTCACCCTGGTCAAAAAAGTATTGGGCAAGGAATTGAACACCATCGCTGATCAGACAGTAAAAATCGCCCAGAAGGGTATTACCGATGAGATCTCGGGGTTGGTGGGAAACGCCCGTGCTTTGATCGAGGTGTTGAACGAAATGGTAAAGACTGCCACCGGGATCGGGATCTTCCTGGTGATCCTTGGCGGTTTATTAATGGCTGGAGCCTATCTGCTGGTTAAAAGTATTGGTTGAAATCATTCTGTTTGATCATTCCCCAGTCATTCGAGAGGAGTCGTGATGCGGTTCTCTGAACTCATTTCCAGAATGAACAACCTCGTCAGTGAAGAAGAGGTTGCTCGCTATTATAAAGCGCTGCGTCAAAACCCGGTGATCTGGGATGGATTCAAAAGCCTCTCGCTGGATGATCCACGCGTCATGGCATTATCCCGCCAGGAGCAGCCGCTGAATGCCGGGACGCTGGCGATCATTTCTTACGATCCCGACTTCCAGTTCAGCTCTCTAAATGAATCCAAGCTCAATCCCGAGCTGCTCGAAAAAGCGATGCTTGGTTACGAGGAATATTTAATCTCGGATGCCCCCATTGATGCGATTGACCAGGCTGGACGCATCGCGCTGGCTTTGTTGGCGAAATCGTGGGATGCGGGAAAATGGTCGGATGTATTTCAGGAACTGCTGAACCGAATGAAAGTTCCCGAAAGCGCATCCTTCGATCAGACCTGGCTGCCGGTTCTGATCGTCGCGCTGCACCTGGTGGAAGACAAACAGGATTATCTCAGACATTTGCTGTCGATCGACAAACTTGAGGTCGTGTTGAGCAGCGCTGTGCGCCTGGCGCTCAGCCTTCCGATATCAGATACCGAAAGAACCGACCTTCTTCAAGAACAACTCTTTATTCTGGACGAAGAGACGCAGGTGAAAGCCTTGCATCTCCTCAAGCAATTCGCAGGATCTGAAATTTCAAGCGTTGTTGCTACCCACCTGTTGGAGAAATATCGCGAGATGGATCTCAGCATTGGACCTACTCGCGAGTATTGGCGGGATCCAGTCGCGGCGAGCAAGCTTGCATTCCAATGCCAGGCGGTTGCGGATATCGCGCAACTGGCGGGGGATGGCGATACAGCGCTGCAACTAACCGAAAAAGCCCTGGCAATTCTGGCTGCCCTGGTCAAAAAAGGAAAGGTAAAAAAGGCTGATATTTCCAGCACGAAACAATCGGATTTACAGCTTGAAGATATTTTTGCCGGTGATGAATTGGAAGATCCTGATATCCAGGCGGAGCTGGTCTATTCTCATAACGAGGAACAGCTTCCATTGAAAAACCTTGTTCACCCGGTCAAAGCCATCCAACAATCCAGCAAATTAGTCGAAACCGGAAACCTGGAATTGGCCAGGGAAGAGATTCAAGCTAATCTCCACAACCTGACTGACCGGGAATTGGAAAAACTGCTCGTCGAGGGTCCAGATCAGATTCAATCCTGGCAGCCGGAAAACCTGCTGCAATCATTGCTTGATTTAGGCGCTTTCGATACTGTGCAAAAAGTGTCCACGATCCACCTGAGGAAGAATCCCACCAGTGTTAAGGTCAACCTCGCAGCTGCGAAAAGCGCTGCAGCCATGGGCAATCATCAGTCAGCCAGTAATTTTTGGGAAATATTGACTTGCCTACGGCCGGATTCCGATGAATATAAACGCAAATTGGCAGAATCTTATATCACGATAAATAAACCAGAATCGGCTTTTGAAATACTCAAAAAACTGATACAGCATCAGGAAACTGTCGAACTGGATGACCTGCTGGCGCTGGCTGAATTAGCTGTGCAGGTGGGTAATCACGCTGATGCCCTGGAGGCCGCAGGGAAAATCCTCGAGATCGACCCTGAACATGCCCGCGCATTCACCCTGATAGGTGTGGCGCATGGAAAAACGGGCAACCTGGCAACAGCCGTGCAAAACCTGCGATCGGCGATCATGTTCTCGGCTGGTGATAGCCGGCCCTGGCTGGAACTTGCGGAACTGAAATGGTCTGTCGGTGCGCATGCTGATGCCATCGTGGCATTGCAGGAAGGACTCTCTGCACATCCGGGGAAAATCGACCTGCAAACAAAGCTGGCAAAATTGATGATGCAAGAGGGACTGGTTTCAGAGTCTTTCCCGCTGTTGGTTGATCTTTCAAACCGTGTCACGGACCTAGAAATTGACTTGCTGCTCATTGAAGTCATGGAATCGCTTGGCATGGAGGGCATACCGGAGAAGCTCGAGGAAATGGTTAGGCGCTACCCGGAAAATACGCGCTTCCTGGGTGAGTATGGCACACGCCTGGTGTGGAGTGGAGAAACCGATAAAGGTCTTGCGCTTCTCGATAAATTGGGTG
>DDXM01000028.1:29152-49516 GCA_002347485.1 Anaerolineaceae bacterium UBA2260 | reverse complement strand
TCAGCACGTGCTGACCATGTTCCCGGCCACTGTGCTGTGCGCCCTGCTTATGCACTTTGATGTGTCCACCGTGTTAACCATCACGGGTCTTGGCACCATCGTCTCACTGCTTGGATCAAAATTCTCGATTAATACCTACATCCCCCTGTACTACGGCTCAAGCTTCAGCTACATCGCTGCAGTTACATCGATCATCGGCGTGCTTGAACCCGATCTGGCCTTTGGCGCCCCTGCCCAGCCAGAATCGATCGCTGTTGTCACGGCCGGGTTCATCGTCACCGGTATCCTCAACATCCTGGTTGGCCTGTTAATCCGCGTCACCGGCGGCAAGAAGGGTCTGGATAAGATCCTTCCCGCTGAGATCACCGGTTCCGTCGCCATCACCATCGGTATCGGCCTCGCCTTTACCGCCCTGACCATGGCCTCCGGAACCTGCTGCGGTATCGAAGCCAATATGCCCCCAACCTTAAAGTGGTGGGGTGCGGCAGCCCTTACATTCCTTGCAGCCGTTGTCTTCTCAGTTTACCTGCAGGGCAAGGGCTTCATTGGCATGCTCCCCATTTTGCTTGCAATGATCTTTGGTTACATCGTCGCCATCCCGATGGGTTTGGTCAATTTCTCTGGAATTGCTTCCGCAGATCTGTTCATTCTGCCCAAGATCGTATTCCCTGCCTTCAATAACGCGCTCACTGCCACGGCAATGATCGGTATTGGCGTCATGGCTATTGCGACCATCCCGGAATCCACCGCCCACCTCTACCAGATCAGCCTCTATGTTGATCACCTGGCCGAGGAACAGGGACGCGAAAAACCGTACCTTGCCAAACACATCGGCCTCAACCTGATGCTCGATGGTTTGAATGACTTGGTGAACGGTCTCTTCGGTTCCACCGCGGGCACCAACTATGGCGAGAACAACTCCCTCATGGTGATCACCCGTAACTACTCAGGCCCGGCCCTCATCACCGCCGGCGCCATCGCTGTGATTCTTGGCTTCATCGGCCCACTGCGCGAAGCAATCTATAGCATCCCGACCGCAGTCACCGGTGGTCTCGCCATCTACCTGTATGGTGTCATCGGCGTTCAGGGTATCGCCCTCATGATGGCTGAAAAAGTTGACCTGTACGATCCCGGTAAACTGGCCATCGTCGCCCTCATCCTCGTCATTGGTATCGGTGGCAACATCGGTTACGGCGGCAACCTGCCCATCCCGCTGCTGAAGAGTGTCTTCCCCTTCGGTTGGCCCGCGATCGCGGCTGGTGCGGTGTTCGGTATTCTCGTCAACCTGCTATTCCTGGCGGTGAAACCTCCGAAAGTCCGCGCAACTGATGTCCTGGAGTAATCTTCCAGAACTTAGTAACTGAAATCAAACTCCCCGACCCTAAGGTTGGGGAGCTTGATTTCATCGGTTATAATCAGGACACAAAAATACCTGAACACAAGAGTAAACTAACATGATCCTTTTGACAGGCGCCGCGGGTAAAACCGGCAAAGCCATCCTTAACTCTTTATTACCACATGGCGTTCGCGTGCGCAGCCTGGTTCGTTCCACCGTCCAGGCTGATGAGATTCGCGGTATCGGCGGAAAACACATCGCGGTTGGGGATCTGCGCGACAACGATGCACTGGAAAAAGCGATGGAAGGCGTTGTCAGCATTTACTACATCGCTCCGAACATGGCTCCCGATGAACTGGAGATCGGCAAGAATCTTATCCGTATTGCCAGGGAGCATGGGGTAAATCGTTTTGTTTACCATTCAGTGTTTCATCCTCAGATCGAGATCATGCCTCACCACTGGCAAAAGATGCGCATGGAGGAATACCTTTTCGAATCCGGGATGGATTACACAATTCTTCAGCCCTGCGCCTATATGCAAAACATCCTGGGTAACTGGCAATCGATTACCGAGAAGGGCGTCTACACCGTTCCATACGCCACCACGGCGCGCATCAGTATCGTAGACCTGCAGGACGTAGCGGCCGCTGTGGAGGTGGTGTTGACCCAGCGTGGTCACAACAGCGCGATTTATGAGTTAGCCGGTCCTGAACCTCTCAGCCAGGATGAAGTGGCAAAGACTCTCGAAGCCCAGCTTAGCCGCCCGGTAAAGGCGGTCGCGCTCGATCGAGGACAGTGGGCGGAAAACGCACGAAACAGCAACTTGAACGAAGCATCCATCACGACGCTGTTGAAAATGTTTGAGTATTATGAGAAGAACGGTTTGATAGGCAACTCGAATGTGTTGGAATATTTACTGAAGAGACCGGCCACAAGGTTTGCAGATTTTGTGCAACAGCAAATACTACGCAATCAGGGTAAACAAAGGTAACCTACAAAGATCTCCCACTTCAGGATAAATCAATGGACAAAAATAAAAGTCACCAATGGAATTTTGCTTTCGAAGCGATGCCGACCCTGTTTCATAGTCAAACAGACGGTTTTATGAAATACCTGGATAAAGACGGGGTAAAGTTTCTGAAATTCTGGTGGGATCACATGGGTGATAAATTACCCGCTGAGAAACGCGTCACACCAGCGGGGCTAACATTTGAGAAAGACGAAATCAATGCCAAGAATCAACTGGTTTTAATTACCCTTCCCTCCCCGCGGGAAGACGGCGACGTATATTTTATTGGACTGATCCCAAAGCCTGAACGCAGATTCGCGATGGTTAGATTTTACACATCGACCATGTTCGTCTTATGCCGGAAGGATGATGTGGATCAACCGAATCGGACTTCTTTCGGTATTGTTACACCCAGGGGCAATTATCACGAATACGGCGTCGGGTTGAAACCGACGAAACAGGATTTCATTCGCATCATCAAAAACCGAGTGGAGAAAAAGAAGAAATGAACAAAATTTCAACTGAACTGATCGTCGTCATCGCCGCGATCGCAGTATTTTACCTGCGCATTGCCATGCTGCGCGGACAGAAGAAACGCTACGAACGCGAACTGGCGTTAAAACGCCGCAAAGTAAAAGGCCGCTCGAAGGGTTCCCCACTGCCCCAGCAGCCCAAAGGTACGCCCCCTTACACTGTGCGCTCCTGGTTCCTGGTTGTGATCTCGATTTTGCTGATGCTTGCCGGGGTGATCGCGTACAACGAATTTTATCTACTAAAATGGCAGATCGTCCAGAATGCCGAAGCTTATATACCTTATTGGTATATCCCCATTTCGGCTGGTGTGATCCTGCTGGCGTTCACGATCGGCATCCGCAAACCGGTTCTGGATGTTGAAGATAAAGATGAATAAACCGGTGGCTTTGCTTTAGCTATCTCCGCAGCAAGCTGGCGGAGTATTACGCAAAAGCAAATTCGTCAGCCACCTCAAAGCATGGAACCGACGTAGCAAGCTACACAGTATTCTGCTTCGCTAATAAACGAAATATGACCCGAGAATGATAAAACGCTGCACACCGCTCTGCCTTGAGAGTTCCGCCGCGCGGCGGGTCGCCGCCACATTGTAACGCTGGAAGAACGGGTAGGCGGGCGCTTTCGGTGCCACCCGGTAATCGGCACCGGCGGCGAAGACCACCGCGTCGTGACCGCTCACGAGAGCGCGTACCTCGTCATCATTTAGATCGTCGAAATCATGCAGGTAATTTTTTACTTCCGAGGGAATAAGTCCCCTTGCCGTCACCGACGGCAGCGCCAGGATATTCACCATGTGTCCACGCCTGATCAACTCACGCGTGGCGTGGTACCCTGATAGACCGACCGGTACCACCAATGATCATCACTCTCATGGTTTAGTTCCTAATGTTTATTTATTTGAGTTATGCGATGTGAACGGAGTCTACGATACCGACGATCACCGAAATGATGCAGGCATCGGGGTTCTTCAGCACCTGGCGCGCACCGTTACCTTCGCGATTGATGAGCACGGTGTCACCGATGCCGGCATGCGAATTATCGATGGCAATGAAATCCTCCTCAGTGCCATCTCCCTCAGCGACCAACGGCTGCACCACCAGCAACCGCCGCTGCTTGTAATGCGGATGGCTGATAGTGGTTACAACGGTTCCGGTAACTTTGGCCAGGATCATCTTCGCTACGTGTAACTGTTGGTGCCCTTCTTCATCACCAAATCAAAAGTTCCATCCGCTTTCACATTCAATTCATCCACAATACCGATGAGCGCCAGGTCCACTGGCACAAAGCGGATCTCCGGCATGGCGAGAGCGGCTTCACGGGAGCGCACCATCACACACAGGTCACCAACACCCGCCTGTACCACGTCCGCCGCCACCTGTAGCGCGCCGACCGGTTCCAGTCTGCGGTTAAGCGGCTGAACTACGAGCAGCTTCAGCCCTTCAGTGCCCGCGATCTTCATCGTGCAGACCGCCGTGCCGTGAACACGCCCGAACAGCATACTTATTTCATCCCAACGTTGTTGAGGACGCGCGTGATGATCGTTTCCAGCAGCGCCGGGTCAACCAGGTTCCCCAGGCGGGCAGCCACCGCGTCGCGGATACGCTGCCTGAGGGTTGAGTCGTCCGCGGGCTGCGCTTCTCGGCACGCCTGGCATGAGGAGGAAGTGTCCTGCGCCAGATAGGGGCGCACAGGGGCAGCCGGGGGCAACTGGTGCGCTTGTACCAGGCGCATGCCCAGCCGACCGGCTTTCTCATACGCCAGTTCCGTCAGGACTACCTCATCACCCATTTGAAGGGTCATCTCACCCCTGGCAACCATCTCCTCGATATCCCATTCAGTAAAAAATCGTTTTGCCATGGATCTCTCCTGCACCTTTCAAGGACCGTCTGCTACCCGGAAATGCCGTCCAGGGCTTCCAGCGCGGCGATGGCGGCGTTCTTCGCGGTTATGATCTCCGCCTCGCTGCCCGAAAGCCACATGCGCCCGAACCTGCCAACCGAGGAAATGTGGATGATCTTGATATTCGCCTTCTTTTCGGCTTCATTAACAGCATAGTTTATGTAAGCAGCTGGAGCACATTCCAGCACAAGCATTGTCTCACCCGGCACCAGCATGCTGCCGCGCCTGAAGCGGTTGATCAATTGCGACTGGTAAGGGTCGATACGTGTGATGACCTGGGTGGAAACCACCTGGGGTTTGATGCGATCCTGCTGTTTTAATCCCAGCCGGTCAAGCACAACGTGCCCTGCTTCGATCACCGCCGCCTGGTTGAGCGAGTGCACTTCGAACATGCCGAATTCGCGTTCAACGATCTGCGCGCCGGGTTTGGATTCGGTCGCCTTGACGGCAATATCGACCACGCGGAACACCTCGTTGCCTGGCGCCATTTCAACATACAACGCCGCCATCCCCTCCACTGGCAGGTCACCTTGCGTGATCGTACCCACAAATGCGGCGTATTGCGCCTGCATGCGGTCAATAAAACAATAACAACGTAATGAGAAATCTTCTGCCATCCTGCCTCCTCGAATTACCCGCCGTCAGTAAGCGCGATTCCCAACGGGGTAATGAACATCGGTTTTACCGGTACACGGGTCGGAATGCCGGTCACTTCCTCGATTACCCCAGCCATGCCCGGGAAGAGCGCCGTACCGCCCACCAAAGTGATGGACACCGGCTGGCTGCCCCGGACGTGCCGCTCGATGATCGTGCCAACCTTTTCCATCACCGGGCGCACCAGCGGGAATAACCTCGCTTGCTCCGAAGCAGTGGTCTTCAGCGCTTCCGCCTGCTCAAAGCTTAAACCTGTCGCACCGGCGATGACCAGGGTAAAGTGTGTTCCGCCCGTGGCTTCATCAGCGGTGTAAACCACCTCGCCGTTCTCAATGATCGCCACGCCGGTCGTGCCGCCCCCCACATCAACGATTACCCCATTGCGAATCCCCAGCACATGGTTGGCCGCCACCGGTTCATCCACCAGTGTGGAGCAGATCATCCCGGCGGCTTCTACCACGTTGGCGGTAGCGCGCACTTCAGCGCGCGGCACGCCTGGTGGAAAAGCGCTGGCGGCATGTGTTAACTGCCGTCCCAGGCGGTCCTCGACCCGTCCTTTGAGTTCACGCAGCAGGTTCACCGCACCCCAGTAATCGACCACCAGCCCGTCGCGCACCACCTGCGCGAATTGGTACTCGCCTGCGAGCGGGTTGCCCGCTTCATCCAGCGCCACCAGCACAGTATACGCCGTGCCCAGGTCCACTCCCACCCGCAGGTCTCCCTGCGGCGTGGACGCCAGGCGCGGGGCTGTGCCATCCGGGTTTAAGTGGATGACCTTTTCAGCGCGGAAAAGCCAGCCCTCGGGGTCTGCTCCCGCAATCGTCCAGCCTGCCATCATGTTGAATGACAGCCCGGGTTATTTCTTGGCTTCCGCGCGCCCGCCGATGCTACCCTTGCTGTTTTGCGGCAGGATCATCTCGACATCCTGGTGCGGGCGTGGGATCACGTGCACGGACACCAGTTCACCCACCCGTTTGGCAGCGGCAGCGCCGGCGTCTGTAGCGGCTTTCACCGCGCCCACGTCCCCGCGCACCATAACGGTTACATATCCACCGCCAACATACTCGGAGCCGATGAGGACAACATTCGCCGCCTTGACCATCGCGTCAGCCGCTTCCACGGCGCCGACCAGGCCCTTCGTTTCAACCATACCCAACGCGATCAATGCAGTGTCTAATGCCATTTCTACATCCTTTCTTTATCTCATTAATGTTTTTGATTCAGAATTTCTTGTACAACACTCCGCACCACGCGCTCGATCTCCTCGGCGCTGACAGTTTGAGACTGCGATCCAGCGTCCAAGGAGAAAGCGGCTGTCGGAGGTGGTGTTAATTCATAAGCCAGGCGCTTTACGTTGAAAAGGTGATAGGTGGTGACGTTGTCACCTGTGATCGAACCGCCCACACCGCCCGAGCCCAGGGTCAGCGATGGGAAAACGCCCGTGGTCAAACCAATCGCGCCCAGAGTGGCCATGGTGTTCACCGCGATGCGGAAGACCGGTTTTTCCAGCCCGAACGCCATGATCACTTTTTCATCGGTGGCGTGAATGACCAGGCTGTGACCGCGCCCGCCGAATTGGATCAGCTCGATGCAGCGCTCGCAGCCGGCTTCCCAACCGTCCTCTTCATACCACCCCAGCACGGTGGTCAATTTCTCGCGCGAAAGCGGTTCATCTCTGCCCACCTTCTTTAGCGGAGTGACCAGCACACGCGTGCCCTGCGGTACGCTGATACCCGCCAATCTGGCGAGATGCACGGCTGGTTTACCCACGGTTGAGGTGACCATACCGCCATCAGGCGTGAACAACAGACCGCGTAAGCGCTCGGTCTCAGCTTCGTTCGTGAAATACGCCCCCTCTTTAACCATCAGTTCCCGCAAGCGCGCCGCGATCGGTTTATCCGCCACCACCGCCTGTTCGGTGGCGCAAATGGTGGAACAGTCGAAGGACTTGCTGGCAGTGATGTAACGCGCCGCTTTTTCGAGATCCGCCGTACGGTCCACGTACGCCGGCACGTTCCCCGGACCCACGCCGTAAGCAGGTTTGCCCGTGGAGTGCGCCGCGCGCACCATGGGAGTGCCGCCCGTGGCGAGAATGACCGCCACGTACTTGTGGCTCATCAACTCCTGTGTGCCAGCCAAACTGACATGACGCATGCAGGCGATCAACCCGGGCGGTGCGCCGTTTTCCTCCGCCGCTCTCGCCATTATCGCCGCGGCTTCGTAGCTGCACTTCGCTGCCGAGGGATGCGGCGCGATGATGATCGCATCATGCGCCTTGACCGCGATGAGGATTTTGTAAATGACCGTGGAGGTGGGATTAGTGCTGGGGGTCAGCGCCGCCACCACGCCCATCGGCCAGGCGATATCGTAAATCTTTTTCGCAGGGTCATGCCGGATGACGCCGGTGGTCTTGATCTCGCGGATGCTTTCCCACACGTTGCGGGCGGCGAACTCGTTCTTCAGGCGTTTATGCGCTACCACCCCGTAACCTGTTTCTTCGTGTGCCATCTGCCCCAGCCGCTCTGCCGCTTTGAAAGCCGCGTCTGCCATCGCAGCGCACACACGGTCCACCTGCTCCTGAGAAGCCTTCGCCCACACCTTCCAGGCGTCAAATGCGCGGGTAGAAAGGTCGCGTGCTTCCTGAATCGAAAGGAGGTCCTGGTCCATAATCATTGATCAGTCATCAACTTTTGCGAAACGTGACTGTCCCATCGACTTCGAGCGAATCGATCATCGCCATGATGACCGCGTCGACCGGCGTGTCCTTGGTGATGCTGGTCTGGCGCGCGCTCGAACCGGCGGCGGTCAGCACCAGGTCGCCCACTCCAGCGTCGACAGTATCCACCGCTACGAAAGGTTTGCCGACAGGCTCACCGCGTTCATCGGTTTGCCGGACGACCAGCAGTTTCCGTCCGGTCAGTTTTTCATCCTTGACCGTCGAAACGGCCGTGCCAATTACTCTGGCGATCAGCATAAACCCTCCGTTAATAAGCCTTCGACGGCGCGGCAGTCACAGATTGTGGTTTGTCGTCCACCTGACCGGCCTGGATGATCTTGACGCCCGCGCTGGCGCCGATGCGGGTAGCTCCCGCCGCAACCAACGCTGCGGCTTCCTCGTGTGTGTGAATACCGCCGGAAGCCTTAACACCCAGCGACGGCCCGACCGCACGTCTCATCAGCGCGACATCATGCACCGTCGCGCCGCCACCGGAAAAGCCGGTAGATGTTTTTACGAAGTCCGCCCCGGCTTCCTTGGCGAGCAGGCACGCGACCACTTTTTCCTCGTCGGTGAGCAGTGCGGTTTCGATGATCACTTTCACCAGCGCACCTGCCTTGTGAGCCACCTCCACTACGGAGCGGATATCACGCGCGACCAGTTCGGTTTCACCAGCCTTCAATGCGCCGATATTAATGACCATATCGATCTCTGTAGCGCCGTTGTCAAGTGCGTTTTGGGTCTCAAAAGCTTTGACTTCAGGAGAAGTAGCGCCCAAAGGGAAACCGATTACCGTGCATACCTTGACATCAGAATCCTTAAGCAGTTCAGCGCACAGCTTGACATGCGTGGGGTTGACGCACACCGACGCGAAATGGTACTTCTTCGCTTCAAAACACAATTGGGCAATCTTGTCGCTGGTCGCATCCGGTTTTAGCAGCGTGTGATCGATCATGCCTGCCAGCGAGCGATCTTCGGGGATCACGCCCACGGTGGAGGTGAGCCGCTCTGCTCCCGCGCTGACCACGTGGCCGGCATTGTCAAAACAGGTTTTTACCTTCACGCCATCCGCGACATCCACCACGCAATACGCCCCGGTGGGGTTTTTATCACGTTCTTCCTGCTCCACCATCGCCAGCAGCACTTCGCGTGTGATGATCTCAACCAGGGTTTCAAGCGTCTTTATATCCGGTGTCATGGTGTCTTTCCATCCTTTAGAAAGCGCTTTTCGAGCGCGATGATCTTATTCACCCGCCCGGCGTGTCTTCCACCGCCAAATTCGGTGGCCAGCCACGTAGTGAGAATCTGTTTGGCGAGGTTATTGCCGATCAATCCCGCCCCCAGGGTTAGCACATTGGCGTCGTTATGTTCCCGGCTGTTCACCGCTGTAGCATAATCATAGCATAAGGCTGCGCGAACCCCGGGCACCTTGTTGGCAGCCATACACGAACCTATACCCGCGCCGTCGATGATCACGCCGCGCCAGGCTTTCCCTTCCGCGACCAACGAAGCCACCGCGAATGCGATGTCCGGGTAATCCACCGGGTCGGTGGTATGCGTTCCGCTGTCGTTGACTTCATATCCCAGACCCATCAATTCCTTGATTAAGAGCTCCTTGAGCGCAACCCCGCCGTGGTCTGTACCAATGGCAACCACCCTGCCCGATGGTTTGATTTCCTGGACAGGTTCCGAAGCAGTTTTTGGGGGTTGGGATGGGGTTGCCGGCTGGGGAGAACTTAGGGGTATGACAGCATCAGGCGAAGGCTCAACGCCAAGCGTGGCGCGCACCACTCTTGTCACAATTTCATGGATGTCTTTTTCTGAGAGCTGACTCATCGCGCAAAAAACTCCATACTTGACGTTTCAATGAAAATGTTGGATAATGTAACTGGTAGTGACCACATGACCAGTATCTCTAATAATCATACCACTTAAAGAACAAATGTCAAGAACCATTGATCCGTACAACGCGGTGCCAAAGTACTACCAGCTTGCTTCTATTTTACGTCAAAAAATTGAAGAAGGTGAATTACAGCCGCGCTCAGCCATCCCCTCCGAACGCCAATTGGAAAGCATCTACCATCTCAGCCGCACAACCATCCGCGAGGCTATCTATAACCTCGTCCAGCAGGGTTTTCTATACCGCGAACACGGCCGCGGCACTTTTGTCTCCCCTCAAAAATTGCAAAAAGGGTGGATGGAACTGACCAGCTTTTCTGAAGACCTGGTAAAAAGGGGGATGCAGCCGGGTCAGATCATCCGCGGTCTCGAGCGGGTTGTCCCCTCTCCCAGGATCCTGCAGCGCCTGGAATTGTCGCCCGGCAGCAGCGTGTGCCGGATCGAACGCGTGCGCCTGGGTGACGGCACCCCCATTGGATTACAAACCTCCTACCTGGCGCTCAACCCGGATCAACACATCACGTTGGAAGATCTGGAAGCAACCGGCTCGCTTTACCGCATTCTGAGCGAGAAATTTAACATTTACCCGAGTGAAGCCGACGAAACGCTCGAAGTGACCCTGGCCACCCCGGAAGAAGCCGCCCTGTTGGAGATCACCCCCGGCGCGCCGCTTTTATTAAGCGAGCGCGTATTATTCTCACAGGAAAGACGCCCGGTCGAATATGTGAAGATCCTGTACCGCGGGGACAGGTATCAGTATTACACCCACCTCAAACGATAATCTTAGGGAGAAAACTGCCCGGTCGCCGCAGGCGGTACCAGGTAAGTATAGAATTCCCTACCCGGCACCTGCGCGGGATGGAACTGGCTAAACCCGTTTGGGTAGAGCGCGGTCAATGCCGCCATCCCTTCCAAATCGTCCGCTTTCACAAAGAACAATTTTGAACGCGGTTCATCTTGCGTGTACTGCAGGTCCTGCGCCCAAATCTGGTAATCCCGTCCAATATAACCGGCGTTGAACGCCACCAGGCGGGTATCCACCCAGTGCGGCACTGCCACTACCCACACGGTATCCGGGTGACCGATCGAATCGATGTAATTCCTCGCGATCGCGCCCATCTGTGAGGTATTCCATGCGGCATTCTGGTACTGCTGGTTGTACTGCCTGAACACCAGGTCGTAATTTTGCACGCCTGAGATCAGCAACAGAACTCCCGCCAGAAGCCCGATGAATACCCGCCCGCTGTTGCGCCTTACCCGCTGCCACAAGCTGGTCAGCAACGACTCGAAAGCCACTGCCGCCACCATGACGATGGGAATGAAAGCCCCGCCTGCCCGGCTGAGGGAGGGATTCTCGTTGGGAAACGCCAGCGCCAGGATGGAGGGCAGCATCAACACCGGGATCGAGACCAGGATGGCCAGGTACTGCCATCTGCGCTGCCTGATCCATCCATACAACAGCAGCCCGATGCCCAGCAGGTAAAACGCGGCGCTGACCAGGTCAAGCGCGGGTCGATTAATCACCGAGGTGATCCAGGTATTGCCATCCCGCCAGAACGGCATTGCGAACGCCTTGACCATGTTATCGAGAAATACTGTGAAGGCGGAACCATTGATCGCCTGTTCAACACCTGTCATGCGCGTTGCCATGCGGTAAAGGAAGGCATCGGGATATTGCATCGCGTAGCGCAGCAACGGCAGCACACCAACGAGTGAAAACAGAATCAACACACCCAATCCGCCAAGCACTCCATTCGCCTTGAGGGCACGGCGTTGAGCAACCAGGAAGATCAAGAAAATCAATAGCACGACAACGGGCATAATGCGAAAAGCGGAGTAGCCCATCAAGCCCAATCCGAGGAATATGCCCGCCAGTACCAGGTCATTGCGCTGTGAACGTCTCAACCCACGCAGCAGGTAAAAGAGCACCGGTGCGACAAATACGGGGGTGAGCACCAGGCGCATGCCCGAGCGCGCGAGAATGTTGGGCCAAGCGGCCATACCGGTCAGGAGCATGGCGAACAACCCGGTCCAGCGGTTCCCCAGTTCTTTCCCCAGCTTGTAGACGTATACCAGCGATACCAGAAAAGCCAGCGCCATGCTTAGCTTGAGCATGGTGAAATTCATCTCCATACCGAAGAATTTCACCAGCGCGGCCGCCAGGTAGAATTGGATCGGCTCGCGCCCGGAGTTGCGCGGGAAAAAGATGGAGGTGTTGCCGTTCAGCACCTCGTTGACATCCAACAGCTTTTCGGTGTGATCGCTGGTCATTTCGAGCGGAACACTGGTAAGTCCGTTGAGGTGGAACCAGGCCGAAAGCAGAAAGACCAGGATCACCAGCAGACGCCACCAATTGATACGCAGGTATACATCTCTTCCGCGAATCAATCCGACCAATCGTTCTTTCCATCCGGTCAGACTATTTTGCGCCGCTTCCGGTTGCCAGAAAGCCGCCAAAGCAGCGACCAGGGTGGCCAGCCATAAGAGGATATTCAAGCCGGTGAACTGGTTGCCGCCAAACGCGATAAAGCTGATGATGAACAGCCCGATAAAAACAAACAGCGCGTTCCTGCGGTAGGTCAAGTTCCACGATCGATTATCACCCGATGGCACAGATCCCATGCGCCATTCTCCGCTGACGATCGCCAATCCCAACAGTCCGATGGCCAGTACATAAAAGCCAATACCCGCCAGGGGAGAATTCGCGCCTGGCTCGAAAAAGCGCTGCCCGATCAAGGCCATCAACACTGCCAGGATCGACCGCCACGGGAAATTTTCACCCAATCGCTCCGTGGATGAAGGTTCTGTACCCCTATCCGCAGGCACCTGCGTGACCTGTTCAGAATTGCCGTTGCCTCTCATCGCTCGGCGCGGGCTCAATCGCTCTTTCAAATAGTCCAACAGGCTTTGTTCTTCCATTTTTAACCGCTGTTCATAATTTTGTGGCAATATAGAAAGTATACACACCCTCATCCTGCACGGAGGGTTCATGATAGACGCGACGGGTAATGGCCTCCGTAAAGGCCAGGTTCCAGCGATGTGGAACCAGGATCCACTTGCGGAACAACCAGTGGCATATCAGGGATGGCACGCCAAGATAATGCCCCCATTCGAGCACCGCCTGGGCGCGCGGAGAGAAGTAATCCCAATTTACCTCAATTTGAAATCCATGCGCGGCGAGCCGCTTCCGCCAGGTCACCTGGTCATCACAATGGTGGTGGCGGGAAATTCGATTAAAAAAGCGGCGATACCAACGCGCAAGCGGTTGCAGATGAACTCGGTCCAGCGCTCTGGCTATTGACAAAGTGGGCAGAAAACGTTGATTGGGCACGCAAAACAAAAAAGGCGCACCGGGTTTCAACACCCGCGCAAGTTCGGCCAGCACTGGGTCGAGTTCCGGGATGTGCTCGAGTACCGAATTGCTCACTGCGCCGGCAAAATAACCATCCGGGTAAGGGATCGATCTGGCTTCTGATTCGATGGTTTCCAGATATACATTGCGCTTTCGCGCTTCAAGCAGCGGACCCGGCCATGGGTCCAGGCCAACCTCGAGCCTGCGTGGGAAAGCGAAAGACGCGAAATGTCCATCCCCGCAGCCCAGGTCGAGGGCGGGTGCCGGCAGGTCAATATTTTCGTAGAAACGCGCTTCCACGGCGCGCAGCACCGCGCGGAAGTACGGCAATGAGGAGATCTGCGGCCAAAGGTGATCTTTGGTTGCCTGGTTGGCTTCAACGGGGATGTGCTGGGGAACGGGCATGAAATCTCCTGTACGATTCGATATATCCAATTATTTTCCAGGATCGTTTTTCCGGTCGGTCTGGCGCAATTATAAACGCTTAACGAATTGAAAAACCGCCCGATAAGCCCGGGCGGTGAGGATTTGTATTTGGAGGATTACTTGCCTGCCATTTGCGCCAGTGTCTGCAGCAGACTGCTAGCCACCAGCGTGCCAGATTGCGCACGGTAACCCTGGTTGCCCACGCGGCTGCCAGCCATGATTGCCTGCAGCAAGGCTTCTAAACCTGTGCTGCCGCTTTGCTTGGCGGACATGAAAGACATACCGGCTTTCAAAAGCGTGGCAACATCGATCTTGCCTGATTGCTTCTTCCCTGAAGATTTGCCAGTAAGCCCGCCAAGGAGCGAACCTAAAAGGTCCGCGCCGGCATCCTGATCCGCGGGAGCCGTCGAACCTCCAGCCAGTTTACCGAGAAGCGACCCCAGCAGATCACCGCTCGCCGCGCTGGGTGCTTGTTGTTGTGAAGTGCCGGTCATACCACCCAAAAGTGAGCCCAACAGGTCGGCCCCTGAGTCGCTGCCATAAGCCGCCTGGGCCTGTGATTGAAGCGCCTGCGGGGTCACCTTGGTCTGTGTGCCCATTAGTGCCTGCAGCATGGTCACCGCGTTGTTGGGGGTGATGGTCTTCTTGCCCTGCATCTTGGTGGCGGCGCTTTGCAGCCCCTCGGCATACAATTTCGCTGACCCGCTCTGGCTCTTGGATTGGACGATTTTGCTGGCGTAAGCCAGCTGCTCGGCAGGTGTGGCAGATTTCTTCTGCTGCACCGCCTGGGTGACCGACTGGAAGATTTCTACCATGTTATCGCCGTGGTTGTGATTGTACGTATCGGCCTGGTTTAACGCTTCCTTGTTTTCACTTAGCGTGGTTACGACAGTGCCAAATAACTTCGCGAGATCAATGGATTGAGTTGCCATGATAATCCTTTCACATGTCCGAGTTTAAATTAATTATATCCCTAATTCATTGACAAATATTTGCTTGAATGATATCTTTATAATTATTCACAGATTGAATATTTATATTATGACTAACAATGCAAATTTTCTCCCCACCACTGAATACGCCCTGCTCGGTTTTCTCAGCCAGGGACCCAGTCACGGCTACGACCTCCACAAGAAGTTGACCAACCCGGAAGGGATCGGCTTGATCTGGGGTGTCAAGATCGCCAATATGTACGCGCAATTGGACAAACTCGCGCGCAAGGGGTTCATCCGCGGCGAATTGCAGGAAAACGAGCAGCGCCCTGCGCGCACCGAATACTCGCTCACCCCTGCCGGAGAAGAGGAATTCCAACGCTGGCTCACGAGGTTGATCGAACACCCGCGCGATTTCCGGCATGATTTCTTAGCCCGAGTGTATTTCCTTTTGCGCCTTCAGCCAGAAAAATTACCCGGATTGATCGATGCACAGCTGGAAATTGCCCAAAGATGGCTGGCGGACACCGCAGAAAAAGAAAACGCTCTTACCAAACGCGCCACTTTCGAAAATTTGACCTACCACTTCAGGGTTTCCCAGATCCACTCCATGGTGGAATGGCTGGTCTGGTTAAAAGAACGAGTACAACAAACATATACTCATAGAGGTGAACAATGAAACGCATTTTCAGTAATACATTATTAGTAATCCTGGCTTTCACCCTGCTGACAGCCTGCGCGGCTCCAACCCTCACGGAAGCCCCGCAGGTGGCCCCCCCCCAAGTCGTCGAACCGGCTTCTCCCACTGAAGCGCCTGTGGACGAATCCATTACGGTCTCTGATGCGCTTGGACGCACTTTGGAATTTGATGCTGCGCCCAGCCGCATCCTCATCGTTGGGCGAGCCGCCTTCATGCTGCTCGACGCCGCCTTCCTTTTCCCCGAAGCGCCCGAGCGCATTATCGGATACGAGTTACGCTCACAGACCGGTCTGGATTTTGTACAAACCGCTTTCCCCGCGGCTGCTGGAATGACAGTGCTTGAGATGGATTCCGGCCCCGAACAGATCGCACCGCTCAACCCCGACCTGGTGATGATGAAATCCTACTTAAAGGAGCAATTGGGCAACCAGGTTGAGCAACTTGGGATCAAAGTGGTATACCTGGACCTGGAAACTCCCGAACAGATCAACAAGGATATTCAAACCCTGGGTCAGATCTTTGGCAACCCAACGCGAGCGGATGAATTGACCGCACTCTACGACCAGGAGCGGACACAAGTAACCGATATCTCCAGCACTGTTGCTGAAGAAGAAAAACCCAGCGTGCTTGTACTGCAATATTCTGACAAAGGCGGCGAAATCGCCTTCAGTGTTCCGCCAATGAATTTCCTCCAGTACACACTGGTTGAGATGGCTGGCGGTATTCCGGTCTGGAAGGACATGCCCACTGATGGATGGACAGTCGTGTCCATCGAACAGATCGCCGCCTGGAATCCCGATGCCGTCTTCATCATCCACTACCAGGGTAAAGCAGTGGAAGTGGTCGAAGCTCTTAAATCGGACGCCAACTGGATGCTGCTGGATGTTGTGAAGAACAATCAGCTCTTCGCTTTCCCGCTCGATTTTCAGAGCTGGGATCAGCCGGACACTCGCTGGACGCTGGGGCTCGCCTGGATGGCCGCTCGTCTGCACCCTGACCTGTATCCGGATTTTAACCTGGTCGAAGAAACCAAGTCATTTTATGCCAACTTCTACGGCTTAAGCGAAGAAGTGATCACAAATCAGGTGCTTCCGTTACTCAAAGGTGATTTATAATCGCTGAAGCCTTCTCCCAGGAAGCAATGTGACCAATCATAAAACTCGAACCACTCTCCTACTCATATTGTTTCCAATCCTCGTTTTGGGTATCTCCATTTTCATTGGAAGATACCCAAAACCTTTGTTTATGCCATTATCTGTCCTGCTTAATGACGAACTGGGACAAAACCTGGTGTTCAACCTCAGGCTGCCGCGTCTGATCACATCTGCTCTGCTGGGGATGTCCCTCGCTGCCGCGGGCGGGGTAATGCAGATGTTGTTCCGCAATCCACTGGTCGAGCCCGGGTTTCTTGGCGTAACCCAGGGCGCGGGGTTCGGCGCTGCGATGAGCATCCTTTTCCTCTCCACTTCACCGTTACTGGTTGAACTCAGCGCCACCACCTTTGCCATCCTTGGGCTGGGACTTTCTTATTTCGTTGCGCGCCGCATCCGCTTTGGCGGCTGGGTGCTGCGCCTGGTACTCTCAGGTATCGCGGTCTCTGCCATTTTCTCCGCCGGACTGGGCATCCTCAAATATATGGCGGATCCCACCTCACAGCTGCCGGAAATCGTCTTCTGGTTGCTGGGTGGATTGTGGTCAGTGACATGGAATGACCTTCTTTATATCCTGCCGGTAGTGGTCATCGGGTTATCAATCATCTACCTGATGCGCTGGCGGCTTAACCTGCTTTCACTGAGCGACGAAACGGCTTTTTCCCTGGGCGTGTCGGTGGGTAGAGAGCGTACCCTGCTCCTGGCGGCGAGCGTAGCGGTGACCGCCGTGGTCGTGTCAGTGGCAGGTATCGTCGGTTGGATCGGGCTGATCATCCCGCATATCGCCCGCCGCATTGGTGGAGCCAACTCTGCCTCCTTCATCCCCATCAGCATGTCGCTGGGTGCTGTCTTCGGCATCATCTGCGACGACCTCGCGCGGACGCTCACCCTTGGTGAGATTCCCCTGGGCATCATCACTTCGTTGATTGGCGCGGGAATCTTCCTGGTGATGATGACATCGCGCTCCATGAGGATCTTCAGATGACACCCGGCATCCTGCAGGCGAACGCAATTACTTTTACTTACGCATCTGCTACGCAAGCGGCTTTGAAGGAGATCTCCTTCGATATTTACCCGGCGTCGGTCACCGCTATCCTCGGACCCAACGGCGCGGGAAAAACGACCCTCCTGCACTTGCTGCTGGGGCTGAATCGTCCGGCATCCGGGACGATCCTGCTACACAGCAAACCTATCAACCAGTACACGCGGCATGAACTCAGCCAACAGATCGGTCTGGTGCCGCAGTCTGAGTACGTTCCCTTCGCCTACAGCGTGCTGGAATACGTTCTGCTGGGAAGAGCCCCATACCTGGGACCGTTGGAACTGCCTGGCACAAATGATATCCGGATCGCCCGTGACGCATTGGACGAGGTGGGGATCAGGCATTTGGAAGAGCGGGCTCTACCGGAACTCAGCGGCGGCGAACAACAACTCGTGCTGCTGGCACGCGCTCTGTGTCAACAGCCTGGCATCCTGTTATTGGATGAACCCACATCGCACCTCGATCTTGCCAACCGTAATATCACGTTGAACATCCTCGCACGCATGCGCGCAAATGGCACCACGGTCATCTTCAGTACCCACGACCCTGAAGCCGCAGCGCTCATCGCGGATCACCTGGTGCTGATGCGCGCCGGTCAGGTGCTTGATTCGGGAAGCCTCGAACAGGTATTCACATCAGAAATGTTAACCCGGGTGTATGGCACCCAGGTTGAGGTGGTGCAGATTGATGGCATGCGCGTGGTCAAATCCATGGAGCGGCTTGAACCATGACCAGGAGTAGTGTATGTATCCTTTGTGGCAGCATCGGAAGCGGTAAAACGACCACGCTGCTTCGCCTTTTGGAGAGATTATCCCCCACTTTGCTGGTGTGCCGCGGTATCCTTTGTCCACCGGTGATCGAGGCGGGGACAAAAACCGGCATTGATCTGATCGACGTATCCACCCGCGAAAGTACGCGCCTGGCTGAATTGAATCGATCCGGAGAGAAAAACCTGGCGACCCGCGGATGGAAATTCGATGCGCAAGCTGTGCAGCGCGGGAATGAGATACTCAGGAACGCCACCCCATGTGATGTCCTCTTCGTGGATGAACTTGGACCTCTGGAATACAAACGTGGAGAAGGCTTGATGGAAGGTTTCCCAGCCCTTAATAGCCGCGCGTTTCAACTCGCGTTCATCACGATCCGTCCCTCCCTATTGAGCGCCGCGCTGGGTTGCTGGCCGGATGCTCTTGTTTTCGATTTAAACCAGGTAAAACAAGATGCGCTTGTACAAGAGTTGCTTGATATACTTGATCAAACTATAAAAATGCCTTAGTTTGAGACGATTCCAGCATTTTTTCGTATATGTGGGTATGAGACGAAACCTTACACAACTATTAAACAAAATTCCCTTTCCCTACCGTAAACCAACAATCGGCTTCGCCTTGAGTGGTGGCTCGACCTATGGCGCTGCGCATGTCGGCGTGATGGAAGTGTTGGAGGAGAACGGTATTCAACCGGATATGATTGCGGGTACCAGCGCGGGTGCCCTCGTGGGGGCAGCCTACTGCGCGGGCATCCCGTTGCAGGAGATCAAAACCCTCTTTCTCACGATGGGTTGGCCAACCTTATTGCGACTCTCGATTCGCAACCCTCGTTCCATATTCGACACTCAACCCATGGAAGAGTTCCTGCGTAAAAAGATCGGTGATATTGAGTTCAAAGACTTGAAGATTCCTTTTGCCGCCGTTGCCTGTAACATCCACACTGGCGAGCGCGTTGTGCTCAATTCTGGACCGGTGGCGCCCGCGGTGCGTGCCAGCGCTGCCATTCCGGGGCTCTTCTCACCGGTGGAAATTGACGGACGTTTACTCGTCGACGGCGGTATCGTGGATAACCTGCCAGTCGACCTGGTCAGGTCAATGGGGGCGGATTACGTGATCGCAAGCGATGTCTCAAAACGCGGAACCACGAATAAGAAACCGGAAAATGCCTTTGAGATCCTGCTGGCGATGATTTACATCATGCAGGCGCGAGCCGCTCTGCCTGATACTAATCAGTCCGAGTGCTACATCCGCCCGCAGGTTTCGCAATATTCCTCCTGGGGATTCAAGGACACCCCGCGCATGGTGGAAGCCGGACGCGATGCTGCGTTCTATGCATTGCCCAAACTCAGACGCAACCTGCGCCTAAAAGAAAAACAGTCGTAGAGATGTGTTTACAGAAAAAAATGGATGGCCCAAGTCACGGCCATCCATTTCATTTTTCCCCCTTCAGCGAAGAACTATTTTGCCTATACAGGCAATAAAAGAATTATTTCCAGGTCGCTCAATCGAACAATGAAAGGAATTTTTGAACAACTTCAGGATCGTAAGCCTGACCTGCTTTGCCTCGTATATCCGCCAGCGCTTCATCGTGAGTGCGTTTCATCTGGTAGGGGCGTCCCTCGATCATCGTTGAATATGCATCCACGACCGCGAGAATCCTGCCTCCCAACGGGATCTCGTTGCCCGCGACGCCATGCGGGTATCCCTTTCCGTCATAACGCTCGTGATGTGCGAGGATGAACGGAGCAAGATTTTCAAGTCCGGAGACTCCGCGCACGATCTGCGCGCCGATTTCGGGATGGGTTTTCATGACAGACCATTCCTCATCGGATAGGGAGCCGGTTTTCTTGAGGATCTGGTCATCCACGCCAATCTTACCTATATCGTGCAATAATGCAGCCCAGCACAATTCCCGCGTCTCTCTAACGGAAAAATTGAAAAGGGCTGCCA
>DDXM01000028.1:0-29118 GCA_002347485.1 Anaerolineaceae bacterium UBA2260 | reverse complement strand
CACCCCGATCCCGCGGGCTTCCACCTTGAGGGGGATTATCCAGGATCTCTCACCTTCTTTGATACTAAGACTTGCTCGTTCAATTGAAGATAAATGCTTATGCGCCAGCAGAAGACGAACCTGGTTCTCCGGGTCGATCAGTCGGGTATAAATCCTTTCTACAACAAAGGGCTCGAAAATCGTCCTGTTTAATTGAAAAGGTGAAGTTCGCGAATATTCCGCTTTACAGTAAAACCGTCCGTTCAGATCCATCAGGATGATGCGGCAATAATCGACTTCCAGAATATTGACAATATAGCTGGAAGCATTTTCAGCGAGATCCTCCAACGTGTCGGACCGCATGAGAAAATGGCTCAAGTCAGATAGGCTGACCCATTTTTCCTTGACATGGGGTGAGAGGGTGGTCTCTTTTCGGTTGAATTCCGGAATTAATCCGTCAATTAAATTTGCCATCAGACTGACCTTGTGATTAATGCAATGTAAACGCGCGCGACTGAACGCTCGCGAATAATTGGCATGTTCAGGTTGTCTTAATCCAAGATCGCCACGGTGGGTTGGGCAAGCCCGACGCTCATCTGTCGAGCAAATTCAGCCAGGGTGGAAACGCGAATCGATGAGATCCTGTGTGTCTCCTCTGATCCCAGGTGAAAAGCTTCGCCGCCGAACCCGTTCTTAATGGCCAAACCGGGGTTGGTCAGTAACAACTTGCGGAATTTCTCATTGACAACTGCAGCTGTCAAAATTTTGCTGTATTCGCGTTCCTTTTGCAAAACGCCTTCATCCCGACGATGATAATCACTAAAAATGTTACTCATCTTAAATCTCCTTGTGAACTTCTTTGCCTTTTCCACCTAACGACCACAATAACCAGACGATGCCGATGAAGATAAGCAGGTCTCCCACACTGAAGGCGACCCCATAATGGATCCAATCCGGAAGGGATAGCCTGTCGGAAAAGAACCAGAACTTTGTGTCTTCACGGGTCAGCAGAACATCCTTGCTGTAACCGATGCGTTGCCCAATCTGCAGCGCGTCCACAGACGTGGCAGGCAGGATCTTTTGGGCTGTTTCCGGGCTGATGGGCATCCACCTACCATTCGTCAAGATAACGAACGCGTTGAGTAAAAACCCGGTTGCAACAGGCAAAAAACTGGTTTTGCGGATGTTAAGGAGCGAGAAAGCAAACAGAATAATCAGCGAACTAACGAATAGGATCGATGCCGTTTCATCCGGGATCCTGGTACGTGTTGCCGGGAGGAAAAATATAAGCAGCTGTGGGATAAACGCCAGTAACACCAAACCCGGTGCTTTCAAGTCGTATACCCTGTACTCCCGTTTGTTTACCCATGCCCGAATGATCCCAAAGGTTAATCCGATAATAACCGCGGCGACCAGCACCATAAACGGTTAATTATCCACCGACGGAACCGGTGCACATGGGGGCGCCAGCCGCTAGAACGAAGATCACAAGCGTGAGTATGAACATCATCGTGCGGACCTTGCTGCCTAATTTACCACTGAACAGAACTACATTGCGGGAAAGTGTTTTCATGAGAGACTCCTTATTCAATTTAGATTTTTTATACTTCACGATTATCGCATCTGGCAGGATGCAAAACAGGATGCAAATAAGGCTTCTTTTACACAAATTTAATGAAAAGATGAAACTTAAATTTAATATAATAGTCTCATCCCCTCATACACTATGTATAATTATCCACGACGATTATATAACAGTATATTACTGGTAATATTATTACTGTATTAGCGTATTGTATAGCTTAATAGTCTGGGGGGATGGATCGATATCCAGTTCTTGCTTCAGAATACTTTTGCACTTTTCGAATTGTCTTACCACCGCCGGGCGGTCTTCAAGCGCCGAATACGCCATCATGGCAGAGCGGTGGAATACCTCGTTAAAGTTGTCCTCTTCCAGCGCTCGGTTGGCAATCGCCAGTGCCTGATTGTACTTTCCAGCCTGGATATATAAATCCCCCAACTCTAGTGCGGCGTTCATGAAACTCAGGTGATATTTCTCGCGTTCAGGGATAATCCACTCCTGATCGATCTTTGGTAGATACTTGCCGTGGTAAATGGCTATCGCTGCCCGGTAATGATCACACTTTTCTGCGTTGTCTTGAGCATTCCTTGCCAACTCGAGTTCTGCCAGGAAGGTTTCCACATCGTAATCGTAGTCCAGCGCGTGATTGAACCGATAATAATTGTCCACAAAGGTGATTACATCCGCTCCGATCGCCCGACGTAAACGGTAGATGGTGTTCTTAAACCTGAGCTTAATGGTGTCCTCATCGGCATCCGGCCAAAATGCAGCGCCGATCTCTTCTTTCGTCACCCCCTCAGGATGCGCGAGAATAAAATAGAAGAGGTCGCGCGCAACCTGGGTTTTCCATTCACTCGAGGAGATATTCTTTCCACTGATCTTGATCTGCGTGCGGCCAAAAGCACGAATGGTCAGTTTCGCGTTGGGGAAGTCTACTGCGGAGGTGTGATGGCGAATGATGCGATAAATATTGGAAATCTTTTCTTCAAATTGGTTGATCATATCCAGGAGTTCGCCAAGGGCAGATCCATTGTTGGGATCTGATGCTGCCGCTTGGACGATATCCTTGAATTCCAATCCAATTTGAATTAATGCCTGGTTCTTATACTCAGCGTCGTTGGGGTGTAGAAGTTTTGAGACCAGGTCGATTGGAAATTGTGTGGAAAACTTAATCTCCGCCAGCGTGCTGTAGACCGACGCCTTAAAAGCTTCGAGTTGGTAACCCGCCGCCACAAAATACCCTTCAAGTTGATGAAATGATTCTGAAAGAGACTTGTTACCATCGGATTTCAAATCGACAGCATACTGTTCGAGAAGACACAAATTGTGCTCGTATTTCGAACCGCTTTTTTTCACTTTTTCGAGTGCTACAGCGATCTGATCCTTGCAGGCCGCGTCATCGCCCGCAATACGCTCCAGGACGGCAAGCGCTAAAGTCAGGTAAATATCCAGTGACAGGTCATTGGTTTTTTCCAGTATTTCAGCGGCTTTTTTATAGGCTGACCTTGCTTCGCGTAAAGCGCGCACATCGCGATAGATATCGCCCAAGCCTGTAAGGATATACCCCTCGATGCGCGGATTAACAGCCAACCTGGCGTAAGAAAGCGCCTTTTCCAACGTGATGACCGCTTGCTCATACTGGCTGGTTTGGTGCTTGACAATCCCTATGTTATTTAAGACATTGGCCTGCCATAACGGATTTTGTTCAGCCTGCCAGTATTCCAACGAATCGATCAGGCATTTTTCTACCTTTTCAAAGTCACCCCTGGCATTATAAACAATACCCAGATCCATCAAAACTTTTGCCGCGTCCGAATCCATACCCAGGTCCTGGAAACGCCGGTATGATTCGCGCAATTTCCACTGTGCGTCGTTCAGTTCTCCATTCTGGTAATACACCAGTCCTTCAGCGCGCAGCGCTTCGGCGTATTTATGTGGCGAACCAAAAGGCGGCCTGGTCAATTCACTGGCCTCCTGGGCGTCTCGGAGCGCAAGGTCATAATGCCCTGTGTGGCGGTTGATGGCGCTGCGCCGGATCAACGCTGAAGCCAGTTCTTCATTTGCACCGGATTTCCGTAGATCCAGGATCGCCTCGTTCAATAATCCGAGGCTGGTATTGTAGTCACCTCGCAGCAAAGCGATCGATCCGCGGATCGATTTTAATTCCGGCTTAATCTCTGCCAGGTTGCCGGGAAGCAGATCCAGCCATTCAGAAAGGGTGACCAGCCGGCCGCTCAGGATCATGGAGGGTGCCGCTCGCCTGACGATCTCAACCTGCTGCTCAGGCGTTCCAATACGAAAATGGATCGCGACCGCCCGTTCCCAATCCTGAATCCCCTCATAATACTTCGCTAATTCACTCTCGATCCGGTAGGCTTCTTCAGGGTGCTCCACCCGCATACGGTTCTGCAGGAAATCGCGAAAAAGGTGGTGATACCGCAGGAAGACCGTTTCGTCGCCCAACTGGAGCACAAACAGGTTTTCGCGTTGTATGCGGTCGATCACTTCATCCCAATTCTGTCCTTGCAGATCCAAAGCCTTGCCAACGATCTTCTCGCACAAACTGGCGTCGAATTCCTCCAGCAGCGATGTACGGAGTAAAAAGCTTTGCATAGCAGGGGTTTGACGATCGAAGACCTGTTGGGTCAGGTATTCATAAATTCCCACGCCAGAAACCTTCTCAACGCGGCTCCGATCGATCCCACCTTTTGGTGTCAATTGAGCGGTCAATAAAAGTCCCGTGATCCATCCTTCGGTGCGCTTGATCATTTCTTCCGCTTTATGATCCGTGATGGTCTGATGATAATTGACCGCCATTAATTGCTTGATCTCTTCCGGCAGGAAGGCAAGCTCCTCAAAACTTAGCCCGTCAACCTGCGAACGGGCGACCAGCAGGCTGAGGTCAGGCAGGGTGAGTAATGTGCGCGACGCGATGATAAAGTGACAGTTCTCGGCACACTCCTGTATGATGCGGTTTACAAACACTTCGATGGGCTTACTGTCACGTACCAGGTGATAATCGTCAAGCACAAAAATGAAATGCTCGGTGATATTTTCATACGCGTCATTCACAATCGTGGAGATGATCGGGTCGAGGTTGGGTTTATCCTGATTCAGGTCCGCCAGCGCAGCTTGCGCCATCTGTCCAAACGACGGGAACTTACTCTGGATTGCAGCGATGAAATGGGAGATAAAACGTTTGGGATCACTGTCGAGTGGATCTAACGCCAACCAACACATGGGTACCTGGGTATGATGCGAAAAATCGACCAAAAGCGAGGTTTTTCCGTAGCCGGCAGGGGCGGCAAGAATCAACAGCTTTAGATCCAGGACATTATCGAGTATGCCAAGTAACCTCGGACGCGAAAGGATTTCGCTGCGACGCCGTGGGATAAGTGTTTTTGTGCGGATGACCGGAAAATCTGCCATCATATTTCTCTACTATAATCCAGTCCGAGCACGAATGGGCTTAACAAAAAAGTCTATTACAATTATAAACAAAATAAGAGTCCGCGTGGACTCTTACTGGTTTCATGTACTGGTTTCAATTACAAGAGAGAATTAGCTAACAGGAAAATCGGGGGTAGTGGTCTGGGATCGTTCCGCGATTGGACCCAGATATTTGGCATCTCCGAACGCCAGAACCGGGATGAAGATGAACGGCAACAGGATGAGACCTATGCCAAAGCCAGTACTCTTGCCGAAAACTTTTGCCAGATCCAAAAAGACGATCACCGATACCACGATGTTAGCTAATGGCACAAACATTAACAACAACCACCACCATGGTCGACCCACGATTTCAAGTTCAACCAGGATATTATAGATGGGCACGATGGACGCCCAGCCCGGTTTGCCCGCTTTTGCAAAAATTCGCCACATGCAGTATATATAAAAAACAATGACTGCGATGTACAACAACGCACCTACGACGCCAAGACCTTCATCATAATTTGAATACATAAACTCTCCTTTTCTATTATGATGTATAGTGTAACAAGAAATAATTCTTTGTCAATAATGTTTACCTAAAATATCTCATTATGGTGGATACGAATGATATTTCTATCAAAATTTCTCCCGCTCTTCATTTACCCCACTGGACTCATCACTTTACTGATCCTTTTGGCTCTCTTGTTCTGGAAAAAACGCCGCCTCTCACTGACACTTCTGATCTTCGCGTTTGGCGTACTGTTCGTTGCGGGGAATAAGTACGTAGCCACCAGCCTGGCGCGCACCCTCGAATGGCGCCATCCCCCCCTGCCTGCCGGCAGCAGCGCAGATGTGATCGTGGTATTAGGCGGTGGCACCGAACCCAATGTCGATCCTCGCAGCATGATCGAAGTCAATTCCGCCGGCGACCGGGTGCTTTACGCGTTGAAACTATACAATGAGGGTGCCGCGCCGGTGTTGCTCTTGAGTGGCGGCGACATCGATTTTCTATACGATTCACCCTCCACTCCCGCGGACGATATGGCCGCCCTGATGGAAATGCTCGGCGTCCCACGCGACGATATTCTCGTTCAAAATGACTCGCTTAACACGCAACAGGACGCTGAATACAGTTGCGCCATTATCAAAGAAAAAGGGTATATGAAGGTGATCCTGGTCACCTCTGCGTTTCACATGCCGCGCTCGGTCGCCCTCTTCGAAGCCCAGGGCTGCCCGGTGATCCCCGCCCCGGTTGATTATAGCGTCACAGAAGATAGCTGGAACGCGCTCTTCCATCCCAGCACCGAGGAATTTTTTATCGATTTGTTGCCATCTTACACACATCTTTCGGCGGTGACAAAGAGCATGAAGGAATATCTGGGAATGATCTTTTACCACCTCACCGGAGTGTTGAGGTAAAAAGGTTGAGCAGCCCATGAAAAGAACTGCCCTTTCCCTGCTTTCTCTGGTCCTGCTGGTGTCGTGCGCATTGCCTGGCTCCCTGGCTGGTCTGCTTGAACAGTTAAAACCACAGCCTCCTGTTGAGGAACCTACAGATTTAATGAACCTGGTCGCGAACGGCAGCGTGCAGATCATCAGCGTGCGTGGCAATCAGGGGGTCACCAGTTTGAGCGGCCGCACCATTGATCTTCAACTCCTTAATAACACGGGGTCTTCGTTGGAAGTGGTTATTCCATGTGGAGTGATGTTTCTTCCCACCCAAGATGGCGCCAGCCGGATGGTGACAGTGCAATCCCACAGCATCATCATGGACGTTGATGAAGTGAAAACCGTAATGCCCTTTGTGTTGAGCATAGATGCGCTGAAAGGGTTGCCGACTGAAGAGAAAACCTACAGCGTGGAGATGCTTACCACGGGCAAGCAATTGGAATTCGCCGAGTGCCTGTGCCAGAAAGATCTGCCAGCCGAAACCGAAACCCGCGACCTCGTCAGCCTGCAACTGGCAGCGTGGATGATCGCCGATAATTCGCCACTTACTGGTTTTTCCGACGAGCTCAACGATTGGTTACACGGCGTCACAGGCATCCCATTCAACATCCCGGGATTGGATGATGCTTTTCAGAACCTGGCTGAAAGCCTTGCGCCTGAAGCGCAGGCCTGGCTGGATAAATGCGGGATCAAATAAAAATTGGATGAAATAAAAAGCTGTCTAAATGGAAAATATTTAGACAGCTCGTTATTTCTGTTTGCCTTAAGCACTAAACAAACCGGGCACGTATTTCCGCGCTCACGTAATCGAGGATCGCTACTGTAATCGCGATGAACCAAATCGCGATACCCGCTGAACGGTAATCCAGCAATCGGATCCATTGCACCAGCAGGTAACCGATACCGCCGCCACCGACCATACCGATGACGGTGGACATGCGCACGTTGATATCCCAGCGATAGATCGTAAATGAAACAAAAGGCGGGATAATCTGCGGAATCACGCCATACCAGACCAATTGCAGCCAGTTAGCCCCGGTCGCATTAATGGCTTCCAGCGGACCCGAATCAATCGATTCGATCGCCTCTGAATACAGTTTACCCAGGGCGGCAATGCCGTGTATGGTGAGCGCGATGATCCCGGCAAATGGACCTAGACCCACTGCTATGATGGCGATGACTGCCCACACCAACGGCTCGATCGAGCGGATAATATTCAAGACAAAACGCACAACGAAGTAGATCGCCAAGGTGATCTTATTGGCGGACATCAGGTTGCGCGCAGCCAGGAAACTGATTGGCACAGATAGGATGATGCCAAAAATTGTCGACATCATGCCCAGGAAGATCGTCTCAATCATTTTTTCGATCGCCAACAGAAGTTCTTCGCTGGGGACGGGCTCGCCAACAGAAGCGAGCTGACTGCCCTGGAGCCTCCAAACGACGTAACCCTCCTCGTTTGTGGCGGGTATCACGCGATAAGGGATGACCACATCAAGCGAGAATGACCCATTCTCATCCGTTGTGACCTTTACATAATCACCAGCTGCCCGGTGCCGAAATTTATTTTGTACCTGATCGATCCACCAGATCTCGGTTTCAGTATTAGGAAGGAAACCACTGCCTGTCATGGTCAACGTAGTACCCGGATCGCCGTCGATCTCTGAAAGATTGCCGCAAGTCGGGGTAATAGTTACAACCGGATCCCCTTCTTCGACCACCACCGGTTCAAGTTCAACACCTTCCGTACACGGGATCACAACCTCGGCGTAGCCTGTTAGATATTCTTCAGGCCGGTAGATAGCTTTTTCCCACGGCCATAGCACCCGGCTCAAAAGCGGAAAGGAATTTTTACCCTCAGTAATAAGAGTAGCGGGTTGTATCTCACCAATTTGCCACCCAAGAAGGAAAAATGAGATGAACACGAGCAGCCAGAGGAATCCAGATTTTGGTTTCTTCCGCTTATCAGCGGTCTTGTACGCATCGTACGCGATCCAAAGATAGATGAGAACTATTAGAATCAAGATGATTAAAAGAATTGGGCGAAGCTGGATGGATTTTTGGAACATGGCCAGGAAATCTACTTCCCGGCGTGCTTCCAGCCTCACACGCCAGATCCATAGCCCAGTCATCGCCACAATGCTGAGGAATAAAGTCAGTCCTTTTCCAAAGGCGCGCGCCAGCATATGACCAAAACCCGGCAACACCAGAGAAACCAAACCTGCCACAATTGGCGGTACCAGACTCGGTTTTGTTTCGCTTTCAAATTTTCGAGTTCTCATGCCGCACCTTTTTCCTCAGTAGTCAATTCACCAACGATGCCACCCATACGCTCCGCTTCTTCACCATAAATGGATTTAAATTGAGCGTCTGTAATATTGCGAACATCTGCACTGGAACCCTGATAGACTACCCTGCCATCCTTTAATCCGATGACGCTAGTGCTGTAGCGTTGCACCAGGTCAAGATAATGCAGGCTGCAGATGATCGTCATTTTGTCTTCCTTATTCAAACGCTCCAAATGCTGGAGGATTGAATGCGCCAGTACCGGGTCCAAACTCGCGACCGGTTCATCCGCAAGGATCATTTTTGGTTCCTGCATCAAAGCCCTGGCGATCCCAACGCGTTGCTGTTGACCACCGCTCAATTCATCTGCGCGTTTGTCCGTCTGGTCAGTGAGACCTAATCGCTCAAGCGCGTCCCTCGCCATTTGTTGATCTTTTTGTGAAAACTGACCCGATATACTGCGCCATGTAGAGGTGTAACCAAGCCTACCCGCCATCACGTTGGTTAGAACGGATGAACGCTTTACTAAATTGAATTGTTGGAAAATCATGCCAATGTGCCGCCGGACTTTGCGAAGGTCATCCCCTTTCAGCTTAGCAAGATCTTCTCCATCCCAAAGAATCTCTCCCTCAGTTGGATCGATGAGACGATTGATACAGCGTAATAGTGTGGATTTCCCAGACCCGCTCAATCCGATCACAACCAGGAACTCACCATCCGGAACACTAAAACTAACATCGCGCAGCGCGACGGTCCCATCATCATAGATTTTCGTCAAGTGGCGAATTTCGAGCATAGATTTACTCCAATGGTCAAGACGGGGGACATAAAGCCCCCCGTCCAGACGGGTTAGTTGCTATTTAACGCGATTTGTTTACAGATCTTCTGCTGTAACCCCGGCAGCATCGAGCAGTTGGCGGAAAGCATCATAGAAGGAATTGTCACGAACTTCGAGACCATCCCATTCATAAGCGGCATCCATGGCAGCTTGCCCTTCCTCAGTCTCCATGATGGCTAATAGTGCATCGATGATAGCCTGCTTTTCCTCTGCGGGGAAGTCCTTAATAAACTGAACGCCATCATTGGGGATTTCCATTGAGATCTCGACCTGGATGACTTTGTCCATAATATCAGGATATTCATCCTCCACACCAGCGCGGGCATCGACATAGCTGGCGCCAGCATCGCAGTCACCACTATAAACGCCCACAACAGCAGCGTCGTGGCTGCCAGCGAAGATCACATCCAGGTCAGTGTCCGGGTTGATGCCAGCGGCTCTCATCATAATGCTGGGGATGATCCAACCACTGGTGCTGGTCTCATCAGTCGCGCAGAAGGTGGTTCCCGCCAGGTCTGCAACTGAAGTGATACCGGAATCCACGCCGGCGACGATCTGACCGGTGTAGGTCGGGCTGCCATAGCGGGTGGCAACCAACTCAGGGAAGGCGCAACCGCGGTCAGCGGCGGTGATAGCGGCGAAGGTAGCCAGTGAACCCATCTGGGCTTGACCGGAGCACAGAGCTTCAATAGCGGCGGTGTAGTCAGTAGCCACGAACGTTTCAACGACCAGACCAGTTTCCTTGAACAGTAGGTCGGCTACAGCATCCGCACCCGCAGAGACGTCTTCCATCTCACCGGAAGGAACAAACACCCACTTAATGGGATTTTCTTCCGAGCCGAGTTTGGCTTCTTTGGCGCAACCAGTTAAAACAATAGTTGCAACCAACAATAAGGAAAGCACAACAAACAAGGTCTTTTTCATTTCTCTTCCTCCTTTGGTTTTTTTAGTTCGTAATTTGTTGGCGAACTAGATTAAAATGATAGCTGAATTACCGCAAATAATCAATAAAATTTGCTCAATAATTTTCTTAAAATTTTCCTCAACAAATTAGAAAAGAAATAAACCTGCAACTCGTGTGCAATTTACGAGAAAGTTTCAGACATTACATTTATCCTGTTTTGTCTGACAAGCGCTATGATTTTCTTGCCAGTGGATTTTTTTAATGCTATCATCGTATTAGCGTTTTTTCCATGTAAAACACTGGTACTTAATCCGCCATAGATCAACATGACGTGATGTTTTATTTATATGTATTCAAGAAAGCGAGGTGAGCACCATTCAAATTTCTCCCCTAATTATCAAACTCAAAGTTCTCACTCGACCTCACCACGATGAAACCCCGGCTACGAGTGTAAACAGTAATCCGCACGAAATCCTAATTTAAGAAAGACAGGACATACCATGATCAATCCTCATCCAGGACTACCAGAGCTAGAGTATGTAAAACCCGCCAGTCTGTCCGAAGCCTGCGCGTTCCTCGCTGAACATGACGGGAAAGCCAAGCCCTTCGCAGGCGGTACAGATAGTTTCGTCAGACTGCGCGACGGGGTGTTGAAGCTTGATTATCTCGTCGACATAAAAGGACTTGAGGGAACAAAAGAGCTTTCCTTCGATTCCAAAAAGGGTTTGACCATTGGCGCTGCGGTGACGATGAACCAGGTGGCAAAGCACCCGGATGTCATCCAGCATTATCCCAACCTCGTCCAGGCAGCCAATACAGTCGCCAGCTACCAATTACGCAACCGCGCCACCATCATCGGTAACATCTGCAACGCCTCACCTGCGGGCGACACCATCGGTACCTGCATGATCCTTGATGGGGTTTTAAATATAAAAGGTACCGAAGGCGAACGGACTATCCCTTTAAATGCTTTCTTCCTGGCTCCCGGGCGCACAGTACTCAAAGCTGGTGAAGTCGTCACTTCCATCACCCTGCCACCACCCCCGGCTGGCATGGTTGGCGTTTACAAGAAACTTGGACGCAACCAAATGAGCGACCTGTCTATCGTTGGTGTCGCGGTGTTGGGATATCCCAGCGCAAAATCACCCTCCGGGTACGCTTTCAGGATCGCCCTGGCTTCAGTCGCTCCAGTTCCCATGGAAGCGTTGAAAGCCGAGGCTATTCTTTCCGAGAAAAAGATCACGGCCGAGACCATCGCTGATGCAGCCGTCGCCGCCATGGATGCAGTGACACCCATCGACGACGTCCGCGGTTCAGCGCGCTATCGCAAGTTAATGGTACGCAACCTCACCCGCGAAGCACTCACCGAAGTTTGGGCGAAATTAAGCAACTAGCCGCGGCTGATTGCATATTACAGGAGGATTCAATGACTTATTCGAGAATCACGCTTACCGTGAATGACCTTGTAGAAACAGTGGACGTTCCCCAACACATGACCCTGCTCCAAATGCTGCGCGAAAAACTTTCTCTCACCGGCACAAAGAACGGTTGCTCGGCCGGAGAATGCGGCGCTTGCACAGTCCTGATGAATGATGAACCCGTCAATAGTTGCATGGTACTCGCCGCTGAATGTGATGGCGCTACCATTGTCACCGTGGAAGGGCTAGCCAAGCTGGGTAAACTCAGCAAGTTGCAGGAAACCATCATCAAGACCGGCGGTGTGCAGTGTGGTTTCTGCACTCCAGGCATGTTGATTTCCGCCACCGCCTTGCTAAAGCGCAACGCCAATCCCACTGAGACCGAGATTAGAGAAGCTCTGGTAGGCAACCTGTGCCGTTGCACGGGTTACTATCGTATCGTTGAAGCTGTAAAAGAATCGGCGGCTCATTAAGCCTTCCGACACGGTCGAAGATCAAACACAGGAGAAATCCTAAAGGAGCCGAAATATGGCAAACGCTAAATCAAAAGAAAAAAATCTAACTGTGGTCGGCGCGAGTGTGCCGCGTAACGATGTGCTGGAAAAAGTGACTGGTTCAGCAACCTATCTGGATGATATCCAGTTTGGCAATAAATTACTTTACGCCCGCGCAGCGCGCAGCCCGCACCCTCACGCGCTTATCAAGCGCATCGATACCAGCAAAGCGGAACAATACCCCGGCGTTAAAGCCGTCGTCACCGGCAAAGACTTCCCGGAACGCATCGGCCTTTACCTCAAGGACAAAACCATTTTCGCAACAGACCGCGTTCGCTTCCTGGGTGAGCCGGTAGCCGCCGTGGCTGCCATCACCGAAGAGATCGCTCAAAAAGCCTGCTCTCTCATTGAGGTGGACTATGAACCCCTGGAGGGTGTTTTCGATGCCGAGTACGGCGCTTCAGATAAAGCCCCCCTCATTCACCCGGACCTGGGCAAATACGACTGCGTGAATTTCATCTTCCCGAAACCCGGCACCAACATTTCCAACCACTTCAAGATCCGTAAAGGCAACGTGGAAGCCGCCTGGAAACAGTGCGCGCACATCGTTGAGAAGACCTATAAAATCCCACATATTCAGCACGTACCCATCGAAACTCACGGCGCGGTGGCCATGATGGATCAAAAAGGCAAGGTCACGCTGTGGGCTTCTTCGCAATCACCCTTCGCCCAGCGCAACCTCGTTGCCAAAGCTCTGCACATCTCGCACAGTGACCTGCGCGTGATTGCCCCCATGGTTGGCGGCGGCTTTGGTTCGAAAGCCGGCCTCACCATGGAAGCCATCCCGGTCGCCCTGGCGACGAAGCTGCCCGGTTACCCGATCAAATTCATCCTCACGCGCGAAGAAGAGTTTTACACCAACTTTGTACGCCAGGGACTCACCATTCACGTCAAGGTTGGCTGCGACAAAGACGGCAACCTGCTCGCACTCAAGAACATGATGTACTGGGATGGCGGCGCTTCCACCGAGTACGGCACCAACATCACCCGCGCCGGCGGCTACTCCAGCTCCGGACCTTATGACATCCCGAATGTGGAAACCGACAGTATTTGCGTGTACACCAACCACCCCATCGGTGGTGCCTACCGCGGATTCGGTATGTCCGAGTTGCACACAGGCATCGATCAGGCGATGGACGAACTGGCTGAAAAAGCCGGGATCGACAAGGTCAAGTTCCTCAAGCAGAACGCGATCTCCGAAGGTGATATCGTGGTGACTGGCATGACCATGCACGCCAACGGCATCCAGCAATGCATCGACAATGTGGCGAAAGCCATCGATTTTTCGAAGAAAGGCGAACCCTCTTCGTCTGACCGCTTACGCGGCAAAGGCATCGCCATTATGTGGAAAGCCCCCGCCATGCCCCCCAATCCCGGCTCAAGCGCATGGGTGGAACTTTCAGAAGACGGTAAAGCCACGGTTGGCCTGGGCGGGCAGGAGATCGGCCAGGGTACCTTCACCGTGATGGCGCAGATCGCCGCTGAAGCGCTGGGCGTAAAATACGAGGACGTGCGCATCGCCGGACCGGTGGACACCCAGTACAGCCCGTACGAGTGGCAGACCGTTGCCAGCCGCCTCACATGGAGCATGGGCAACGCGGTGCGCGCTGCCGCAGTCGACGCCCGCAAGCAGATCCTGGATGTGGTCGCCGAAGCCTGGCAGGAAACCCCTGAAGACCTGGATATCATCGACGGGATGGTCATTTCTTACAAAAGCGAAAAAGAGACCCCCCTCACCGACCTGGTGGTTTATGGTCTGCCCAAACCGAACGATGAGGGATGGATGGGTGGTCCGATCATCGGACGCGGCTCCTTCATGCCCAAGTATGTCACCAACCTCGATCCCGAAACCGGCCAGGGTCCGCGCGCGGTTGTGCACTACACCGTGGGCTGCGAAGGATTGGATATTGAAATCGAAAAAGAGACCGGCCGCATCCACGTCGTCAAAGCCGCTGCCTGCTTCGATGTGGGTAAAGCCATCAATCCCGCGCTGGTCAAAGCGCAGATTGAAGGTGGTTTCGTTCAGGGCTTGAGCTCGGCTATTTTTGAAGAGATTCGCCTGCGCAACGGCGTGATGACCAATCCGAGCTTCGTGGATTATCGCATCGCCACGACCACGGATGCCGCCTTCCCGCTCGATACCACCTACGTCGAAGTTCCGCAGGACGATGGCCCGTGGGGCGCTCGCGGTGTGGGTGAACACCCCATGGTGCCCACCATTGCCGCCCTGGGTAACGCGATCTACGATGCCACTGGCGTGCGCCTGGAAGGTCCTCCGTACTCAGCAGAAAAGATTTTCCTCGCCATGCTCGATAACGGAAAAATCAACTAACAGAAAAAGCAGCTCACATGCCGGATGGGTACATCCGGCATGTTTTTAAAACCACTATTAAGTGTAGGAGGAATATGACCGAGCAATATGATCTCATCATCCGCAATGCAGTACTGCGGACCAGCCCGAAAACCCGGACGGATATCGCTATTAAAGACGGCAGGATCGACCGGATCGCGGTGAACCTCGATGGCAAAGCCGCCAAAGAACTGGACGCAGGCGGCAACCTGGTCACGGAGTCCTTCGTCAACACCCACCTTCATCTGTGCAAGGTGTACACCCTAATGATGATGGATGAAGCCGCTTTGAAGGATTACCACGGGGCTGATATGGGTAAAGCCATGACCGCCATTGAGCTGGCAGCGAAGATCAAAGAACAATACGACGAGAAGTGGATCATCAAGAACGTGCGCAAAGCCTGCGCTCTCGCCGGGCGATACGGCTGCACGCACATCCGCGCCTTTGCTGATGTCGATTCCAAGGGCAAACTCGAAGGCTTGAAAGCGCTAATCCGCGCCCGCGAGGAATTCAAAGGTATTGTAGACATCCAGGTTGTGGCATTCGCGCAGGATGGCCTGGTGCGTGAACCAGGCGCTGAAGACCTGATGCGCCAGGCGATGGACTTGGGTGCTGACGTGGTCGGCGGAATCCCGTGGATCGAATACACCGATGCCGACATCGCTGAACACGTGCATATTTGCTTCAAACTGGCCATGGAGTACGACAAACCTGTGTCCATGCTGGTGGATGACGCCGGCGACAACGGGCTGCGATCACTCGAGGTGATGGCGCTGGAAACCATTCGCACTGGCTGGCAGGGACGCTCCCTCGCCCACCATGCCCGCGCCATGTCCATGTACCCCAAACCCTACTTGCAAAAACTGGCTGCCATCCTGAAAAAGGCTGGTATGGGCATCGTCAGTGACCCGCACACCGGTCCACTGCACGCACGCGTGCGCGAACTGCAGGAAGAAGGCGTGCCGATCTGCCTTGGGCAGGACGACATTTCCGACGCATATTACCCGTATGGGCGCAACAACATGCTCGAAGTAGCGTTCCTGAATTCCCACCTGCTGTGGTATACCACCCGCGAGGACATGGAAACCCTCTATGACATGGTCACCAAGACGCCCGCGCGCCTGATCGGCTTACAAGACTTCGAGATCAAGCAAGGTGCGCCTGCCAACCTGGTCGTGCTCGATCAACCGAATGTTCTCGAAGCGCTGCGCTTCCACGAGAGACCGGTCTATGTGGTCAGTCACGGTAAACTAATTGATCAACAACAGATGGAAAAGATCCTTAAGGATAACTCCTAAGCTACTTGGATTGAAAATGATGTATGCTATGATATTAATTTACAAAAGGAGGTGCTCCCGGCAAACGATCAGTGTAATACCTGGATTGTGTAATCGTGTACCAATTCAAAAATATTAGAAGGAGAGAAAATGTCCAAGAAGTCTGTTTTCACGTTTTTTGTAACAGTTCTGATGATCGCTGCTTTGCTCGCTGGTTGTGCTGGCGCTGGCGAAACTGAAGAACAGGCTGCGACCGGTAAGGTCAAGGTCTTCGGCGCTTTTGCCACCCCCATCGAAGAACCCTGGGACGGCGTGATCCATGACGCTCTGCTAAAAGCCAAGGAAGCCGGTTTGATCGAATACACCTACACTGAAGACATTGGCTACACCGGCGACATGGAACGTGTCCTGCGGGAAGTGGCTGAACAGCAGAAGCCTGACCTCATCATGGGCGATGCCTTTGTTAATGAAGAAGCGGTGCGCCGCGTTGCCGCGGACTATCCCGAGATCGCCTTCGCTTTCGGTTCAGAGCTCGGACCTGTCTCACCGAACCTGGCTGTCTTCGATAACTGGATTCACGAACCGGCTTACCTGTGCGGTATGCTGGCTGGTGGTTTAACCCAGACCAACACCATCGGTGTTGTCGCCGCGGTCCCCATCCCCGAAGTCAACCGCCTGGTGAACGCCTTCATCGCCGGTGCCAAGGAAACCAACCCCGAAGTTACCGTGCTTGTCTCCTTCATTAATTCCTTCTTTGATCCCGCTACCGCGAAGGAACAAGCGCTTGCCCACATCAGCGCTGGAGCCGATGTGCTCTATGCTGAGCGCGCTGGCGTCATCGAAGCCGCCGCTGAGAAGGGTGTCTTCGTATTCGGTAACATGAGCGATCAGAACGAGATTGCCCCCGAGTGGGTTGTCACCGGACCCGTTTGGAACATGACCCCGACCGTTGAGTACGTTGTCGCCCAGGTCAAAGCCGGTACCTTCACTGCCATGGACCTGAAGGACTTCAGCATGTATGCCCTGGGTGGCGCCACCCTCGCTGATTTCCACGGCAACGACGCTAAAGTCCCCGCTGAAATCCTCGAAGCCGTCAAGGCTAAGGAAGAAGCCATCAAGGCTGGTATGTTCCGCGTACCCATTGACGAAGCCCAACCCGGCACTGTCAATTAACTTTGTTTTGGGGGGCGGCAGGGGTATCTCTGCCGCCCTATTTTAATAAGCCAATACTTCTTAAGGATTGACCATGCTAGCCGTTGAAATGAAGCACATCTATAAATCGTTTGGCCCTGTGAAAGCCAACCACGACGTAAATTTTGACCTGGAACAAGGTGAAATTCACGCGCTTTTGGGCGAGAACGGGGCCGGTAAGACCACATTGATGCGCATCCTGTATGGATTGTACAAAGCAGATATGGGTGAAATTTTTATTAATGGCGAAAAAGTAGCCATTCATTCGCCAAAGGAAGCCATTGCGGCCGGGGTCGGGATGGTAACCCAGCACTTCACACTCGTACCACCACTCACTGTCGCCGAAAATGTTGTGCTGGGTTACACGAATGGGGTTGTGCTTTCACAAAGAGAAATCGAGAAGAACGTCGCCGCAGCCTCTGAAAAATTTGGCATCCTGGTGAATCCCTCAGCCCTGGTCAAAGACCTTTCTGTTGGAGAAAGGCAGCGTGTTGAGATCCTCAAGGCGCTCTACCGGAATGCCCGCATCCTGATCATGGACGAACCCACCGCGGTTTTGGTGCCTCAGGAAGTGGATGTTCTTTTTGAATCTCTTCTCCGGTTGGTTAAATCCGGTCTTTCAGTGATTTTTATCAGTCATAAACTCATCGAAGTGATGGCTGTTAGTGACAGGATCACCGTTCTGCGTGATGGTAAGGTAGCCAATACAGTTAAAAAATCAGAGACCAACCAGGTTGAGCTGGCAAAAATGATGGTTGGCCGGGAAACTTTTGGCGTACGCCTACTGGACGCGTGTGAAACCAGCGAACCTATTTATGAACTTTCCGGGGTCACGCTGGATGGAAAACATGGCAAGAAAGTGCTGGACGATGTGAGTTTCTGCGTGAGCCGGGGCGAGATCTTGGGTATCGCCGGCGTATCCGGTAACGGTCAGGGTGAACTGACCGAAGTCATCACCGGATTGGTCACCCCCACCAAGGGGTCAATCAAGATCGAGGGTAGAGATATCACTCACCTCGCGCCAGGACAGCTCTCGGATGCCGGAATTGGACGCACCCCGCAGGATCGCCACGAAGGCACCATCGGAGACCTGAGCGTGGCGGAAAACCTCGCGTTGGAACACATCAAAGATTACACCCAAAAAGGTCTCCTGGATCGAAAGAAAATCCGCGACGACGCCACCACCATCATCAAGGAATTCCAGATTAAGGCTTCTCCTGGTGATCAGTTGCGCAAATTATCCGGTGGGAACATGCAAAAGGTTGTGCTGGCGCGCGCGCTTTCACGTAAACCCAAAGTGTTAATCGCCTCGCAACCCACCCGCGGCCTTGATGTGGGTGCTACAGAATACGTGCGTAACCGCCTGCTGGAAGAACGTGCCCGCGGCACCGCGATTGTGCTCCTTTCAGAGGACCTTGATGAAGTGCTCGCGCTTTCGGACCGCATCGCGGTCATTTACGAAGGCAGAATCATGGGGGTCGTCCCCTCCGCCGAAGCGACACCTGAAAAGATCGGCCTTTTGATGGCTGGCGCGGTTCAGCATTAACTTTACATTTGGAGGAATTATTGTGGCTAAGTTTCGATTAGAACGATCTCCAGCGCCAATGTGGACCCGGGCATTGATCCCGGTTGCCGCCGTGCTGGCGACATTTGTTATTACCTCCATTTTCATCATCCTGGCGGGAGCCAATCCGTTTGAGGCGTACTACAACTTTATCATTGTGCCGCTCTCTTCCAAGTTCTCAGCGCTGGAAGTGCTGGTGAAAGCCACACCGCTGATCTTCACTGGTCTCGCGGTAACGTTTGCTTTTGCGGCCGGTTATTACAACATTGGCGCCGAGGGACAGCTTTACGCCGGTGCCGTCGCCGCCGCGTGGGTAGGGGCAACCTTCACCAACCTGCCCGCCATCGTGGTAGTACCGTTGATGCTGGTATTGGGTTTTGCCGCAGGTATGTTGTGGGCTTTACTACCCGCCTTCCTGAAGGTAAAACTGAAAGTGGATGAAGTGGTGACCACTTTGCTGATGAATTCCATCATCATGTACTTCATTTCCGCCTTGCTGAATGGACCCTGGCGCGACCCTGAGACCGGTTGGCCAAAATCGCCTGAATTCTTCGAAGCTGCCCGTTTCGTGCAGCTCATCCCCAAATCCCGCCTGCATTTAGGCTTTGTCATCGCGCTCATTCTGGTGGTGATCGTGTTCATCGTCATCAAGCGAACGCCTTTTGGTTTACAGATGCGCGCAGCTGGCGCCAGTAAAGCCGGCGCGCTCTTCGCTGGTATCAATGTCAACCGCACCATGTTGATCGCGGCGCTGGTCAGCGGCGGTATCGCCGGCCTGGCAGGCGTGAGCGAGATCGCGGGCATCCACTACCACCTCATCAGCGAGCTTTCCGGGGGTTATGGCTACACCGGCATTATTGTCGCCACGCTCGGCGGGCTGAACCCCATTGGCGTCTCTGTAGCAGCGATGTTCATCGGACTTATCGATACCGGCGCGCAAACGGTCAGCCGGGTGCTGGGGGTTCCGGTCTACCTGGGTGATGTAGTACAGTCAACCCTGCTGCTAGTCACTTTGAGCATGCTTCTGCTGCAGAATTACCGAATTAAGAGGATATGATCATGGGAGATTTTATTATTGATATTATCGCGGCCACGTTGCGCGTCGCAACACCGCTGATCTTTGCGACGTTGGGTGAACTTTTTTGCGAGCGCGCGGGCATCCTGAACCTGGGGATCGAAGGCACGATGTTCTTCGGTGCGTTCTCGGGTTTCGCCGCCGCTTCCTTAAGTGGATCATTGTGGGTGGGCGTGCTCACCGCCCTGGTAGGGGGTATGCTTTCCGGCTGGTTGATGAGCCTGTTCTCGGTGAGATTGGGGGTGAACCAGCATGTTTCCGGTCTGGGTATCACACTGCTGATGACCGCCCTCTCGTTGTTCGGGTTCAGGGTGATCTTTGGCGAAAGCCGCGTGCTGCCTTCGATTACGCCATTCAAACAGCTCAGCATCTTTCCCAATAGCCCGGTACTTGGGGAGATCTTCTCGCAGTACGCGCTCACCTACATCGCCATTGCCTTGATCCCAATCGTGTGGTGGGTCGTTTACCGCACCAATTTCGGACTGAACCTGCGTTCAGTGGGTGATAATCCCGAGGCTACTGATGCAGCGGGCATTAACGTTTATAACCTGCGCACCATCGCCCTGGTCATCGGCGGTGCGCTGATGGGTGTCGGCGGGGCGTTCCTCTCGGTGGCCCAGCTTGGCTCGTTCACCTTCGGTATCGTCGCAGGTCGCGGCTGGGTGTGCATCGCTCTGATCATCTTTGCCAACTGGCACCCTATAAAAGTGCTGTGGGGAGCGCTGCTCTTCGGTAGTGTACAGGCGCTGCAATCCAGGCTGCAGTTAACCGGCATCAAGCTGCCCTACGAATTGTTCCTTGCACTTCCTTATATTGTTACCATCATCGCACTCACCCTCGCAGGGCGCAACGCATCTTACCCGGCTGCGCTGCTGAAACCCTATAAGCGCGAGTAAGTAAACAATTGATCGGTTAAAAAGCATTCGGGAGATAAAACCGGGTGCTTCTTGTTTTTTTACATGACAAAATGCCAGTAAGGACGCTAAATGTATCACTTGAAATGTTAGGCATATGGTCATAAACTAAAATCGTTAATCATCACTTTCAACAAATCAAGATGGAGGTAATAATGGCGCAAGATATTCCAGATAAGTATGCCAAGCTGAAAGCACTTCGCGAGGAAAGTAAACTGGGTGGTGGCGAAAAAAGAATTGCCTCCCAGCATGAAAAAGGCAAGTTGACCGCCCGCGAACGGATTGACTTGCTGTTGGATGAGGGTTCATTCCAGGAAATCAATGGTTTGATGGTAAACCGCCACACAGATTTCGGTCTCGATAAAGACAAGATTCTCGGTGACGGGATTGTAGCTGGATTTGGAAAAATCAACGGACGCCGTGTTTGTGTGTATGCCCAGGATTTCACCGTGATGGGTGGATCGTTCGGTGAAGTTGCCGGTCAAAAAGTTTCCCGAATTCTCGACTTGGCCATGGAAGCTGGCGTTCCTGTGATCGGTATTAATGATGGTGGCGGCGCCCGTATCCAGGAAGGCATTTTCAGTCTATCTGGATTCGGTGAAGTGTTTTACCGCAACGTCCAGGCTTCAGGTGTCATTCCCCAGATTAGTGCCATCATGGGACCATGCGCTGGTGGAGCGGTCTACTCACCCGCAATCACTGACTTTATTATTATGACCCAGGATATCGGCAATATGTATATCACGGGACCTGCGGTAATCAAAGCTGTCACTAATGAGATCGTCGATTCTGAGACACTTGGTGGAGCTATAACTCACAGCACGATTTCCGGTGTAGCCCACTTTGTCGGGCAGAATGAACAAGACACTTTCCAGATCATCAAGAAGATCCTTGAGTACATACCCGATAACAACGCCTCTACACCTGCGATCCTCCCCACCGATGACAACCCGTACCGCGCTGATAAAGAGCTGGATACGATGGTACCGGTAGATCCTAACCTGACATACGACATCGTTGAAGTCATTGACCACATTGTTGATAAAGGCTCGTTCTACCAGGTTCATGCAGGTTATGCTACCAACGCAGTGGTTGGTTTTGCTCGCTTGAACGGTGAAACGGTGGGGATTTTTGCAAACCAACCCGCGTCCATGGCAGGTGTTATCGACATCAACGCTTCAGATAAAATCGCGCGCTTTGTACGATTCTGTGATGCCTTCAATATTCCTCTTATCGCCTTTGTTGATACCCCGGGATTCATGCCCGGAACCCACACCGAGCACAATGGCATCATCCGCCATGGCGCAAAGATCATCTATGCATTTTCCGAAGCTTCGGTTCCAAAGATGTCAGTGGTCACCCGCAAAGCATACGGTGGCGCCTATATCGTTATGGGTTCCAAACACCTGGGTGCTGACATGGTCTTTGCATGGCCAACCGCAGAGATTGCGGTCATGGGTGCTGACGGTGCAGTAAATATTTTGCACGGCAAGGAACTAAAAGAGAAAACTCCTGAGGAAGCCAAGCAATTACGCAATGAACTTGTGAAAGATTACACAGATAAGTTCTCAAATCCATACAGGGCTGCCGGTGCCGGGTATGTAGACGAGGTCATCCTTCCCAGCGAGACCCGCCAGCGCTTGATCGCCACACTCGACATACTAAGGAACAAACAAATCACAACTCCTGCCAAGAAGCATGGGAACATCCCGCTGTAATAGAAAGGATACAGATAATGGAAAACATGTTTAGTACTGCCATAAAGATATCCAGCATTGGCATTGTGGTGCTTCTTCTCGTTCTTGCCGCCCTGGCAGTTATAGTGTACCTGATGACTCGCTTTATCGTCGATAAAGAAGATAAAGAAGAAACGCTGGAGCAAGAAACTGTCCAACCTGCTGCTGAAATTATGGAACCCAGGTCGGACCTCAAACTGGCAGCCGCAGTTGCCGTGGCGATCGCCCGTGCCCGGGCTGATACCCAGTCTGTAACGATTGAAACCTCTGCTGAAGGGGTAAATCCCTGGCGACTGTTCGGGCTTCAACGCAGGCTGAACCAATCTTCTACAATCAGGAGAGCAAGATGACACAATATCGCATTACCATTAAAAATACCACCTACGACGTAGAGATCCTCGATGATCCCCGCAAAGATGAAGTAATGGTAAAAGTAAACGGAGAAGAACTCACCGTTGTAACTGAAGAATTGAACAAAACCGTGGCAACAACCAACACTACTCCTGCGCCTGCACGCAGAGCCGCCCCTGTCGCTGCCCCGACAACTTCCGCATCAGTCGCCGCTGCCGGTCCCGGCACAATAAAATCACCGCTGCCCGGTGTAGTAAATTCGATCAAAGTGCACGAGGGTCAGAAGGTAAAAGCAAATGATGAGATCTGCGTGATTGAAGCGATGAAAGCCATGAATATTATCCGCGCCCCGCATGATGGCACTGTTACCCGGATCTATGTAAACGTGGGCAGCCAGATTGCTCACGGCATGCCCCTCATGGATATCGAGTAAGCGGAAAGGATACGATCATGAGTTTCGATTTATCAGGTCTACTCGGAGGACTTCTGGACATCACCGGACCACAATTGATCATGGTCGCAGTGGGATTGATCCTCATATTTCTTGGCATCTTCAAAGATTATGAACCCACCCTGCTAATACCGATCGGCTTCGGTTGTGTCCTGGGGAACCTGCCAGTTGCTGCTAATATGATCGGCGAGGATGGTTTCTTTGGTATCCTCTACAAAGCCGGTATCAGCAACGAATTGTTCCCCCTTCTCATCTTTCTGGGAGTCGGCGCTATGCTCGACCTGCGCCCGCTGCTCAGCCAACCCATCATGTTCATCATGGGAGCATTTGCCCACCTGGGGATATTCACCACTTTGGTCATCGCAATCTTGTTGGGATTCAACCTGGCCGAAGCCACCGCCATTGGTATGATCGGCGCTATTGACGGACCTACTGTAATCTATGTCAACGGTAAACTCGGATCCCTGTTCGAAACCCCAGGTCTGGCGGCTGCCATTGCCGTAACCGCTTACTCGTATATGAGCCTGGTGCCCATCATCCAGCCACCCTTAATGCGTCTCTTCACCACCAAAGCTGAACGCGGTATCCGCATGGAATATACGCCGCGACCAGTTTCCAAGACCACTGTGATCCTTTTTCCTATCCTGATCACAATTATTGCTGGTGTTTTCCTGCCTGAAGCCGCTCCGCTGATCGCTACCCTGATGTTAGGAAACCTGCTCAAAGAATCCGGTGTTGTTCCAGGATTGGTTGAAACTTCAAAAAATGCCATTACCAACACAGCCACCATCTTCCTGGGGATTACCATCGGTTCAACCATGCAGGCAGCCACGTTTCTGAACACCGGCACGCTACGGGTTCTTGTACTGGGATTGTTAGCCTTTGCGCTGAACACCATCGGTGGTCTCCTGTTCGGTAAGCTGGTCTGCTTTTTCTCCGGACGCAAGATCAATCCCCTTGTCGGTGCCGCTGCCATTAGCGCTTTCCCGATGAGCGGACGCCTGGCGCAAAAAGTTGCCCTCGAAGTGGATAACCAGAACTTCATCCTGATGCACGCGCTCGGCGCCAACGCTGCCGGTCAGGTGGCGTCGGTACTCGCAGCGGGCATCCTGATGCAAATGATCTTCCCGATCTTGCTGCCTTAGGTTGATAATGGATCACTTCTGTCTTTATGAGGGTACGTGGGAATGAAAATAGTGGTGAATGAGACGGGTCTTCGCCATAAGATTTTTCTGTATTTTTAGAATGAAGATTGAGATGTTAGAATTATGTAAAACTTGTAAGCAAATATCATTACCAAAATTCAGAAAAGGAGAAATGCTATGAAACTGCTCGATCTAACCATCCCTATCGGAATTGCTACTCCACCCTGGCCGACCTATGAACCCTTGCAGGTGAAATATTTCAAACGTTTAGCCCCTAACGGCGCGAATGGCCAATTGTTAACTCACTCCAACCATGTTGGTACCCATCTTGACGGCGAAATTCACTTCTACACCCCCGGCAGAGATATTGCGCAGCTGCCCATGGATTACCTGGTGCACGAAGCCGCTGTGGTTGACCTGAGTGATGTGTGCGGTGATTACGACGTCTACACCTCCAAGATGATCACCGACCGCGTGGAAGTCAAGGAAGGCGACATCCTCGTCATTCACACCGGCTACCATCACTTTGGCTGGGATCAACCCACCGCTGACGAAGTGCGTTACATGACCAAGCACCCAGGCCCCGACCATGAATTCGTTGACTGGGCTAAGAAGATGAAACTGCGTTGGATCGCCGTGGACTGCGGTTCTGCTGACCACCCGATGAACACCATCATCCGCAATTGGATGCCCCGCCAGGCGAAACAGGCCGAATACGTGTTCAAGAAGAAATTCGGCAAGACCCTTGAAGAAGTCTTCACCGATGAAAAATACCAGATGATGCATATCGACATGTTCCCCGCCGAGATCATCCACGCGGAATGCTTCGGCGGCATGATCGACCTGCTGCTCAACCGCCGCGTCGAGGTTGGATTCTTCCCGTGGCGCTTCGTTGATGGTGAAGCCTCCATCGGCCGCGCTGTCGCTTTCGTCGACGATGCCGAGTACGAAGAACTGATGAAGATAGCCGCCACGATGCCGAAAACCAAGTTCGGCGACGTCTACAATCCAGCCCATGTTGAAAGCCTGAACAAACTCAGCAAAGCCAATCTTTCGTAAGATTATTCGAAGAATACAGGAGCGTAAGATGAAATTTGAACTTCCCGAAAAAGCAAGTCAGGAAATCCTGGAGATCGATGCCCGCGAAGTGGAAGCCCTTCTGCAGGGTCCCGCGATGGAACTTCCCAAGTGGCCCGGCGCGCAGGTGAAACTGAAAGACGGACGCACACTCTTCATCCGCGAAGCACGTCTTGACGAAGCCCCCAAGATGATGGAATACGTGAAACGCCTGATGGATGTCGATCATGACTTCTATGACATTGTTGGCGCTCGCGTTTACTCCGAAATTCTCGGCTGGTATCGCCACCGCCTGAAAGATCCCTACACCCTCGTGGGTCTCATCGATGGGGTTTGGGCCGGCTTTGCCAACGGTCGTGTAATGAACGAGAAAGTCAATATCAGCCTGCACACCATGGCTCTCCTGCGTGGGGGTCGCATCGGCGCGGTGATGTACTACGCCAAGGCATATTACGCGTTCGAGATGATCGGCAACACCGAGTGGTGGGCGACCTATGAGTCCTACAATGGCTGGCTGCGCTGGGGTCTCGGTATGGCTCAGCCTTCCTATCCGTGGCCGGAAGTGCAACATGAGTTGGGTGGCGCTCGCGTCTACTACGTCACCAAGAAGTATTGGGATCAGCTGGTCAAGAAGTACGTCCAACAGATGGCAGGCGCGGAACTCGATTTCAACGTTCCCGATTCAGTCCGCAAGGCGAACGAGGAAATGATCGTTCCCGAAGAGATCCTGGTCTAGTAAGACCTTCACACAATAAACAGGAGCCAAGTTGGCTCCTGTTTTTGTTATGACAGTGATCTAATGGCGTACAACATCCCCATGAAGGTATCGACCCCTGAGGAGTGCCCGATATCCATCAGCAGGCAGATTTGATCGTCAGTAAATGAAACAGAAGGATCAAAAAGATGATCGATGAGATTGAGGAAGATATCCTCAGACCAACCGCGCGCGGTGAATAGCAGCCGGTTCGCGGAAATGGTCGTTGTGCGTTGGAACGCGATAGCGCTCACCTCGGCGATCCAATCAAAGAGGGAATCACGCTCTATGCCTGTGGCAAGGACGCGACGGACGTGGTAAAGCAGGAACCCGGCCAGGAAGTCATCGCCGGATGGGGTCAACCCTCCCCCTGAGCCGATTAAGGATTCCGCGGCTTGCAGGAAACCTGCCCTGTTTCCCCTTGTGAAACTCGCCGTGACCTCTTTCGCCGCCTGTATCACCCTGAACGACTCTCCCTCAAGGGATACCTCATCCGGATTAGAAAGAAACAGGTAGCCTCTTTGCGCATCGAACTGACGCAGGCGCGCTGCGATGGCTTGCGCGCGCGTATACTGCTCGTTGAGCGGGGAGTGGATCGCGACTGGCAGTGGCGGCTGCCAAACCTCAGCCTGTTCCGTGAATACTCTGATGTTCTTTGTCGAAAATGTAATTTGACTGCCACTAATCGTGAATTGATCGCCTGGCTCCAAACGTTCAAAGCGTTGGTCGCCGCCTGCCAGCGTGAGGTTGAACGGGCTGCGATAATCCAACGGGGTGATGTAGATGATGCGGTCGATGATACGCAGGAAAGCCCCGCGCGAAGTCACGCCCTGAACGCTGCCCGACGCGGCCATTCCTAGTGTTTCCAGCGCTGCCGCGCCAATGCGGTACACATCAATATTCATCTCGGTCCCTCTTGTCTATGCAACATGTCGCCAACCATAAACCTGAATGGCGCTACACTCCAGTAATAAAACACTCCCGTGAGGGAGTGTGTGGTGCCGAGAGCCAGGATCGGACTGGCGACCCCACAATTTTCAGTCGTGTGCTCTACCAACTGAGCTATCTCGGCAGGTGTTCAATATTCTAACCGAGACGCGGGTGGTTGTCAAGCAAGCCCGCCAGCATCAGGCTTTTTCAGCCTGGCTTTCACAAGTTTAACCAGGTCACCTGCCCCGCTGAGCAGGATTACCACCCAACCCGCCAGGATGACTTTGATCATATCGAAGAAACCGATGAAATCTTTGATGACCTGGTGGCGGTACAAATACCATAGCATGAAAACAACAAAGAATACCAGCACCACCGCGACCCAGCGCAGGAACCAGGCCAGGTGCCCCTCGCGCAGCCGCTGCCAGCACCAACCGACCAGCAGCGCAAACCAGGGGATAAGCAGCGCGCGGTAGCGCGGGTTGTCCCACAGGTCGCCGCCCGCCCGCAGCGATGCGATCAGCACCCACGCGAACAGCGCCAACACAATGAGCAATAGCGCCCAGCGCTCGGATTTCGGTTTGGCCTTCCACAACGCGAAGAAGCCATACGGTAGGAACGGGAGCACGAACCACCATCCCAGCGCGCGGATGATGGCGGTGGTCTGCCAGAACGGCAGCGACGGATCAGCGATCGCGCCCGGCAGGAAAGGCTGGACGATGCCGTAAATGGTGACGAAAGGCGTCTGCCATTTATCACCCATCGTTTCCAGCAGCGCGGAAATGTAACCGGAATTGATACGCGTCAGGTAGGTGTCGTAGTAAAGGGTGGGCTTAAGCCACCACCAGCCGGCTGCCGCGCCCGCCGCGCCCATCACCACCAGCCCCAGCCCGCCAATCCAGCGCACCTTGCGCGATTGTTGAACGCTCGACCATTCCACTAACCAGTAAGCCAGCAGCAAGCCTGTGAGCATGGCGCCATAGGGGTCGGAAAATAGCATGGAGCATGCCATGGCGAGGGCGAAAACGAGCGCTTTGATTCCTCGCCTTTCCTGCCAGGTGACCAGCGCCCAGAAAGCGATGCAGAATAGTCCGATGAGAAAAGGTTCGCGCATCTGCGAGCTGCCCAGCAGGATCCCCTCGGGGTAAAGCGCGTAGAACCAGCCGGCCACCAGCGCCACTTTTGCGCCCCAACGCCGGCGCAACGCGTCGAAAAGAAAAGCCAGCCCGGCGGTCATCGTCAACGCCGCCAGGATGGTGATGAACAACGGACGCGCCTGGTCGACATCGAACAAGCGGTAAACGACCGCGCTGAGGAACATCAACCCGCCGTACTGGTCTATGCTCCCCTCGCCGAACGCGGCGAATAATGTCTGATCGCTTTTAGCAAGCGCCAGCGCGCCGTTGTCGCGCGTGTAGGCGTCGGAATACACATAGCCGGCGTTCTCCACTGGTGTGTCATACCCAATCGTGGGTAACGCTGTGTGGATGAATATCCCCAGTAGAAGGCGGGAGAGGAAGGTCACCAGCAGTAACACGGCGAGCGCACGCGCCCCGCCGAAGAAACGCCACGCGCGCAACAGGAGGAATGTGCTCAGCCACAGGAGAATAAACGCACCGAACCAGGCGCTGAAGAAAGGCGCGGGTTGCAGCGCCGCCATCCCCAGGCTGAGCGCCTGCGAGGTGAGAAAAGAAATGAGGAGTTCCAGTTTCAGCGGGGAAAGGTTCTTAGTCATTAATTGACATCGCTTAAGGTTATCAAAATGCTATAAAAAAGTGGGCCCGGCAGGGATCGAACCTGCGACCAAGCGGTTATGAGCCGCGCGCTCTAACCACTGAGCTACGGGCCCCAGCGGTCACGC
>DDXM01000007.1 GCA_002347485.1 Anaerolineaceae bacterium UBA2260 | reverse complement strand
TAGGATGGGATGACCTTTGGGAGGATGACCTTTGGGAGGCAAAAAATGGTAAACCGCTTTACTAAAAGGTAAAGCGGTGATTGAATCATCCGGTTTCGAAGGATCGCGCTCTTCGATAATGCTCTTGCCGCAGGTGAAATCCCGATTGAAAACTTCAACGATTCACTCGACGTGCGCGGTCCTGTCAAACAGGTTAAGCGGTTTCTTTCTTCTCGTGCTTCTGTTTGCGTTTTTCCTTGATCGTCAGTTTTGGTTTCTTTTTTTGTTCCTTTTTACCTTTGTCTTTCTTGCCAGCTTCTCCCATGATGACTTCTCCTTTCCGAACTTATGCTGTCGAACTTAATAAACATATCACAAAATCAGCCATTTGTATCCTGTGTGTTTTGTTAAATTTTAAAATTTGACGTAATGGGCATTTTTGGTCTATAATGAAATTAATCTGGATAAAACCTATTAACGAAAGGACAAACGAAATGGGTATATTCTCGAACATTCTCGAAAAGTTGGGAGTCAAACCAAAAGCTGAGCCGGTTACGACGATTCCCAAGACTACGACCACAACGATTCCAAGAACCACCACCACGACCAGCCCGGTCAAGCCAGGCACCAGTCCTGGAGCCGGCAAGTACGATCTGCCGTTGGACCAGGTCGGTAAACCGAAAGCAACCACGCTAAAACCTGGGGCGATCCCCGTGGTGGATGTTGTGGCTCAGCTTGAAAAACTCGCCGCCGCAAACCCCGAAAAACTTGACTGGAAGAAATCGATTGTTGACCTGTTGAAACTGCTCGGCATCGACAGCAGCTACGCCGCCCGCAAGGAACTGGCAGTCGAACTTGGTTGCCCGCCGGACAAGATGGACGATTCCGCTGAAATGAACGTCTGGCTGCACAAGACCGTTTTACAGAAGATCGCCGACAACGGTGGGAACATTCCCGCCAGTATGCTCGACTAATTATTCGGCAACCATAATACTCCGGGAAGCCTGCGCGACCAACATACAGGCTCCCCGGGAAAAAATTCGATCGGGGTAAAACGAAACCTGTGACCCTACCAGGTTGATCGAATGAGGTCATATGTTACGGCGGAGCAATTTCAGCTTCTGCCGTTTCATTTTACTTCCCTCAAGCACCGGCTACGAAAGGATGCTCTTGATCGAAAATACCGCTTACAGGATTGAAATTGAACAGGCGCGCCAGACGCGTGAGGACCGGATGCTCTCCAATCCGCTCAATTGGTTCACGTTGGTGGGGCTCTTCCCGCTTGCTGACGGAATAAACCGCGTTGGGCGCGAAGAAAACCTGGAGATCACCCTGCCCTCCCTGCCGGAGGGCTGCCACGCGAATTTTGAAGCGCGTACCGATGGGGTCTTCCTGATCTCGGCATCTGAGGGCTTCACCGTCAATGGTCAACCTCCCACCGGCGGCCGGCTGCGCCAGGATGTGGATGGTGACCCTGACCTGGTGGAAATTGGGGCGATTGCCATGCGCGTGATCAACCGCAACAGCCGCCCTTACCTGCGGGTATGGGATCGGGAATCACCAGCTCTGAAAAATTTTAACGGGTTGATTTATTTTCCGGTTAATCCAGCGTATCGGGTTCAGGCGGAATTTATACCTTTTGACCCGCCACGTTCGATAAAGATCGCGGACGCCATTGGTGGAGAACACGAGATCCTCTTCCCGGGTCAAGCGCAGTTCACAGTCAGTGGCGTCGCGTGCACGCTGATCGCCGAGGACGATGAAGATGGTCTGCTGTTCAATTTCACCGACCCGACGCGCGCTGATTCCACCTACCCCGGCGGGCGGTACGTGCTAACGCCTTACCCCAAAAACTGTCAGGTCACGCTTGATTTCAACCTGGCGCGCAACTGGCCTTGCGCGTACACACCGTTCGCCACCTGTCCGCTGCCCCCAGCGCAAAATCATCTGCAAGTGCGCATTGAAGCGGGTGAAAAGCGCTTCCACGATTAAGTAAAACGATACAAATCACGATTGCCCGCGTATCCCCTGGTTTAGTTTTAATAATCAGCGATTGATAATAACGGAAAACGCTGCCTGATTACATATACTTCAGCGTAAAAATTCCCGCCCTTCCTCCTTGTATCCAATCCCCAGCGCTGATAAAATAAACACTCACACAACAAAGAAGCATAGATGGCAAAAAAAGAAGTAATTTTCGAAGAAATGAGCGTCCTCAGCCACGTAAAAGAGCTGCGCAAGCGGCTGTTGGTTGCGGTCATCGCGTTGCTGGTCACCACCGTTGCCAGCTTCGCTTTTAGCCAGCAGATCGCCGAACTGCTGGCTAAACCGATCGGGGGGCTCTCGGTGCTGGAATCGATTGATGTCACCGAGAATGTCTCCGTGTTCATGAAAATTTCCCTGCTCAGCGGGGTCATCCTGGCATTGCCGGTCATCGTCTTCGAGATCCTCGCTTTCATCCTCCCCGGGCTGAACCCCAACGAGCGCACGTGGGTGTGGGTCATGATCCCGATGGCCACGCTCTTCTTCGTCGGCGGTGTGTTATTCGCCTACTTCTTCCTGCTCCCAACGGCTTTGCCGTTCCTGCTGGATTTCATGGGAATCTCGACCGCCCCGCGGCCGGGGAATTATTTTGGATTTGTGCTGAATCTGTTGTTCTGGGTTGGCGTCGCTTTTGAGTTGCCACTCGTAATTTTCCTGCTCGCCAGGTTGGGCGTCGTCACCGCCAGGCAACTGATCAAGCAATGGCGCATTGCCATCGTCGTCATCGCTGTTGTAGCAGCTACGATCACGCCCACACCTGACCCCGTAAATATGGGTTTAATGATGCTGCCGCTCACGGTGCTTTACTTGATCAGCATCTTGTTTGCATCCTTCGCTGGAAGGCAGCGTCGTAAAGCCCAGGAGTTGAACGAGGAAAAGAATACGATTTTTTAATGGCATGGCATCAGCTTAACATAGTAAAATAAATTGAAGTTTAGATAAGGAGAAATATAATGGGACTTCCTAGAGGATCAGAATGGATCATCATCCTTGTGATCGTCGTGCTGCTTTTCGGAGTCGGCAGAATCGGTAAGATTGGCGGCGAGATCGGCGGAGCGATTCACTCCTTCCGCAAGGGCTTGAAGGGTGACGAAAAAGCAGAAACAAAAGAAGACGACACCACCCCGCAGGCATAATATTTCACCGCGCTCGGCTTCTTCAAGCGTGGCGATAACAATATTCCTTTGGCTATTGGTCTATGAAGATATTTAACCTCGGCATCTCCGAGATCATCCTCATCGTCGTCCTGGCGTTGATCATCATGGGCCCCGGGAATATGGTTAAAACCGCCCGGGATATCGGGGCGTTCATCCGCAAGGTCACCAAATCTCCTTACTGGCAAGAGATCTGGGCGACCAAACGCGAGCTATCCGAGATTCCCAAGATACTGGCGAAGGAAGCCGACCTCGACGCTACCCTTAAAGACCTGGAAAAAGAAACCAAGGGGATGCGCAGTTCCGTCGCGAGCACCATGTCCGACCTGATCAAGGAAGTGGAAGAACCACTGAAGGAAGTTGCCAAAGAATTGAAACAGGAACCGGTCATTTCCGTCACCATCCCTGTTCCACCTCAACAAAGTGAACCGGAACTCAGAGCGCCGGTAATCTCAGAAGAGAATACAGGTGATGTCGCGCCCAGCCCTGAAGCCGATCGATCCTGAATCCTTATAATAAAATGATAAAACGGGACTCCAAAATTGGAGTCCCCTTATTGTTTAATCCACTGCGGGTAAAATTGTTTTCTCGCGCTTGAAAGTGCACTTAGTCTAACGTATCTTCGCGAGGTTCGTCCTCGCCGATCAGGCGCTGCGCGCCATGGTCATGGCACTGTGAGCAGTAATCGATCTGTTGCCCATGCGAGACATGGCAGGTCTTGCAGGAAAGCATGCCGTTGTGGCTATCGTGCGGGTTCCTGGTGAGGAAGTCGGTGGCTTGAGCCACGTAATCCTTGCTGATGTGGCACTGCAGGCAGATATCATCATCGTAGGTCAATTTGACCAGGTCACCGTTCTCATCAACTGTGTAATCACCGAGGATGAATTTGATGCCGCTACGGATCTCTGCCGGCACGGGATAATCATGGCATTCCTTGCACGCCACATTCCCCTGATAATGAATGTTATCCAGGTCGTTGCTGGTAAGGTAGGAAGTAACATTCTTATCCATAATGTGACAGGTCGCGCAGAATTCGGGGCTGGTGTTGGAGAGATGGATGAGGTATCCACCAGTTGCGCCACCCACGACCACCAACGCGGCTACGATGATCCCCACAATCGCCCATGTTCCGAGTTTCCGGTTTTTTTTGTTCTTAGCGATCTTTTCTTCCTGAGCAGGATCCTCATTTACTTCTTCAACGGGAGGAGTGTCAGTCATTGGGTCTCTTCCTTTCATGGTATTAAATGTAACATCAAAATATATGGATTGCCTGGTATTTCTTGTTTGTAATTGAGATTCGTAAAATTATATATTCTTTTTTTTGTAATCGCAAGCGACTGTGACCAAAGAACGATAAATCAAGACAAATGTCAATCCTTACGAGATGATTGTTTTTTTCAAAAATCCAGATCCCTTTGTACCTGGATTAAATAATTTTTCGTCAATCCACAATTGTGCTTTTGTCCATACCTTATGGTTACATAAATCCGGTCAACTGCCTGTTTGTTGTTTGTTATAATCACGCTATTGCAGATCGTTTTTCATTGAAAAAGTGTGAACAGGAGTGATTTTGGAACAGAATCCCCAATCGGTCAAACCCAAACGCGGCATTAAATTCAACAAATTTCTGATCGGTGGAATCCTGATGTTTGCCGCGGTTGTGCTGTTGGTAATCACCAGCCTGAAAGGCAACGCCCAGTATTATCTGACCATCGATGAACTTGTTTCCGGCAAGGTCAACAGCGGCACCAGCGTGCGCGTCTCCGGCGTGGTGTTGGGGGATACCATCACCTACGATCCCCGCACAATGAACCTGGCGTTTACCGTGGCACATATTCCCGGCGACAACGACGAGATCGAAGCGCGTGGTGGACTGGCAGCGGTGCTGCACACCGCGGTGCTTGACCCCAGCGCCAACCGCTTGCAGGTCGTTTATATTGGCGTGCAGCCAGACCTGTTGACCAACGAGGCCCAAGCCATCATGACCGGCAAGTTGGGCGAAGACGGCGTTTTCTACGCTGACGAGCTGCTGCTCAAGTGCCCATCCCGCTACGAGGAAGGTGTACCCTCGCAGGTGGCGCCGTGATCGGTCCCATCGGCTACGGGACGCTCGTTATCGCCCTGGTGACCTCGCTGCTGGCAGTGGTTACCTCCATCTACGGCGGCAGGTCACGTTCCGCGGCCATGCTCGAAACCGCCCGCCGCGCCGCGCTGATCACATTCCCATTACTCTCCATTTCGATCCTCGCCCTGCTTATTCTACTGATTAGCGGTCATTTTGAATACACCTACGTGTATCAGACGACTGACCTTGCCATGCCGCTCTATCTTAAGATTGCCGCGCTATGGGGCGGGCAGGAAGGTTCGTTGCTGTTCTGGTGCTGGCTGCTGGCGGGCTTTTCCTTCATCACGCTCGCGCGCAAGTGGAAATCAGAAAACGACCTGCTACCCTGGGTGATCACGGTAACCAGTTTCACCTTGTTCTTCTTCCTCATACTCGTCCTCTTTTTTGAGAATCCCTTCCACCGCTATTTCATCACCATGGATGGGCAGGTAGTCAGTTCACTTTTGCCGCCAATGATGTCGCTCCAGGCAGATCCGCCGGATGGCGCCGGTTTGAACCCGCTGCTGCGCCACTTCGGCATGGTTGTGCACCCGCCTGCCCTCTATCTCGGCTTCACCGGGTTTGTCATCCCTTACGCATACGCCATCGCCGCGCTCATTACCGGCCGCAGCGACGACCAATGGATCAAATCCACCCGCAAATGGTCGCTGATGGCCTGGCTTTTTCTCTCCATCGGGCTTGTGCTGGGCAGCCGCTGGGCGTACGACGTGTTGGGTTGGGGCGGCTACTGGGCCTGGGATCCCGTGGAAATCTCCGCGCTGATCCCCTGGCTGACCGGCACCGCTTACCTGCACTCGATGATCACGCAGGAAAAACGCGGTTTGTTCAAACACTGGACGATCGCCCTGATCGTCCTCACCTTCTGCCTGGTCATCTTCGGCACCTTCCTCACGCGCTCCGGACTGCTCTCCTCGGTGCACTCGTTCTCCGAATCCAGCATCGGACCTTTCTTCCTGGCGTTTATCGCGCTCATGTTCCTCATCTCGCTGGGATTACTGTTGTGGCGTTGGAACGACCTCGGCTCCGCGTACCAGATCCGTTCGTTCTTCTCCAAGGAAGGCGCGTTTGTGCTGAACAACCTGCTTTTCGTCGCCATCTTCCTCATCTGCCTGATCGGGATCCTCTTCCCGATCGTCTCCGAGCTAGTCACCGGTCAAAAGGTAACTGTTGGCCCTCCCTTCTATGAAAGCGCCACCGGTCCGCTCTTCGCGCTGCTTTTGCTCCTGATGGGCGTGGTGCCGCTGACAGTGTGGGGGGCGGCTACTGCCAGCAGCCTGGGCAGAAACATCTGGCTTCCCGCCGCGCTCGCGCTCGCCGCACCGGGGGTGGCATTGTTTTTAGGCGCAACCAGCTGGATCGCCTTGTTGAGCATCTGGTTTGTGTTCTTCGCTGTGATCGCCACACTCATGGACACACTCAAATCCATCCGACTGCGCTCCCGCGTTCACAAAGAATCCGGATGGCAGTCGTTCAACAACCTGGTGCGCCACAACCGCCGGCGCTACGGCGGCTACCTCATTCACATCGGCGTCGCGCTGATGGGGCTTGGGATCATCGGCATCGAAATGTTCCAGACCACCACCCAGGGCATGGTAGCCGAAGGAGAATCTCTGCAGCTTTCCGGTTACACTTTCACTTACGAGAAGCTGGAACTGCAGGACACACCGGACGGGCGTAACATCGCGCAAGCCTCCATCCTCATCAGCCGAGACGGGCGTGAGGTTGGACGGGTCTACCCGGGGAGCGATTACTATTACTATTCCCAGCAATCGGTGACCAGGCCCGGCATCCACAGCACGCTTTCTGAAGATCTTTATATCGTGCTGGTGGACTGGCTGGAAATCACCGCGGAAGGCGCGACCTTTAAGGTGTTTCGTAACCCGCTCATCAACTGGCTGTGGATCGGCACAGTCGTGCTGATCCTGGGCACGCTGGTCGCGCTGTGGCCGTCACGCGAACGAAGACCGCTCGCGCTAAAGGAGAAAGCATGAAGCGCCAGTTGTTCTGCGTTGTCATCATGCTATCTGCGCTGGTCGCCTTTGTTCCTCAGGGTATCGGCTACGCGCAGGATACCAGCCCCATCACCGACGACCAGGTGAACGCGCTGGCAGAGGAACTCTACTGCCCGGTGTGCGAGAATGTGCCACTTGACGTCTGCCCGACCCAAGCCTGCGCCCAATGGCGCGACCTGATCAGGGAAAAGATGGAGCTCGGGTGGAGCGAACCCCAGATCAAGGAGTTCTTTGCCCTGCAATACGGCGACCAGGTGCTCGCCGTGCCGCCGCGCCGCGGTTTCAACTGGCTGATTTATGTACTGCCACCCATTATTATTCTTTCCGGCATCGTCATCGCTGTCAGGTTCGTTTCCAGATCAAAAACGCAACCACTCCCGGCGGTGGAGATCGCGACACCCGCAGATCACGCGCCCCTGGACAGTGTAATCAACGAGATCGAGCAGGATCTTAAGAGGAAGCAATGACACACAATCCACCAACCTCCACCAGGAAACGCTTCCCGATCGCCATTGCGCTGGTCGCGGGGATCATATTGATCGGCATGATCACTCTGTTCGCCATTCAGATGAAAAATTCCAGGCAGGATACGCTTGAAATCGGTTCAGAGATTCCTGATTTCACGGTAACCACCTTCTCAGGCGAGACGTATCAAAAATCGCAGCTCCAAGGCAAGGTCATCCTGTTAAACTTCTGGTCATCGTGGTGCGCCTCATGCGATGAAGAAGGCGCAGCGCTCGAAGAAGTGTGGCAGGAGGTAAAGGACAAAGGGGAAATCGTCTTCCTCGGCGTTAATTATGTGGACACTGAAAAAGACTCGCTGGCCTTCCTGGAGAAATACGGCATCACCTTCCCCAACGGGCCGGATTTGGGCTCGCGCATCTCGCGCCTGTTCAAAGTGGACGCCGTGCCGGAAACCTATATCATCGGCCGCGACGGCCGGCTTGTCGCCATCCAGATCGGCCCCTTCCAGTCTGCGGAAGAGATCCGCGCCGCGCTCGAACTGGCGGATTAGAAGGAGGTAGAAGATGACCCTTGTTCCTGTCATCGTTACAGTCATCATTCTCGCCCTGGTGATCGTGTATGTCACGCGGCCATTGTTCACGATGCAGGACGAAGCCACCAGTGTTACCACGATCGACAGCAACAAACGCCTGCTTGACGAATACAACGCAGTTCTTGACCAGATCCGTGAACTGGATTTTGAGTTCAACCTGGGCAAACTGACTGTAGAAGAACACAGCGCGCTGCGCGCCGAACTGCTCCTCCTTGCGGCTTCCCTGCGCGGGCAGTTACACCCTGAAGATACCAATCCCGGAACAACCGCCGTTTAGAGGTCTCTACTTAACCTATGCTCAAGGCAGTCAATCTCACCAAGTCTTACGGCAGCCGCAAAGTGCTGCGCGGGCTCTCGATCAGCATCGAGCCAGGTGAGATCGTCTCCCTCATCGGCGTGAACGGCGCCGGTAAAACCACCCTGCTGCGCGTCCTCAGCGACCTCGCCCGGGCGGATATCGGACAGGTTCAGTTCAACAATATCAATACGCGCAACGATCCCGCTGAATACCGCCGGCAGATCGGGGTGGTGCTGCACGCACCCATGCTCTATGGCAACCTGAGCGCGCAGGAGAACCTGCGTTTCTTTGGCCGAATGTATCAAATTTCCGCTATTGACGAGCGGGTCAACGAACTGCTCGAGATGGTAAACCTGCGTTCGCGCGCCGATGACCTGGTACGCGCCTTTTCCCGCGGCATGCAGCAGCGTCTCTCAATCGCCCGCGCCCTGCTCCACGACCCCGCCTGTCTGCTGTTGGACGAGCCTTACACCGGGCTGGACCAGGATTCAAGCGCGGTTTTTGAAACGTTAATCCAGCAAGCCGCGTCGGCTGGAAAAATGGTGCTGCTGGCCACCCACGATCTTGACAAAGCCTGCCGCGCAGGCATGCGCATTGATCTGCTGCACCAGGGCAAGATCGCCCACTCGCAGCCTCGCGCCGACCTAACCCCGGAAGGGCTGGCTAACCTGTACCGCGAGATCACAGGCGCGCTGCCGGTGAAACTAGCCGAGGGTGGCGCGGAATGAGGGTATTTCTCAACGCCGTCGCCGCGATATTTTGGAAGGACCTGCTGGCGGAGCGCCGCACGCGCGAGATCCTGGGCACCATGCTGGTCTTCGCCCTCACCGTCATCCTCATCTTTGTCTTCGCGTTTGACCTATCGGTTGACATGCGCAGCAAAGCCGCGCCGGGGGTGATCTGGGTGACGCTGTGTTTTGCCGGCACTATCAGCCTTAACCGCTCCATGTCGCTGGAAAAGGACCGTGAGGGATTTGACGGGCTGCTGCTCGCGCCGGTTGACCACACCGCGATTTATTTTGGCAAAGCTCTGGTGAACTGGGTGTATATGCTCATCACCGCCTTTGTCATCGTGCCGGTGTACGCACTGTTCAACAATATTGATCTCTTTTCCGCCGGTTTCTTTGGTGTGATCGTATTAGGCACGCTGGGCTACATCCTTACCGGGACCCTGCTCTCCGCGCTGTCACTGCAATTGCGTACGCGCGACATGCTGCTGCCCGTGCTGCTCTTTCCAGTGCTCATCCCCCTGCTGCTGGCGGTAGTGCGCGCCTCAACAATCCTCCTGCAAGGCGGCATCCAGGGCGAACTTTCCACCTGGCTGTTGATCCTGGCAGGATATGATCTGCTTTTCACCGCGGTCGGGTTGCTGGTATTTGATAAAATAATTGAAGAATAGAGTGAATCGCCATGAGATCAGACAATACCCCATCCCTGTTGCGCCTGGTTGACGTGCTGGCAATCATCAGCCTCAGCGCGGCCTTTCTGCTGGTTATGTTCTACGCGCCGATCGAATTGACCATGGGCAGGGTGCAAAAGGTTTTTTACTTCCATGTGGCAGCAAGCTGGACCGGTATGTTGGGCTTCCTGGTCGCCACCGTGGCGGCAATCGCCTACCTGAAGACACGCGACCTCAAGTGGGATACAGCCAGCCTTGCTGGGATAGAGATCGGGATGGTGTTCATTGCGTTGGGCATCTTCAGCGGTTCCATATGGGCGCGCCCGGTGTGGAATACCTGGTGGACATGGGATCCACGCCTGACCACCACATTGATCATGGAGTTGATCTACGCCGCGTACCTGCTGCTGCGCAGCGGACTGGATGACCCAAAAAACCGCGCCAGGCTATCAGCGGTTTACGCCACGGTCGGGTTCGTCAGCGTTCCCCTCACTTTCATCTCCATACGCGTGTTTCGCACCATTCACCCGGTGCTGGTGGGGTCCAGCGATCCATCCGTCGGCACCTTTGCCATGAGCCCCAGAATGCAGGCAGCATTCTTCGGCAGCCTGGCGGCTTTCACCATCCTGTTCATCGCGCTTTATTGGCACCGTTACTGTCTGGGTATGGCGCAGAACGAGGTTCAACAGAAACGCATGGAGATCGAAGCGGGAGGTGAAGGATGACACCTGATACCACCATTTACATGATCGCGGGCTTCACTGTCATCCTGGGAGGAATCGCGATTTATGTATTCAGCCTTTATCTTCGATACAGGAAGGTTGAGAAACTGAAGGCCGCGCTCAAAGACCTGGAAGAAAACTCATAAGCCTGGTAAGATGCCGATAACGCTTTAACACCCAGGGATCGTAAACCTTTAATACCAACAACATGGCTTTAGCAGAAATGTTAGGATTATAATAAAAAACATACCTTCCAATGGGAGCGATAATGATTCGAATCATCACTGACAGCACCTGCGACATTCCTGACAACCTCATCAAGCAATACGATATCACCATCATCCCGCACTACATCATCTGGGGCAACCAGCAATACCGTGATCGCGTGGACATGCAGCCGGTCGATTTTTACCAGCGCATCAAGACAGACCTCGATTACCCGACTTCATCTCAGGCGAGTATCGAGGATTTCAAAAAAGTCTACGAGGAGGTTGCTGCGAAAGGCGCAAGCGAGATCATTGCGCTCACGGTCAGCAGCGCCATGAGCGGCGCATACCACATGGCATCGGAAGCCGCCAAACTTGTCCGAGTTCCGGTTTCGGTGGTGGACGGAAAAAGCCCCTCCATGAGCCTGGGCTGGCAGGTGCTGGCAGCTGCCCGCGCCCGCGACGCTGGCATGAAAGTGGGCGAGATCCTCGCCATGCTGGATGAACTCAAAACCAGGCTTGTGCAGTACGTCGCCATGGAATCATTGGAATACCTGCAGAAAAGCGGGCGCATCGGAAACGCGGTCAAATGGGTTGGCAGCGTGCTGAAGATTCGTCCCCTGATTTCGATCAATCACAAGACCGGGCTGGTGGAACCCGCTTCACTTTCACGCACGCACAAGGGTGTGATCGACCAGATGTACAACAAGTTCTTCGAGCATTTCAAGGCTAAACAGAAATTACATATCGCGGTGATGCACGGCAACATCCTCACCGAAGCCGAGGAAATGGCGGAACGCATAAAGCGGGAATTTAACCCGGTCGAACTCATCGTCAACATCACCGGTCCAGTGCTGGGCATCAGCACCGGCCCCGGGGCATTGGCATTGTGCGGATACGCTGAGGACTGACAAAGCATGGAAAACCACGCGGGGTAGCGATTTCGGCTGCCCTGCTTTTTCTTAAATCAATCGCAGCACTTCCTCAAGAATGACCTGTTCTTCGTCGGTTGGTACCAGTATGATCTTTGTCGAAGAACCCGGCGTATTGACCATTGTTATGCGGTCGGAGGGTGCTTCACGGTTAGCTTTCCGGTCCAATTGGATCCCCAGGGCTGTCACATCACCGCAAACCTTCTCGCGCAGCTGCCAGGAGGTGACCCCGATGTCATCGGTGAAGACGATGGCATGCGCGCTGTTCAACAGCCATGTATACGCCCCCAGGTAATGCTTCAAGCGGACGGCGTACACTTCATAAGCCACACGGCATGCTTCGTTGCCCGTCTCAGCCGCGGCGATGATCTCCGCCAGGTTGGAGGAATACCCGCTCAAACCGATCAAACCCGATTGGTAATTCAAAACATGGCTGACCTCGTCAGCGCTCATGCCCTGCCGCACCAGTTCGAGCGCGACCTCGGCGTCGATATCCCCGCTTCGCGTGGACATTACAAGCCCTGCGAGCGGCGAGAACCCCATGGAAGTGTCGACTGAACGTCCGTTCGCGAAAGCGCACACACTTGAACCCCCCGTCCCCAGGTGGCACATGATCAGCTTTACCTCGTCGTAAGGCATTTTCAACGCTTTCGCGGCGCGCTGGCTCACGTACTGGTAGGAGAGACCGTGAAAGCCGTACTTGCGCAGTCCATACTTGTGCGCCAGGTCGCGCGGCAGTGCGTACTCCCTCGCCTCGGCCGGCAGGGAGGCATGGAATGCAGTGTCGAAAACGGCGAACTGGGGGACACCGGGGAGCTGCTCATGGCATACCTCAATCGCGCTGTAAGAATTGGGGTTGTGGATGGGCGCAAGCGGGAGGACAGACCTTAGAGCGGCGAGGGAGACGTCGTCAATGCGCGTTGTGGCTTTGAACACCTCGCCCCCGTGCACAAAACGGTGCCCCACTGCCTCGATGGAAAACTTTTCCTCAGCCAGCACCGAAAGCATTTCCAGCGCTGCCATGCGATGGGAAGACAGTTGGCAAACGCGCTGGCACTTCCCGCCATCCCGAAACCATTCGATCAACGGCTGCGCCTGCGTGCGGGTGGCCACATTGCGCGCCTTACCAGTCAGGATGGTCGTGAAGCCACCACCCGGCAATACCTGGTAGACTTTGAAACTTAACGAGGAGCTTCCACAGTTGACGACGAGAACGTTCACGATGAACTCAAAACCTGTTTTATGATGGAATTTATACCGGCGTGAATTTGATTTACCAATGTTTTCAATTATCAGCTGCAATCAGTTTTAGGAAAGATCAAATGAATTGGTAATCAAATCGTTGAACGTGGTCCTGCAGCAGGTCATTCCCCTGCGCCACGATCGCGCCCTGGTAGTCCCCATTCACCCCTTGGCGATCCAGGTCCTGCTGGGTCACCGCCCTGCCGAACGACACCGCCGGGGTGACCAGTAACTTGCCGGGGTGGACCAATTGCGAGATCACCTGGCAAAATTCCGCCAGCCTCTGGCGATCGAGCTGTTTCCTTCTCACCCGCGTGACGGGATGGTAAGCCCAGTGCTCGGAGAGAATGCCTGAACCAATGGTAGGGAGGATGCGCAAGCCTGGCACATATTTATAGAAAAAGTCGAAAACCGGCAGCCAGGCGTCGATATTTTTCTCTGATCCCGGATAAACCGCCGTGTCCGGGTCGCGGTGCCCGGAGGCAAAATAGATCATCGCTCCACCGGAGCGCAGGTGCCGGATGATCTGCCGCATCGCGATCGCGCGGTTGGTGCTGTTATCACGCGCCGCGTAGATGAGGTGGCTGCTGGTGAGCGGCAGCAGGCGCAGGTAAGGAATCTCTGTGGCAATGAGACTGACGTCCTTGCGCCCCAGTTGCGAGGCATACACCACCCCATCGTACGCCCCTGGGTGGTTTGCCACCACGAGCAAAGGACCATCCTGGGGAATCTCCTGATGGTAATGCGTTTTCGCCGGCTTGCAGAATAGGGAGAGCACCCATTTACTGGCTGCTGGAAAACCGTCTTCTTTGAGAGTACGCTCGAAATTTAATCCCACATGAGCAAAACGCTCGGTGACCGGATTGATCAATTTCCATATCAGCCTGTGATAGAAACGGTTCTTGGGCAAGCCCACTGCCCCCACCACTTCGTCCACCAGGGATTCGCTTAGTTGCTGCACATACGCATTATTCTCAGTCATCTTTTCGTTCCTGGTCAAGCCGAAATTTTACGCGATTTGTTATACTGATTATATCAAGAGTTGCTGGCAACGTTGTGCGACGGGAAGAGACGATGGACGAGCAACCGGTCAAACGTTTTGAAGTACAAGTGGATAAGGGTGATTATCGCAGCGAGCTGTTTGAGCTGGAGCGTGTAACGACCTTCCGGGTAGTAGAGTTGACCAGCGGCATCACGAGATTGGAACTGCAGGGCGAGATGAACGCCAGCCTTGACCCCGATACGGGCAGTTGGGGGAACCCGTTTTACGGTGTCACCGAATTAAAGTTGATAGATGACGGGCGCAATGCGCTGGTTACCTATCACGACGGGCATGCTGAGACCCTCCCGATCCCTTGAGCTTTCCGGGTGCCGGTCGCAAGCACCGCTCAGTTATTCACGGCATAACCGGTGTTACCTTTGCTTACCTCTGGTGTTATGCTTTATATAGTCAATGAGGAGGTTGAGATGCCAAACGCTGAATCGATCATTCGAGAATTACTGGAGCCGTCAGGGGTGAAGGTCAACGGCTCAAACCCATGGGATATACAGGTTCACCAGCCCAAACTTTATGACCGCGTGTTGCGCGACGCCACGCTTGGGCTGGGAGAGTCTTACATGGAAGGCTGGTGGGATTGCCAGGCAATCGACCAATTCATTACCCGCGTATTGCTCGCCAGGCTTGAAGACAAGATCAGGAGCGAGACACGTTTTCTGCTGAAAGCGCTCCAGGCGAAGTTTTTCAACCGCCAATCAAGGAGCCGCGCTTTTGAAGTGGGCATTAAGCATTACGACCTGGGGAACGACCTCTACACCTCCATGCTCGATAAACGCCTGACGTACACCTGCGGATACTGGAAGACTGCGACCAACCTGGATGACGCTCAGGAGGCGAAACTCGACCTGGTTTGCCGCAAGATCGGCGCGCGCCCCGGTATGCGTATCCTGGAACTCGGTTGCGGCTGGGGCAGTTTTGCCAAATACGCCGCGGAAAAATACGGGGTATCCGTGCTCGGCGTGACGGTCTCTAAAGAACAAGTCGCGCTCGGGATGGAACTGTGCAAGGATCTGCCTGTGGAGCTTCGCCTGCAGGATTACCGCGAGGTGAGCGGCGAGTATGACGCCGTGGTTTCGATCGGCGTGATGGAGCATGTCGGCTACAAGAATTACCGCACTTACATGGAAGTGGTCGATCGCTGCCTCAAACCGGATGGCGTGGGGTTCGTGCATACCATCGGCAGCAACATCTCTCTTGCGCACGGTGAACCCTGGACCGATAAATACATTTTCCCCAACGGCGTGCTGCCCTCTATCAGCAAACTCAGCGCAGCGATGGAGGGGTTGTTCGTGGTGGAGGACTGGCACAATTTTGGTCCCTATTATGACCCCACATTGATGGCGTGGGAGGCCAATTTCGAAGCCGCCTGGCCGGACTTAAGAGCGAAGTACGGCGATACCTTCTACCGTATGTGGCGCTATTACCTGTTGAGCAGCGCCGGAGGGTTCCGCGCCCGGCGCACCCAGCTCTGGCAGGTGGTCTTCACCCGTCAGGGAAGCCCGCAGCCGGATTGCCGCTTCAGTTGAGGTGAGATGATCGCGACAGAGGTTCTCATCATTGGCGGGGGTCCGGCAGGATCAGCCTGCGCCTGGCGCTTGAAGCAGCGCGGCATTGATTTCCTCCTGCTGGACAAGGAAGAATTTCCGCGTCCAAAAACCTGCGCTGGCTGGATCACCCCGCGCGTGATGCGCGACGTTGACCTGGATCCGGCGACCTATCCCGGTAATTTTTCGCGCTTCAATGAGTTCAAAGTGGAGATCGGTCGGCTGCGTTTCACTTTGCGCACCCGCCAGTACGCCATCCGCCGGATTGAGTTCGACGCCTGGCTGATCCAACGCGTCAGTGAGAACCTGGTCCAACACCATGTCAAGGAAATTCGCTATGAGGATGGCCGTTACATTGTTGACGGGGAATACAGCGCGCGCTTCCTCATCGGCGCCGGGGGAACCCACTGCCCGGTCAAGCGTGCTTTTTTCTCTAACGTGAATCCGGCGCAAACGGGATCGCTGATCGTCGCGCAGGAGGAAGAATTCGTCCAACCCAACGCCAGTCCTATTTGCCACTTGTGGTTCCTTCAAGATGGACTGCCGGGCTACGCGTGGTATTTTCCCAAATCAGACGGAGTTGTTAATGTAGGGGTTGGCGGCGACACGGCCGGGTTGAAAAAGAAAGGGGATAACCTGAAGCGCCATTGGGACCTGCTGATCGAAAAGCTGGAGCGGTACGACCTGATACGCGGGCATGAGTTCCATCCCTACGGTCATTCGTATTACCTTCGCAGTCCCTCCCCTACACTGCGTTCCGGCAATGCCTTGCTAGTCGGGGACGCGCTGGGTCTCGCCACGCTGGATATGGGTGAAGGCATCGGTCCATCCATCCGTAGCGGCATTAACGCCGCGGAAGCCATTATCCATGGATCCACCTATACCCTCGATGGCGTGACGCGCTACTCCTTCCCCGACCTGCTTGGTTGGCGGCGATAACAACAAAGAATCCCCCCACGTTTTTCCGGCTCTGTGCTATAAATGATCCAATTACACTGGAGGATGGAACATGGCCAAGGTGATCCCGACCGCCGACCGGATCAAAAAAGCGCGCGCGCTGATCGAAAAAGCGAGAGCTATTCCGCTGCCATCTGAACACGGCTGGATGGACCTGAGCTACACCGCGAACGTGAAAGACACCCTGCGCCAGGCGCGCGACCTGGTGAAATTCGTGCAATTCATGCCGAACGCGGCGCCGGAAACCAAAGCCGAAGTAGAACAATTGATACAGGAGATCACCGCCGCTGAGAAAGAGATCCTCCATAAATCCTGATCAATAGGTGAGTCAATGAGCGCAAAGAATACCAAGCAAACCACCCCCGCACAGAACAGGTCCACCAAAAGGGCAGCCATCAAAAAGAAACGCGAATACTCAGATTTGACCATGATCCTGATCGTCTTCGCTGTGGTCGGTCTGGCGGTACTGGTTGGCACGCTGGTTAAGAGAAATGGCACCAGCCCGTTGCCGACCATTACAGACGTGCCCTCTATCCAGCAGTACGCCGCCCCCCCTGAAATGACCATCGACACCAGCAAGCAATACCTGGCGACGGTTAAATTGGCCAAGGGTGGTGAATTCGTGATCCAACTTTTCCCGGATAAAGCGCCCGTCACGGTCAACAATTTTGTGTTCCTCGCACGGGCTGGCTTCTATGATGGCGTCACCTTCCACCGTGTTTTGGAAGGTTTCATGGCGCAGACCGGCGATCCCACCGGCACAGGCGGGGGCGGACCCGGTTACACGTTCGATAACGAAGTCAGCGACCTGGTGTTTGACAAGGAAGGGGTGGTGGCTATGGCCAACGCCGGACTCAATACCAATGGCAGCCAATTCTTCATCACTTTCAACCCGGTGCCATTGAAAAGCGAGGACTATACCATTTTCGGACAGGTGATCAGCGGGATGGATGTGGTAAAAAGTATCACGCTGCGCGACCCGCGTTACAACCCTGATTTCACCGGCGACGTGATCGAATCGATCACCATCACCGAACAGGATTTTGAATAATCACATGAGATCGAGCTCAGGCGGGGTCGAGCCGGGCGGTGTATCCCAGCTCACGCGCCGCTGAGGTAATTTGCTCTTCACTGATCGTGGTTTCGTCGTAGACCGCGGTCATTTTTGCCTTGCGGTAAGACGCGTCCACCGTCTTCACGCCGGGCAGGCTATCCTCGCGCCCCTGCAGACGCATGGCACAATTCACGCAGTGCATATCCTCAACTTGGAAATCGCTGGTTTTCATATGAATCTCTCCGTTCACAGATCAAAGATGATCTCGCCGGTGTACATACCCATGGAACAGGTGAATGGCATCACCGTCCCGGGCGCCTGGGGGGGTATTAGCATCACCTCCTCCCCGCTGGGTCACCCCGCAGGACGCCCTGCGAACTAACAAAGCTTTGATGCATCAACCAGGTTCGCGGTCGCTGTTCTGGCTTGAGCGCGAAACCGCAATACTTAACGAGTTGATCTTGAAAGGTTTTTTCTGAGGCAGTAAAAAAACCCATCTGGAACAATTCCCTCCTCGCAGCGTCAGGATATGGTGGTATTATTTCCATTCCTGGTAGAGGAAGCCCTTCACTATGCTAAACATCAATTTCAAAAAAATCGCCAGGGAATTTCCCCGTAAATTCTGGCTGGTAGTGGGTGTGTCCTTCATCGACCATGTGGGTGGCACAATGCTGTGGCCGTTCTTCTCGCTTTACATCACCCAGAAATTTGAAGTGGGCATGACCGAAGCCGGGATTGTGTTGGGATTGTTTTCCATCGCCGGTCTGTTCGGGCAGATGACCGGCGGTGCGTTGACCGACAAGTTTGGCCGCCGGAAATTGATCATTTTTGGCCTGGTTTTTAGCGCGCTCAGCACGCTCACGCTCGGCTTCATTAACCAATTTTCCGTTCTCATCCCTCTCGCCGTGGTGATCGGGCTTCTCTCGGATATTGCCGGGCCTGCGCATACCGCCATGATCGGCGACATCCTGCCTGAGCAGCAGCGCCAGGAGGGCTTTGGCATCATGCGCGTGGTGGGCAACCTGGCATGGATCATCGGCCCCACCATCGGTGGATTCATCGCCGGCAGGTCCTACCTGATGCTCTTCATCATCGACGCGGTCATCAGTTGTGTTGTGGCATTCCTTTTCTACCTGCTCATCGCCGAGACCAAACCCGAGGCTCACCCGGGCACCAAACCCGAGAGCATTTTCGAAACCTTCAAAGGCTATGGCTCTGTATTGAAGGATTATGCCTTCATGGCTTTCCTGTTTGCCAGCATGCTGATGGGTTTCGTCTATCAGCAAATGTATAACTCCCTCTCTGTCTATCTGAGGGATAACCACGGGATTGAACCGGGAGGGTACGGCTTCCTGCTTACCTCCAGCGCCATCGTGGTGATCCTCTTCCAGTTCAGCATGACCAGGTTGATTAAAAACAAGGCTCCATTCAAGATGATGGCTCTCGGGACGATTTTCTACATGATCGGATTTACCATGTTTGGCGTGGTGAACGTATACTGGCTGTTTGTGGCCGCAGTTGTGGTCATCACCATCGGCGAGATGATCATTGTGCCCACCAGCCAGACCCTGGCAATGGGATTCGCCCCGGAGGAAAAGCGCGGGCGTTACATGGGGATGTTCGGCGTGACCTGGTCGATCCCGGCGACCATCGGCCCGGGCGCGGCGGGATTGATCCTCGATAATCTCAACCCCAACCTGCTGTGGTATTTCGGCGGGCTACTGTGCCTGGTTTCCGCACTGGCGTTCTACGGGCTGCATCTCAAGCTCGGACATCAGGAGCGCTTCCAGCCTACCCCTGAAGAATCCGCGGCAGGATAACCACCTCAAATGCCGCTATCCCCTGCTGTCGACTTTCGGGCGATATACGACGCCTTCCACTCCCCCACGACGCCGATCGATTGCGGTTTGATGTGCGCTCCGCACAACCCACACGGTATCCCTTTCTGCTGTGATATCTGCAGCGCTGTGCCAGTAGCGTACCAGTCTGAGTGGCAGTATCTCAGGAAGAACACCGATCTCTGGCATGTTTGGCGCGGAGATGAATGCGCGGGAGAGGATAACAACCGGAAACAACTAATGGCGCAAACCCCGCCGCATCTGCGCCTGTTGGCTTGCAAGGGCTCCACGGAGTGCCAGCGCGATTTCAGGGCGGTCAGTTGCCGGCAATTCCCCTTTTTTCCTTACCTCACCTCTGATTACCGCCTGATCGGGATGACCTATGATTGGGAATTCACTGCTAAATGCTGGGTGATCAGCAACCTGGCGGCGGTGACTGCTGATTACCGCCGAGAGTTTTTCAATACATTTGATCATATCTTCTCCACGTGGTTGGAGGACATGGACAGCTACATCGAACTTTCGGTTGAGACGCGCGAGCATTATGCTGCGAAACATCGGAGAATTCCGCTGCTCCACCGCAATAGCGGCGCGTACCTCATCAGCCCGCTGAGCGAGCGGATGGTGCGTGTATCAGTCAACGCTTTTAAACCTTTTCACCCATACGCGAACTCGCACTCTCAGGACACGGCTCAAAGTACACACAACGCCCGTGTTGAAAATATCCGCCTGAGTGGGTATGATTAAATTACATATCATGGAAAAACGAAATTTGCCGAAAACCCTGACCTTGATCACTGCGCTGCTGGTTTGTGGCGTTGCGCTTGGCGCTTGCGGCCTGCCGGGCAGCCAACAGCAGCTCAAGCAGGCAATGGTGCAAACCGCTGTCGCCGACAGCCTGGTTGCCACGCGCGCTGCAGGCACGCTGACCGCTATTATCCCCAGCGCTACCTCCACGCCGGCCCCCACAACTGGCTCGCCTGCCACCCTCACTCCCACGAATACCTCATTGCCGAACGTAACCCCAACCCTGGCCGGCGTATGGCTCACGCTGCCCCAGGATACGGATTGCCGTGCAGGACCCGGTTGGGCTTATCAAAGGCTCGTCACCATCACGGGCGGTCAGTTGGTGGAAGTTATGGCGCTTGACCCGGCTGAGGATTTTTACTTTATTCGCGATCCGAACAATTTCAGCCAATTCTGCTGGATCCCGCTGGTTTACACCACAGTAACTGGGAATCTGTCCCTGCTGCCGGTCATCACGCCGATGGTTTCACCTCCCGCTATAGTCACGGTCACCGGTACGCCAGCCGCGCTTGATTTTATTGCGCGTTATGAAAGAGTTGTCTCATGCAATGGAAACTACGGAATCGTTTTATACGTGGAAAACACCGGCAGCGTTATTTTTCGCTCGATACGGGTAATCCTGACCGATAATTCGGTCAACCGAAGTTACGTTCATGATTCAAATATTTTCAGAGATACCCAAACCGACGAATGCTTCCTCGACCTGGATAACGCCCATGAAGATCTGCAATACGGTGAAAGCTCGCGTGTGGCCTGTGTTAACTCTGGTCAGTTCAATTACAATCCCGCCGGGCATTCCTTCACCGCGAGGATCACTATGTTCCACCAGGATGATCGTAAAGGAGAGTCCGTTACTAAAACCATCACGTTCACACCCTGAAAAGGTCTAGGGAATGAAAGGGAAAGGAAAAAAATGAAAACCCATAAACTGATCCTGATCGTAAGTTGTGTTTTAGCCCTGGGGATAACCTCCTGCCAGGGTCTGCCCACGAAGGTCGCGCCGGTCTCCGAAGACGAACTTAAAACGCTCGTCGCCGGTACGCTCACCGCGGTTGCCTATAGTGTTGGTCAAACGCAGACCGCGGCTGTCACACCAACCGAAACCTCCACTCCAACCGAACCGCCGCCACCACCCACCGCAACTTCCACGATAACACCCACAACGGCCATCTTAACCGTGACCCTGACCGGTAGCACAAACTGCCGCCGCGGCGCTTCTACTTATTTCCCCAACATCAAGACATTTGCTGCAGGTTCTGTCATCGAGGTCCTCGCGATCAACCCCGCCGGGGACTATTTCTTTGTAAAAGCTCCCGAAGCTGAAGCCGGTGGCTGCTGGATATGGGGAGAGTTTGCCTCGCTCTCGGGCGACGTAAAAACTTTACCGGTTTTCACCCCGGTGCCAACGCCTTTACCAACCTTCACCAAGACTCCCCCCCCAACACCACAATTCACTGTGAAATACGTGGGATTGACCCAGTGCGGTGCCAATTGGGCGGCGAATTTCAGCATCACCAACACGGGTACCATGTCGCTGCAATCTATTCGTATCCGCAATTACCTCGAAGGTGTCGCCGATCCATTTGTGCATCAGAGCAATTCTTTCACCCAATGGAGCGCAGGAGTGAAATACGCCGTCCTGGCTGAGGTCGTCAAAGGCACCACCATGATCGTTTCGACCTGCCAGCCTGGTGAGTTCACCAGCGACCCGACCTGGAAAACGGTGAAATCAGAGATCTACATTTGCCCGCAGGATGACCTTAAAGGTGCCTGCACTACCACCAACTTAGAGTTCATCCCCCATTAAAACGAAGCCTTTGTAATGACAACAGTCCGGCTTATAAGCCGGATTGTTTTTTTACCTTTACGCGTTGCCGCGAAATTGAGTGTGATACAGCGAGGCATACAGACCCGCTCGTTTGAGCAGATCTGCGTGGTTCCCCTGCTCAACCACCCTTCCGCGGTCAATCACCAGGATCAGGTCAGCAGCCAGGATGGTGCTCAAGCGGTGCGCGATGACGATGCTGGTGCGCTGACGCATGACCCGCCTCAACGCCTCCTGGATCAACGCCTCAGACTCGCTATCCAGGCTGCTGGTCGCTTCATCCAAAACCAGGATGCGCGGATCCTTGAGAATGACCCGCGCGATTGATAAACGCTGTTTTTCACCACCGCTCAGCCGGTAACCCCGCTCGCCCACCACCGTGTCATACCCGTCGGGCAATTCGCTGATGAAATCATGAATGTTCGCCGCGCGGCATGCGTCTTCAATCTCTGGTTGTGTGGCATCCAGGCGCGCGTAAAGCAGGTTGGTACGAATGGTGTCGTGGAAAAGAAAGGTCTCCTGTGTCACCATGCCGATCTGCCGGGAGAGTGAGTCGATCGTGACATCCCTCAGGTCAATGCCGTCGATTAGAATCCTACCGCGAGTCGGGTCATACAAACGCGGGATGAGATAGGTAAGGGTGGTCTTCCCCGCCCCGCTGGGTCCTACCAGCGCGGTCAACTGCCCGGGTTCCACGCAAAAACTGACGTCTTCCAGCGCGTTTCCGCGTGCCTGCGAACGGTGCTCCTCTTCCGGTTCGCGGTTTCCTTCTGACAGCGTGGTAGGCACGTTGTCCATACTGCCGTAACGTCGCACATCGCTGAGAAATTGTTCATCCCCGGCTTCGTAGGCAAAGGTTACATTGTCGAACCTGATCTCACCTTTGACCGAATCCAGTTCCACCGCGCCCGGTTTTTCCACGATCTCCTGGGGCAGGTCGATCACTTCAAAAACGCGTTCAAAGCTGACCATCGAGGAGGCAAATTCCACGGGGGCGTTTGCAAGTCCTTGCACAGCGCTGTAGAGACTGACCATGTACGCGCTGAACGCCACAATTGTGCCTATGGTGAACACACCGTTGATCACAAAATACCCGCCCAGGCCATAAACCAGCGCCGTCCCAACCGCTGCGAGCAACCCACTGAGCGCGATGAAAACCGAGCCTGTCCTATTGCGGGAGATCCCGTAATCTTTCACCTGGTTGGCGCGCCTGGTGAAGCGTTCAATTTCCATCCCCTGGCGGCCGAAAAGTTTTACCAGCAGCGTACCGCCGATATTGAGCGTCTCATTCATTAATGCGTTCATCGAGGCGTTGGCTTCCAGTTGTTTGCGCACGATCTCCCGCAGCAGAACGCTCAGTTTGCGCGTCACCAACAGGAATAAAGGCGCAACCACCAGGCTGATGAGGGTTAAACGCCACTCAAGGATGAACATCGTCACCAGCACCGCCACCACCTGAGCTAACTGAGAGAGCACGGAAACGATGGTGTTGCTGATCGCGTTCTGCGCGCCGACCACATCATTGTTCAAGCGGCTCATTAACTCGCCAACCCTGGAATTGACAAAGAAACGCAGTGACATACGTTGCAAGTGCGCGTAGAGCGCTACCCGAAGGTCGCTGATGACCCCCTCACCCACCGCCGAGCTCAACCAGCGCTGCACCACATGCAGACCGTTGCTCAGCAGCGCCATCACCAACAACGCCACAGCCAGCAGGATCAACCGCCGTGTATCCCCTGAAGGTATGGTCCGGTCAATCATCTCGCGCATGATGAGTGGATTCAACAGGTGCAACCCTGACGTCATCAGGATGATCAGCAGGATGCCCGCCAGGCTGGACCGGTACGGCTTCGCGTAACTATAGACCCGCTTGATCAACGGCCAGCTAAGGGTAAATTTTGTGTCTTCAGTGTTCGCCCAGCGTCGTACTCCATGCATCGATAAATTCCTTCCGTGTTTATCAATGGTAGGTCAAAACGGTGGATCGGTCAAGACGGCTGATCCGGGAATGGATGAGGAACGTGACAAAACATCAAACGGTTTACAGGCATTCACCCAGGTCACACAGACCGTTGCTGTTCTGATCCTCGTAACGCCGGCAACGTCCGGGGAAGGAACACCCCTTGGGGCAGCGGACCTGGCAGGCAGCCACGTCAGCCTGGGTCGGTACCATTGTCGGCTGGGCGGTTGCTGTGGTTTCAATCATCGGCGTGGTTGTGTCACTCTCCGATGTTACAGCCGCCTTTTCTGCAGCATCGGTAGCGGGCGGCGTTGCAGGTTCAACTATTGTTGACTGGCCGGCGCTCATTGTCTCCGTAACGTCCATCGCAGAGACGTTGCTGTTACCGGTATCGGTGAAGATCGAGTTTTCGCGGACAACGTTGATGACCGCCAGAAGAGAGCCAACCCCAACCACCCCCATCAGCCCGATAAATCGCCGCCGGTCGACCACACCCTTATCAACCCTGTCTGGAACAGGAAGCGGAGTGAGTCCTCCTATGGACGCTGGTCTCTTTTGCGTACCGAAGATCCTGCCGGTGATGTTAATTACCCAGTGCCAGTGAATTCCCACCTTCAACACCAAAAGCGCCAGGGTGGCGTATGATGCATAAAGGTGAATATCAAGCCAGGTGACATAGTTCAGGAGGTCAAGATTCAGCCAGGTGGAAATGACCAGTCCAGTCTCGAGAATGACGACAAAACCAATAAGAATGAGAATGTCGACAAGGTAATACCAGCGGCTGCGAGCGCCAGCGCAGCTAAAAAAACGGCGTGTCACCAATACCACCCAATCCCAATGCAACCAGGTGTGCATGATAGCCAGAATTCCAATACCAACACCCAGCCATTCATGCCCGATAACCCCGGTAAATTCGAGGTAAAAACAGAACAGGTAACCGACGAACATAAGCGCGTCGATCCACCAGTTCTTGATTTGCTTATTTTGCTTCATTTTCAATAATCCCTTTTGCCTTTCTATAAGCCAAAGATACTGGAATTGTATGAAGATTTAGTGAAGATTTGGTATAGATAAGGAATGTTTAACTACCCGGTATAATAGGCGGATGAAATGTATGGCACCTAAACTTGTAATTTTTGACTTTGACGGAACCCTGGCCGACACACTGCCCTTCACCTTGAGCATCATGGACGAGTTGTCGGATAAGTTCGGCACCCCCCACCTGGACAGGAGCGAAATCCCGCTGCTGCGCAGCTTCAGCCCGGCGAAGATCATAAAAATGTACAAAATACCACTTTGGAAACTCTCCCTGATGACCCGGGAATCGCAGCGGTTGTTGTACAAGAATATCGAAACCATTTTCTTGTTCACGGGTATCGATAAAGTTATCCGCGAGATCGCCGCGTGCGGGATGCAGCTGGCAGTGGTTTCCTCCAATGCCCTGCGCAATATCCAGGCTGTGCTCGGCGAGGAATTAAGCCAGCTTTTCACCATTTACGAATGCCAGAGCGGGCTGCTGGGTAAGGCACCCAGGCTGCGTAAAGCACTGCGCCTGGCGGGTGTCAAGCCCGAGGAAGCGCTCAGCATCGGCGACGAGATCCGCGATATCCAGGCGGCGCGCAAAGCGGGCATACCCTGCGCCGCGGTGACCTGGGGGTTTGCTGATGGCAACGCTCTGGCGGGTTACCAGCCGGATTACCTGGTGAGCGATGTGAACCAGTTGCTGGAAATAATTACTTGAACTTGATTTTTCAAACTCGGTGGGTTATTTCAATCCCAATCGCTCGCCTTTTGCCAGCGTTGAGCTGAGTTCCGCCAGTCGCTTGTGACGGGTCTCCTCCATTTTCGCACTCATCACCCATCCGGCATATTGCCGTTGCAGTGATGGCGGCAGGGCGGTAAACAGCGCTTTGGTTTGAGCATCCATCCTTTCCAACAACTCATCCCGCCAGGCTTCCATTAACTCTTTACGGGAGGTCGCTTTGGGATCCACACTTGCTTTCCCCTCTTCGAACAAGCGTCGTCCGGCTTCGGTCATGCGTCCCTGCGCGATCATGCGCTCTGCGCGGCTGATATTCAACGCAGACCATTTACTGCCAGGTTTACGCGGTGTGAATTTACGAGCGTGGTGACGCTCGTCGATATGGTTGATCAGGCTATCCACCCAGCCGAAGCATAAAGCCTCCTCAACGCTTTCCTCGTACCGTAAGCCGGGTTGATCTTTATCATAGATCAACCACACTTCGCGCGTATGGGTATGATTTTCCACCAGCCAACCGTGCCACTCCGCTAGCGTTCCCACTTGAAGTGTTTCCATCGTCACTGTCAATCCCTGTTCAATAATAGGTGATGATACAATAGTAAAACAATTATACGCTGGAGGAAATTTACTATGGAATATCGATTTCTAGGAAAGACAGGGCTCCAGGTGAGCGTTTTGTCCTTGGGCTCGTGGGTTACATTTCACAACCAGGTAGGCAATGAAGCCGCGGTGGATTGTATGGCTGCCGCTTATGAGTCCGGGGTAAATTTTTTCGATAACGCCGAGGTTTACGCGGGTGGTAGATCCGAAGAGGTGATGGGCTACGCCTTGAAAAAACTTGGCTGGCGCCGAAGCAGTTACCTGGTATCAACAAAATTGTTTTGGGGTCTTTTTGATGGGATCAACGAAAAGAACACGCTGAACCGCAAACGCCTGATCGAAGGAATCAATGGGTCGTTAAAGCGGCTTGACCTGGACTACGTTGACCTGCTTTACTGCCACCGCCCCGACCCCACCACCCCCATTGGTGAAACCGTGTGGGCGATGCACAACATCATC
>DDXM01000044.1:2915-3339 GCA_002347485.1 Anaerolineaceae bacterium UBA2260 | reverse complement strand
CGAACCCGACCTGCTGCCGATCCGTTTGAGCGAAGAGTGGAAAGCCGAGATTCTGGCGGACTTCCCCGAGTTGCCGCTCGCACGCCGCGCGCGTTTCGTCGAACAGTACAGCCTGCCGGAGTACGACGCGGACATCCTCACCTCCGAGCGTAAGCTGTCTGATTATTATGAGAATACGGTACAGGCTTATGGCGGCGACCCTAAGAAGGTCTCCAATTGGTTAATGAACGACGTGCTGCGCATGATCAACGACCAGGGGCTGAACCCGGAGGAGATGAAGCTCACCCCTGGTGCGCTGGCGGAGATCTTACAGTTGGTGGACAAGGGTACGATCAACATCAACACCGGCAAGAGCCTGCTGCAAAAGGTTCAGGACAGCGGCAGGACGCCAGGCGAAATTGTGGCGGACGAAGGGTTGGGCTTG
>DDXM01000044.1:0-2882 GCA_002347485.1 Anaerolineaceae bacterium UBA2260 | reverse complement strand
CCTGGCAAGGAAGATTTTGGAAGAACTTTTACAGTAATCTCACGCTAGAGATTGTTATATCTCTCGCAAAGGCGCCAAAGCTCAGAGAAAACCCAAGAATTAAAGCTTTGAAAAGGTTCACAACCTTTTCAAAGCTCTCATTTACCCATGAAAAGGTTAATACCAATCTTTTCATGGGTCAGTTCGTTACTTCATAAAAAACATTTTTACTTAACCCTGGTTATTATTTCGAGTAATTGGTCGTTGTTGGCGATAGAACCTAGAAAATCAGGCCATGCATTCAACCCGTCATCATCGAATCTTGATATTAGATGAAAATGTAAATGTTGAACGGATTGCTGCGCGGAAAATCCGCTGGCATGTAATAAGTTAACTCCAGTCGCACCCAGCTTCTTGTTATAAAGGAGCGCTATTTCTTTACAAGCAACGGTCAGTTTCTTAAGGATATCTGGGTCAACATGCTAGATATCTTCTATGTGCGTTNNACGATGTGAATGTGCGCGTGCTCCGAAATCCCCGCGCCGCCGGCTACGCCCATATTGATACCAATATTGAATCCCTCCGGTTGGTAGACCGCGCGCAGCACGCCGACCGCGGTGTTGACCATTTCGATCATCTCGAAGCGTACCTCTGGTGTGAGCAGGTCAATGCCTGAAACATGCACGAAAGGCACCACCATCACGTGCCCGCTGGTGTATGGGTAGCGGTTGAGGATCGTGTAGCAGGTTGTGCCGCGGTGCACGATCAGGTTGCCCGCGTCATCCTGCTGACCAGGTGCTGTGCAGAAGACGCACGACCCGGAATTATCGCCGTCGGTTACGTATTTCATGCGCCAGGGGGACCACAGGTTTTCCATAATGCCACCTTGTGCTTGGATTTCCTTAATTCTACACGCGTTATGAGAAATTACTCAGATTACTTAAGCCTTTTTGTTGACAGGCGCGCCGGGTAAATGTTATCCTATCCGTATGCTCCAGCAGTCCCTTTTTCCACCGCAATCCCTCACCGTCAGCGAGATCACACGCTACCTGCGCGAGCTGTTCGAGAGCGACGAGATCCTGCGCGAGGTGTGGGTGCAGGGCGAGGTGTCAAATCTCTCCCGGCCGGCTTCGGGACACATTTACTTTACTCTCAAAGACCAGGGCGCCGCGCTCAAGTGCGTAATCTGGAAGCAAACCGCCTGGCGCTTGCCCCTAACCCTGCAGAACGGTATGGCGATCGAAGCGCACGGTGCGATCGGTGTGTACGAGCGCGACGGGCAGTACCAGCTTTATGCTGACGCGGTGCGCCTGACCGGCGAAGGCGCACTGTACCAGGAGTACCTGCGCTTGAAAGCCCGCCTGGAAGGGGAAGGGCTGTTCGCCGTCGAGCGCAAGCGCCCGCTGCCGGAGATGCCGGCTGCCATCGGCGTGGTCACCTCGGCAACCGGGGCGGCGCTGCAGGATATTCTCAACACGCTGCGCCGGCGCTTCCCGCTGGTGGAGGTGGTGCTCACGCCGGTCGCGGTGCAGGGTGATGAAGCCCCTCCGCAGATCGTCGATGCCATCCGGCGCTTGAACCTTGAACCCGGTGTGGACCTGGTCCTGCTGGCGCGCGGCGGCGGCTCGCTGGAAGACCTGTGGGCATTCAACGATGAGCGAGTGGTGCGGGCGATCGCGAACTCGGAGCTGCCGGTGATCACCGGCATCGGGCACGAAACCGACTTCACGCTCTCTGACTTCGCGGCGGATGTGCGCGCCGCCACCCCAACCGCGGCGGCGGAACAGGCTGTGCCCGACCGAGCTGAATTGCGCGAACAGCTCGTCACAGTTTCCAGCTTGCTGGCTTCTGCCTGGCAGCAACGCTTTAACCAGGAACGCGGCTCGCTGGTGGACGAAGGACGACGCTTGGAGTTGCAATCCCCGGTCTGGCGGGTGCGCAACGACCGCCAGCGATTGGATGAGCTGCAAGCACGATTATCGGCTCGTCAACGCCACCGACTGGACATGCTGCGCCAAAGCGCCACAGGGCTGCGCAAGCGCCTGGTCAGCCTGGGTCCGGCAGCTGTGCTAAAACGCGGCTACGCCATCGTGCGCAGCGCGCAAGGCGAGCTGGTGACCAGCGTACAGCAGGTGCAGCGCGAGGATGTGCTGGAACTCCGCGTGACCGACGGCACGATCATTTCGCAGGTGCTCACCGACCCGACCAAAGACACTAACGGAGGAATTTCCGATGACTGATCAACTCTCAACCTTATCCGACTTGAGTTATGAACAGGCGTTCAGCGAGCTTGAGTCCATCGTCGAAACGCTGGAAGGGGAACAGAAACCGTTGGATGAATCATTGCAACTTTATGAGCGCGGGCAATTGCTGGTGCAGTACTGCATGGCACTGCTTGACCAGGCTGACCTGCGCATCCGGCAGTTGAATCCCAACCAGGCAGGGGAGAACGCATGAGCGCACTGGCCGGCTACCCGGAACTCGCCTGCTGCCTGGTCGGCTGGTTGGTGTCTTCGCTGTTAAAGATACCCACCTATTATTACGTGCATCGACGCTTCAACCTGAAGCAGGCATTCGGCACGGGGGGTATGCCCAGCTCCCACGCGGCGACGGTGACGGCCACCATGTTGGGCATCGGGTTGTTCAGTGGGTTTGACCACCCGGCTTTCGCCATCGCCCTGGCAGTGACGATGATCGTGCTCTATGACGCTGCCGGCGTGCGCCGTGAGGCTGGTTACCACGCCGTGATGATCAATCGATTGATCGACGAATACGTGAAAAGCCCGATGATCAATCAGAAGAAGTTGAAGGAAGTGATTGGTCACACCCCGCTGGAGGTGGTCGGCGGTGTGATCTCTGGATTAATGAGCAGCACGGTTATCTGGCTTGTTTGGCCTAAGTAA
>DDXM01000054.1 GCA_002347485.1 Anaerolineaceae bacterium UBA2260 | reverse complement strand
AGGTTAAAAATATTGTTGAGATTCGTTTTTGGGCGATCGGTAAATTGGTTCATTCTACAAATCTACCACTTGAAGATTTAAAGAAGGTAGTTCACTTTTAAAGTTCTGTTCATGGTTAGGAAAACTTCGAGTTCACTTTTAAAGTTCTGTTGAGTTCACTTTTGAAGTTTTCCTAACAGCCAAATTACAATTTTCCTCTCGCCAATCTGTTACAATTGGGCGATTCTTAAAAGAGGACACTTATGACCATCCAATCTCCACATAAACCAACTGCCTGGCGGCGTTTCAAATCCTGGATTGGCCCCTTCGATCTCTCCTGGAAGACAGGGCGGGAATACCTGGTGGTGCTGCTGGGTGCGCTGGTGCAGGCGTTCGCCATGCGGTTGTTCCTGGTACCGGGGCAACTGGTCAGCGGCGGCATCAGCGGTGCGGCGCAAATTATCAACCACTTCGTCAGCATTCCAATCGGTCTGATGGTGTTAGTGGGGAACATCCCGCTCCTCGTTCTTGGCTGGCGCTTCCTGGGCGGACCGCGCTTTGCGCTGCGAACCGCCGTGGCGGTGGGCGCTTTCTCGCTATTCACCGATCTACTGGTTTTTGTGATCCCCGCGCAGGGGATGACGCAGGACAATGTGCTCAACGCGCTGTTCGGCGGGGTGCTGCTCGGCGTGGGGCTGGGGTTGGTCTACCGTGGCGGCGGCACGAGCGGCGGCTCAGATATCCTCGGGCGCATCCTCAACCACCGCCTGGGAATCTCGATCTCCGCGGCGTACCTCATCACCGATTCGCTGGTAGTGCTGGCGGGCGGTTTCGCGTTCACCTGGGAAAAAGCGCTTTACGGCATGGTGGTCATTTACGTCAGCGGGCTGGCGGCAGAAATGATCTCGGAAGGCTCAGGCATCTTCCGCACTGCGCTGATCATCTCCGCGAAACATGTCGAGATTTCTCGCGAGATCATGCAAAGCATGGAACGGGGGGTGACGGTTCTCTCCGGCACCGGAGCTTATACCGGGTCTGAACGGCCCGTGCTATACTGCGTGATTACACGCTCCGAAGTGAATCAGCTAAAAGAAATGGTAAAAGATATCGATCCGCTAGCGTTCATGGTGATCGGGGTGACACACGAAGCGCTGGGCGAGGGATTCAGACCGTTCAAATAGCGTTACCGCAGGGTATGCAGCACCGCGCTGGTGATGAGACTGAACTGGGCTAGGTGGTAGGTAAGGTGAACATAACTTTGCGCGCGTTTGAAGCGGCGCACGAACCGGTCGTACACCAGCATGGTATCCGAAGTGTAGAACAGCACCGCGCCGGAGGATGCCAGCAGGGCGGGCAACAACAGCCATTCCTGTTTGAACAATGTCAGCAATGCTGAGAGCAGCATCAGGGTCAGTGAAATCCCATACAAGCTGAGGGCTGTTAAAAACCGTTTTCCCCGCGGAACCCGCATAATGCCTGGCCGGATGCGCTTGAACACGTTGCCAGCGGAGATCCCCACCAGCACCGCCACCAGCCCTACACCGGGCGTGAAAGGCGCGGGGGTATGCAGGAACCCGATGATGTACGCGATGTGAGCGAACAGGAATGCGACCCCACCGACCATGAACCAACGCGGGTTGAGCATCAGAAGGATATCCCCGACGAGCGAGAGCGCGAGGGCGATACCAAACCACAGCATCTCTCCCTGCCAACCGGTCACCTGGATCGACCAGATGATGAGAAAAACCATGATCGCCGGTTTGGCCATGTACAGCCGTTTTTTCCATCCTTTCCAGGTGGACGCCCAATCGAGAAGGGCGAATCCAGCGGCGACGAAAAACGGCCAGGTGAACAAATTTAATCCTTGTTGAACTTATACCCGAGTAAATCGAGCGCGTCCGCTGAGTTGCGCCAGTTCTTATTAACCTTCACTTTCAGATTAAGGAAGACTTTGCGTCCGCTCATGGCTTCGATCTCCTGGCGGCTGCGCGTACCGATGATCTTGATCATCTCGCCGCCCTTGCCCACCAGGACGCCTTTTTGCGAATCACGCTCGACGAACAAAGTCGCTTCAATGTACGCCTTGTCGTCCGGCCGCTCCTCGTAAGAGTCGATCTGCACCGCTACGCAGTGTGGCACTTCGTCGCGCACGTACATCATGACGGATTCACGGATCAGCTCGGCGGCAATATCGCGTTCGTAGGTGTCGGTGATCACATCCTCGTCAAAGAACGGCTCACCTGCCGGCAGGTTTTGGATTAGCAGCAGGAGCAATTGGTCCAGGCTCTCTTTCACCAGGGTCGAAATGAGCAGCACATCCTTCGCGGGGAAGAGCTCGACCGCCTGTCTACTGCGTTCCGCCAGCGTCTCCGCGTTCACGAGGTCAGTCTTGGTCAGGCCGATCCATACCGCTGGCAGGCTGCGCAGATTGCCCAGTTTCTCCGCGATCAGGCGGTCCTCCGCGGTGAATGGCGCGCTGGCATCCAACAGCCAGAGGATGATGTCTGCGTCCCGCAGGGCATCACTGGCGGACTGGTTCATGAAATCGCCCAGCTTGTGCTGCGGCACATGAAGACCGGGCGTGTCCACAAAGATGATCTGCGCCTCCGGCAGGGTGAGGATGCCCAGCTGGTTGCGCCGCGTAGTTTGTGGTTTAGGAGAAACCGCGGCGATCTTTTGATTGAGCAACGCATTGATCAACGTGGACTTGCCCACATTGGGGCGTCCGATCAACGCCACATAACCTGCCCGGAATTGGTTAAATTCAGTCATTAAATCACGATTCCTTGGTCATTCGACTGGCCGGATGAACAATCACATCCGGTCTCTTTTTTTGATTCACTATGATTATAGCCCCCAAAATAATCAATCCACCCACAAGGATGCGCCAGTTCACCGGTTCCTTGAGGATTGTTGTGCCCAGGATCACGCCTACCAGCGGAAACATGTAAGTGGTCATGCTGACACGCGCCGGGCCGATCTCATCCAGCAGCGAGTACCAGGTGACCGCGGCGAAAAAGGAGCCGAGCAGCCCCAACCAGGCGAAAGCCAGGTAAGAGACTGGTCTTACCGGCAGAGTGAATGGGGATTCAAAGGTCAGCATCGACGGGATGATAAAGAACATACCCAGCACGAATTGACCGAGCGCCTGATCTTCGGGTTTGACGCCGCCATTGTGGATGCGCGCGAAGACCCTACTGGAGCCGTAGCAGAAAACCGCGATCACCATCGCCAGAACACCGACTCCCTCGCTGGTCAACGCGCCGCTTAACTTGTTCGACATGAGCACAAGCACGCCGCCGAACCCGAGCAGCAAACCAGCGATGCGCTGCGGGGTCAGTTTTTCTTCTTCGATGAAGATAGCCGCGATCAGCGAGGTGGTCAGCGGCTGCATCGAGTTGAGGATCGACGCCATTCCGGAGGTGATGTGCGTTTCGCTCCAGGAGACGAGGAAGAATGGCAGGGCTACGTTGAAGATACCAAGAAATAAATACAGTTTCCAGGCTTTGCGGATGGAAAAACTTCGGCGCGTGAACAGGTAAAACGCGCCAAGACCCAGCAGGGCGAACAAGACTCTAAAGAATACCACGTGCAGTGGACCAACTTCTTGAAGGCCGATCTTGATCCAGAAGAAGGAGCTGCCCCAAACCAGCCCGAGCGCGAAGAATTTAACCCAATTTTTGACCGACAACGCGATGTCCCTCCAATTCTAGCAGCCGGGCTTTGGTGGCGATGCCCCCGGTGGCGGAATAACCCGTCAGCGCGCCGGAAGACGCGACCACGCGGTGGCAGGGGATGAACAGGGGCAGCGGGTTGCGTGCTAGCGCGCCGCCAACTGCGCGGCTGGCAGCCGGCTTACCCAACGCGTTTGCCAGCTCACCGTAGGCGCGCACCTCGCCGTATTCAATTGCGAGGGTCAGGCGCAGCACATCCGCCTGGAAAACCGTCATTTCGCTCCAATCCAGTGGCAGATCGAAAGCTCTGCGTTTACCCGCCAGGTATTCCAGCACCTGCAGCCTGGCAGATAACAATAGCTCATCCGACGTGTCGATGTGGGACTTTTGATCACCCGCTTTGATATCTACACGCGCCAATCCGTTTTTTGATTTTTCGATCGTGATTTGCCCGATCGGGCTTTCGAATTGTATGAAACCTTCCATCACACCTTTTCTTGCCGTAAAAATACCTCAAAAATTCAGCGAATTGCGGATATTTGTAGGGTAATCGTAGGGGAAGAGTCAAGTTTAATAAAGTGAACCCTGCTAAACTATCTACAGGGCGACTTCTTTTCTTCTCCTCCTTAGTAAAGAGAGCCGGGGTCGGCGTCCCCGGCTCTCGATGATTTTACCACACACTTCTTTTCTCCCGGATCCCCGCACACCGAAGCGCGGGAATCTAAATTTTAAGCAATGGCATTGATTTATGATAAACTCAGGGTGCGGTTATATACACGCGAAAATTTCATTTGGAGAATTTGATGGAAATTAGACAAACGTATGCGGTTGACATAGCCGGCGTTCACCGCGAACTGCCGCTGTTTGAGATCAAACCCGGCTTACGGATCGCTATTCTCAACATCCTGGGTGATACCGAGCTGGTGCAAGCTTGCGCCTCCGCGCTGGCAGCCCGCCTGGCCGGGGTCGATTACGATGTGCTGCTCACGGCGGAAGCCAAGAGCATCCCGCTGGCTCATGCCCTGGCGGTGGAAACCAACAAGCCGTATGTGGTCCTGCGCAAAGTATACAAACCGTACATGGGCGACGCGCTGAAGACCGAGACCCTTTCCATCACCACTGGCGAGCCGCAGTACCTGTACCTGGATGAGAAGGACATCGACCTGATGCGCGGTAAGAAGGTGGTGATCGTGGATGATGTCATCAGCACAGGGTCGACCCTGCAAGGCATGCGCCTGCTGGTGCAGAAAGCCGGCGGAGAAGTGGTCAGCGAGGTGGCAGTATTCACCGAGGGTGAGCGCGCCAAGTGGCGCGATGTGATCGCGCTGGGACACCTGCCTGTCTTTACCGATTGACGCTATTCCTTAGATGCTATCCAGGGAGCCAGTAGTCATACTGGCTCTTTCAATTAACCGGAACAAGGTGTACCCGATGAGAATGTAAACCAGTCCCACCAGAATCTCGCCACCGAGAAGCCCCGAAACATCCAGCCAGCGCGCGCCATCCAGCACCTGGCGGGCTGCCAGGATGCCCCTGGTCATGGGCAGGTAGTTCGAGATCGGCTGCAGAAAAGCCGGCAGTTTATCCACCGGAATGTTGACCCCGATGAGGATGAAGAGCAATTGCCCGAGTGTGTTGGTGAACATCCAGCCATCGCGGCTGACCAGGCTGATGGTGCCCATGATGAAGCCCAAGCCGGTGGTAGTGATGGAGAGCAGGATCAGGCAGAGGGCGAGCAGCAGCAGGTTGATCCCAGAGAACCCAAGCCCGAAAAACAGGATGGCGATGGGTAGCGCGACGAGCACTGTGATAAACCCATCAATTATATGAAAGAACGCTCGCCCTAAGAACAAAGGAGCGCGCGCTGCGGGGCTGGCAAGCAGGTAGGACATCGCGCCGAACTGGCGTTCATCGCCGATCGTCATGGATATCCCGTACAGACCGTTAATGGAAGGCATGAGCAGGATATTGCCGATGACGATAAACTCCGGGTTGTCGAAGCCCACGAATTTGCCGATGAATACGAAGTAGAGCATGGAAAAGAACGGGAACCCGAATTTGCTTGTCATGTAGCTGAAGGGAGTGCTCCACGCGAACAGCGAGCGGTAGGAGAACCAGGCTTGGAAGAAGTACAAGCGGAAAAATTGACCAAGCTTGCGGATCATATGGAATGAAGCTCCCCAGTCACGCGAATATGGTCGTGCACCTTGACATCCAGCCAGTGCGAGAACAGGTAGAAGACCAGCGAGATGCCGAGCGAAATTCCCCACAGGCTGAGCAGTTCCGCGTTCGCGGCGGTTCCGCGCATGGCTTCACGCATGGCTTGCAGGCTCCAACGGATAGGAAAGACCACTGAAATATACTGCATCCAACTGGGCAACACGCTTATGGGGTACATGAACCCGCACAACAGGGCGATGGGCATTTCCAGCAGGTCGACGAAGGTGCCGGAAAGCCGCGACCATGCGAGCAGGTTGGCGAGGAAGATACCCATGCACCATAGACCAAAGAGCAGCAACGCGAAGGAAAGAATGACCGCGGGGACGTTGATCCCGGCGAAGGAATAGTCAAAAATCAGGACGGCCGCTGTGACCGCGGCAAGCATGCTGGTGGAACCCGCCAGGATGTTCAATAATGAGCGGAAACCCACCACGCGCCGTAGCGGGGTGGGGCTGCCGACGATCAATTCGAGGGTGCCCTCCCGCCTATCGGCGCGGATGTCAAAGGTCGAGGTGAATACCAGCCCGCTCCACATCCCCATGATGCCCCCGCCGATCACGGTGTAGATCAGGTCAGGGTTGGCGTTTCCCGCGGCGTGCGCGAGCAGCATGCCCACCGCGCTGAAAATGGCGGGCTGGGTAAAGAATAATCCCAGACTCCAAAGGCTGAGCACGCGCATGCGCAGTTGCACATCCATCTGGCGAAGTGCCAGGCGCAGGAAATTACCCATTGGCTTCCTCGTTTTGGATGATGGCCACGTACACATCCTCCAGAGTCTGGCTACGCATCTCCATCGTCTGGATCAGGTCGGTATTCAACCATGGAGAAATGACCTCTATCACCCTTGAGGGGTGAGCGGTGCGAATGCTGACCTCAGATTGGACGGTGTTCTCCTTGCAAAGAATGGTGGCTTTACCATCGATTGGGCTGAGGATAGCCTTCAAAGCTGTGAGGTTCTCGTTGGAAGTTCGCAGGTTGATGACAGATTCTGAAGTCATGCCCGATTTCATACCTGCCGGGGTGTCCATCGCGATGATGCGCCCCTTGTTGATGATGGCGATGCGATCGCAAAGTTCGTCCGCTTCGGCCATGTAATGGGTGGTCAGCAATATGGTTTTTCCGCGCGCTTTCAATTCCTTAATCGTTGCGCGCAACTCGCGCGCCCCCACGGGGTCAATGCCGACGGTGGGTTCATCCAGGAAGATCAACTCCGGGTCATGCAGCAGGGCGCGCGCCAGGTGCAGGCGCTGCTGCATACCGCTGGAATAGGTCTCCACCTTGTCATTTCCGCGATCCAGCAGATTCACCAGTTCCAGCAGTTCAGGGATGCGTTTGCGGGTGAGAGCGGGTTCCATGGCGTAAAGCTCGGCGAAGTAACGCAGGTTTTCCACCGCGGTCAAGCGTCCATACAATCCCCGAGCTCCGCCGAAGGTGAAGCCGATGCGTTTCCGCACTTCTGTCGTGTCACGCAGAATATCCAGCCCGAGGATCGTGATCGTGCCGCTGGTGGGCAGCAACAGCGTGGAAAGCATTTTTACGCTGGTGGTTTTGCCCGCTCCGTTGGGACCAAGCAACCCGAAAAGTTCCCCTTTGTTGACCTCGAACGTCACATCGCGCACAGCCTCGGTGACGCGCGTGGTGCGTCTCCAAAATCCTTGCCGCGTTTTGAAGGTCTTTTGCATTTGGTTGGTGGAGATGGCTTTTTGATCAGGCATGGTTGTTGTCCTGTTCGATTTCAGGAAAGATGGGCTCCCTGGCTGGGAGTGGTGGCAAAGATGGCGGCGGTCAGGCCGGTTTTTGCTTTGTACAGTTCGCTCAACTGGTGGATGAATTGATCGACATGATCCTTTTTCACCAGGTTCACCGTGCAGCCGCCGAACCCTGCGCCGGTAAGGCGGGCTCCCAGGCAGCCCTCGAAATGGGATGCCCCATCGACAAGGATATCAAGTTCAGGCAGGGATACTTCGTATAGATCGCGGAGTGAGGTGTGGGTGGCAAACATCAGCCTGCCGAAACCCTCCGCGTCGTTCTTCTCGAGCAGGGTAATGGCTTCATTGACTCGCGCGATCTCTTCCACCACATGCCGCGCGTGCCGGAAAACCACCGGCGGTAAATGGTTCTCACTGGTGAGGAACAACTCGGGTGTCACATCCCGCAAGGCGCGCACCGCGGGGTCAAGGTTTTGGAAATACGCCACCGCCTGGTCGCAATCCCTGCGGCGCTCGTTGTAAGCCGAATTGACCAGCGCGCGCCGCAGAGTGGAATCAGCAATGATGATGACCGTCTCAGGCGGTAAAGGCACCGCGCGGTAATGCAGGCTGCGCGTGTCGAGCATCACGGCGTGATCCTGCACGCCGCAAGCGCTGGCGAACTGGTCCATTAAACCGCAATTCACGCCCACATATTCGCTTTCGGCCTCCTGGCAGATCCTCGCCAGGGTCAGGCGATCCAGCTGCCATCCGCCGAGCGCTTCACACGCCACGGCAAAACCAACTTCAACGGCGGCAGAACTGCTGAGCCCAGCGCCGATGGGGATGTTGGCATGAAAATCCGCGCGAAATCCCTCAACCGGGAGGTCATAATTCAGCAAGTTCCAGACCACGCCGGCGGGATAAAGCGCCCAGGTTGGTAATGGCTTGCCATTAATGTCTGTTTTGTCCTGGAGTTGTTTAGGGTGAAAGCGACATTCTTCACCGAGGTCGCGTGCGTACAAAGTGACGACTGCGTCATTGGTGCGTCGAAAATGAATGGTAACCGCTCGATCAATCGCAACCGGTAATACAAGACCATCGTTGTAGTCGACGTGTTCGCCCAGCAGGTTGACCCTGCCCGGTGAAATGACACGCCCCCGATCGATGGTCATTGTTTATTCACTCCCGGGTAGTGATTGAATGAGCTTTTGTTTCTGCGCATGTCCAAGGGCTTTGATCGCCCTTTCCCGTTTCATCACGGCGCGCAAGTCTGGTAATTCTTCCGTGTAAACCAGTCGCACCGGGCGGTGCATGCGCGTGTAAGCCGCGCCGCTGCCCTGGTTGTGTTGCTTTTCCCGGCGTAGGGGGTCCAGGCTCCAGCCGGTGTAATAACTGCCATCCGCGCATTCAACGATGTAGCAGTAATATGCCATGACTACCTTTTGTCTTTGAGGTCGCGGGGCTTACCGCCGAACAAACGCTCAAGGGAGTTTCCGGATACGGGCACCTCCGGTTTTTCTTCGCGCTCCCATTCACCGCTGGTGCGCTGGTCGAGCCACAATTTATATCCCTGGCGCGCGTCGTGCAGCGTCTTGCGTAGTCCATCTTCATCATCTTCCGTGATCATCCGGCGCATTTCCTGCAGTTCGGCGATCACTTCATCCAGCACGCGCGCGGTATTTTCCCGGTTCATCAGGCTGGTGATGCCGAAGTATTCCTCCTCATCAAACAACATACTGATCGATGCGGTGCGGAAGAAAGCCCGCGAGGTGATGCGCCGGGCATCCCCCCAACCGGGGCTGTGTGTGAGCGTGTTGATGACCGCCGCGGCGTTCAATAATGGCAACTGTTCCACGGCGGCAAAAATGCCATCAGCCTCCGCTGGTTCCGTGAAATAGGGTCTCGCTTTGAGCAGCGTGGTCAGATCAGAGGCGGTTTGCATGGCGCGCGAACTGGTGCCGTGATCAGCGGCGATGACCATGTCGCATTTTTCAAATAGGTCGGCGTGGGGGGTCTGCAGGGTGTCGTTCCAATCGGCCAGGCGCTCGGGGTTGATCACCGGATGCAGCAGGATAAAAGGCTGACCCGCGGGCAGTAGCTCGTGCACCCAATCATAGATGGTTCTGAAGACTACCGAAAAGCAAAGCACAACCGTCTCGGGCTTGATCTCCCTGGCGATCAGGCGCAGCGCGTCTTTCACCATGTCGGTCGGAAAATCTATCACCACGATGTCCGCGCCGCGCACGGCGTCGGGCAGCTTGACCTCGGTACGGTCGAAGGCGCCCTCCGCGGCTGCTTTTTTCATCAACTTGACTTCCGCAGAATGACCTACACGGGTGACTTTATCATTATAGGGTGCCAGTGCCAGGCCGATCGACGCGCCTGTCTGGCCAAACCCAAGAATAGCGATCTTTGTGCTCATCAGGATACTCCGAGGATGACTTTTTGAATTTGGGTTAACGCCGGGGTCATGATCCAACTGATAATATCGATGCCGATCATCGGCAGCACGAACAACAATACCAGCAGCAGGATCGGTCCGTAGCGCTGGATGGTTGCGAAGTTATCTGCCCAGCTCTTCGGCAGCAGGTTACCCAACACTTTCTCGCCATCGAGCGGGGCGAGGGGGATCAGGTTGAATAGCATCAGCACCAGGTTGATGGTCATGAACGTGAATAGAAACTCCGCGGGCGTAGGCAGGAACCCCTCAGACGCGACCCAGGGGAAGATCCGTAGGCGCAGGAGGAGACCCGACAGGATCGCCATCAGCAGGTTGGAAATCGGACCTGCCAATGAGACCCACATCACGGCGGAATCAGACCGGCGGCGCAATGTGTACGGGTTGATCGGCACAGGTTTTGCCCAACCAAACCCTGCCACCAGCAGCATCAATGAGCCGAACACATCCAGGTGTTTCAGCGGGTTCAAGGTCAAACGCCCGGCGTCGTGCGCGGTGGTATCTCCGAACCGGTAGGCTACGAACGCGTGAGCGAACTCGTGAACGGTCAAAGCGAAGATCAATGTGATGATGCGCGAAATCAACAGGCTTGGGGACAGGTTCAGCATGAAAGGGAATTCCTCCTAGGCCTGGAATTTCCCAGGTAATTTTAAGATTATATCATGGGTTATAATGACTGCATGTTGCCGGAGCTGAACCTTGGAGACCGGGTGAAATTAAGGAAAGCGCATCCGTGCGGTGGGTTCACGTGGAAGGTCGTGCGCCTGGGCGCGGATATCGGCCTGGAATGTGAAACCTGCGCGCATAAAGTGCTGCTTTCTCGGCGGGAATTGGCGCATCGCATGAAAACGCACTTCCCCGCGCCGATCTCCGATCAAAAGGAAGCGCCGGGTGCCTGATCCACTTGTTTACCCTTCGCCACGCGCATATAATTTAAATAATGCCAATCTTAACTTCCGGAAATGTTGATTTTGTCAGCCGCAGTCCCGAACAGACGCGGCGGCTTGGCATCCGCCTGGGAGCGCTGCTAAAACCCGGGGACGTGATCTGCCTGGTCGGCGACCTGGGCGCTGGTAAAACCACCTTCGTCCAAGGATTGGCGAAAGGCTGGGGCTCGGTGGATCCGGTTTCCAGCCCGACCTTCGTGCTGGTGAACCTGTACCGACAACCCAATGGCGATCAACTATCCCATCTAGACGCTTACCGTATTGAGTCCATCCCAGAAGCGGAAAACCTGGACATCGATACTTTCTTGATCGACGGTCCGCTGGTGGTAGAGTGGTCGGACCGTATCATGCAGGCGCTCCCGGCTGAACACCTGCAGATTGACCTTTCATGGGTGGCGGATGAACAACGCCGGTTATTCTTTACCCCGCGCGGAGAGCGCTACGAAAAACTGATGCAGGATTTCAAGCGCATCGCTTTTGGAGGATAGAATGTTACTCGCACTGGATACCTCCACACTGACCTGCGGTATCGCCCTTTATGATGACCCGGTGATCGTCGGAGAAATGCAATGGCGCAGCGCGAATCACCACACCGTGGAACTTGCGCCAGCCATCCATGACCTGTTGAAGCGTTGCGCGCTGTCCCCTTCTGACTTGAAGGCTATCGCTGTCGCCCTTGGCCCGGGTTCCTTTACCAGCCTGCGCATCAGCCTGGCGCTGGCCAAAGGGCTCGCGCTTTCCTTGCGCATCCCGCTAATCGGCATTCCCACTTTCGAATACCAGGTGGCTTCTCAGCCGTTGACCGCCGAGCTGCTGCTCACCGTCATCCCGGCGGGTCGTTCGCGTATGGCGGTGCAGGAATTTTCAGCCCGCGATGGAGCATGGCGAGCGGTTGATGAGCCGCAGGTGATGACACCTGAGCAGATCTCAGACCGCATCAGTGGACCCACCCGCATCTGTGGAGAGATGAACGTCTCTGAAAGACAGGTAATCGGGCGGAAATGGAAGAACGCGATGATTGCCGCGCCCAGCCTCGCCATGCGCCGCCCGGCGGTGCTGGCAGAACTGGCGTGGAAACGCTGGAAAGCCGGACAGGTCGACGACCCGATCCAGCTCTCTCCTATTTACCTGCATATTGCCGGGATGATCACTGAGTGACCTCCACTCAACCCACATTACCCATCCAAATCAGGTCAATGTGCCGCGAAGATCTGCCGGCTGTGATCGCGCTCGATCAACACTCGTTTTCGCTTCCCTGGCCTGAAAGCTCCTATAAGTACGAGTTGGAGGTCAATGAGTTATCCCGTTGCTGGGTGGCGGAGACCTCAACGCCAGATAGACCTGCGACGCTGGTGGCGATGATCGTGATCTGGTTGATCGTGGATGAGGCGCACGTGGCGACCATCGCGGTTCACCCGGAATACCGGCGGCAGAAGATCGCGCAACGTCTGTTAGCGCACGCGCTGATCGACGCCTATCACACCGGGGCGGTGCGCTCCTTTCTCGAAGTGCGGCGCGGAAATGAACCTGCCATTCGCATGTATGAGCGCTTCGGTTATCGCGAGGTGGGGGTGCGCAAAAAATATTACCAGGACAATGGCGAGGATGCCGTGTTAATGGATCTCGACCCGCTTGACCTGAAACGGTTGTTAAACCTGCAGTAAGGTAAAATTGGTCTTATAATTTCTGCTTACATAGCATGGAGGGAATCAGGTGAATCCGGAGGAAATACTTCGAGAGGTTGGCGCGCAGGTGGCGGTATGCCAGGCCTGCGACCTGCACTTTTCCCGCAAGAACGCAGTTCCGGGAGAGGGCAATCCGCGCTCGGAGATCATGTTCATCGGCGAAGGCCCCGGCTTTCATGAGAACGAGCAGGGCAGACCTTTCGTGGGACCGGCGGGAAAATTCCTCGATGAGCTGCTGGCTGAAGCCGGGTACAAGCGCGGAGAAGTCTTCATCGCCAACGTGGTGAAATGCCGCCCTCCCGGCAACCGCGATCCATTGCCCGAGGAGCTCACCGCCTGCGCCCGCTACCTCGACCGGCAGATCGAAACGATCAACCCCTTTGTCATTGTCACGCTCGGGCGCATCTCGATGGGAAAATTTCTACCCAATGCGCGTATCAGCGAAATTCACGGACAGCCGGCCTGGGTTCACGAGCGCCTGATCGTGCCAATGTATCACCCAGCCGCAGCCTTGCACCAACCTTCGTTGAAACCAGTTGTGATCGCTGACTTTCAGAAATTGCCAACTGCGATCGCCAGCGCAAAGGCTGCTGGCAGAATCACCATTCCCGAGTCGGGAACGGTTGTGGAAGAAATAAAACACCAGGATGAAAACCCGGAACAATTGTCATTATTCTAATTTCATGAGGGACACTATGGATTACGCATCTCAACTGATCGAGAAATTCAACCGCAAGACCGCGCGCGTCGCCGTGCTTGGCATGGGTTACGTGGGATTGCCATTTGCCACCGTATTTGCCAACGCCGGTTTTAACGTTACCGGTATCGATCCGGTCACTGAAAAGATGGACATGGTCAACCGCGGAGAGAGTTATATCCTGGATGTACCAACCGCGGTCGTCAAAGGTCTGGTGGACGCCGGCAGGCTGCGCGGAACCAGTGATTATTCCGTGTTGAAGGACATTGACGCGGTTGCCATCTGCGTACCCACCCCGCTGCGCCACACCGGCGATCCTGACCTCTCCTTCATTATCAGCGCGGCGGAGGGGATCGCGCCATACGTGCACGCTGGCATGGTCGTGGTGCTAGAATCGAGCACTTACCCCGGCACCACCCGCGAGTTGGTGCTGCCCACGCTGACCGAGAAAAGCGGTTTGAAAGTCGGTGAAGAGCTTTTCCTGGCGTTCTCGCCGGAGCGGGTTGACCCTGGGCGCGAAGACTGGACCACCAAGAACACCCCCAAGGTGATTGGCGGGATGACCGAAAAATGCACCGAGGTTTCCGCGGCGTGGTACAGCCAGGCGCTTGACACCGTGGTGCCGGTTTCCTCCACCGAGGTGGCGGAGATGGCAAAGCTGCTGGAAAACACTTTCCGCATGATCAACATCGGCTTTGTCAACGAACTCACCCTCATCTGCGACCGCTTGGGGATAGATGTGTGGGAAGTGATCGACGCGGCGGCGACCAAACCCTTTGGTTTCATGCGTTTTAACCCAGGTCCCGGGTTGGGCGGTCACTGTATTCCCATTGACCCGATGTACCTGTCCTGGAAGATGCGCTCGCTTAACTACACCACACGCTTCATTGAGTTGGCGTCGGAGATCAACACTTCCATGCCGCGCTTCGTGGTGGGCAAGGTGCAAGACGCGCTCAATGACCATGAAAAAGCCATCAAGGGCAGCAAGGTGCTCGTTTTGGGCGCGGCTTACAAGCCCGATATCGATGACCTACGGGAATCTCCCGCCATTGATGTGATCCGCCTCCTGCAGCAAAAAGGTGCGAAGGTTTCCTATCATGATCCGTATATTCCTCATATCCGCGATGAGGATTGGGAGATCGACTCGGTGACAGACCTGATACCGGCGGTCAAGGATGCTGACTGCGTTGTGATCGTGACCAATCACAAGGTCTATGATTACCAAGCCATCCATGAACACGCGCAATTGATCGTTGACACGCGCAACGCGCTGGGTAAACTGGGGCGGACTTCCGCCAGGGTGGTCAGGCTTTAATGGCTCGCTACCTGGTAACCGGCGCAGCGGGTTTCATCGCCCGCGCGGTGATCGAGCGCCTGGCCGCTGCGGGGCATGAGATCGTGGGGGTGGATAACCTCAACGACTCGTATGATCCGCGTTTGAAGGAGTGGCGCCTGCGCCAGCTTTCCCGCCTGCCGCAATTCACCTTTATCCGCGATGATATCTGCCGCACGGGTTTTTTCACCACACTGGCTGATCAATACCCCGCGTTCGATGCCGCGATCCATCTCGCCGCGCGCGCAGGTGTGCGCCAGGCGGTGGAGATCCCGGAAGTTTATCTGCAGACCAACGCCGCTGGCACCCTGAACCTGCTGGAATGGTCGCGCAAGGGCGGAACGGGCAAATTGGTGCTGGCATCGACATCCTCCATTTACGGCGCCAATCCGCCGCTGCCCACGCCGGAGAGCGCGGATTCCTGCCACCCGTTGCAGATCTATGCTGCCAGCAAAAAAGCCGCCGAGGTGATGGCATACACCTACCACCACCTGTATAAGCTGGACACGACCGTGGTAAGGTTCTTCACTGTTTATGGCCCCGCCGGCCGCCCGGATATGGTCATGTTTCGCTTTACGCGTTGGATCGCGGAGGGTGACACAGTGGAGATCACCGGGGATGGCGAGCAGATGCGCGGGTTTACATACGTGGATGACATCGCGGACGGAGTGGTCAAAGCCCTCAAACCGGTCGGCTACGAGATCGTAAACCTGGGCGGGCATGAGACTATCACGATCAATGATTTGTTACACAGGATCGAAAAGCTGGTCGGGCGAAAAGCCAATATCCGCTACATTCCCAAGCACCCGGCGGATGTGGATGCCAACTGGGCGGATGTGACCAAGGCGCGCCACCTGCTGGGCTGGGAACCGCGAGTGCCACTCGATGAAGGCACCGCGCACCTTGTCAATTGGTACCTCGAACAGCGTGATTGGGCGCGTGATATTCAAATTCCATGAAAGTCCTGCTCAACAGGTTCAAGCAATTTATCGCTGAAGATCGCGTGCTCAGCCGCGTGTTGAAAAACACCGGTTATCTTTTTAGTACCACTTCAATTGGTTTATTGCTTTCACTGGTGCAGAGTATTTTTGCCGCGCGATTGCTCGGTGTGGCAGCATTCGGTTCGATAACCATTGTCACCACCTTTGTGACCAACGTGAGTCGGCTTTTCTCCTTCCGCATGGGTGAGTTCATCATTCGCTACCTGGGCAAGGAATTGACCGAAGATAACCGCCAGAAAGCCGGCGCGGTGGTGAAGATCGCCATGCTGATCGAAGGTGCGACCTCACTGTTGGCGTTCACCATCTTGATGCTGCTCGCGCCGTTTGGCGCGAAGTACTTTGCCAAGGATATCAATGCGCTGCCGTTGATCCAGCTTTACGGCTTTTCGATATTGGCAAAGATGTTCTCCGAGACCGCCACCGGTATTTTGCAAATCACCAACCGTTTCCGCGTGCAGGCGATCATCAACCTGGTGCAGAGCGTGATCACCGCCGTATTGATCTTTATAGCTTTTTTGGTGGACGGCAGCATCTACTTTGTACTCGTCGCCTACCTGGTGGGGAAGATCATCCTTGGTGTCGGCCCGGTCATCCTTGCCCTTATCTACCTGCCAGGCCATCTTGCGCCGCGCTGGTGGAAGACCCCGCTTTCTGCATTGCCGCCATTAAAAGAGATCGCGCAATATACGCTTTCTACCAACCTCAGCGGCACGGTGAAGATGGTTGCCAGCGAGAGCGAACCCTTGCTGCTGGGCTATTTCCTGGATCAACAGGCGGTGGGTCTCTACAAACTTGCGCTTTCGATCGTGAACCCGTTGATGATGCCCATCACTCCCTTCATCTCCACCACCTTCCCTGAAATGACGCGCGCTATCGTTACCAGGGCCTGGGGTGAGCTGCGCCGCCTGCTTAAACGCGTGACCCTCATCTCGGCCGCTTGGACCGGTTTTGTGTTGCTGGTGATGCTCGCGGCGGGTAAATGGCTGATCGGACTCTTCTACGGCAGCGAATTTGTACCCGCGTATCCCGTGACCATGCTGCTGCTGGTCGGTTTCGGTTTCGCCAATATCTTCTTTTGGAATCGCTCTTTACTGCTTTCGTTCGGCAAGGCGAACATCCCCTTGTACGTTCTGCTGGTTGCAGCTGTGATCAAAACCGGACTGGCGTTCTGGGTGGTGCCCGCCTTTGGCAGCATGGGCGAGGGATTTTTATTGACCGGTTACCTGGTCCTTTCGACCGCGGTGCTCGTGTACCTTGGCTTGCATAAAATAAGGCAGGGCGAACGGGAAAATGTGGAAGCGGGATAAGATGAAGATCGCGTACATCTCCACTGCTGAGATTCCCTCCACGCGAGCGAACAGCCTGCAGGTGATGAAGGTTTGCCAGGCTTTGGGGCAGCTTGGGGAGGATGTGCGACTTTACCTGCCAGGCGGCGCGGTTGTGGAATGGGAGAAATTGTCGGAAACCTACGGTCTGGAGGAGCGATTCCCAATTCTACGTTTTACATCCCGGCCGCTTTTTAAGCGAATCGATTTTGCCTTTCGAGCGGTATCACAGGCGCGCAGGGATAGCATAGACCTGGTCTACACCCGGGTGCCGTGGGCGGCACTGATCGCCCGCGCGCGGGGAATGAAGACTGTTCTCGAGATGCACGACCTCCCCACAGGACGCTTTGGTCCTATGGTGTACCGCCGGTACCTGCGTCAGCGTACACCGGGATTGATTGTTTACATCACCGCCGCTTTGAAGGAGGTCATTGATCGGGCAACCGGGGTGGAAGCGAAACCCGGTGAATTTATGATTTCCCCGGACGGGGTTGACCTGGCGCGTTACGAGCAACTCCCCGATCCACACCAGGCGCGCGCCACCCTGGGACTGCCTGAGAATTTCACCGCGTTGTACGCGGGCGGGTTTTACCCCGGGCGCGGACTTGAGAGCCTCGAACCGCTCGCGCAGGCTTTTCCGCAGGTGCAATTCCTGTGGGTTGGCGGCACCCCGGAGCAGGTGGCTCACTGGCAGGCACGGCTGGATGCCAGTAACATCAAGAACGTTACCCTGACTGGTTATGTTGCCAATAGCCGCCTGCCGCTCTATCAGGCTGCGGCTGAGGTGCTGCTGATGCCCTACAGTCAGAGCTTTGGCGGCAGCGGCGGGGGGAATATCGCCCGGGTCAGCAGCCCGTTGAAGTTATTCGAATACCTCGCCAGCGGGCGCGCCATCCTGGCGAGCGACCTGCCTGTGTTGCGCGAGGTGTTGAGTGATCAGACAGCCAGTTTTTATCAACCGGAAGATTTCACAGATCTGTGCCAAAAATTCTCGCAGTTGATCTCCGACCAGCCCATGCGAAAGCGCCTTGGTGAGTCCGCCAGGGAAAGCGCGCAAGCGTATGACTGGAAATCCCGCATGGCTGAGATACTCAAAATCATCCATACTTTCCCAATTAAATAAACAAGGACCGGTGGATCAAGACCGGTCCTCTATTTTGTGGCAAATTCGTCAGGGCTGCCAGTCGCCGATGTCCTTCCAGGCGTACTCCAGGTGAGAAGCTGAAACTTTTCCCGCCTGTTTGCGCACATTGCGAAATGCCCATGACATCAGGTTGTTGCCGCCGATCTCCCTGAAGCGGTTTCCGATCTCTCGCGCGCGGATATGGCGGCACTGCGCATTAAAGCCGCGTCCCGGAAATTCTGAGAGATAATCTTCCTGTATACCGATCCTGACCAGTTCATCCAGCAGGCGTTTTACCTCCAGCGCGTTGATTTGCGGGTAAGGTCTCTTAAACAAATTTAGAATGGACATGATCGTCTCCTTGCAGGGGTTCGGATAAAATATTGCACCTTCATTTTACAACGGATTTTTTCAAATTTGAGATACACCAGAGACTTGTACTGGAAAAGCTTGTACTGGAAAAGCTTGTACTGGAAAAGCTTGTACTGGAAAAGCTAATACATCTAAATGAGGTTATGCTATACTTTTAGCGATGGAATCTCATCTGTGGTCTGATTGGTCGGGGAAATTTCAACAAGGACACTTCACAACAGTCATCCTTGCGATGCTGGAAGGGGGCGGACCAATTAAATCATTGATCGCCCAGGGTATGCTTGCCTTTTCACCATTTATTGCATCCACTCATCTATCCTCGTGGACTGCTTTTGCTGAATTACTGGAAGATCCGGATTCGAGTAGAACTTTCGCTGATTACTTGCGCCGGGGGGATGCATGACAGCCTGGGATGTGATCGGTTTTCTACTGGTGCTGGCAACTGCCGCTGGTATCATCATTTTTTCCTCCAAACAGGTAAGGGGGAAGTACCCCGCCTTGTTCAGAAAGATCCCTGCCATCACCCGTCTGAAGCGTGCTGTCGGCCTGTCCGTTGAAGATGGCAGCCGCGTCCATGTAACGCTGGGTAAAGCCGATCTGACCGAGGCCGCCAACACATCCACCCTGGTGGGGTTAAGCGCACTGCACAGTATCGGGCAGCTCAGCGCCAATAGCGATCAACCCCCCATCTGCACCAGCGGAGATGGCGGTTTCGCGTTGCTCAGCAAGGATGTGCTGCGCGCGGTGGCTATGGAAACCAACACCCGTGAGTATTATGACCCGGACCTGGGTTACCTCTCCGGGGCTACCCCGTTTTCCTACGCGCTGGGGGCATTGGACGCGCTCGAAGAGAGCGGGGCAAAAACCAATGTGTTGATCGGGAACTTTGGCGTTGAGGCGGGCTGGTTGACTGGAAACGCTGAAAAACATGCCCAGTTTACCCTGGCCGCGAGCGATTCGCTCGTCGCGCAGGCGGTCTTCATGGCCACCAGCCAGGATTTTGTGATCGGTGAAGAATTGTACGCGGTGCCAGCTTATCTCGCGTACCGTCCGGCGCACATCGCCAGCCTACGCGTGCAGGATATCCTGCGCTTTCTCGTTGGGGGAGCGCTTTTGATCGGCGCGCTGCTGAAAAGCCTGGGGTTGTTATGAAGATCCTTAATATCATCATCGCTGTGGCAGCCGGATTGATCGTTCTGCTCGGTTATTTTTTCAGGATCCCCGCGATTGATGATTTGCGCGGGCAATTACTCAACTGGGCAGTCACGTTGAGCGGTGTCGCAGGCCTGATCGCGATATTGAACCTGATCTTCGGTGTTCACTGGAAGCGCGTGAAGGAAAAGCATGAACGCAGGGGCGCCAGCCTTGTGATCATCATTTCGTTTGCAGTTACGCTCGTGGCTGGAATCTTTTTGGGACCTTCAAGCCCCGGGTTTCAGAAGCTTGTCACACATGTGCAGGTTCCAATTGAATCCTCTCTGATGGCGCTCCTTGCCATCAGCCTGGTGGTGGCGTCATTGAAGATCCTGCAACGACACCGCAGTTGGATGGGGTTTGTTTTCTTTTTGTGCGTCGTCCTGTTCCTGATTCTGAACAGCGGCGTGCTCGCGTTCACGTCCGAGATCCCCGTGCTGCGCGACTTCCTTTCCGCGTTTCACCACGCGCCCGTCGCTGGAGCGAGGGGTATTCTGCTCGGGATCGCGCTGGGCAGCCTGGCGGCTGGTATTCGCGTGATGATTGGCTCGGACCGTCCTTACAATGGTTGACAATGGCTGATATCAGGTGCCTGATCTGTAACCGTATGAACGATGCCAGCGCAGAGCGCTGCTGGTACTGTAATACACTTTTACCCAGGCAGGGTGGTTCTCTCACACCGCAGGAACGCGAAAAGTTGGCCGGGCTGCGCAACCAAGCCGATTCCCCCGAATCTGAAGTACCTCCCAATCCCCCTGAAGATGTTTCACAGATCGCGCAACCGGAATCGACCAGCGAGGAAATCCCCGATTGGCTGGTGCGGGTACGGCAATTGAAACAGCAGGATACGCAATCAGAAAAGACGGAGCCCCACGATTGGGTGTCGGAGGAAGAACCTGAATGGCTGCGCGACCTGGCGGCCGGTCCGGTTATTCGCGCGAGTTCAGCGATCTCGGCCGATGAGGATGAAAGTCCATTGGTCAATGCCGGACCAGTGGAAGGTTCTGAAGCGCAATTTAACGAATTAAATAAGATCTCGTTTGAGCAAGGCGAGGAAGATCAAAAGAATGCTGAACCACCTCCATTCAAAGGAGATATTTTCTCTGAAACAACGCCTGCAGAAGAATTCGCGCCCGATATCACTCCCGATTGGTCTTTCTTATCCACTGGGCATGAAGAACGCGAGCCGGAAATCGATGCCGGCGAGGTTGAAGAACGCGAAGAGGTCGCCCACATTGAAGAGTCTGAAACCGGTGCGGGTTTCCCTATCCCGATCGAAGACCTGCCTGAATGGCTGGCCGTTGATCAAACTATTGGTGACGAGGTTGAAAAACCTGTCAGCGAAGAAGGCCCCAGTAAGCCGGCACCTGAAAATAAACTGGAAAAAGCCCACCTGCCAGCATGGCTGGCATCCCTGCGGCCGATCCATTCTGTGATCCAGGGCGCACCCGCGCCCGAGCCGCAGCCTGAGACAACCGACCACGGAATTCTTGCAGGTATCCAGGGCACTCTGCCTACGGTCGAACCTGCTTCTCAAGTGAAAGAACCCCGAACCTTTGGTCCGGAACTGCGCCTTTCACCAGCGCAACGCAGGAACGCCGATCTGTTCCGGTTGCTGCTCGAGCCCGGGGATGAGAATCCTTCCACGGGTGTGGAAAGACCAGTTGGCACAAAAGACAATAAGGTCGTTCGTCTGGTGGTGACGCTGCTGGTGCTGCTCTCGGTTTTACTCCCCCTCTTTTCCTCCGCGTTTCGCGCGGTAACCCCCCAGCTTTATCCCACTGAACTGGTAGACATGCTGGGTATGGTCCAATCCCTGCCGGGAGACAAGCCGGTTCTAATAATCGCGCATTTCGAAGCCGGGTTGGCTGGGGAGCTCGATTGGACAGCGCAACCGGTGCTCCGGCATTTGATTTCGCGCGGTGTGCCGATGGCGTTGACCTCCACCAATGTAGTGGGGTTTGCGCTGCTACAGGAAATGGTTCGTGATGCGGTCAGGGATGGAGAGCAATACTCGATCGATGATAAAGTCGTTGAGCTGGGTTACTTGCCTGGAGGAACCATCGGGTTGGGAGCGCTGGTACAAGATCCCCTCGTTGCGCTGCCGTTTACCACGGATATTCAACCGGTTGGCGAAGTGAAAGTATTGCAGGGAATAAATGCCCTCACTGATTTTGGGGCTATGATCCTGGTCACGGATAACCCTGATGTTGCCCGTTCGTTGATCGAGCAGGTTGGGCAGAGTTCTACACCGATCAATACCCTGGCGGTTCTCAGCGCGCAAGCCGCGCCGCTGGTGCAACCCTATTACGCCAGTGGTCAGGTCGATGGCATGGTATCCGGCGTGGGTGGCGCGATGGCCTACGAATTGCTGCGAGCCGTCCCCGGCGGTGCATCAACCCGGTTTCATATCTACCAGTTTGCTCTATTATCTGCCGCGGTGATCATTCTCGTCGGTGGGATCGTCTTCTGGATGGTCGGATCTCCCACCACAAGGGCCAAGGAGGGTAAGCGCTGATGCCCGTTGGCAGCGAGGTTATCTGGACGATCGTGAGCTTCTTTATCACCCTGCTGGTTTTCAGTTACCTGCTGGGAGATAATCCGTTTTTCCGCTTTGTTTCAGCCTTGTTCATCGGCGTGACAGCCGGTTACTTCGCGGTGGTCATCGTGTACCAGGTGTTGATCGCGCGCCTGGTTGTGCCGGTGATGCAGGGATCGACGATGTCCCTGGTTCCACTTTTGCTCTCCGGTTTGTTGCTGACGAAGTTATCACCGCGCCTCACGCGCCTGGGTGGTCCATCGATGGCGCTGCTGGTGGGCGTGGGAGCGGCGGTGGCGGTGGGAGGGGCGGTGTTGGGCACGCTCTTTGGCCAGGTGAGTGGCGCCATCGCTTTCATCGATATCACGAACGCTTCGCCAGGCTCCCCGTTTATGCGTATAGCGGAAGGCGTTTTTTTTCTGGGCGGTACCCTCGCCACACTGGCTTATTTTAACTTCAGTGCACGCGAGAAGCGTAAGCATATTCCCGGGCGCAGCAATTTGTCTGCGGTGTTTGCCGCCATCGGGCAGATCTTTATCGCTATCACCATGGGGGCGGTTTTTGCGGGTGTGTTAACTGCCGCGATCACTGCCCTGATCGAAAGGTTGGATTTTCTTATCAATACAATCACAGGTTTACTGGGGTAGGCAAGAATGACAGACGCGATGCCGCTGCTTTATTCGGTACTTGGTGTGGAGATCGGATCAATCAATACCCGCGCCTTCCTGTTTGACGTGGTCGAAGATAGTTACCGCTTGATCTCTTCAGCGGTGACCCCTTCCACGCATACCGCGCCGTCTTTCGATGTCGGCGAGGCGATCTACGACGCGATTTCCCGCCTTGAAGCGGTGACCGGGCGTGTCTTTTTTGACCACGAAGCCAACCTGATGATGCCGTCTCAACCCAACGGCGAGGGTATAGACCACTTTGTGATCACCACTTCCTGTGTGCCCGATCTTAATTTGGTCGTGTTTGGTCTGCTCAACGATGTGTCGCTGGAATCTGGCAGACGGCTGGCATATTCCACTTACACCCAGGTCGTAGAGGCGTTTGGGATCACTGACCGACGAGCATTGAATATCCAACTGGACGCGGTGCTGGCTACCAGGCCTGATCTGATCATCTTTGCCGGCGGAACGGATGGGGGGGCGAATCGGTCGCTGGCGCGAATTGCCGATCTGGCTCTTAGCGCTCTGCAAATTCTACCCCGGGATCGCAGACCTCAGGTACTTTACTGTGGGAACGCGGCGCTGGCGGATGAACTGCGCACTTCCATGGATCGCTACACCAATGTGCGTGTTGCGCCAAATATCCGGCCATCCCTCGATCAGGAAATTCTCGAGCCGGCGATGGAACAGCTCAGCGCGATGGTCATGGAGAAGGTGTATGAGAAGGTGGGCGGATTGCAGCGTGTTTCGGCGTTGTGCAGCGTTCCACCGCGTCTCTCCAGCCAGGCCTTTCACCGCGTGATCCGTTTCCTGGGTCAGTTGTACGACCCGACCAAAGGTGTGTTAGGCTTTGACGTGGGCGCTTCTTTCACGGTTGCGTCATTCGCTGGCGTTCACACGTCTGTTCTGAATACGTTCAATTATGGGCTTGGTGAGGGGATCGCCCATTTACTCGAGCGCACAGACATCAGCGAGATCACCCGCTGGCTTGTGGAGCCTGTCTCCGATGATGACGCGCGCGATTATCTATGGCAGCGCTCACTGTATCCCCTGGATGTGGCGCGTACACCGGGTGAATTCGCGTTGGAACTGGCCGCCACAAGGCAACTTCTGCAACTGGCGATGCGCGACCTGCAACGCCGCTCGGCTTTGCCTTCGACACGCTTCGAGCCTATCGTCATCAGCGGGTCGGCGCTCAATCGCACGGTTACCCCGGTGCAATCCTTGTTGACCATCCTGGATGGGATCCAGCCGCTGGGAATTTGTCCACTGATCATGGACAAGCACGGCATTATGCCCATCCTGGGGGCGATCGCTGAATTCAACCCGGTTCTGGCGGTTCAGGTGTTGGAATCAACGGCATTCACTAACCTGGCGACAGTGGTGAGCGTTGACAGCAAAGCGCGCCACGGCGCGCCGGTGCTTTCCGCCCGCCTGGATTATCCAGATGGTAGTTTTATGGAAGCAGAAGTAAAACAGGGCACGATCATATCCATGCCTTTGGCTTCAGGTGTGTCCGGCCAGTTGCGGCTGCGTATGCTGCGCCGCGGAGAAATCGAAGATATCTCCGTTTCGAACGAACCGATTCGCGTAAGAGGTGGGGTGTGCGGGCTGGTACTAGACGCAAGAGGTCGACCTATCAAGCTGCCCTCCGACGACACGGTGCGCCGAGCGCGGCTCAAAGAATGGGAATTCCTGCTGGGAGAAAAGTAATTTATTGGTACATATATTGCAACGTAAAAAGCAGGAGTACCTATGTCCTCGCAGATGACCCAAATCTATCCATTGACTCTTATTCAACGTAACCGATTGCTCCCGGTGCCGGGAGAGATCAATGTGCGCCCCGGTCAAAAAGTGCATCCGTCCGATGTCGTCGCGCAGGCAACCATTCCATCGCGTCACTATTTGGTAGATGTGGGGCGGGTATTGGGCGCGCGCACCGTCGATGCCGCTGAATCCCTCATCATACGTAAACCGGGAGAAACGCTCGAAAAACACGATATCATCGCTGAGACGGGCGGCTTGTTCTCACATGTAATTCGCACGCCCGGCCCGGGCAGGATCGTATCGATCCATAATGGGCGCGTGCTGATCGAAGCTGAAAGCGAACAGATTGAGATCAAAGCCGGTTTTGCCGGACAGGTCAGCCGCGTCATCGCGGAGCGTGGCGTCTCGATTGAAACTTCTGGCGCGCTGGTACAGGGTGTTTGGGGCAATGATCGCATCGGATTCGGTCCACTAACCGTGGACGAGAATTGCCTGGATGGTGAATTGACTTCCGCAGGGTTGGGGATTACCACCCGCGGGACTGTCATCCTGGCAGGTGTTTGCGCATCAGAGGATATTTTATCCCTGGCCAAATCTGTTGGTATCAGTGGCCTGATCCTCGGCTCCATGCCGGCCGCCATGATTCCAACTGTGCAGGTGCTGCCGTTTCCAGTGATCCTGTTGAGCGGTTTTGGGAAAATGGGTATTGATGAAGTATCCCGTCAGGTGCTTGAAACTAACGCGGGACGCGAGGTTTCGATTAATGCGATGCGCTGGAACCGCCTTACCGGCGATCGTCCCGAAATTTATATCCCTTTGCCAGCGGAGGCGGAACCTGCCATAACCGATACTGCTTACTCCGTGGGACAGAAGGTGAGAGTACATTCAGGGGCTTATGCGGGTAGGGTTGGCAGCATTGAGCAGATTATGCCAGGCCTGACCCAATTACCTAGCGGACTGCGCTCCAGCTCTGCAAGGGTGAGGTTCGATCAACGTTCCAGCGATCTTTTCCCACTGGTGAACCTGGATATTGTTCAACTAATAAATTAATCCACAGTTATAATAGTGGAGGAGGAATCATATGGCACTTAACGGTTACAACGACGATCCATTCGACGCGGAAGCTTTCCAGGAGGAAACTCCCCCTGAACCAGAGAAGAAACCGGGAAACCGGACTTTTCTCACCATCATCATCGTGCTTGGGATCATATTCCTGATCGCGTTGCTTGGTTTGTTAATATTTGCTCCCAGGTTGATCTCCAACCAGCGCGCTGCCCAGATGGAAGAAGCTGCGGTGATCAATGCGGCGAACACAGCGACAGCAGGCGCGGTGATTGCTCTGCAGGATGAGATGAATACTCAACAGGCGTTGACCGAAATCGCACTGACTCCTACTGTGCCTCCGACTAAAACTCCAACCAAAACTCCGATGGTAGCGGTGGCAACATACACCCCGCAAGGCACCCCTACCGGATTATCTGCTGATGAGTTGGCAACTGTGGAAGCTATTCAAGCGCAAATGACCGCCCAGGGCACCCTGGCAAGCACACCGACCAAAGCGCCGACCGCGCTGCCTGACACCGGGTTAATGGATGAAATCGGGCTGCCCACCATGGCGGGACTGGCGGTCTTGTTTATCGTAATCATCGTTTTCAGTCGCCACCTTCGATTGTCCTCCAGGTAAAACCTACCCCAATAACATAATCCGGGATTGATCGCAAATCCCGGATTTTTATTTTTAACGACGAGGATATTACGAGACGCGATCAGCGATCGATTTGCCGTAGGTGAGCAGAGCTTTTACCATATCATCAGTCCTGCCTTCCGCGTAGACGCGCAACACGGGTTCGGTCCCCGATGGACGGATGAGCAACCACGAGTCATCGCTGAAAATGTACTTGACCCCGTCCATAGTACTAACTTCAGCCAGGCTTTGCCCGCCGATCGCGGCAGGCGGCTCGTTGACCAACATGGATACCATCTTTTCCTTGGCAACCGGGTATTTCAGGCGGAGATCGATGCGTTCGTAGAATACCGGTCCCACCTCTTTTTGCAGCGATTCAACCATTTCATACAAAGTTGTGCCGGATTCCGCCACCATTTCGATGATCAGCAATCCCATCAGCACGCCATCGCCCTCAGGAATATGACCGCTGAAGCCGATGCCGCCTGACTCTTCGCCGCCGATGAGCACGTTTTCCTTTTGCATGTAATCAGCGATGTGATTGAAGCCGACCGGGGTCTCGCGCAGGAGGAGACCGTATTTTTTCGCCAGGCGGTCGATCATGCGCGTGGTTGAGACTGTGCGCACCACCGAACCGGTCAAGCCGCGTTTTTCCACCAGATAGCGCAGGGCGAGCGACATGATCTTGTGTGGGTCGACAAAGTTGCTGCGTTCATCCATCGCGCCGATGCGGTCGGCGTCCCCGTCAGTGGCGATGCCGAAATTGCCCATGCCTGCGCCGATTGCGCCTGCCAGCGCGCCAAGGTAATGGCGGATGGGTTCGGGGTGTACCCCGCCGAAGCCGGGGTTCATTTCGCCGCGTATCTCGCTGATCTCGCAGCCCGAGCCCTGTAGAAAACCGCGGATGACGCCGCGTCCGGAACCGTACATCGAGTCGATGACGAAGCGCTGCGGATTCTCGGCGATGATGTCGCAATCAATCAATTTTCGCAAGTGCTCGTAATACGCCGGGATGGGGTTGAAGCGCTGAATTAGCTTCATCTCGCGCGCCTGGTCAACGTCCATCAGGTTCGGCCCGCGGCTGCGTTCTTCGTTGTCGTTAAGATAAACCTCAACCCGCCTGCATTGTTCCGGCAAGGCTGAGCCACCAGAAGCTGATTTAAGCTTGACCCCGTTGTAACGCGGGGCGTTATGAGATGCAGTGATCATCACCCCGCCGATGGCGTTGTTTTCGCGCACCGCGTACGAGATGACCGGGGTGGGGGCGTCAGCCTGCGCCAGCAGCACGGTGAATCCGTTGCCGGCGAGCACGCGCGCCACCTCGGTGGCGTAGCGGTCAGACAGGAAGCGTGTATCGAACCCGACCACCATCTTGCGGGGATCTGGTTTTGTTTCGAGGGACGCGCCGTTGATCCACTCCGGAGACGCCACTGCGTCCGCTATGGCCTGCGCGACCAGGCGTAAGTTGGTAAAGGTGAAAGTGTCAGACATCACTGCGCGCCACCCATCGGTTCCAAAATGGATCGTCATTTCATATTCTCCAGGAAATTAAGTTTAGGGGATTACCAGCCGGGGACGGGTGTGGCGGTCAGCAGCAAACTGCGTACCATCCATCCGACCCGTCCATCTTCGAGCATCACGTGCGCCCAATAGACGCCATCCACCAGTTCTACCTCAGGCAACACCTGGATGAGAGAACCGTTGTCGACGCTTGTCAGGTATTCGCCATCGAAGCCGGGAGTTTTTCTCACCAACACGCCGCTGTACGTCGCGCTGTACACCTTTGCCCACACCGGGGTGGGTTTGGGGGTAATGGTAACGGTAGGGGTAAGGGTGGGGGCAACTGTGTTGGTCGCCTGCGGTGTGATGTTCGCCTGCGGCGTGACTTTCGGTGTCGCGATTGGGGGAGTCGCGCTGGGGATTGTCGACGCGCTGATTTCGGTGACCTTGGGCGTGCGGGTGATGAAAGACTCCATCTGGCGTTGCACCGCGGAACCCAGTGCGCTGGTGACGTAAAGTCCGTACAATGCGGATCCGATGATCGCTGCGGTCAGCAGATAGCCGAAAAATTTGAACGGGCGTAGTTTCAGTACCGCCAGTGTGATGGTGCCGACCAGGATAACCCAGGCGATGTTGATGAACGCAGTCCACAGCGCGTGAGGGAAGAGTTCGGCGTTGCCGGAAGCTAATCCGAACCCGGCCACCGCAACCGGAACATAGATCTCGTAAGCCATGGGGACGCTCGCCACCTGCGAGCGCTGTTTGGGCATGCGTATGGTCAGATAGATGGCTAAAACCACGCCGATGGTCAGCAGCAGGAAATCCGGAATGGTGAACGAGGTGAAGCGTTCCGCCTCGCTGAGCGGCATCTCAACGAAGAGACTGGATAACCAACCCGCGAGAGCGCCGCTGCCGAATACCAACAGCGCGCCAATCAGCAGCGCACCGAGCGAGCGCAGGAAAAAGGAAAGCGAACCGATCACCGTGGAGAAGCCCAACCCGACGGCAGGAGCCATGAACGGCGCCAGTAAGGCGCCAAGGATCAGGAGCGCGGGGCTGTCCACCAGGATGCCGATCGCGACGACCAGCCCGGCGACCAGCGAGAACGCGAAGAACTCCACCCCGGGCACCAGACGCTTGGCGAGATCGTTCAGGTAAAGCGCGCGTTCGCTTTTGCCGCTGGGGATAAGCAGCCTTTGCCGTCGTTTGCGGCGGGATTCATCAATTCGACTTCTACCCGTTGATGGGGTTGGTTCCTGAGGGAAGTCGCTCATTGGCGCAATGTCGCTTTCAAACGATCCGGGTGAAGGAAGAGATTGAGTGCGGCGAGAATATCCGGCATGACGATGTCAGCGCTCAGCAGAGTCTCGATCGCTGCGCCTTCGGCGGATAAAACGCAGATCCCCAACGCCGCGCTTTTGAGCATCAGGCGGTCATTTGTGCCCTGCCCGATGGCTGCTACGCCGGGATCATCCAGCGATTCGATGTACTCCAGCTTTTGTTCGGCTTCGCTGCCACCGGTGAGCCGGTGAAATTTGCTCACGCTGCCCGCGAGCCTTTGCTCCAGTTCCGGCAACCGGTTGAAAGTATCCGCGGTCACCAGGTGGATGGTCACATTGTGTTTCAACTGGTTGAAAGCTTCTGCGACACCGGGCAATAATTTGCCGTCGAGCGCGAGGGTGCCGTTCACGTCGCACACGAGATGATTGATTTCAAGCGTGCCGCGACCGGGGATGAGGCATGAGATCATGTCATTATTATAATACACTCGTCATTTGAGGCAACTAAGGTAAAATTAGCGCATGTTTAAACCAAACCACACTGGAAATTCAATTCTCTTGGCTCTCCTTGCCATCCTTTTGCTCGGATTAAGCGGCTGCGCAAAGCCCACCGATGCGCCCCCACTGCCCACAAATTCTCCGCCAGTCACCCCTACAGAGGTTATCACGGCTGAACCGACGGCTGCTCCGGCTAAATTACTGCTGGTGGACCCCGCCGGTCAGGCGGCCGAGGAGCTATATGCTTATCTGTCATCGTTCGGCGCGGAAAATGCGCTGACAATAGAAACAATCACTTCACCTGAACTCCCTCCACAGGGCGAGGAAACGAAGGTGGTCATTTTCCTGGCGGAGCCCGCCAACCTGACGGACATCGTTGCGGCATCACCTGCGACCCAATTTATCATCGTGGGTGATGTGGATAATTCCCCCCAGCCTAATCTTTCGGTGATCCGCGCGGCTGGTGAAGACCTGGCGTTCATGGGCGGCTTCCTTGCCATGCAGATCTCCTGGGACTGGCGCGTCGCGGGGCTGATCCCCACCGACACGGTGATGGGTGCGGAAAAAGCGGACGCCTTCGAGAATGGCGCGCGCTTCGTGTGCGGGCAATGCACGCCCTACTACGCGCCGTTCGTTTACTTCCCCCTGCTGGCGCAGGAGCCGATGCAGGCGGGGTTCGATGCCTGGGATGCGCAGATCGTCAACCTGGCTCAGCATTTTGTGAATAGTTTTTACATTGACCCCGCCATCTCGACGCCGGAGATGCTCGATCGATTGAAAGGGCTCGAGGATGATATATACAACGACGTCAACCTGGTCGGATTGAGCGTCGCGGCTGACGAGCGCTACACCGCCATCCTCGCTTTCGATATCCTCCCCGCGCTGCAGGTGTTGCTGCCGCAAGCGCTGGCTGGCAGCGGCGGGCAGACCGCTGGCGCGCATGTGGTGATCGCGGTGAACAACAACGACCAGGTGGTCACCATCGCCAAGGTGGACAATTTCAACCGGATGGCGGCGGATCTCGCCGCTGGAATCATCTATCCGCTCAGTATTCCCTGAATGGCTTCCAGGCAAAATTCGCCCGCAGCGTTCGTGCTCCGGGTTTGCGTTTAATGGTGCTGCTCCAGGTTACGCGGAGGGGGTGTCCGGGTCTGAGCCCATGAACTCGGGGGCGGTGGCGCTGCCGGGCGCGTTGATACCCTCGCGCTTGAACGCTTTCCACAGGGTGAGGAAGAGAATTTTGATGTCCAGCCAGAGAGACTGGTGGTCCACGTACCACACGTCCAGGCGGAACTTGTCTTCCCAGGTGAGCGCATTGCGCCCGTTCACCTGCGCCCAACCGGTGATGCCCGGCAGCGCCTCGTGGCGGCGCGCCTGCTCGGGCGTGTAGCGCTCGAGGTAGGCCACCAGCAGCGGGCGCGGACCCACCAGGCTCATTTCGCCTTTGAGCACGTTGACCAGCTCGGGCAGCTCATCGAGACTGGAGGCGCGCAGGAAACGCCCGAACTTTGTCAGGCGCTGCTCGTCCGGCAGCAGTTTCCCCTGGTCGTCATACGCGTCGCGCATGGTGCGGAATTTGTAGAGTCTGAACAACTTTCCGTGCAGCCCCGGACGTTCCTGGCTGAAGAGCACCGGTTTACCCAGCTTCACGCGCACCAACGCGGCGACCACCAGCATCACCGGGGAGAGCAAAATGAGCAGGAGCAGGCTGATGAGCAGGTCGAAGAGGCGTTTGATCAATGATTTCATAGACAAGTAGATTGTACCAAAAACAGGCTTCAGGGAAACCGTCTCAGTAGGATAAGTTATAATTACGCAATCGAACCAAAGGAGCAGATCCCATGATCATCACCATCGAATACTGCGCTGTTTGACACTACACCCCGCGCGCCGTTGGTCTGGTGGCTGAACTGCTTGAGGCGTTCGAGCCAGGTATCAAATCCATCACGCTTGTCCCCTTGTCGGGCGGCGCTTTCGAAGTGACGGTCAACGATAAATTGCTCTACTCCAAGCTCAGCACCAGGCGGCATGTAGAGCCTGGCGAGGTAAAAGCTCTGGTGCAAAAAATGCTTAAGGAAGGTTAATCATGTCAGTCAAAAAAGGACGCGTTTTTTCCGGCGCGCGGCCGACCGGCCGCCAGCACATCGGCAATTACTTCGGCGCCATCAGCAATTACATCAAGTTGCAGGAGGAGTACGATTGCATCTACTGCATCGTGGACCTGCACGCTCTCACCACGCTGGAGACCACGCGCGACCTGCCCCAGAACACGCTCGAAATGGCCTGGGACTGGCTGGCAGCGGGGATAGACCCGCAGAAGTCCATCATTTTCATCCAATCCATGGTGCGCCAGGTGACCGAGCTGCACACCATCCTTTCAATGGTGACGCCGCTGGGCAAACTGACCGACCTGCCTACTTTTAAGGAAAAGGTGCGCGAGAACCCGAAGAACGTGAATTACGGGCTGGTGGGGTACCCGGTATTGATGTCCGCGGACATTCTGCTCTACCGCGCCACGCTCGTGCCGGTGGGCATCGACCAGTCCTCGCACATCGAGTTCGCGCGCGAAACCGTGCGCTCGTTCAATTACCGCTACAACTCCAACGCGCTGGTCGAACCGCAAGCCAAGTTCACCGAGTTCCCCAAGATCATGGGTATTGACGGCGTGAACAAGATGAGCAAAAGCCTCAACAATGACATCGAAATTGCCGCCACTGCCGAGGAGACCAGCGCCCGCGTGATGCAAATGCTCACCGACCCGGCGCGCCAGCGCCGCAGCGACCCGGGCAACCCGGATGTGTGCAACGTGTACTCGATGCACAAAATTTTCACCCCGGCGGAAAAAGTCGCTGAGATCGACACTGAATGCCGCCGCGCCGGAATCGGTTGCGTGGACTGCAAGAAAATCCTGGCGGCTAACATGAATGCGTACTTCGCGCCGATCCGTGAAAAGCGCCAGGTGTTCGCCCAGGACCCCGCGGGCACTTGGGACATGCTGCGTGAAGGCGCGGCGCGTGCCAGCGTCATCGCTGAAGAGACCATGGTCAGCGTGCGCGAAGCTATTGGCCTGCCAACGTTGCACAAGTAGACACCCATGCGAGCTGTTGTTCAGCGGGTCAATTTGGGGCGGGTGACCATCGACGGCCGGATCACCGCGGATATCGGCAAGGGCCTGGTCATTCTGCTGGGCGTGGGTCAGGGGGATAACGAGGAAAAATCCGCCGCGCTGGCGAAAAAGATCGCCCAGCTGCGCATTCTCGAGGATGACCAGGGCAAGATGAACTTATCGCTTTTGGACACCGGCGGTTCCGCTGTGGTGGTCTCACAGTTCACCCTGTTCGCCGACACACGCAAAGGCAACCGACCCTCGTTTGTCAACGCCGCGCCCCCGGAGATTGCCAGCCCGCTGGTGGATCACTTCGTCGAACAATTACGCGCCTTCGGTATCCCCACCCAGACCGGTGAGTTCGGCGCGCATATGCTCGTAGCCCTGGAGAATGACGGCCCGGTGACGATCTGCATGGAAAATTAAAGGAAATGTATCTCTAACCTCGATTACTAATGATTTGACAGTTAAAAGTTGAACTATTCACTAGTAATTCTTTAATCACGACTTTCACCCAAGATATTTACTCGTTTCACTAAGCCCCACCCTCGTTATTGGCGATATAATAATATCCATGGAAAACGAAGTGCATCCATCCGGCAAGCAGGTGCGCCTGACGAGCCTCTCCAGTTGCGCGGGTTGAGCATCCAAGCTGAGCGCGGAAGCGCTGGCGCAGGTGCTGCGCCCGATGCAGGAGATGTTCGATCCAGCCGATACGCCTGACCTGATCGCCGGGTTGAGCTCGCCCGACGACGCAGCCGTGTGGCGGCTGGACGACGACCGTGCCCTGGTCCTCACCACGGATTTCTTCACGCCGGTGGTGGACGATCCCTATGACTACGGGCGGATCGCGGCTGCCAACAGCCTGTCGGATATTTACGCCATGGGCGGCACGCCTTTCCTGGCGCTTAATATCGCTGCGCTTCCCGCTGACCTTGACGATGGCATCAGCCGCAGGATCTTCCTGGGCGGTGCGGTGATGGCGCGTGAAGCCGGGGTGGTCATCGCTGGCGGTCACTCCATTCTGGATAAAGAACCCAAGTACGGCATGGTGGTAGCCGGCATGGTCGACCCGCACCAGATGTTCAACAAAAAAGGCGCCCGGCCGGGTGACATGCTTTACCTGACCAAGCCGCTGGGGTTTGGCACCATCACCACCGCGCTCAAGCAGCAACGCGTCCGCGAAGAAGACCTGCTCGCGGCGGTTAATTGGATGGTGCGGCTGAACCGTGATGCCAGCCTGTCAGGCGCGGCTTGCGGGGTGCGCTCCGCGACCGATATCACGGGGTACTCCTTCCTCGGTCACGCCCTGGAAATGGCGCAAGCCAGCGCTGTGGGCTTCCGAGTGGTTTTTGATCAGCTACCCATCCTGGAGAACGCCCTGCCTTACGCAGCGCAATTTATCTTCCCGGGTGGAGCATATGACAACCGAGAGTACTTCCATAAAAACGTCCAAATTGAGCGTGATCTGGGCGAAGAACAGCAGATGCTTCTTTATGATCCGCAGACCAGCGGCGGTTTGCTGCTGGCCGTACCGCCGGATCGGGCTGTGGCCTTTGAGGTCAGTATGCGCAAGAAAGACGCCCAAGCCTGGCGGGTGGGTGAAGTGGTCGAAGGTGGCGGCGTCACGATCGCTTAGCAGTCATTATTCGATTTTCATTTTTCCCTGTGTTAAAATTTGATCATGGTTGAGCTTTCGGATCACCTTAAAGGCATCCTCGATACTCTCCCGCTCAAACCGGGCTGTTACATCATGAAAAACGCTTCCGGCGAAGTGATCTATGTCGGGAAGGCGGTCAGCCTACGCAGCCGGGTGCGCTCTTACTTCCAGGAGCACGCCGATCATGACCGCAAGACGCTCAAACTGGTCGCCCAGGTGGCTGACCTGGAGTGGATCGTGGTCGGATCAGAGCTCGAAGCGTTGATCCTCGAGATGAACCTGATCAAAAAACACCGTCCGCGCTTCAATGTTCGCCTGAAGGATGACAAGCGTTACCCCTACATCAAAGTGCATCTTGCCAGCCCGTTCCCAAAGGTCACGGTCACCCGTCAGATGGTGCGGGATGGTTCGCGCTACTTTGGCCCTTACACCAGTGTCTGGGCGGTTCATCAAACACTCGACCTGCTGCGGCGAATTTTCCCATACCTTACCTGCGATCGCGAGATCACCGGTCAGGATGCCCGTCCCTGTCTGTACTACGATATTAAATTGTGCAGCGGTCCTTGCATCGGCGCCATCGATCAGGCTGGGTACGCTCAATTGATCAACGACCTGTGCGCGTTCCTCGACGGGAAGACTGATCCGATCGTCAGCCGGCTGCAGGTGGAAATGATCGCCGCCGCCGAAAATCTGCAGTTCGAAAAAGCCGCCCAACTCCGCAACCAATTGCAGTCGATTGAACGCGTGGTGGAAAAGCAGAAAGTCATCACCAGCGAAGAGGGCAACTCCGATGTGCTGGCGATCGCCCGCGCAAACAACGAAGCCTGCATCCAGGTGTTTTTCATCCGTAACGGGCGCCTGATGGGACGCGAATATTTCGTGATGGAAGGCACCGAAGAGATCCCAGACAACGAGGTGATGGGCGAATTCATCAAGCAGTTCTACACTCAAGCAGCGGTCATCCCTGATAAGGTACTCCTGCCCAACGAAGTGGAAGAAGCGCAGATCATACGCCAGTGGTTGAACACCCGTCGTGGCGGCAGCAAGGTTGAGCTGAGCGTGCCGCGCGAGGGGATCTCGCAGGAATTGGTAGCGATGGCGACCGAAAACGCGGTAGAAACCCTGCAGGCGCTGCGCACACAGTGGGAAGCCGACAAAAACAAGCAGACCCAGGCGCTGGCGGAGATCCAGCAGGCACTGGGTTTGACGGAACCTCCCAACCGGATCGAGTGCTACGACATCTCCAATACGCAGGGCACGGCATCCGTCGGCAGTATGGTGGTGTTCGAGCAGGGCACCCCCAGCCGCGGGCACTACCGGCATTTCAACATTAAAAGTGTGGTTGGTCCGGACGATTTCGCCAGTATGGAAGAAGTGCTCACCCGGCGCTTCAAGCGCTGGCAGGCTGCCCAGGAAAAGCAGGCGGTGGGGATCAAACCCGATCCCTCCTTCGCAGTGCTGCCTGACCTGCTCATTGTGGATGGCGGCAAGGGTCAGCTCGGGAGGGCGGTTAATGTATTACAACAGTTCGACCTGGATGATATTGTGCCGCTGGTGGGGCTCGCCAAGCAGCAGGAGGAGCTTTTTCAACCGGGGAAATCCGACTCTGTCATTCTCCCGCGCCATTCGCAGGGGCTGTACCTGCTTCAGCGCATCCGGGATGAGGCGCACCGCTTCGCCATCACCGCTCACCGCAAAGCGCGTGGCAAGATTGGGGTAGCGTCCAGGCTGGACGCCATCCCTGGCGTGGGGCCGGTGCGGCGAAAAGCATTGCTGGAAAAATTCAGCGATGTTGAAGGCATCCGTCAGGCTTCGCTGGAGGATCTACTCGCAGTGAAGGGGATCACAGAAGAAATCGCCCGGGCTTTGCAGTCCGGGCTCGAGTGAAATTCATTGATTCAAAATTGATTGTGAAATCAGGGGCCAGTCACAACAGGCAGGCCTGCTCCGATCCAGGCGTTGATCCCGCCGTTGATGCTGGTGGTGCGCGCTAAGCCAGCAGCGCGCAGGATATTGCGCGCGTCAACGCTGCGGTTGCCGCTGCGACAAATAATGAGCACATCCTGGTCGATCGGCACTTCGCTGATGCGCGCGGATAATTCGTCCAGTGGGATGAGCACCGCGCCATCAATGTGATGCTCGTTCCATTCCGTCACAGTGCGTACATCAAGGAGATAGGCGCCGTCCGCAAATCTTTGCGAGGCTTCGCTGATGCTCATATTCGCGGGGAGTTTGCTCGCTGACGCGGGGGCATTCTGGTTGAGAAGGAAAATAGCGCCGATGATCGCGGCGACGACCACGACTGCCACGGGGATGAGCCAGGTCATGCTTGATTTTTGTTTCTGCGTTTGTTTTTTCACCTGCGCTGATTTGGGCGGGGTTTTCTGATGAGATTTCGGTTTCTGTGCGTTTGCTGTCTTCTTCTGTGCCATGTTTTATCCTCTACTTAGTATTGAATGGTTAGATGCGATTTTTCCAGGAAGGTGACATGATCAGTATCGGTCAGCCAGTTTCTCCATCCCGCGGATCAGGGAATCCACGATGCCGGGTTCCGCGATGGAATGTCCCGCATCTGGTACGATGTGCAGCTCCGCTTTTGGATACGCCCGGCTCAGGTCGTAAGCTGTGACCACCGGGCAGATGATATCGTACCTGCCCTGCGCGATCCAGCAGGGAATCTCGGCGATCTTCGCGATATTGTTCAATATGTAATTGTCCTCAGGCAGGAACAAGTTATTAACCATGTAATGGCATTCGATGCGCGTGAAGGCGAGTATGTCCTCCTCGGTTATTCTCGGCGTTTCACGCGGCAGCAGGGTGCCGATCTCAGCTTCCCACTCGTACCAGCGAGTGGCGGCGGCAAGCTGAACCTCGCGTTGCGCAGATGTGAGCCGCTTGTAGTACGCGCCAGGCAGGTTAACGCGTTCTTCCGGCGGAATAAAGTTGATGAAGCGTTCCCAGGCTTCCGGGAAAATTCGCGATGCGCCGTCAACATATTCCCATTGAAATTCCATGCGCCTGCCCAGAAAGATACCGCGCAGTACAAGCCCGCGCACATGCTCTGGATGTTGCTGCGCGTAGATAAGCGCGAGTGTACTCCCCCATGAACCGCCGAACACAAACCAGCGGTCGATCCTTAGCGATTCGCGCAAAAGTTCGATATCCTTCACCAACTCCCAGGTGTCATTTTGGCGCAGTTCACCGGAGGGGGTGCTTTTCTCGGCTCCGCGCTGGCTGAAGATGATCGCGTGAAAACGCTCAGGGTCAAAATAACGCCGATAGATGGGTTGAGCCCCTACACCCGGGCCGCCATGCAAGAAAACCACCGGGATCCCATCCGGGTTGCCCACCTGTTCAAAATATAGCGTGTGCAGGTTCGAGGCCTTTAACCACCCGGAATTGAAGGGTTCGATTTTCGGAAACAACTGGCGCAGCTCATTCATGGCAACTCCTTGATGCCGATCAAACGATTTAAGCTATTATAGTAGCGTGTTTGCATTTTTCATAATTCCTGGAGGTTTGACAACACAGGATGCGGTGAATACAATGATAATAATCTCATCAAATTCAGGTGCGCCTTGGGAAAATGGAAAGATAAGTACATCATTGGGTTGACAGGCAGCATCGGCACAGGCAAAAGTGTTGTCCGGCGCATGCTGGAACACCTCGGTGCGTATGGGATCGACGCCGACGCCCTGGGTCATCGCGCCATGGCCAAAGGCGCTCCTGGGTATCAGCCTGTGCTCGATATGTTCGGCCGTTTTCTGCTGGATGACAACGAACAGATCGATCGGGTTAAACTGGGCCGCATCGTTTTTAACGATCCACAGGCGCTCGCCGCGCTCGAAGCGATCATTCACCCCCTGGTTATTCAGGCGGTAGACCTGCTCATTCGTCGATCGCCGCATAAGGTGATCGTTATCGAAGCAATCAAATTGCTTGAATCTGATCTGGCAGATACCTGCGACGGGGTGTGGGTGGTATACACACCGCCCGAGATCCAATTGTCGCGCCTGATGCAAACCCGCAAGATGTCAGAAAAGGAAGCCCGCCTGAGGATCGATTCGCAGCTACCCCAGGAAAGCCGGTTTGCCCGCGCGACGACCATCATTAAGAATGTTGGCAGCTTTGAGGAAACCTGGCAGCAGGTCGCCATAGCCTGGCAGCGCACCGTCCCGGTCAAAGCGGAGAGTATCTTCCCCGTATCCAAACCGGTCAGGCTGCCGCTGGGTGAGGTGAACGTGCAGCGCGCCGGTCCGCGCCAGATCGATGAAATTGTGCGCGTATACAACAATGTTTACGAAGGCAAGGTGACCTATACCGCCAAAGACGTGATGGCGGCTTTTGGCGAAAAGGCTTACCTCTTGCTCAGGGTCGAAAACAACACCATGGGATTTTTAGGCTGGCAGGTCGAAAATCTGGTCGCGCGCACCACGGAGATTCTGCTTGACCCGGCGATCCCGCCAGCTGAGTATCTTCCCATCCTCATCCGTGAAATGGAGCACGCGTCCAGCCAGTTGCAATGTGAAATTTCCCTGCTTTTTGTTCCCCCCCACCTCTCACGATATGACCCCTTGTGGATCAGCCTGGGATATGCGGAAATGAAACCCGCGGATCTTGGCGTCCTTGCCTGGCAGGAAGCAGCGCTCGAATCTGCGCAGCCAGGTTCGATCCTTTTCTTTAAGAAACTTCGCTCGGATCGGGTTCTGCGGCCGATTTAGTCATTCAAGCTTTTGTGGTACAGGGTAAAATAAGAGAGCCATGTCTGACCTTTGGAGTGAGATCGTTTATATCTTCCAGCGCATGAACTGGCTGAGCATCCTGGATGTGTTCCTGGTGGCGGTCGTTGTTTTTGCGGTCCTGCTCCTGTTGCGCGATACGCAGATCATGGTCCTCCTGCGCGGGGTCATCGTCATCATCATTCTATTGGAGTTGTTGACGACCTTTATCAGCCTGCCGGCTTTCACCTGGCTGGTGAACACCATCATCCCGGCGCTCCTTTTCGCCATCCCGGTCATTTTTGCCCCGGAGATCCGCCGCGGGCTGGAAAAACTCGGCCGGGCAGGTTCGAGCCAGCTCCTGGTACGCCAGACGGAAACCCAGGTGAAGTTGATGGAGAATACCATTCATGCCATCGTCACCGCAGCATCACGCCTTTCAGCCCGCGAACATGGCGCACTCATCGTGATGCAACGCTCGGATAGCCTGGAGGAATACGCACGCACCGGCGTGCGCATGAACGCAGAAGTGACACCGGAATTATTGTTACAGATCTTCTACCCCAATACACCGCTGCATGATGGCGCGGTGATCGTGTCTAACAACCGCATCATCGCCGGGTCCTGCGTGATGCCCTTATCTTCCAGCGGTATTCTCACTCGCTCACCGGAGCGCCAAATGGGACTGCGTCACCGCGCTGCGTTGGGCACCTCTGAAGCGACCGATGCTATTACGGTGGTGGTATCAGAAGAAACCGGATCCATTTCGATCGCCCACAATGGTCGCATGATCAGACGTTTGGATAGTGAACGGCTTGAGAATATCCTGCTGGCGTTCTACCAGCCGGTCGAGATAACGATGTTCAAATTAAAGCCGTTTAATTGGTTAAAAAAGATGTTCATCGTACCAAAGCGCGAGGAGTAATGCTGGCTCGTTTACGTTCATTTACCAAATTGTTCCCGCTCATCCTGATTTCGATCCTGGTGGCGCTTACCGTGTGGATCCTGGCGGTCACGTCTTCCGATCCTTCTGTGACCGGGGAATACCCGAACGCAGTCCCCATCGAAATTATTGGACAATCCACCAATCTCGTGGTGACCAATGATCTGCCTGAGAAGGTGACGATCAGTTTACGCGCGCCTACATCCATTTGGAATACGCTGAACGAAGGAAAGGGCAATGTGCGCGCCTTTATCGACCTGTCGGGCGTTACCGCGGGTGAAGTTTCCATCCCGGTTCAGGTTCAGGTGGGAATTAAACCTGTTGAAATTGTCACGTATTCTCCACAGATGGTAGATCTGGTGCTCGAACCGCTGACCAGCAAGCAATTCGATATTGTGGTGGTCACCCGCGGAGCGTTGCCGGTTGGCTATCAGTCCGACGAGCCCGTGCTGTCTGAGACTGTGGCTGTAGTCAGTGGCGCCGAATCTCTTGTGGCGCAAGTGACGGAGGTGCGCGCAGTGGTGGATCTCTCTCAGATTCGTTCCGACATAAATGAGACCATTACGCTGCAGCCTGTGGACATCAACGGACTGGTGGTGCGCGATGTGACGGTGACCCCTGATAAAATCACGTTGCTGCAAACCGTTACTCAACGGGGAGGTTACCGTAATGTGGTGGTCATTGTGGTCACCGAGGGGCAGGTTCGTCAGGGTTACCGGTTGCGCAGCATCACGGTTAATCCTCCAACCGTCACGGTTTATTCGACCGACACCGCGGCAGTGGACGCTTTGCCCGGCTCCATTCAAACGCGCGTGATCAGCCTGGTTGATCGCCAGGATGATTTTACCGAGATCGTCGAACTCAACCTCCCCTCCAGCATGCAGGTGATCGGCAGCTCATTGGTCGAAGTGCGAGTGGATATTGAGCCGGTGGTCAGCAGCATTGCGCTCTCCGATATTCCCCTGGCCGAGATCGGGTTGGCTTCCAACCTGAAAGCCAGTTTCCTGCCTGAAAAGGCGAATGTTATCATTACCGGTCCTTTGCCAATTTTGGACACGATCTTCGTAAGCGATGTGCGGGTGCTGATCGATCTGACCGGTTACCTGCCAGGAACTTACTCCATAGCCAACCCGAAATTGTCGCTTAACATCCCCGGGCTCATGATCGAGAGCATCTCTCCGACCACCTTCGAAGTGACCATTTCAGCGAAATGAGCGGGTCGAGTCACTTTCTGCCCCCGGGGTGAAATGGGGGTAAAATACTCTTTCGGAAAAATATTATGACAAAACCGGTCGTTGCCCTGGTCGGAAGACCCAATGTTGGAAAGAGCACCCTCTTCAATCGCTTATGCGGGGAGAGGATTGCCATCGTTGACGACACCCCGGGCACAACCCGCGACCGTTTGTTCGGCGAGGCTGAGTGGAATGGACGGAAATTCGATGTCGTGGACACCGGCGGCATTGACCCCACCGCGGGCAGTCGCATAAGTCCGCTTTCTGTTGGTTCGGCTGATTTCATCGAGGAGATCCGTTCTCAGGCGGTATTGGCGGTAACGGAAGCGGACGCTGTGCTGTTCCTGGTTGACGGTATCAGCGGTGTCACCCCCGCTGATATGGAAGTCGCCGGGATTCTGCGTAAAGCGCAGAAGATGGTCGATGGCGTGCCCTATCCGCCGATACTGGTTGTGGTCAACAAAGCAGATTCAAACCGGCAGCGTGAGGGCGTGCACGAGTTTTATGAATTGGGACTCGGAGAGCCGTACCCCATTTCCGCGATACATGGCACGGGCACAGGCGATTTGCTCGACGATTTGTTGAAAGAGCTCCCGAAAGAAACCGAAGAGGCGGGGGACGATTCAGTGAAGATCGCCATCGTCGGTAAGCCGAATGTGGGCAAATCCAGCCTGCTCAACCGCCTGGTTGGAGAAGACCGTTCCATAGTTAGTGATATCCCTGGCACTACCCGCGACGCGGTGGATACACAGATCGATTACGAGGGCATTCCCGTCACGCTTATCGATACCGCGGGGATTCGCAGGCGCGGCAAGGTGGACCCCGGGGTTGAAAAGTTCAGCGTGGTGCGTTCCATGCGCGCCATTGAGCGTTGTGATGTCGCCCTGCTGATGATCGATGCAGTCGAGGGGATCACCGCGCAGGACGCGCACATCGCCGGTTATGTGAAGGATGAATGGAAGAGCACAGTGGTGATCGTGAACAAGTGGGACGCCATCGAGAAGGATACGTACTCCATGCAGCAATACACTGAGCGCATCCGCCAGGAACTGAACTTCATGGATTATGTGCCGCTACTCTTCATTTCCGCGAAGACCGGCCAAAGAGTGGAGCAGGTGCTTCCGCTGGCGCTAAGGGTACAGGAAGAAAGGCTGGCACGAATTACCACCGGCGCACTCAATCGCATTTTGCAGAACGCCCAGGAGCAGCATTCTCCGACTTCGCGTACCGGCACGAACATCAAACTTTATTACGGTACCCAGGTGCGCACCGATCCGCCCACGTTCATGATCTATTGTAATAACCCGCAGTTGGCGCATTTCACCTACTTGCGTTTCCTTGAAAATCAGATCCGCAAGGTTTACCCCTATACCGGCACCCCGATCCGGCTGGTACTTAAGCCGCGCCATGATTAAATTAGAACAGGCACTAATCCATAAATGACCTTAGACCCCACACCATCACCTCAATACGAAATTCCGGAAGAGCTTGCCAGCCAGCCGGTCAAACCGGCTTCTCCTGGTAAATCATTCTTTTCTGAGCTGCTGCAGACGCTGCTGCTGGCAGCGTTACTGTACTTTGCCATTGACGCGGTATTTGCCCGTGTGCGGGTGTTAAACATCAGCATGCAGCCCACGCTTTTTGAGGGCAACATTGTGCTGGTCAACAAACTGGCGTATAAATTCGGAGACATGAAGACCGGCGACGTTGTCATCTTTCATGATCCGTATAACCGCCAGGAGGACTTCATTAAGCGCCTGATCGGCAAGCCGGGCGACCAGGTTACGGTGAATAACGGTGAGGTTTATGTGAACGGTAATAAGCTGGTCGAGCCGTACATCGCTTCAGAACCGGCTTATTCCGGTGTGTGGCAGGTGCCGGAGGATTCCATTTTCGTCTTGGGAGATAACCGCAATCAGTCTTCCGATTCTCATAGCTGGGGATTCGTACCCCTTACTGATGTGGTTGGCAAAGCATTGATTGTCTACTGGCCATTGGACGAGATCAAGCTGGTGACCCATCACCAGCCTGTTTCAGCAGCCACGAACATTAATAAATAATTAACCAATTTTCTCCCACAGTTTTTAGATTTATGATAACCTTAGAATTAAAATGATGATGAACGATAAACAATCACCCCAACTTGACCCTGTGTTCCCATGCCGCGAGTGCCAGGCTGGTCTTATGCATCGCGATTATATCGCCTACTTTACCTGGCTGGGCGATGAACTGATCACCGTGCCCGACTTTCCCGCCTGGGTATGTGATATCTGCGGACGCTGTGAATATGATGAGAACGCCTTAACCCGGCTGACTCTCCTGCTGAGTCCCAACGCCGGCAAGACAACCTCCACAACGCGGGTAAAGACCGCGAAGACGAGAGCAAAGCCAAAGGTGCAGCGCACGACCCAACCAGAATAATTGCTCCCGGGCCCCCGGGAGCTTTTTTATGGCAACGGAAACGCCACCTGGGTAGCCAGGTTTTGGTCTTCCGCCAGGTAGACTTCCCCCATACCGCCTTTTCCTAACAGGGAGATGATCCTGTAACGTGATTTGAGAACGAATCCGGGAGTAAGCTCTGACATGTTTCTACCTCGCTTGGTTAAACTTGATTAATGATACACAAAAACGCCTGAATTCCGGTGATATAATCGCCATCAATCCTGATATGCGGGAGGTTTGCGTGAATAAGGATTCTAAAACCACCATCAAAAAAAAATTGAATGTACCAGGATTGATCAGTTTCCTGTTGTTTTTCCTGGTATTTCCGCTGTTGCTGGTACCTTGGTACAGGCTGTTCATTTTTCGCTCTAACACGATCACCACCCTGGTAATCCACATAGTTGGAATATTTGTGATTGGGATCCTTATGCTGGCGCTTGGCATCACAGCGGTTCTCTTAGCGCGGAAGAAAAAGGGTATCATAAAAGGAACATGGATGGGAGTGACTGGAATAGTTGTGGGTTTATTCCTATCCGGTTTTGGTGGATTCTTTATCATCGATTACCTGATCCGCGGCACTGTTTGATTGGATGGTGATGAGAATAGAAGAGACGGGCTGCTATTAGAATACCCAGCCCGTATTCTAATTAAAGAATGACCGTTATTTTTTTTACGAAAATGCCCGCTAAACCGGTAATTATAAATTCTTTTTGTTCTTCGCCCGAATTTTCTGCAGACCGTACGCCAGGAAGACCAAGCCAACAGCCATCCCACCATACTGGGCGTAATTGAAACCGGGGTAAGAGCCGATCCCGATCCAATCTGCACCAAGCGAAGCGAGGAACAATAATAATCCACCGATAATCATGATCAGGCTTACTGTTTTGCTCGACATGTATTTTCCTCCTTGATTAACAATAATAGTTTAGCATTTTCATGTCCAATATTCAATCACAATGCTTACTATTGGCTGTACCGATTATGACACTCGAAGTTATATGTTTCCGGATTAAAGGGTGTTGTAAGTTGCCTTGCTCGAATTTATTAACATCTAGCAATAGCTATTAATATCAACGTTAATGGCATCATAATTAATATTGATCATTGGAGTGATCATGGGAATCTTAATTAAAGCACAATGTCGATGTGGTTTTGATCACGTAATGGCTTTCTCGCTGTCGGGGGAGGAATGCGGGATTTTGAAACATCATGTATGATTCCAGCGGCGTGTAAAAATTGTGGAAATTTCTATCTCACAAATTGTCTCGAGAAAGAGAAAACATTCTCTTGTCCTCGATGTGGTGGGGGCGCGATTTTATACCTCGATATTTAATTTCAAAGTGACGAAATTTCTCCTAAACCAATATTGGAGTGTAAAATTGGACATATGGAATCTTTAAGAATTCAAAATGCTACTTATTTCTGTCCGAAATGAATAAAATGAGATTTAGTTTACAAATATTGGATTATGGGATTAATATTTGGTTTTTCGTGTTATAGGGCAATTGTCCGAGGGTTGTCAAAACGCTAAAAGTCTCCCGCAGCCAACAAAAAAGACTCTGGCGAGTCTTATAGAGCGGGCAACGGGAATCGAACCCGTCTAAGTAGCTTGGAAGGCTACCGCACTACCACTATGCTATGCCCGCTTATCGACCACGATTATAAACCACACATTTCGAATGGGCAAGTTAAAAAGATCAGGGAGTCTAACCCTTATAATGCTTGAAAAACCCGAAATGGAACACCTGGCGAACCGCAAAAACAAGGTCTTCACCATTGGATTGGTTATTCTCCTTGTGCTGGTGCTGACCACCTGGCTGGTCTTCACCCCGCCCGGTGTCGATGGAAAACTCCACGCCGCGGGTTATTCGGTCTGCCATCAACAGGACTCGCATTCATATTCGATCGGCGGCGTGGTGCTGCCCTTGTGCGCGCGCTGCACAGGAACCTTCCTCGGCCTGTTCTTCTCGCTGATCTATCTTTCCACACGCGGAAAACGCAGCGGTTTTCCTTCCAAAACCAGGATCGCTGTGCTGGCGCTCTTTTTCCTCTTTTTTGCAGTTGATGGCATCAACTCCACACTTGCGTTCATTCCCGGTCTGAACTCATTGTACGCTTCTTCGAACCTGCTGCGGCTGATCAGCGGACTCTTGATGGGCATCGCGCTCGCTAATCTTGTGATGGTGTTGTGGAACCAAACACTCTGGGCGGAATCAGATCCCTCTCCCCTGCTGCGTAATTGGCAACAACTGGGGCTGCTCATCCTGATTGGCGCTGTTTTCTGCGTATTGATCATCACCGACATTTCCATCCTGTACTATCCGGTGGCGATCCTCTCGATTTCCGGGATCTTCCTGGTGTTGAGCATGGTCTACTCTCTCCTGTGGTGCATCATCCTCAAGCAGGAAAACAGTCTGCACCTTTTCAGGGATGGTTTGCGTATATTTATTGTAGGAATCATCACCGCTATCGTACAAATCGGGGGGTTGGACCTCCTCCGCTATTCCCTCAGCGGAACCTGGTAAAACATTAAAAGGAATGTAAAAATCAATGGACATTTTCAACATCTTCACCGCTTTCGGACTTTCGGCAAGCGCCGGATTGAACGCTTATATCCCGCTGCTGACGGTAGCGCTGCTGGCGAGGTTTACCAACCTCATCAACCTGCAGGAGCCCTGGGATCTGCTCAGTTCCTGGTGGGTGATCGGGGTTTTGGCGGTGCTGACCATCGTGGAGATCCTGGCAGACATGTTCCCGGGTGTTAACCACGTTAATGATGTTATCCAATCCTTCATCCGACCAACCGCCGGAGCGATCGTATTCGCTGCCACCTCCAGCCAGGTGGGCGATGTTGACCCCGTGCTTGGCCTGATCGCCGGGCTGCTGGTTTCCGGCGGGGTGAATGCGGTCAAATCGCTGGCGGTTCGCCCAGCGGTCAACGCTGCCACCGGAGGGCTGGGGAACGTCCCGGTTTCCATCGGTGAACAGGCGACATCCACGGTCGTGTCCGTCTTGTCAGTGATCATCCCGGTCATCATTGCCATCATCCTGGTTCTGGTGCTGGTGATCATACTCATCTGGTCGAAAAGCCGCAGAAAAAGGCAGCGGGAATCCGCGTGAGTTCGGGTCAGCCTCTCGAGCCGGATAAGGAACGGGAAAAGCTGGTCACCCGGCGAAAGATGGAATTGTGGATGATCGCGATCGCGATGATCACCTCATTCTGCGTCGGAACGACGATCGTGTTCCTCATCGCCTGGTTGTTATTGAAATATATCCTCCCAATATGAACACCCCGCTCTCAGGCGGGGTGACCTTCGTCTGGCAGCAATAATAGGTCCCCTGGCCGCGGCCGCACCTTCAGAGATTCACCAACTGCCAGGCGGTGAGTTGCGACAAGATCCAATTGTGTTCCGGAACACAAGCGAAGCTTCAGCCGGTAATGATCCCCCAGGAAGACAACCTCGGTCACTTCTCCAGTTAATTCATCGATTCCATTTACAGCTCCTGCTTGTTCCAGGTTGACCGGTTTGAGCAGCAACATGACTCTCTCACCCACGCCGGGAGGGGTAGCGCCGGGAATAAGCTGGGGATGCAGATCGCCGCAATCCGTACGCACAGTGAGCGGCGCGAGCGAGTGAACATCACCCTCCAGCAGCCCGGTCATTCCAAGAAATGCTGCCACCCAGCGGTTTGCGGGATAGCGGTATACCTCCTCGGTCTCACCAGCCTGGGCGATCCTGCCATCATGCAGCAACGCCAGGCGGTCACCCAGGAGAATGGCTTCCTCCTGGTCATGGGTTACATAGATTGCGGGAATTTCTGCGCGGCTCAGCACCTCGCGTAGTTCCTCCTGCAGTTCCATGCGCAAGCTGCGGTCGAGCGCTGCCAGTGGCTCATCGAGCATCAATAGGCGCGGCGCGGGTGCAAGCGCGCGCGCCAGCGCGATGCGCTGCTGTTCTCCTCCCGAAAGGTCTGTCACCCGCCGGTCAGCGAAAGCGCTCATATTCACCCGCTCCAACGCCGCGCGCACTTTTCCAGCGATCTCAGTTCTTGAAAGATTCTGCATGCGCAAGCCGAACGCGACATTTTCCTTCACGCTCAAGTGCGGAAATAACGCGTAATCCTGGAACATCAGACCGAAGCGGCGCCGGAAGACCGGAATCGGGGTCAGGTCGCCGCCATTCCACAGCAATTGCCCGGCATCAGGGGTTTCGATTCCGGCAATGATGCGCAGGATGGTGCTCTTACCGCTGCCCGAGCTGCCCAACAGGCAAAGCGTTTCTCCCGCTGTGACGTGAAAATTCACGCCTTCGAGCAGCGGTTTTCCTTCAAACTCTTTGTGCAGATCAATAACGTCCAGGCGGTCCATGGGTCTCCGTTAATCAGCGCCGTTCAAAGCGCTGCTGAGTTGCTCCAATAAAGTGAGCGAAAGCGCGCAGACAAGGATCAGGATGGTCGCCATCGCCATCGCCTGCCCATAGTTCAAAGCGCCCGGCTGACCGAGGTAGCGAAAGATGGCCACCGGCAGCGTTGGTGTGTCAGAGCGGGCGATGAAAGAAGTTGCGCCAAATTCACCGAGCGAAATGGTAAAGGAAAACAACGCGCCGGTTAGCAGCGCCCGGCTGATAAGTTTCATCTCCACCTCCCACCAGGCGCGAAATGGAGAAGCCCCCAATACCGCCGCTGATTGCGTCAACGACGTGGGGATGGCGGCCAGCGCGGGCTGCACCGCGCGCAGCACAAAGGGCGTCGCAATCAGACTGTGTGCGAGCGGGATCAACCAGGGGAAAGCGCCGCGCGCCAGAGGGGTGCCGTTGAATGCGACAATGAAGCCCAATCCCATCGTGACCGCGGAAGCGCCGAAGGGCAGCATTACCACGGCGTCCAGCCAGCGGTGGGCAAAGGGCTTCTTGACCATTGCGAAAGCCAGCAGCGTGCCAACCGTGGTTGAGATGATCGTGGTCAGGGCGGCGAAGCGCAGCGAATTTGCGACCGCCGCGGCAGGGAGAACATAAAAGAGACTCTGCGACTTGTTGACGAAAAGCTCGCGGTAAAAATCGAGCGTGAGCCCGGTTTGTACCTCCCCGCGCTGTCCACGGTCCGCTTCCAGGCGGGTTACCGAACGCGTAACCAGCGCTGCCAGCGGTAAAACCTGCAGTGTGAATAAAAAGGCAACAGTCATTGAGACGATCAAACGTTCCCGCCAGGTTCGCGGTTTGCGTACCCCCTCCCCGCGCAATCGTGGGAAAAGGGGCACAACCCTACCCCGGTTCACGCGACCGTAAAGCAGCGTGATGCCCAGCGTGCAAGCCAGTTGGATGATCGAGAGCAAGCCCGCCATCGGCAGATTGAGATAGCGCAAGGCTTCCGTGTAAACAGCCACTTCGAGGGTCTGGTAAGCAGGCCCTCCCAACATCAAAATAACGCCGAAACTGGCAAAGTCGAACAGGAACACCAGCAGTGCTGCCGAGAGGATGGGACGCCGCAGCAACGGAAGCGTTACTGACACGAAAGCCCGCCAGGGAGACGCCCCCAACACGCCAGCGGATTGCTCCAGGCGCGGGTCCAACTGGCTCCAGGCGCTGCCCACGACACGAATGACGATGGCAATATTGTAAAAAACATGCGCGACCAGGATGGCGGTGAAGGTATTGAGGAAGTTGATGGGTGTAGTCGGATCCCCGGTCAAGCGCATTAGCAGGACATTGATCCAGCCGCGCGGCCCAAGCAGGGCATTAAAAGCAGCTGCCGTCACCACGGTCGGAAGAATGAATGGCAGCATGGTCAACGTGCGCAGCAGGCGTTTGCCTGTGAAATCAAATTGCGAAAATACCCAGGCGGCAGGGAGCCCAAACAACAGGGTCAACAGGGTGGAGAGCAGCGCCTGGTAAGAGGTGAAAAGAAGCGGCTCCCACACAGCGGAGGGGATGATCTCTCCGGCGCGGGAGAACATCGTGCTGAGGATGGTAAAAAGCGGGTAAAAAAAGAATAGCGCGAACATCCCCAACGGGAGCGCCCACAGCAGCAGCCCACTACGGTTGAGAAAAGCGCGCGCGCCTCGCACCAGGCTCACTTGAGCATCACCTCACTCCACTCGCGGATCCATTCATCGCGGTTTATGGCGATGATCACAGGGTCAAGCACAGCCGGTTCCTCCGCTGTGGCGGCAAAGCGGAGGAACTCCGCAGGCAAGCCGGCTTGCGGATTTACCGGGTAAACGAACATCTGCAGCGGCACATCCTCCTGGAAGCGCGGGCTGAGCATGAAATCGATAAAGCGCTGCGCGAGTTCAGGATTGCTTGTGCCTTTCAGGATCCCGGCATACTCAATTTGCCGGAAGCAGGTGTTGGGATCAATGATGGACGCAGTGGGCGCTTCGGTGAGCGGTTCGCTGGCGTAGATCACCTCGGCTGCCGGGCTGGTGGCATAGGATACGACCATCGGCTGCAGGCCTTTACCCGATGATGCCGAAAAGTTGGTGTAATAAGCGGTTTCCCAATCATTGACAACCACCACGCCATTGGTTTTAAGCGCGCGCCAGTAATCCAGGTAGCCATCTTCGCCGTATTCAGCGATGGTGGCGAGCAGGAAAGCCAGCCCCGGCGAGGAGGTCGCGGGATTCTCGACCACCAGCAGCCCCTCCCCCTGGGGATTGCCGTACGCGGGTAGGGTGAGATCCTCCAGGCTGCCCGGCACTTCCAGCCCGCTGGCGGCAAACCAGGCGCGGTCATAGTTAATACACACATCGCCATAATCGATGGGGGTGACCACACCAGAAAGACCAGCGGTGAATTCCTCCGGAATTTCTGCCAGGACAGGCGATGTATAGGACTCAAAGATCCCTTCCTGCACCGCGCGGGAAAGGAATGTATTATCCACCCCGTAAAAAACATCCGCTTCCGGTGCGTCTTTCATCAGGATGGCGCGGTTAAGCGCCGCCCCGGTATCACCGGATTTAAGGAACACCAATTTAACATTAAATTCCTCCTCGAAAGCCTGCGCCACATCTTCAGAGATCGCGAACGAATCGTGTGTCATGATGGTCAACGTCACCGGACCGGGGGTTTGCGTGGGCGTTGGCGAGCAGGCTGCCAATAGGAGGAGGAGCACAGTTACCAAGCTAAAAATGAATTTGTTCATCTCGATTGACCCTTTCTTGCATGAATACATATCAGAATTCCGGATTGGATCTCAACCTGCGCTGCGTTAGCGATCATGCTGTTGCTAATTCCGCGGCTGTGATAGAAAACCATACTTTCATCCATGAGGGGATATTCCAACCCGCTGGTGGTAATACCGCGCACAATGGGAGAAAGCGGCAACAGCGACACCATCTCGCCCGGCATGCCAGCAATTTGAAGCGACTCGCGGACGAGAATCACTTCCTCGTGACCATCATCGATGCGCACGTCCAAATTCGCCAGCTCCGGCAGGTTGAGGAGGAAGATGTTGGAAAGCGTCTGGTCTAGCCTACCGCCCAGGGCAGCCGTGACGATGATGCGCACGGGGTTGGTTTTAGCGGCGGCGAGCAAAGCCAGCTCAAGATCGGTTTCGTCTTTTTCCTTGGGGAATCTGTGCACATCCGCGCCTTGCGCTTTTGCCCAGAGAACCTGCTCAGAGGTCACGGAGTCAAGATCGCCGATCAAAAGGCTGGGCCGCAAGGCGAGCGCCTGAATATGCACCAATCCACCGTCCGCGGCGATGATCATGTCCGCCTGCGCCGCTAATCGCTTGATCGCAGCGGGGTCGTGCAGGTCGCCATTGGCAAAAATCAGGATCGTGTGGTCAGACATAAAACTGCCCTCCACCGGGGAGGGCAGTGTGATCGTTCGCAAATCCCTCCGCCGGCATAATCCGGATCAGGTAATGCGGGTCTAGGGCGATTTCCCTACTCTCAGCCCGGAACGCCGGGCTCCCCGTGTTTCTAATCTTAACCAGTATAGACTTCACGCGCGGACCTGTCAAGTGTCAACGGAGGTTCACGGCCCCATGATACTCACTTCCAGTCGCGTGCTCAGCGGAAAATTTATATCGGTGTTGGTATTCAGTTTGTACTGATGTAAATAAAGTGGAACGGATTGGTCAGGCTTTTTTTGATTCCATCTCGAATCCGGGAATAACCGTTTTGCGTTCCAGGTATTTCAACCCCCAGTTGAGAATGAAAACCATCACCAGGTAAACCACCGCAACCGCCAGGTAACTGCCGATCGGGTCGTAAGTTTCAGCCGCTGCCCGCTTGGCTTTTGCCATCAGGTCTTGCACGGCGATGAGGAATACCACGGCCGTGGTTTTCAACAGCGATATGGGTTCGTTCGACCAGGCCGGAATCATCAAGCGCAGCGCCTGGGGCAGGATGACATACCAGATGGTTTTCCAGCGTGATAATCCGATGGCGCGCCCGGCGGTCATTTGCGAAGAACCGATCGCCTGGAGGGAACCGCGGAAATACTCCGCCTGGTACGCCGCGCTATTGAGACCCAGCGCAAGGTAAGCGGATAGCATTTGCGAAAGGGTGAGACCCAGCGAGGGTAGACCATAATAGATGATAAAAAGCTGCACCAGGAGCGGGGTGCCGCGAAACAACTCAATGTATCCAACGGCAATCGCTTTCAACCACCCGGGGCCGTAAGAACGCGCCAACGCCAGCACCAGTCCGAGGAAGAACCCAATGACCAGCCCGACCACGGTCAACTCAATGGTCACGCCGGCGCCTTTGATGAAATCAGGCAGGTAACGCTGGAAAAGCTGGAGCCAGTTCACAGCTATTCACCTTCCTCTTTTTTGCCGTATAACTCGGTGATCTTCCACAAGAACTCCCGCGTGCGTTCGTTCTTCGGATGATAGAACAGGTCGTTTGGAGAACCTTCTTCTACGATACTTCCCTTCTCGAGGAATACGATGCGATCCGCCACCTCGCGCGCGAAGCCCATCTCGTGGGTCACGACCAGCATGGTCATACCTTCCAACGCGAGCTTACGCATCACCTCCAGCACCTCGCCGATCAACTCGGGGTCGAGCGCGGAAGTCGGCTCGTCGAAGAGCATGATGCGTGGATCCATCGCCAGCGCGCGGGCAATAGCCACCCGCTGTTGCTGCCCACCCGAAAGCTGACCCGGGTAATGCCCGGCGCGATCCACCAGCCCAACGCGGTTGAGCTCGTACATGGCTTTTTCTCTGGCGGCATCAGGTTTCATGCGTCTGACCTTTGTGAGACCCAGCATGACATTATCCAGCGCGGTGAGGTGGTTGAAGAGCAGAAAGTTCTGGAAAACCATTCCGATATGCTGGCGCACCCGATCCTCATCGCAATTCTTTGCCGTGATCTCGAGATCATCAAGCCATATTTGACCTTCGTCGGCATAAGTGAGCAGGTTGATACAACGCAGCAACGTGCTCTTGCCTGTTCCACTGGGACCAATGATGACGATTGTGTCGCCCTCGTTCACCGTCAGGCTGATATCGTGAAAGACCACGTTTTCGCCGTATTTTTTGCTCAGGTTCTTGATCATGAGGATCGGTTTAGCCATAACTTGCTCCAGGTCAGGGATTGGCTGGGATGCGCAGCCGACGCTCCAGCCGATCCAAAAAACGATTGGTGATGAAGACGAGGACGAAATAGATCGCAGCCGCAGCAGCGTAAGCCAGGAAGGGCTGCTGGGTGCTGGCGCTGATCAACTGCGCGCGGCGCAGAATCTCAGGCACGCCCAATGCGTACACCAGGGACGAGTCTTTGATGACGATCGCTGCTTCATTTGACCAGGGGGGGATTGCCAGGCGCAGGGTTTGCGGCAGGATGACATTGCGGATCGCCTGGTTCTTGCTCATGCCGACAGCACGCGCTGCCATCATCTGACCGCCACTTACGGAAAGGATCGCGCCGCGCACGATCTCCATTTGATAGGCGCTGCTGACGATGCCCAGCGAGATCGAGCCCGCCCAGAACGGGGATAGGTTGATACCGCCGGAAACAATGAAATACAGGATGAAGAGGAGAACGATGGGGGGGATACCGCGCATGGCCGTGCTGTAAAACGATGTCAGCCATTTCACCGCTCTACCGGAATAAACATTCAGCAGCGCGAGCAGGGTACCGAGGAGCAAACCGGTCGGCAACGCGATGAGTGTCACGCCTATGGTGTAGGCGGTACCCGTGGCGATGTACTGCAAGAAACTGGCAATGTCCACCGACCTTACTCCTCGTCCCGAATGATTTCCGCAATCCTGATAAGTTGGTTGTTAAAACCTGGGGGAGGAATGCCCTGCTGAAGGACATCCCACCCCCAGTCATGCCAACTTGATTACTTTACTCGGCAAAATACTTCATCGCGAGTGCGTCTACAAAACCATCCGCCTGAAGTTCTTTCAGGATGCGGTTGATCTCTTCCTGCAAGTCTTTATCCCCTTCAGGAATGACAATGTTAAGTGGACCGGTGGATAGGACGCCGTGAAAAACGATGGTCATGCCGCCAAACTGGCTGACGATCGCCTGGGCTGGAACATAATCTGCCATCAATACTTCAATGCGCCCAGCCTGAAGGTCCAGGGCAGCCTGGTCGACCCGCTCATATCGGAGGTATTTGGTTTCAGGTAGCAGCCCCGGTGTTACCAAATTGTCTGTAATCCAGCTATCCTGAACAGTGCCGGACTGAGCGCCAACGGTGTAATTTGCCAGTTCCATCGGATCCGAAAGATCGCTGGCAAAACCTTCCAGTACTATAAAGGAGTCTTCCGTGGTGTAATAGGCATCAGTGAAATCAACCGTCTTGTCACGCTCTTCATCATAGTTGAACGCGGCGATGGACATGTCGATCTTGCCTTCCTGCACGGCTGCGATCAGGCTGTCAAAGGGCATATCCACCCACTCAATGGTGACCCCCATGCGCTTGCCGATCTCGTTCATCAGCTCAACATCGAAACCGGTGGTAACCCCGGCTTCATCCACAAATTCGAAGGGCGGGTAATCAGCTGAAGTGCCGACCACTACCTTGCCGGCTTCTTTAATCGCGGCCAGGTGATCACCCGAGGACGTGCATCCTACAGCGGTAATCATCAGCGCGAGCACCACAACGAGCAAAATCAGGCGTTTCATAATATCCTCCGTTTAATTGGGAACTACTTGATTGTGACATAAGTATTATATATCAGTTGGCAGACTTCACGCGCGCCACAAGCATGATCTGGTTTCTCCAGTATAATATCCGCGTAAGCTCACAACCCAGCGGCACGGAGCCCGGTTTGCCCTCGTTAATCCAATTTGACCACGTAACATACAACCACCCAGGCAGCGATCCTTCTTCTCCCCCGGCACTTAATGACATCTCAATCCGCATCGAACCAGGTGAATGGGTCGCCATTGTTGGCGCTAACGGATCCGGTAAAACCACTTTTGCCCGGCATTGCAATGCTTTACTGCTGCCCACCCATGGGCAGGTGTTGATCGACGGAAAGAACACTCTCCAGTTCTCCAATCTTTCCCATGTCCGCGCACGTATCGGGATGGTTTTTCAGAACCCTGAGGACCAGATCGTCGCCACGCTGATTGAGGAGGACACAGCGTTTGGCCCCGAAAATTTGATGGTACCGCCGGCGGAGATCCGTGAGCGGGTGCGATCCGCGCTGACCACGGTGAAGATGGACGGCAAGAAGGACCGCCCGCCACACTTGCTTTCAGCCGGTCAGAAACAACGCGTAGCGCTGGCCGGTGTGCTGGCGATGCAGCCCGAGTGCGTCATCTTTGATGAATCCACGGCAATGCTCGACCCACGCGGCAGGTTGGACGTACTGGCGGAAATACAGAGCCTGCACGAGCGCGGTATCACGGTTTTGTTCATTACACATTTCATGGAGGAAGCCGCGCGCGCTGACCGCGTGCTGGTTTTGAACAGCGGCAACCTCGTTTTCGATGGAGCCCCGCGCGCCTTGTTTGCAGACCAGGCACTGTTAATCGACTGCGGTCTGGAACAGCCCTCCACACTGTTGCTGCTCAATGAAATACGCGGTTTGAATTCCCAATTATCGCACCTCTCACCGGATTTCGAGCAGGCGTTGCGGGAGATCCCGGAATACAAGGGCAGCTATATTTATTCAGGCCGGATCGATCCACCCCCTGATTCTGAAACGCTGATTGCGGTGGAAAACCTGGATCACTTTTACCTGCGTAAAACGCCGCTCGAACAACAATCCCTGTACAATATCAACCTCGAAGTGAAAAGCGGACTGGCACACGGATTTTGCGGCGCTACCGGCTCTGGAAAGTCCACCCTGCTTCAGCACCTTAATGGGCTCTATCGTCCGCAGAAAGGCGAGGTACGCATCGGGGATTTCGCGCTTTCCGATCCTGATGTGGATATCAAACAGGTCAGGCGTTTTGCCGGCCTGGTGTTCCAGAACCCGGAAATCTATTTCTTCGAACAATATGTTGGAGACGAGATCGCGTACGGACCGAAGATGCTCTACGGCAGGGATGGGTTAGCCAAGCGCGTGCGGGACGCGATGGAGCTGGTGGGGCTGGACTTTGAAAAGTTCAAAGACCGCGTCACCTACACCCTCAGCGGCGGCGAGAAGCGCAAGGTCGCGCTGGCTTCCGTGCTGGCGCTGCAGCCCAGGCTGCTCATCCTCGACGAACCCACCGCGGGTTTGGACCCGGCTTCCAGGCGCAACGTGCATGGCATTTTACAGCATGCTCAAACCAGAGGCAGCGAACTCATCCTCAGCTCGCACAGCATGGGGGACATCACCGAATTGACGCAAAACCTGACCATCCTTTCCAATGGACGCTCGCTGCGCACGGGGAACACGGCAGACCTGTTTAATGATGCGCAACTGATCAACGAAGCCTCGCTCGGTCAACCCTCGGTCGTCAGATTGGCGGTGCGCATGCGTGAACGCGGCTGGCCGATCCCGCAACGGGTGGTCAAGGCTGAACAGTTGTTCAACGCACTGCAAACGATGAATGGAGGGCAGGCTCATGGATGAGTTTGACTTCCTCTCCCGCGTGCCGCTTGGGCAGTACGTGCCTACCCAATCGATCCTTCACCGGCTCTCCCCGTTGACCAAGATCATCATGTTTGGCGCGCTGATGATCGCCGTCATGTTTACGCCCTCCCGCGCCGGCCTTATCGCTGGCGTGGTAATCGTGTTCCTGTTGCTGCTGCTCTCCAAAGTCAGTGTGGGTTTCGCCCTCAAAGGTCTGCTCGCCCCGCTGCCTTTCCTGCTGATCATCGCGATCATCCAGGTATTCCTGTACTCCTCCAAGCTCGACCCCACCAGCCTGGTCAGCATCGGCTGGTTTCACATCACGTTTTCCGGACTCTGGGCCGGGGGCATGCTGCTGATCCGCTTTTGCGCGATCATCCTGTTGCTCAGCCTGGGCGGTTTCGTGATCTCCACATCGGAACTGCTGCAAGGATTGACGCGCATGCTCAGCCCACTCAACCGCATTGGCATTCGCACCATGGACTTCATCATGATCATCCAGGTTACACTGCGCTTCCTGCCTTTCCTGGCGCAGAGCGCGGAACGCATCGCCAAAGCGCAGGCATCGCGCGGCTCTGACTGGGGGGTAAAGAAGAAAGGGTTGATCAACCGCATCAGGCAGGTCGTGCCGATGCTCATCCCCCTGTTTATCACCAGCCTGCGCCGGTCCGAGAACCTGGCGCTGGCGATGGATGCACGCGCCTATGGCATATTTAATCAACGCACCAGCATGGCGGAATTTCGTTACACATGGAAGGACGCCGCCGGGGTCATTTTAAGCGTAATGGTCTCACTGGCGATTTTCATCGTGTGAGACCTTCTTCAAACAAAGAATCAAATATCGGTTATTCCAGATCTGAGCCTTTGCGCTTGCCCACGGTGAACTGGCGGTAAGCCGCCACAACCAGCAGGGTGATCACCGCTGACACGCCGGCTTCAGGTAACCCAGATGTTACTGCGATGCCCGCCAGTGGTTTCCATACATCAGCTCCAAATACCTGGGTGACAAGGGGGGTTCTGCCGAAGAACAATCCCAGCGCGCCGAGAACGAGTACTGTGTTGGTGAGGCTGCCGGCGATGCCGCTGACGATCAACCCTACCACAGGCCATTTCTTCAACCCTGTCCATACCAGCCAGGCGACCGGACCAATGAACAGGCGCGGCAACACAGCCAGCAGCGGGTTGACGAAGAGCGGATCAAGCACTCCGGTGGGGGCGATGGCCGCCTGCAGCATGCTGAAGAGACCGAAGATCAGCCCGATGCCAAGCCCAACCACGGGGCCTTCAAGAATAGCGCCGATGATGACCGGGACGTGCATAATGGTGAGGGAAATCCCGCCAAACCAGGGGATGAATCCCCAGTGCGTGAGACCGAGGAGGATGGTGATCGCTCCCAGTACGGCAGTAATAACGATCTTACGGGTTCTATTTTGTGCCATTTAACACTCCGTTAGGTTTGTGCGTTGAGCGTATCTCAACGGTTTCCCATGAATTTTAGCACACCCAGACCGGTATTGCTTTGCGAGATTCGCGGGCTGCCGTAGTACTCGATCACCCCAGCGCCGCTGATGCTGACATTCAGGGTCTCTTTCGCCCACACAGTGGCGCTGCCCACCCCGCTTAAATGCACGTCCGCGCGATTGGTTTCCAGGCGCGCGGCGCGAAAAGCCCCGGCTCCACTCAACTTCAGGTTCAGCTCCTCAGTTGCGCCAGCAACATCGACCGACCCTACACCGGAAAGCGCCACGTCCAGTTTGGCCGTTTTGAGCGTTCCGATGGTCAGCAAACCGGGGCCACTGATGGCGAGTGTCAGGTTAGGTGAATCCAGGCGCGGGCAATCAAGGCTGCCCACCCCGGAAATTGAAAGGGCATTGATGTCCCGCATCATCAGGCGAAAGCGTATCTTGTCGCCGCTTAAAGTACGGAACCCTGTCCAATCCTTCCAATCCTCGTTGTAATCGATGAGGAGCGTATTATCGGATACGGTGGTCAGGATCCTTGAGCGGATCTCCGGTTGCGCTTCGATGATGAGTTCTTCATGGTCTCCCTGCACCAGGTCCACTCTGCCCATCCCCTTGAAAACAAGAGCGCTGAACCCGCTCACATCACGTCTTTCTTCGTTTGAATACTGGTCGCTCATATTACTCTCCAATTTAATAATTTAATTGATATACGTGTTTTATTGGTGAAAGATTCATAGCCACTACTTATTCATTATAAATATCCCTTATAATCAAGCCAGAAAATTAACTAAAGGAGAAATTTATGCCCGCACAAACACCCCCCAGGTGGGACCTGAGCAACGTCTATCCCTCACTATCATCAACTGAATTCAAGGCTGACTTTCAAAAATTAAAGGATCAGATCGCCTCCATGGAAGGTCTGCTCAAAGAAAAAGCCGCGACTATGACCGGCAAAGAAGAAGTCCACGCGTTAACCGCGCTGGCTGGAAAACTGGTCAATCAATTCAATGATCTGCTGCTGACCGCCGGTACGCTGCGTTCTTACATCCACTCGTTCATCTCGACCGACAGCTACAACAAGGAAGCGCTGCGCAAGGAATCGGAATTTGACCAGGTTGCTGTCGGGATCGACCAGCTGCAAGTGCTCATGTTGGGTTGGATTGGCAAGGTGGCAGGCAGACTGCCGGAGATGTTCAAGCACGATCCAGCGCTCGAAGCGCACCGCTACTTTATAGAAGAATCCGCCCGTCAGAGTAAGTACCTCATGTCCGAAGCCGAGGAAATGCTCGCCTCAGAATTGAGCCTGAGCGGCTCAACCGCCTGGGGTAAACTGCAGGGGATGCTCACCTCGCAAGCCAGCGCTGAAGTGGAGGTCGCTGGCGAAATTAAGAAACTTCCCTCCCCTGCGCTCATCAACCTGCGCTCGCACCCGGATGGTGAAGTGCGCAAACGCGGTTATGAAGCCGAGGATAAGCTGTGGTCATCGATCAAGGTGCCTCTGGCCGCCGCCATGAACGGTATCAAGGGCGAAGTGAACGTGCTCAACCGCCGCCGCGGCCGCGAGGACGCGCTGCATAGCGCGATCGACTCAGCGCACATCGACCGCCAGACGCTTGAAGTAATGCTCGGCGCGATGAAGGATTCCTTCCCCATGTTCAGACGCTACATGAAAGCCAAGGCAAAATACCTGGGCAAGGAAAAACTTCCCTGGTGGGATCTGTTCGCCCCAGTTGGCGAGATCAAATCCGATTTCACCTTTGACGAAGCCAAAGAGGTCATTCTCACCAACTTCGGCAACTTCGCGCCCGAATTAAGGTCCTTCGCGCAGAACGCCTTTGACCATAACTGGATTGACGCGGAGCAGCGCGACGGCAAACGCGGTGGCGCATTCTGCATGGATGTGCCCGCCGTAGGCGAAAGCCGCATCCTTTCCAACTTCGACGGCTCCTTCGATCAGATTTCAACCCTCGCGCATGAGCTGGGGCACGGCTTCCACAATGACTGCGCGGTCAAAGCTGGCAAAACGGAAATCCAGAAGTTCACCCCCATGACCCTGGCAGAGACTGCCTCGATCATGTGCGAGACCATCGTTACCTCGGCATTGATGAAAGAGGTGAAGAATCCTCAGGAGGAACTCGCCATCCTGGAGAGCCAGATCAATGGTGATTCACAGGTGATCGTGGATATTTATTCCCGCTACTTGTTCGAGAAAGAGGTCTTCGAGCGCCGTGAGAAGGCCGAACTGAACGCCGATGAACTGTGCGAGATCATGGAAAACGCGCAGAAAGCCACTTACGGCGACGGATTGGATGAACGCTACCTGCAAAAATGGATGTGGACATGGAAACCGCATTACTACTCCGCCGGTCTGTCATTCTACAACTTTCCGTACGCGTTCGGCCTGCTCTTCGCCACCGGGCTGTATGCCATCTACCAGCAGCGCGGACCCGCGTTCGTGAAGGATTACATGGACCTGCTGGCCAGCACCGGTGAAGCCCCCGCGGCTGATCTGGCGGCGCGCTTCGGCATCGATATCCGCACGCGCAAGTTCTGGGAGGACAGCCTGAAGATCGCCGAAAAGCGGGTTGACCGCTTCTGCGAACTGGTAGGGTAAGCAAGATACAGGGAGGAAAAATCTGCAAGGTCCGCAAGCCAGTCCGCAAGCCGGGTTGGCTTGACTTTCGAATTGATTTGTGATTTACTCGTTTTGTATCACGATGCTATCCTAACGATGAGGAGGTGATGTCTACGATGTGTACCAGTTTTAAACACAGCGCTGCGGCATCCCTCCTCGCGATTGTTTAGGGGAGCCGCAGCGCCAAACCCACAGAGCCGTCATCAGGACGGCTCTGTGGTTTAAAAACACAATATAATTACTATTATTGATTTGAGGAGAGACTATGCCAACCGTCAAAGAGCGCTTCATTAAATACGCTAAGATCCATACCACTTCCGGGAGAGATGAAAAGACCTTTCCCAGCAGCGTGGTTCAGTTTGACCTTGCGCGCGTGCTGGAAGCTGAGCTGCGCGAGATCGGGCTTGAGGACATATCCCTGGATGAAAATTGTTATCTCATGGCCACCCTGCCGGCGAACACTGAGCGACCGATCCCGACCATTGGCTTCATTGCACACATGGATACCAGCCCCGACATGTCCGGTGAAAACGTCAACCCGCAGATCATCGAAAAGTACGACGGCGGCGAGATTGTGCTCAATGAAGCACTGGGCGTTCGCATGAGCCCTGCTGAATTTCCTGAATTACTTAAGTACATCGGACAGGAATTGATCACCACGGACGGCACTACACTGCTTGGCGCGGATGACAAGGCGGGCGTGGCGGTAATCATGAGCGCGATGGAATACCTCGTTGCTCACCCTGAAATTAAACATGGCAAGATCAGGATTGGATTTACCCCTGACGAGGAAGTCGGGCGCGGGGCGGACTTCTTCGATGTACAGAAATTTGGCGCGGATTACGCCTACACAGTCGACGGCGGCGAGCTGGGCGAACTGGAATACGAGACCTTCAACGCTGCGCAGGCAACCGTCACCATCCATGGTCGCAATGTCCATCCCGGTGTGGCTAAGAATAAAATGATCAACTCGATCCTGTTGGCGATGGAATTCAATGCTATGCTGCCGGTCAACGAGCGCCCCGAGTACACCGAGGGCAGGGAGGGCTTCATCCATCTGCTCGACATGTCCGGTACCGTTGAAACCACCAAATTGGTTTACATTATTCGCGACCATAACCGGGCGCTGCTCGAAAAACGCAAACAATACATGCTGGACGCTGCCGCGCTGTTGAACCGGCGTTTAGGAGAAGGGCACGTCGGGTTGGAGATCAAAGACCAGTACTACAACATGCGCGAAATGATCGAGCCAGTCTTCCATATCGTCGAGGATGCGCGCCAGGCAATGCTCGCGTTGGGGATCGAACCCATTATTATCCCTGTGCGTGGTGGCACTGATGGTTCGCGGCTCTCGTTCATGGGCTTGCCCACTCCCAATCTCTTCACAGGCGGTCTTTACGGACATGGAAAATACGAGATCCTGGCAACCCGTTCACTCGAACGATCGGTGGATGTGGTCTTGAAGATCATTGAGATTGTTGCGAATAAGTAGTTTCTTGATATAAAAACAAACTCCGCTTAATTGAGCGGAGTTTTTGTTGGGTTTGCCGCCAGGTGTTTCCTGGGTCTCTTGTTCATTCTTTCGTTTAGAACGAGCGCGGTCAGGATAACCGCTCCGCCAATAAGCAACCTCGGCAGGTTGGTTTGTTCTCCAAAGAACAGCAAGGAAACCGCCACTGCCAGCGGTATCTTCAAGTCGTTGAAAACCGCCAGCGTCCCCGCGTTCACGCGCCGCGCTCCGATATTCCACAGGAAAAAGCTCAAACCGGAGGCGATCGCGCCCAGGTATAGCAGCGTTAACACCTGTGTTGAAGAAAGTGTCAGCGTCGAAAGTGGCGTCAGGATGATCGTGAAAAGCGCGGTCACGGCCAATCCGCCAAGGTAGAGGTAACCGAAAACCTGCTTGTCCTTTAGATCCGGGTTGGTGTTCATCACGCGGCGGTAATAGATCTGACCGAACGCGTAACACAGGTTGGATGCCTGCACGAGCAGGAATCCGCTGAGGATCTCCCTCGATTGAAAAGCTTCTCCTTTGATGATCCAGGTGCCCGCAATGGTGATGAGCGCCACCACCAGGTGCCGCAAGTTGAGGCGGCGGTTGAAGGCATCTTCGATCAGCGTGACGAAAACGGGGGTGAAGATGGTGAACAACGCCACCTCGTACGCCTGCAGCGACTTGAACGCCGCCAGGTAGAAGACGTACATCAAGCCGAACTGCACCAAACCGGTCAGGCCCAGTTTGAGCTTTACTGATTTGCTAATGCCGCGAAATTGAAGAAGTGGGACAAAGACGATGGCAGCGATCAACATGCGGGCGAATGCCACAAACGTGGAATCCACGCCCGCGAGGGTCCCCTTGATCAAACCAAATGAAAACGCCCAAATTAGTGAAACAATAAACAGGTAAACCATTTCTCTTCCTCTACCGTAAAATTAATACAGATTACTGGACTGCGGATTGTTTAAAAACCGGATCCTTAAGCCGGGAGATCACCAATAAGCACACAAGGATCAACAGGACAGCCAGTAATAAACCTGGTGTGAAGGAACCAGAGTTTGTCTTTAAGGCTTCCATTATATAAACAAATACGACTGAAATTTGACCCGAGAGCTGAAATAATCCATTTGAGGTTCCTTCAGGCGTGGGATACGCGACCTCAGCGCCAAACTGCATGCTGATCGGGCTGGCGCTGGTAAGGAAAAAGCCGAGCGCGAAAGCGGACAGGTACACCAGCCAATGGGTTAAACCAAATGTGAGTCCGAGTAATCCGGGTATGCTCAGGCTAAATCCGATGTACAGGTATTTCTTGCGCTTTTGCTCTTTATCAGAAAGGGCGGGCAGCAGGATGGCTCCACAAATGCCGCCGACCAACAATAATGCGCCCAGGGTGCCCGCGTCAGAGGAAGAGAAACCGCGCGGGCGCACGATATTCTCAACCCATGTGGTGATACCGTTAAAGATCGCCATGCCGATAAACGCGATTATCAGGATCTTCCAGAACATGCGGTTCGTAAGGGCATTTTTAAGCCCATCCAGCATCAATGCGCGAGAGCCATCGTCATCCTGGCTGGGTGGCGTGGGCGGTTGCTCGCGCGCTAAAAAGAGGAAGAGTAGGGCTGAAACTACGGAGACAGCCCCGTAGATCAACTGCACCTTTGCGATGCTTATCTCCTGGCTGAGAAGTGGTGTAATCACCATACCGAGGGCTACGCCGATCAACCCGGCGAGGGTTACCAGTCCGACAGCCGTGGCACGGAATTCGTTCTGAAACCACTTGGCAGGCATGGCTGTCCAGGAGTTCATCATAAAAGGCTGCCCGATGGCGATACCGATCGTGCTGATGAGCACTAATGTGTAATTGTCACCAGCCAACCCGCGCAACAGGCTGAACACCCCCATCAGTACAGCTCCCAGGCTCACTGCTTTGCGGAAGCCCCAGCGATCAATCGCCCATGATTCAGGGATGGAAAGCGGCACATACGCAATCATGAAGGTCATGGCAAGCAAGCCGATTTTGAGGTCATTAACGCCATAAAAACGCGCCGCTTCACCTGTTATCGGCGCGTAGGATATCCACAGTAGCTGCATCATCAGGTTAACGAACATAAAAACAGCTAGGACGACCCAGCGGTAAGGGTAAAGCCGGCTTTTTTTACTCACCATTATTATCTCCGATCAGTACGGGATTTAAACCATTATTATGTTAACCCCTCAAATATAGTATGGTTGCCTTGTAAGCGCTTTCTTACCTTTCGCCAGCATCACCACCGCGCGGATCTCCAGCATGCCAATGGCTGTGATGACCAGCACGTACAAGATGTATGGTCATTGATAGGACGCAAGGGGAGCCATGGATTCCCACTTGGTGGGAAAGAGCGCCGCGCAGGATGTGCCGATACCGCCCAATATTGTGAAGGCTGCCGCGAGCGACATGAACAGGATGCCTAAAAACCTTAAAAATTTCACCAAACCTCTTTCAGGTTTCATAATGTGTTCCACCTTTTGTGATTGAAATTAAATCGCCAGGAGCAGCATGGATGCCAACATGTAGACTGAGGCGAACTTGAATAGATGGAAGTTTAGGCGTGAAGAAGGTTTAAGCAGCATCAATAATGCCATCAGCAGCAATCCACCTGACAGGATACCAAGCAGGTGCAGCGCGCCTTGTTTGACGCCGATCAATACCGCCGCTCCACCGATTGCGCCCGCTGCTAGGATGCTGGCAATCGCGATGATTAAACGCGTTGGTTGGTCTCCATAGGTCGACGGGAAAGTCGGTATACCTGCCGCGGCGTAATCTTCGCGGTAGCGCATACTGAAAGTGAGAATATGGGTCGGGATCCAAAAGAGCACTCCCAGCGCGAGCAGGATGCCGATGCCATCCACATGTCCCATGCCCAACGCCCGCCCGGCGAGGATGGGCATACCGCCGGCGATCCCTCCCCACACGATTGACCAGCAGGTGCGGCGTTTGAGTACGATGGTGTAGACGACAATGTCAAAGAAGATTCCTCCGAGTACCAGGGCTCCGTAGAGGGGTGAAAGAAGCGTTGCCAATCCCACGCCCGCGGCTGAAAGGATCAGCCCCAATGAAAGCGCCTCTTTTGGTAAAACCACCCCGCTCGCGATGGGGCGGTGATGCGTGCGGTTCATCACGCTGTCAATGTCGCGGTCGTACCACATGTTCAATACCGTGCTCCCACTGATGGATAACAGCAGGCTGGTGACCAGGCCGGTCATGGTTATCCAATGCGTGAAGGGGCAGCGCGCGCTCATGTACCCGGCGATTCCGGTGACCGTCAACAGCGCGGTCTGCAGGCTCTTGATCAATGGCCAGTATTGCTTGAGCTTTATCAAAATACGTTTCAAATCTTACTCCTGGCTGCCATCTCTCGCGCACCTGAAGCCGACACCCGGGCTGGTGAAGGTGGGGGTGGCGTTAATACGCGCCCAGGCGCGCAAGTTCACCTCGTAGACATCCTGGCTGCCGCCGCGCATGTAACGGTAGTGCTGCGCTTCATAATCATCCGCCACCCACTGCCAGACATTGCCTGCCATGTCGTAGATCCATATGGGCAGTCTGAATCGTGTGCGATGTATCCATCATACACCGAGCCGTTATAAAAACCAACCGGTGAAGTGCGCGAGCCGAAGGCTTTCATGGTTTCAAATAGGTCACGGCTGAAGTAGTAATTGGCGTAATCGCGCTCGATTTCATTTCCCCACGGGAAGGCGCATCCGTCCCGCGCGCGGCTTTCTCCCATTCCAATTCGGATGGCAAACGCCAATCGTAGAACTCGCAATAAGCGTTCGCGCCGAACCAGGAAACGATCGTCATGGGGTGGTTTTCCCAGCCCTCTTTCGGGCTGCATATATCGCCATCAATATTAATGCGCAGGGAATCGTCATCCAGCGGAATGTGCAGGTAATCGCCGGCGGGGAATTCCTCTTCACGCCGCCAACCCTCGAAGGGTTCTCCTTCGTAGGATCCAATGATCTGGTTATCCGTGATCTTGCTCGTTCCAGCAGCCCGGGCGGCAACATCGTTGAATATGATGACTGGTTTCAGCGTATTCATCACGCCTTCATGTCCAGATGAACCGAGTTTGTTGAGCGTAACCCTTCCTTTGATCAGCACGAACATGCCCGCGCAATCCTCCTCTTCGTGGAAGATGATCTCCCCATGCGTGTAATTGCGCAGGTCGCCCATGCGAATGATGGCACTCACTCCCTCGAGTGGAATCTCGCGGAATTGCGGCCCCCAACCAGACGTTGTGCCAGTTCCAGGATTTCATCCATGTATCTAATATAGAAAAAGCCCTTGAACCCGATTGCGAAAAATATGGTTTAATCCTGCTATGACCTCAACTCTATACTCGCTCTTCCTCGAGAAATTCCCCGAATACGCTGGCACCGCCAGCCTTGACCGCCTGCGCGAGTCGGAATACAACCGGCTTGACCGCCTGGGCCAGATCTACCTGGATTACACCGGCTCGGGGTTGTACGCTGAATCACAGGTGCGGCGTCATCACTATTGCTTGGTGGACGGTGTTTTCGGGAACCCGCATTCCAGCAATCCGACCTCGAGCGCGGCAACTGAATTGATTGAGCAGGCGCGTAAAGCGGTGTTGCGCTTTTTCAATGCGTCGGAAGACGATTACGTGGTGATCTTTACATCCAACGCCAGCGGGGCGCTTAAACTGGTCGGCGAAGCCTATCCCTTTGGAGAACAGTGCACTTACCTGTTGACGTTTGACAATCACAACTCAGTTAACGGTATTCGTGAATACGCGCTGGCCAAAGGCGCGCGCGTTCAATATCTGCCGGTGCTGCCCCCCAGGTTGCGCGTAGCGGAGGACAGGTTGGAGGAATACCTGGCGGATGGGTGGAAGGGTTGCCACAACCTTTTCGCTTACCCGGCGCAATCCAATTTCTCCTCGGTCCAGCACCCGCTGGAGTGGATCCATAAGGCTCATGCTGCTGGTTGGGATGTGCTCCTGGATGCGGCGGCATTCGTTCCCACAAACCGCCTTGATCTCACTGCCTGGCCGGCGGACTTCGTTCCCATTTCCTTCTACAAGATGTTCGGATACCCGACCGGGGTCGGTGCTTTGATCGCGCGGCGTCGAGCGCTGCAAAAACTGCAAAGACCCTGGTTTGCGGGCGGCACCATCACAGTGGCATCAGTACAGGGCGAAAAACATTACCTTGCCGATGCCCCGGCGGCTTTCGAGGACGGTACCTTGAATTTTCTCAATATCCCGGCTGTCACCATCGGCTTGGAACACCTGGAAGCGATGGACATGGACCTGATCCACGAGCGCGTGCGCAGCCTGGCGGGATGGTTGTTGATCAATTTGAAAGAGATGAAACATTCCAATGGCAAGCCATTGGTCAAGATCTACGGTCCGGTGGATACGAAAAAACGCGGAGGGGCGATCGCGGTCAACTTTTTTACGCCTGCAGGCGCGGTGATCGACCATCGCTGGATCGAGCAGCAGGCTGGCCTGCGTGGAATATCGCTGCGCACTGGTTGTTTCTGTAACCCTGGCGCTGGTGAACTGGCGCTGCACATCCTGCCCGAAGAGCTCACCTCCTGCTTCAACCGCCCGGATCATGAGCAACGCCTGACCTATGATGAGTTTCGGCTTTGCATCAACGCCAAGGCTTCCGGCGCGGTGCGTATTTCCGTTGGACCGGTGAGCAACTTCGCAGATGTCGGGCAGTTCCTGGATTTTGTGCACACGTTTCTTAAGTAGGACGAGTGTGGAAAAACTTTCTCAATTCTTTTACCGCATTTCTTTAGGCTGGGTCGCGCTGGCGGGGGTCTTGATTTTTGTTCTATTCGGCGTCCTTGTCCTTCCGGGGCAAACCCAAATTGCGCAATCCTACTCGCAGGGAAGCGGCTCTCCGGACACCTCGCTTTTCTACAGCAGCAAAGAACTGTATCAGATGGCAGGTTTGTATGGCGAAGAAGGACGCCAAAGCTATTTGAGAGCCCGTTGGACTTTTGACCTTGCCTTTCCGGTTGTATACAGTTTCTTCCTTGTTACCTCGATAAGTTGGCTGCTCGCCAGGCTAACGACTGCGGGCACGAAGTGGCGGCTTCTCAATCTCGTCCCGGCTGGAGCATTCGTTCTCGACCTGTTGGAAAATATATCAACTTCTCTGGTAATGGCGAGTTATCCGGTACATTGCCCGCCTGGTGAGCTGCTCGCGCCTGTTTTCACTCCTATTAAATGGCTATTGGTTTCAGCAAGTTTTATGGTTTTGATGGTTGCATTTGCCAGCAAAGTCGTCGTGATATTGCGAAAACGAATGAGAAAATGAGCTGTGTGATATATCAGACAGGGTGGTAATCATGACCCTTATGCGCGATTGGGTGTTGGCAAATTGGCCGTTGATCAATTTCGTCTACGGACTGGTATTTTTTGTCCTCGGTTTGTCCATCAGTTTGCAATCAAGGCAGTATTCCAGGATGCGCCTGGCACGCAGTTTATCCTGGATGGCGGGCTTTGGATTGTTGCATGGCTTATACGAATGGGGCGATTTATTCATCCCGATCCAGGCAGGTTTCCTGGGTGATCCGGTTGTTAGGATTCTACATTCTATACATTACCTTGTCCTGGCGCTTTCCTTTGCATTCCTATTCCAGTTTGGCGTTGAGTTATTTGGACCATTTACTACCCAGCGCAGGTGGGTACGTTTTATTCCGATGAGCATTTTCATCTTCTGGATGATCGTTCCATATGCGCTTGGACTTCGCTATTTCGACGATTTTCATCGCTGGTCTGGATTCGTTACCTCGCTCGCCAGGTATTCTCTCGGACTTCCCGGTGCACTGCTTTCAGCCATCGGGTTACTGCATCAATCAAATTACCAATTGGAACCGGTAAGCCTGCCGCATATTCGCAGGATGCTGCGGTTAGCCGCAGGAGCGTTGTTCGCTTATGCCTTTTTTGGCGGCGTGATTGTGGATGCGTCTTTTTACTTTCCCGCTTCAGTCATAAACGCTGATAAATTTTCGCAACTTTTCATCTTTCCCCCCATGGTTTTTCGCTCCATCGTAGGCGGGATCCTGGCTTTTGCCATCATCAGAGCGCTGGAAGTTTTCAATATTGAAACCGATCGAATGATCTGGCGCATGGAATTGGAGCAGGTAACCTCCAATGAGAAACAGCGTCTGGCAAGGGATATTCATGATGGCGCGCTGCAGCAGGTATACGCTGTAGGATTGTTGGCGCAGTCCCTGGAGAAGCGGGTGCAAGCCCAGAATAAAGAAGATGTGCGGCGTTTGATCGGGATCATCAACACAGCCATCGATCAGTTGAGGGCTTTTCTCCCGAATACTCAGGTGGAATCAAGTGACATTGAAATCTCATCTGCTATTGGTCAGGTGATTGAGAAGGGTAGAGGGTCGGTAAGTATCATGATTAAAAATGACCTGACGTCCCCACTTTTCTTGCCAGCAGAACAGGCGAGTCATATCATCGCTTTTGTAAGCGAAGCGTTATCCAATGTGATTCGGCATTCACATTCTGACCGCGTCGAAATCCAAATTGCACGACATGCTTCAAATTTGAAGATCTCCATCCAGGATTTTGGACTTGGGCTGCCGCGCAATGTTGACCCGGGATTCGGTATGCACACCATGCGCGACCGCGCGCGTTTGCTGGCTGCTGGTTTTAATCTGGTTTCCACTCCTGGAAAAGGAACCACCGTGGAACTGACTGTTCCGATGGAGAGAACATGAACCGCATTCGACTGATGATCGTTGATGACCACGAAGTTGTCCGTCTTGGGTTGCGCACCCTCCTGGAAGATGAGCCGGATATGGAGGTGGTGGCAGAAGCTGATTCCGCCGAGCAAGCAATGCTCCAACTAGAACAATTCAAACCTGACGTGGTGGTGATGGATATCCAACTCCCTGGGCGCAGTGGTATCGAAGCCTGCCAGGAGATCTGCCGGATGTATCCCGGTACTAGGATTGTGGTGCTCACCTCTCATAGCGGGATTCAGTACGCTGAACAGGCGATCCGTGCCGGGGCTTCGGGGTTTGTGCTAAAGCAGGTTGGAAATGAAGAATTGACGCGGGCGATTCGGGCGGCTCATAAAGGCGAAATGGCGCTTGATCCACGGACTTCATTAAAAGTCATCAGTCAGTTCAGGGAGTTAAAGCATTCCAAAGAGAAACAGGCCTTTTCAGAACTCTCCAGTCGAGAGATGGACGTACTTTTCCTTATTGCCAAAGGAATGAGTAACAAGGAAATTGGGGTCGTATTGAACCTGACCGAGGTGACGGTGAGGAATTACACCAGCAACATCCTGAACAAGTTGCAGCTTCGCAACCGCATCGAACTTGCCACCTACGCCGTGGCAAATCACATTCAAGATCACATGGATAGCCAGCCGGATGGATAAACGAAAGAAGGCGCAATTTGCGCCCTCTTTCTCTCAAAACATACCAGTAATACTACCGTTAAGCTTTCTTTCTTAAGCCAGGGCCTGGCTGCCAGAAAGTACCGAAAAACTTGTGAACGAAGTAGTTCGCACCCAAGTGACCGGCAGTCTTCCAGGCGATCATCAGTAGGATCTCGAGGAGCAACAGCACGGGACCGGAGCTGTTTGAGCCAGCCAGCAGAAAGTTCATGTTCATTACCCCACCGAAGAAAGCCGCCAGACCAACGAAAAGACCGATGATGAGAGCGATGCCGACCAGTAACTCTCCAATCGCGATCAGTTTGCCAAACCAGACGTGCGACCCGCTGTCAAGCAATAATTGTACGAAAGACCGATACCATTCGTAATGAATCGGGGGCGTGGCGGGGGCTTCGGGGATCGAAACTGCGTGCAGCCAGTAACCCCGAATCGCTTCACCGGTTTTCATCCACGCGGGGTCGCTGAGTTTATGAAGGCTCGCTTCGACCCATTGGTAGCCAACGTATACCCGGACGATGAGCCATATCCAGGCTAGCTTGGTGTTGCTGAAAAGTGCTTTTATTATGGGCGCATCCTGTAATTCACTTTGACCAAAAAACTTTGCCATTCTTGTCTCCTTGAATGAGTTGAATAAGATAGAAATTATCTAAATATGATTATACCAATTTCTCATCGGGAGAAATATGTGCATCTGTACCTGACGCATTAGGTATGTGTGTACCGATTTGTCGTTAATTTAGGAATCAAAAAACTCCACTACGTTAATCGTGGAGTGATTCAATTTGCGAATATTATGGGGATTACTTTCGCCCAGTATGGATCGCCATGGTGCCAAACATGCGGATGCGAAAGTGAATGTCTGAAAAACCAGCCTGCCGCATTGCCTCTGACAATGTTTCTGCGGTCACAAACCCTTCGGTGGATTGCGTGAGGTAAGTATAGGCTTTGCGGTTGCGATTGAGAAGCGCGCCCAATAACGGGATGATCCGTTTGAAGTAAAGGTTGATGAAGGGGGTAAAGATGTTCCTGCGCGGGCGGGTGGTATCCAGGATGATCACGCGACCACCCGGTTTGAGCACCCGGAATTGTTCAGAAAGCGCGGCAGACAGGTTCGAAACATTGCGTACCAGGTAGCCGCTCATGACCACGTCAAAACTGGCATCCGTAAAAGGCAGGCGCAGCGCGTCAGCCGCTGAACGGTTGATCTCGGCCCAGTCACTGGTCGCGGTCATCATGGCCAGGGTGAAATCAGCGGCGGTCAATCGAATGTTGCCGTGCTGATTGCGCGCTTCCCGCGCCAGGTCGCCAGTGCCGGTACCCAGGTCAAGCACACTTTCGCCCTGATGAATTTGTGTGACGCGAATGGTTTCCTTGCGCAAAAGGATGTCCATGCCACCGGTCATCAGGTGATTCATGAGAACATACTTCGGGGCGATCTCTGTGAATGTTTTGGCGACGAATTTTTCGCGTTCAGATCCATTTAGGTAGGCCATTGCGCCAATTATAAGTGACAATGAGGATATTTCCAGGTTCTCAATTTTTCAGTAGGAAGATTATATTTGCTCGACAAATATGTATTTTGCCACCGCGTTCCCCAGTGTGACCGGTTTTTCTCCAACGGAGATGGTCACGGTTTGGTTGAATGGGAGAATTTCCATCACTTCCATTTGCACACCGGGGATAACCAAATTCTTTTCCAGGTAACCGAGCAGATCGGTGTTTTCCTCTGCCAGCTCGTGAATCCGCCGTATTGTCGCGATTTCTCCAACGGCGAGGTCAAGCAGTGGCACCCAATTTTCAACCGCAGATTCGCATCCAGGCAGGGGATTGCCGTGTGGACAGGTCTGCGGCCTGCCAAGCTGTTCCATCAGCGCACTTTCTGCCATGGCGGAAATGGCGTGTTCCAGGTGGTGAGCCTCGCTGTGCAACTTAGACCAGGGGAGGGTCTTTTGCATCATCCATTCCATCAGCATATGCCGGCGCATGACCACTTTAGAGGCTGCCCAGCCCTGATCTGTCAGGTGCGTACCGTTTTCATCCATGGTGATCAAGTCATCTCTCACCATGCGTTTTAGGGTCGCTGTTACAGTCGGTGGCTTAACCCCTAAAAGCTCTGCCAGTCGCGATCCGATCACCGGTTCTCCGTCGCGTTCCATTACATAGATAAGCGAAAGATAATCCTGAATCGTTTCGCTTATTTCGATCGTTTCATTAGTCTCAAGATTAGTGACGTTTGTCATTGGTTCTTTCACAAAGTTATTATATACTAATAAAAAAAATTAGTATATAATAACGTAAATATCTTATTAACTAATTATATCTTGAATTTTTATGAGGCGCATTCTCTCAGTTTTTACCGTTTTCCCCCCTTGGGCAGTATCGGCGTTGATTTCTTCGCTGAACTGACCCCAAAATTTTAGAGGTATTGCATGTTTCCTGCATTTCTACTTTCTCTGCGTGAAGGATTGCAAGCCGCCCTCATTATTGGTATCGTAATGGGTGTGCTGCGCAAGATCAACCGCCCTGATTTGAAATCAGCTGTCTGGTCAGGTGTGGTCAGCGCGATAATGGTTAGCCTGCAGGCTGGTGGTTTGTTTACTGCCCAGGGTGTGTCATTCGAAGGCAAAGCAGAAGAGATCTTCGAGGGTTTCACCATGATCCTGGCAGCCGGGATCCTCACGTGGATGATCTTCTGGATGAACCGGCAAAGCCGCCACTTGCGCGCCAATGTGGAGAACAAAGTTCAGAATGCCGCCGTTGCCGGACGCAGCATCTGCGGTATGAATAATCGACGCGGATAATCTCGTAGAAAATCTCGTTTACCACTGGAGCACTGGATGCCTTATCACCTTGGATTCAACCAGCACCGTCACCAAAACCATCTCACGCTTGAAAATGACCGGATCATTACTCTGGCTGATGTTATTGCTGGAGAAGAGGCAACCGTGCTTGCGATCCGTGGCGAGCGGCAGGTCAATAGCCGTCTCGCCTCCCTCGGTTTGACCCCCGGTGTCCGGGTGGAAATGATCCGCAATTCTGGTCACGGTCCTTTGATTGTCACTGTGCGTGGCGCGCAGGTCGCGCTGGGACGCGGCGAGGCTTCGAAAATCGAAGTACGAAGGCGTGAACATGAGTGATTATCACACGCCCGCCACGACCTTTTCAAGCGATTCGCTCGAGGTTGGTACACCTGTCATCGCGCTGGCTGGGCAGCCGAATATGGGCAAGTCCACCCTCTTCAACCTGCTCACCGGGCTCAATCAGCATGTCGGCAATTGGCCGGGGAAAACGGTTGAAAAACGGGAAGGTCATTTCAGCCTGAACGGGCGCGACACTGTACTGGTGGATTTACCGGGAACCTACAGTTTAACCGCGAATTCGCCCGAGGAGGTCATCGCCCGGGAGTTCATCCTGCGCGAGAAACCTGCCGTGACTGTGGCAGTCGTTAGCGCAGCAAATTTGGAACGCAGTCTTTACCTGGTAGCCGAACTGGCAGCGTTGAATACGCCTACAGTGGTTGCCCTGAATATGCTGGATGTGGCTGAGCAGGAAGGTATCGCTGTGGACGCGAAACGACTCGCGAATCAACTGGGGTTGCCGGTGGTTCCCATCATTGCATCACGCGCAACCGGGGTACGCGAGTTGTTACAAGTGGTTGAAGGAGTGATGTCCTCAAAACAGGTTTCTCATCCGGAATTGCCCAGGATTCGCGAGGATCACGTGGCAATACTGGCTGATATCGAGCGGTTGATCCACCCGTATGTACCGTCTGATTACCCTTTGGATTGGGTCGCACTGAAACTTCTCGAAGGTGACGCCGAGGTCACCCGGCTGTTACGGACACGTTTGCCTGAAGAGACGCAGCGCTTAGTGGACGATATCCTGCGCCGCCATGATGACGCCTACTTGGCGGTTGCTTCAGCTCGTTATGAGTGGATCGGAAAGATCATCCAATCTGCGGTATCCCATCCCAGGGTAGGGCAGGTGGGAATGACCGAGCGCCTGGATCGGTGGGCAACCCACCCGGTGTTTGGATTGCTGATCCTGGCGGGCGTGCTGGGGCTGGTTTTCTGGCTGGTGTTCGCTATCAGTGCTCCAATCCAACAATGGCTCGATCAGGCGGTGATTGGCGCAGTAGCGGATAATTTTTCCATAGCCCTTTCCTCCGCCCCCGCTTGGCTGCGCGGTCTGTTGGTGGATGGCGTGATTGGAGGGGTGGGTGCGGTGATCACCTTCCTGCCGGTTATGGTGATCTTCTTTGCCGCGTTCGCGGTGCTTGAAGATGTGGGTTACATGGCGCGAGCCGCTTATGTAATGGATAACTTTATGCATGTCATGGGATTGCACGGAAAATCTTTCCTTCCCCTTTTCCTCGGGTTCGGCTGCAACGTCCCGGCAGTCATGGGTACGCGGGTCATCGATTCGTGGCACGCCAGGTTGTTGACGATCCTCATCGCTCCTCTTGTTCCGTGCACCGCGCGCATGGCAGTGGTAGCCTTTCTCGCGCCTGCGTTTTTTGGGCGCAACGCGTTTTGGGTCACCTGGGGTATCGTGGTGCTGTCACTAGCGCTCCTGTTCGCGCTCGGCGCGATATTGAATCGGACGATCTTCAAAGGCGAACGCTCCGCGTTCATTATGGAAATTCCGCTTTACCACACGCCGAATCTGCGCACAATTTCGATCCTGGTGTGGCAGCGGACACTTTCTTTTTTGAAAAAAGCCGGAACCTCCATTCTCGCGGTCTCCGTTGTAATTTGGCTTTTTTCCTACCTGCCTGGCGGAGACCTGGAAGCGAGCTATTTAGCCCGCTTTGGCGCCTTTATTGAACCGGTCGGTAAATGGATGGGATTTGACTGGCGGTTGTTGATCGCATTGTTGTCCAGTTTTCCGGCAAAGGAGAACAGCATTGCCACGCTGGGCGTTTTGTTCGGCAGCTCCGCTGAATCCGGGCTTTCCGCAATCCTGGCATCCACCTATTCGCCAGCCACCGCACTCGCTTTCCTGGTTGTCTCAGTCTTGTTCATTCCATGTGCGGCAACCGTAGCCGCGATCCGCCAGGAAACCAATTCCTGGCGCTGGGTGTTGCTGAACAGCGGCTTGATGCTGTTCATTTCGGTCGCGTTAGGAATTGTCGTCTACAATTTGGCACTCCTGGTGGGGATATAAGATGCTCGAAAAACTTTTAACTGAAATTAGAACTGGCAGAACACACAGCATTAATGATCTGGCTGTTAAGATGAACACGACCCCAGCCTTGATACAGGTTTTACTCGAACACCTGACCAGGCTCGGTCTGGTAAAACAATACCAATCCTGCGGTGATACCTGTTCCGGTTGCTCGGCTAAGAACCTGTGTAAAAACGAGCCATCAGATCGCACCAATCATTTGTTCTACATAGAGACAGTTGACATTGCCACGAAGTAATTCCTTTGGGTGTCGTTGTTCAAAACGGTCTATTTGATAGGTTTTTAAATCACGCCACCCATGTTTTGTGATCTCAATTCAGCTAATTCTGAGAATCTTATGATGCTGATATTGAATTAGTGGGGAGAATTGATTATAGTAATATTAAATCCTCAATAATGATACATTGCGGTGGCGGATCGGTTGTTGACTGTGAATAATCCGCCGAGTGAGTAGGAATTTTTTCTGGATTTGTAAAGTTGGATTAATGGGTTGTTTTGAGAGGAGGGAAAGATGGCCGCACTGCCAACTGAAATTTTGGAAGATGAACATCGACTGATCATCCGGGTAGTAAACTCGTTGAATATTTTTGCCCAAACCATGGAGGACGGATGGGAAATTGAAGAAGAAGTATTCTCCGACCTGATCGAGTTCATGCGTATTTTTGCCGAAAAATGGCATCATGCCAAGGAAGAAGAGGCGTTATTTCCCTTGCTGATCAAAAGAGGGGTTCCTGCCACAGGCTGTCCGCTGGCTCAATTGACCCTGGAACATAAGAAGGCAAACAATTTTGTTTCAGAAATTGTTAAATTCATGGAGTTGTTAAGGAAGGGCGACCCGGATGCGAGAACTAAGGTCATCCAGGGGTTGCGAGATCTTTCCTCTTATTATGTGAACCACATCTGGAATGAGGACAACATGCTCTTTCCGATGGCGAATCGTATTCTCAAAGACGATGACCAGCAAATGCTATTGAGAGAATTTTCTCATATCGATAAAAAGCACGGAAAACCCCTGCATGATCACCTTGAGAATTTTGCGAAACGCATTGAAGAGGAAACCATTGGATCGTAATTGAAACGTGATCGTTTATGCAAACACGATGAGCTGGCTGATGCGCGTCGCTTTTGAAGATATCGGACGCAGCGCGGGAATTCGTTTAAACGTTTTTGCTTGATTTGAATGAATATTTAAGCTAAATGGCTATTCTCTCCATGTGCATACGGGGAAAAACGGATAGGTTCTAGAATATAACTATACTTATGCCAACAATTGACATTAAAATTAATAAATATTCCTGTGTGGTTTCAAAAACAGGTGTCAATATCAGGTATTAATTTGTAATAATCAACTCAGTCTGAGATACACAATCAACCAAGGGAAAATGTAAAATATTCATGGGAGAAATGATGCAGCGATTAATTAATCAGGTTGCTCTCGTGACAGGCGCAGGAAGCCCTCAAGGGATCGGATTGGCCTGTGCTCGATCACTCGGTCAGGATGGCGCGAATATCGTAATTGTTAGTACAACCGGAAGGATTCACGAGAGAGCGATGGAGCTTGTTCAAGAAGGAATTCAGGCCGTGGGGATTGTCGTTGATCTTACTCAACCAGTGGCGGTATCAGCGATGATCCGTGAGATCAGCGATCGATTCGGACGCCTTGATATCTGCGTGAATAATGCAGGTATGACTGTAGTCGGAGAAATCCAGTTCGAATCTCCGGTGGACTCCATTCCATTGTCAGAATGGAATTCATCGTTAGAACGTAACCTGACCACCTGTTTCCTGGTTACTCGCGAAGTGTTGCCCTTGATGCGTGCTCAGAAATATGGCAGGATTGTCAATATTGCCTCAACCAGCGGACCGGTGCAGGCATTTGTAGGAGATGCCGCATACCACGCGGCTAAGGCCGGGATGTGGGGATATACCCGTGCCTGTGCGTTGGAGACCGCCGCGGATGGGATTACGGTAAATGCTGTCGCACCCGGGTGGATTGCCACTGCCTCACAACTTGAAAGCGAAATGGCTGCAGGATTGCTCTGCCCTATGAAGCGCTCAGGTTCTCCCGAAGAAGTCGCGCACGCGGTGCGCTTCCTTGCAGATCCCGAGGCGAGTTATATTACCGGTCAACTGATCGTGGTGGACGGTGGAAATTCTTTGCCAGAAGACCGGACGTGGATGCCTTGATTCTTTTTATCTCCTTGAACTGAATATCTTTGCCAGCTCCTCCTTGATGGCTTCTAAGAAAGTGCCCTTTGCGTAGCCTCTTTTATGCCAGGGGAATTTCATGACACTTGAAGCGTGCGACCCCCTGTTTTGGCACCTGTACCCTCGACACTGCACCGCACTGCGGTCGGTGCAGCGCAGGTGGGGTATTGAAGAGGGCCTTAATAATTTATGGGAAATAACCACAATAGATAAAAATTGTGTGCCCCCAAGGGAATTCGAATCCCTGTTTTGGCCTTGAGAGGGCCACGTCCTGGGCCGCTAGACGATGGGGGCAAGTGCAAGGATTTTATCACGACGGTATTTAAGTGTCAACGAAATGCGATTCGATTTGTTCATTATAAGGTACACAACCTTTTTCCGGATTGACGAAGTGGGGTTAGGATGCTATTATCTTAATATAATTTTTTTGTGCACTTATTCTGTACATTAATAAATGATTTTTGCAATTATTCAGGAGCAATTATTATGTCAGTAGAATTTATTTTTCGCTTATTTGGAATGGTAGTGATGGCAATCGTGGGGGGAATTTGGGGGCAGCGCATTGGATCAACGCTCAACGTGGACCCTACCGTAGGAAGACTGCCCGTGGAGCAATATCGTTTTCTCTTTGGTTTGCTCGGCGCGTTGGTGGGTCTTATCTTAACCCCATACTTCACAACTAGACCAGCAAAAGCCATTCGCCACGGGCTGGCAAAGGCCACCACGCAAAGTCTGCTTGCTTCGATGGTCGGACTGGTAGTGGGGTTGATTGCAGCCGCGCTCTTCTCCTTCCCTTTGTCACTTCTACCGGAACCTTTTGGCAGCATTCTTCCATTCGTGGGCGCGGTACTGTTCGCTTATATGGGCATTTTAATTTTCCGGCTGCGCCAGAATGATATATACAGTTTCATTTCCAGCATCCGCGGGAATCGCCCACCTGATAAAAACGAGAGCGACGGATCGCACTGGGCGGATTCGCGAACCATCCTGTTGGATACCAGTGTCATTATCGACGGGAGGATCGCCGACATCTCGCGTACCGGTTTCCTTCCCGGGTCGCTGCTCATTCCACGCTTCGTTCTAAACGAACTGCAGTACATCGCGGATTCACCGGACAATCTGCGCCGGCAGCGCGGACGCCGTGGGATGGAAGTTCTGTCATCCCTCCAAAAGGAACCAGGCATTCCAGTACGCATCAGCGATATTGATGTGGATGGTGTGCGCGAAGTGGATGACAAGCTGGTGGTGCTCGCCCGTCAAATGCGCTGTCCCATCCTCACCAACGATTACAATCTCAACCGTGTCGCTGAGCTGCAGGGTGTGACCGTTTTGAATGTCAATGAACTCGCCAATGCGGTAAAATCCGTGCTGATCCCGGGTGAGATGATGACGGTACAGGTCATCCAGGAAGGGCGCGAGTCCGGTCAGGGTATCGCGTATCTGGATGATGGTACGATGGTGGTGGTCGAAAACGGCCGGGAATATATGGACAGGTCGATCCCGGTGGTCGTCACCAAGGTTCTGCAGACCGCCGCCGGGCGTATGATCTTTGCCCGCCCGGATGAAATGAATTAACTCTTTTGCAGGTGAAAAATGAAAGTTTATAACACGTTATCGCGATCCATCGAGGAATTCACTACCCTGGAGCCGGGCAAGGTGAGCATGTACGTCTGCGGACCCACAGTTTACGCCAAGGCGCATATCGGGCATGCCATGTCCGCGCTGGTGTTCGATATCATCCGGCGCTATTTTGAGTTCAAGGGCTTTGATGTACGGCATGTAATGAATTTCACCGATGTCGATGACAAGATCATCCTGCGCGCCAATGAAAAGGGGATGGATCCTTTTGCATTGGGCGAGATGTATATCCGCGAATTTGAGGAACATCTTAAAGCCTTCAATATCCTGCCCGCCACGGTTAACCCCCGTGCCACCCGCGAAATGGACCAAATCATCACCATGATCTCCGGGTTGATCGAAAAAGGGTTCGCTTACCCTGTCGATGGGGATGTGTATTTCCGCGTGACCCGCGACAGCGCTTATGGCAAACTCTCCGGACGGCGCATCGATGACATGCAATCGGGCTACCGCATCGAGGTGGACGAGCGCAAGGAACACCCCATGGATTTTGCCCTTTGGAAGGCCGCCAAACCCGGCGAACCTGCCTGGGATAGCCCATGGGGCAAGGGTCGCCCGGGCTGGCACATCGAGTGCTCTGCCATGAACTTGAATCATCTCGGCGAGCAGATTGATATTCACGGCGGCGGAAATGACCTGATTTTTCCGCATCACGAGAATGAGATTGCCCAAAGCGAGAGCTTCACCGGCAAGCAGTTTGCCCGTTACTGGATACACAATGGCATGCTTCAGTTGAGCGGCGAGAAAATGTCGAAATCCATCGGCAATCTGGTCACGATCGAGGAATTTCTCGCCAATCATCCCGCGGATACGCTGCGCATGTTAGTGCTCAATTCGGGTTACCGCAACCCGCTTTCCTATTCCGATGACATTCTCGCGCAGGCAGAACGCGCCATTGACCGATTGCGCTCCGGACTCAAACCCGCGCTGCCCGGCGCTTCCGGAATTTCACCGGAGGGTGAGAAGGTACTTGCGAACCAGGCGGCAGCGACTGAGCAGGGCTTCATCCGCTCGATGGATGACGATTTCAATACCTCCGGCGCGCTGGCAGCCTTGTTCGAACTGGTGCGGGTCATCAACCAGGCGCGCGCTGACGGCGCGACCGATGAGCAACTGTCCACCGCGCAGCTTTTGCTACGCAAACTGGCCGGTGTACTGGGGCTCACGCTCGAAAAAGCCGAGGTTTCCGATCACTCCGTGGATAGCTTTGTCGACCTTCTGATCGAGATCCGAAAAGACCTGCGCGCCAACAAATTGTGGCAACTCTCCGATAAAGTGCGCGACCGCCTGGCTGAACTGGGGGTTGTGTTGGAGGACAGCCTCGAAGGCACCTCCTGGCATTGGAAGTGATCCACTGATGAGAGAATGGATTACCGGGCGCAACCCGGTGATGGAAGCGCTCGCAGCGCGCCGCCGCCAGGTGTTCAAACTGCTTGTCGCTACAGGCGTAGATGAAAAAGGCCGCGTCGCTGAGATCATGCGCGTGGCAGCCAGCCGAAAAATTCCGACCGAACGGGTGACCCGAGAACGGCTTGAGCGCATGGGCGAGAACCCCCAGGGCGTGGCGTTGGAGGTGAGTGAATATCCGTACGTGAACCTTACCGACATCATCGACAACGCGAATACATCAGGTGAGGACCTTTTTGTGCTGGTGCTTGACCTGATCCAAAACCCGCAAAACCTGGGAACATTGCTGCGCACAGCCGAAGCCGCCGGTGTGCATGGCGTGGTCATCCCGCAGCACCGCGCTGCCGGTGTGACCCCGGCTGTCGTGACTGCTTCGGCGGGCGCGTCGGAGCACTTGCTGGTCACCCAGGGCAACATCACCCGCACATTGGAACAACTTAAGCAAACAGGGGCGTGGGTGGTGGGCCTGGCGGGTGAAGAAGGGGCATCCTCGCCCGGCGAGGTCTCCCTGTCGGGTCCGCTCGCCATCGTGGTGGGTAACGAGGGTGAGGGATTGCGGCTGCTCGTGCGCCAATCCTGTGATTTCCTTCTCAGCCTGCCCATGCGCGGAAAGATCGAATCCCTCAACGCCGCCGTCGCCGGTTCCATTGTGCTCTACCAGGCGATGATGGCGCGCCAAAAGAAGTGAACTAACGATGCTTTTTCGCGTGCTCCTCTTTGTTTTACTCATCATGATCGGTTATTTCCTTTCCCGAAAAGTGCACACCAGCCGCATAAGCGCAACCATCATCGTGGTATTTTTGGTGTTCTCCCTGGTTTTCTTCACCTATCTAAGCAAGCGTGTTTTTGCGCTGTGGGGATTTTCTTTTTACTTTGTCATTATCGTGATCGGTTTGCTCGTCGGGTTCCTTGCCGGTATGAAGAAGAAGGATCTGCAAAAAGACTAAAACAAAGGGAATTGGTTGTTCCCTGAAGATGGTGTTACCTATAAAAATTAAAGGATTCCGACTCGTTAGCCGGAATTCTTTTTTCTAAAACCCCCTGTGCGCTAATTGATTCTTTTTTTTCGTAACGATCTCAACTGAGCGATAGTGTGACACATTCGTTATTCTGAAATTCGTTGATGATAATTCTCACTCGATCTTGTTTTCCAGGAACTCGATCAATGCCTGTGTCAACGCGTTTGAAAGGCTGTTCTCGCGGTTGGAAGTATCCCCGGTTGGGTTGTTGGCGGCCTGGCGGGTGGCTTTTTCCTCGGCAGTTAGATTACTCCCCTGGCCTTGCCCCATACCAGTGCCGGTTCCCGTGCCCGTTCCGAGCGTGATGCCGTTTTCCTGCGCCCACGCCTGGGTATCGGTTTGGGTGAGTTTCATCCCATTGATCAGCTGGATCTGTTCCGGTGTGAGCGTCGATTCGATCTGCGTAAGCAGCGCGTTGACCTCCGCCTCGGCGCTGGTTCCTGAGTTTGACAGGTTGACCAGACCCTGCCACAGCATCAGTAAAACCGACGCTTGTTCCTTGGTGACGGGGTATTCGGTCTCCTCCAACTTCAACATCCCCATTGCCAGCACCAGCCGTGAGGAAAGCGCGTTTTCATTGCTGAGGTCCAGGCTTGTGCTTGATGACGCTGGAGCAGGAGTCTCATCCGCTTGCGGAGTACCAATGGCATTCATGTTGGTGGGCTCTACCGGCAAAGCCGCCGGGGGTTGTTCCACAGGCGCGCTGCCGCAGGCAGCCAACAACAAAATGAAGATCAGAGAAAGTAGTGTGATTTTTGTGTATTTCATTTTTACCTCGATTTTTGTTTATTCGTGTCGCAACGCAACGATGGGATCCAGCCGCGCTGCGCGCGTGGCGGGGTAGTAGCCAAAAAAGATACCAACAGCTGCGGCTGCGCCGAAAGCTAATGGGATCGATGCCGGCACAATTTGCATTGGCATCTCGCCGATCATGCCAAATAAATAGGAACCACCGATACCGACCAGCACGCCTGCCAGCCCCCCGGCCAGGCTGAGAAAGATTGCCTCGAACAGGAACTGCATCAGCACATCCTTTGGGCGCGCCCCAAGGGCTTGTCGCAACCCGATTTCACGTGTGCGTTCGGTGACGCTCACCAGCATGATGTTCATGATCCCGATTCCCCCAACGACCAGGGATACAGCGGCCACCCATGCCAGCAGATCGCGGAAGGCTTCAGTGGTGGCCTCCTGCGCGCTGATGATGTCCTGTTGTGTCTGCACCGAAAAATCGGGGCTGCTGAGCTCCACATCATGCCGGGCGGCTAAAAGCACGGTGATCTGGTCCATTACGCTTTCGATCCGTTCCTGGCTTTCCGCTTTCACGTAAATGGTCCGCACACGGTCACCCCGAAGATTGCTCATGTTCATATACTTCTGGAACACGAGGTTGATCGGCAGGTAGATACGCCCATCGTAATCGACATCCGAAACCATCCCCTTGGATTCCATTATCCCGATGATCGTCAACTTCGTCGTGCCAACCGTGAGGCTCTGACCGATAGGGTCCAGCTCGTCGAAGAGATCGGTGGCAATGCCTGCCCCCAACACGGCAACCTTGGCATTCCTGTCATCTTCATCGTCCGTGAAGTAGCGGCCTGAAGCGACTTCATAATCCCTGACCCCTGGGAAATCCGCGGTGGTGCCGATCACTGAAATCTCTTCCAATGTTAAATTGTTTGCTTTTACGTTCTGCGCCGGTGGAGCTTGTTCGGCGGATATTCCGGTGATGCCAACCACACTTTCCTCGATGGCGTATGCGTCTTCTAGCAGCAGTGTTCTGGCTGATCCAGGAATTCCGCGTGCCGGGGAGACGATGATCAGGTTGGCGCCGAGGGCGTTGATCTGATCCGCAATTGCCGCTTCAGCGCCGGCGCTCACCGCCAGCATGATGATAACGGACGCCACACCAATGATGACGCCGAGGGTGGTGAGGAAGGAGCGCACCTTGTTGAGCATCAAGCCTTCCCAGGCTGTTCTAAGTACCTTCGAGAGTTTCATGCCCGCTCCCTCTTTTCCATGCAGGGTGTGTTTGCACCGTTGCTGCCATCCAGCACCAGTCCGTCCATCACGCAGATCACGCGCCCTGCCTGTTGCGCGATCTTGGGTTCGTGTGTGACCATCACGATGGTTGCGCCATCTTTGTGTAAATTGTGCAACAGGTCTAAGATCTCAACACTTGATTTGGAATCCAGGTTTCCGGTGGGTTCATCGGCAAAGATGACCGAAGGATTGTTGACCAGCGCGCGCGCGATAGCCACGCGTTGTTGCTGACCACCGGACAATTGGCTCGGGCGGTGATTGACCCGGTCTTTGAGACCGACAGACTCCAGTGCGCCTAAAGCGCGGGTCGCTGCTTCCGCGGTGGTAACATCCTCGTGCAGATTGTAGAGCATGGGCAACATGACATTCGCCTTGGCTGTCAGTCGTGGAAGCAGGTTGAAGGATTGGAAGATGAAACCCAGTTTCTGATTGCGGATTTGGGCGAGTTCATCCTTGCTCATTTGACTGACATTCTCTCCATCCAAAAGATAGGAACCGCTTGTGGGTCGGTCAAGACAGCCGAGGATGTTCATTAGGGTCGATTTGCCTGAGCCTGAGGGTCCCATAATGGCTACGAACTCACCCTGTTCCACTTTCAAGTCAACACCCGCCAGGGCGTGCACCTCGGCTTCAGCTTCACCGTAAACCTTGGTGATTCCTTCGATTTGGATGACAGGCAACCTGTCTTGAGGTTTAGTTTCCATCATTTGTCTCGATCGTTCCGGTGCTGACGATATCGCCTGCTTTCAATCCGGCGGTGATCTCGGCATTCGCAAAATCACGCAGCCCTACGCTCACCGGTGTGAGTTCAAGCGTGCCATCCGGTTTGACAAGGAACACCGCGTAAGAACCCGGGGTGAGTTCACGAAGCGCCTGGACCGGGATGATCAAGCCGCCCTGCACTTCGCCAGCAATCACCTCAACGTCCACGGTCATGCCAGCCAGGATATTGAAGGATGCTTCTTCTGTGATCGAGCCCCATACGACGGCCGCGGGTGAACCGTCAAAATTCTGCAGGACGCTCTCGATCAACGTCACCTCCCCGGAAATGCTGGATTCAGGATAGGCGTTGAAGGTGTACACCACACGGTTTCCCACCATCAGTCCTGCAAGGTCCGTTTCATCCATATAAAAATTCACCTGTAAAGTGTCCAGCGCAGCGAGCGTGAGCAGGCTGTTGCCGCTTGCCACTTGACCGGGCACCATGTCGATATTGACCACAACGCCATCGAATGGAGCGACCATGCGCGTGTTTTCCAGGCTGATGCGCGCGTTTTCGTAATCAAGGTAAATATTTTTAACCCTGGCGAGCAGCGTGTTATCCACGGCGGAGAGGGATTCCGTGAGCCTTGTTTTATCGCCGCTTTGCAGAATGTCGAGCGCGACTCGCGCGTCATCGAGTTTGGCTTTGGTGATCTCCACGTTTGCGAGGATTGTAGCCGCGGTCAATTCATCGGGCGCGCTTTTGTAATAATTCAAATTCGCGCTGGCCGATGAGAGATCCAACTTTGCCGCTGCCAACGCCGCGGTGGCATTGACCTTATTAATGTCGTCATCCGGGTATCCGCTGAAACCCAATAATTTCTCTTCCGCCAGGGCGACCTTTTCCTGCGCGTTCAAATAGGCTGCCTGCAGAATGGCGATGGAATCTGATGAACCGATTGATCGATTGAGCGTGTAGGATTGCCCGAGCGCTTCGTTGTATTCGATCTCAGCGTTGACCACTTCGATCTGGTACGCGGCGATCCCTGCAGGTGAGAACAGGTTGTTGAGGTTCGCTTCAGCTTCTGCGAACGCGGCGACCTGGGCTGCGTTTTCGAGAGATGCCAGCACGTCTCCTTCGATCACCTTTTGGTTGGGAGAAACGTAAACCTCAGAGATGACGCCGTTACTCTTGAATCCCAAATCCACCTGGGCTGCCGGGTACACGGTCCCTGTTCCGTTCGCGCTGATCACCAGGTCCCCTTTTCTTACTTTGGTCGTTTGCACGGCCGGGGTCTCGGTTTCAGCGGGTTGATTTCGTAATTGGACGAAATAGTAAGTTCCACCCGCGATCCCCAGCAGGATCAGTCCGAGCANNTATTTTTATATGTTCTGAGTTTAATCGCAGGATGTGAATAAGTTGTGAAGAAAATCAAACGAATTTGCACCAACTTTGTCTGATATCTCTGGATTGTTGAACGATTTGATTCAGAAAAGCCGTTGACCGGAAGGTCAACGGCTTTTCGTATTATTCTTATTCTATGGCTAGAGCCAGGCCACCCACGCCGCCCACAAGCCGATCATCAGCACGCCAATCCCAAAGCGCGTGACCACTGCAAGCCCGCAGCCTTTGAGGATCCCGCCGGCTGATTTAGCGCCTCCCGCGAGGTCGCGTTTGCGGATCCACTCCACCAACAGAATGCCGACTGCTGCGAACAGGAGGCCGCCGAAAGGAGGTAAGATGAAGGTGCCCGCGATACCTGCGACCAGCGCGACGATGATCGAAAGCCAGCTCGCGCCTGTCTTTTTCGCCTGCGCGCCCATAAACAGGTTGTCGATCAGGCTGCCACCGACCATCAATAAAGTGATGACCCCGAAAAGAATCCCGGACCCAACGTTGAATCCGGACACAATTCCGTACACCAGCACCGCCAGCCAGATGATGGTTAACCCAGGGATGATATAGACCAATAAACCCAACAAACCGACACCCATGATCACTGCAAGCACCGGCACGAACCAGGAAGAATTGGCGATGTTTTCCATATTTACTGAATAACCTCAATGCCACCCATCCAGGGGCGCAGCACTTCCGGCACCTTGACCGAGCCATCGGCCTGCTGGTTGTTCTCCAGCACCGCGATCAATGTGCGCGGCATCCCCAGACCTGACCCGTTCAGCGTGTGCACCAGGCGGTTGCGGCTGCCATCCGCCGGTTTATATTTGATGTTGGCGCGCCTGGCCTGAAAGTCGCCAACATTCGAAACTGAAGAGACTTCCAGCCACTCATCGCATCCAGCAGCCCACACTTCCACGTCATACGTGATGACCGCGTTGAACCCCAGGTCGCCGGTGCAAAGCCTTTTCACGCGATAGGGCAACCCCAGCAGTTTGCAGGTTTCCTCGGCATCCGCCAGCATCTTTTCCAGCTCGCGCATCGATTCTTCCGGCCGGCAGTAAATGTACATTTCCACCTTGTCAAACTGGTGACCGCGCTTGATGCCGCGCACATCCCGCCCGGCGCTCATCTTCTCGCGTCTGAAGCAAGGGGTATACGCGGTGAAGCGCTGCGGCAAACTGGCGTCCTCCAGCACTTCGTCGCGGTACATGCCAGTCAGCGGCACTTCGGCGGTTGGCACCATCCACAGGTCTTCCTCGATGTCATGGTAAAGGTTGTCCAAGAATTTGGGCAGCTGACCCGCGGAATAAAGCGTCTCCGCTTTGACCATGAATGGAGTGTAGCGCTCCTCGTAACCCTGGTGGTTGTGCAGGTCGAGCATCCAGGCGATCAGGGCGCGCTGAAGCCGCGCCCCGGCGCCGTTGAGAACGTAAAAACGCGATCCGGTCAGCTTGACGCCGCGGTCAAAATCAATAATACCGAGCTTCGGACCGAGCTCCCAATGCGGCAGGGGTGTGAAATCGAATTCGGGAATTTCGCCGTAGGAACGTAAAACGATATTTTCACTCTCGTCTTTGCCGATGGGCGTCGAAGGGTCGGGAATGTTGGGGATAATGGAAAGCAAGCCTTGCAGTTTTTCATCCACCTGGCGGGTAGCTTCATCGAGCGCGGTGATCTCTTCACCCACCGCACGCATCGCCAGGATCTTCTCCTGCTTTTGCGCGGCGTCTTTGGTTTGGCTGATCTCCTTGGAGACTGTGTTGCGCTGCGCTTTCAGGTTTTCCACCTTGACCAACAGCCCTCTACGCTCGCTGTCCAGCGAGAGCAGTGTGTCTACCACGCCGCTGTCCATCTGGCGGTCAGTAAGGGCTTTGCGTACGACTTCAGGTTGTTCCCGGATTAAATTTAAATCAAGCATTTTGCACCTCTTTTTTAATATGTAACGCCCCCATCCATTTGCAGGACGAGGGGCGCGCTCGTGGTGCCACCTGCATTCGCTCTTTCGATCAGAGCCTCTTTGTTGCGATAACGGCGCTGCCGGTCTCCTTACGGTCTTGCGACCCCTGCGGAGACGACCTGCCCAAGATGGGCGTCGGGTTGGAGGACGCCTGTTTTCCCTGCCGCTTCGCACTGGACAGCGGCTCTCTGTGAGGGTTTACCACGCGTCGTTCCCCGGGCTGGTCTGGTTGTTGTGATTATACCTTGCAAGGGATGACTGTCAAGCGGGGTTTGATTGGTATTATTTCAAAAATGCATAATCATTCCTCACGACTTTAAGTTACAATCATTTCCGTATGGATGAACATGCGTTGGTTTCAGACGCACTGCGCGGGGATTTAGACGCCTTTAACCGCCTGGTTCTGGCTTACCAGGATCTGGCGTTCAATGTCGCCTACCGCATGCTCGCCGATGAGGACCTCGCCGCTGACGCGGTGCAAAACGCTTTTATCTCGGCTTATAAAAACTTGCGCGCGTACCGCGGTGGATCCTTCAAAGCCTGGGTGATGCGCATGGTCACCAACGGCTGCTACGACGAACTGCGCCGTCAGAAACGCCGTCCCACCGTTTCTCTTGAACCGGTCAACGTCGAGGACGGTGAAGAGATGGAATCCGCCGAATGGCTGCGTTCTAAGGACCCGCTGCCAGAGGAATCCTTCGACACTGCCGAGCTTGAGCACGCCCTGCAGCACTGCCTGGAGAACCTGCCCATCGAGTTTCGCGCGGTGGTGGTGCTGGTGGATGTGCAGGGAATGGATTACGATGAGGTTTCTCAATCAGTCAAGGTTCCGCTTGGCACCGTGAAAAGCCGTCTTGCCCGCGCCCGTCTGAAGTTGCGTGATTGCTTGCAGCAGTTTCAGGAACTTCTACCTACTCAATTTCGTCTTGATGGTGGAGATTACTGATGAATGAACGGTATTTAGACAGAGATATTGAATTAATCTCAGCCTATATTGATTCGCGGCTTTCACCCGCTGAAACCAGCAAAGTGAAAGCGCGGTTGCAATCTGAACCACAATTAAATCAACTCTTGCGCGATCTGACTTATACCCGCAAGTTGTTGCGTGCATTGCCCAAGAAGCGCGCTCCGCGCAATTTTACCCTTTCTGCTGAATACGCGCCCGCTCCACGCAGGGCAATCTGGCTGCAACCGGCTTTGAGCATTGTCTCGATGGCGGCTGCCGCTACGCTTATTGTCCTCTTCGCCTCCTCTTACCTGCTGGGAGGGGGTCGCACAATGGCGACCAAAGCGCCCGCTCCCCAGGCGGCAGAAATGCGCGCCGTGGAAGAAGCGGATGCCGCTCCACCTGCCATCATCAATTGGAATCCGGTGTATGGCATGGGCGGTGGTGGAGGTGACCCCTATACCGGTGGGGTTGGCGGCGGCGGCGCTGGAGGCCCCGGTTGGGATCTCTCCGCCCCGGTGGTGGGCAGCGAAACCGCGGCGACTGAATCCCCTGTCGCGGAAATGCCGACAGAACCCACGCCCACGCCGGAAGGCAACATCGCCAGCGAGGAAGCCCCCCTCACCGCGCTGGCTGAACCAGAAGCTGAAACACCCGCGGCGAAAACAACTGGCGGCGAAGACCTGTCTACCATGATCCTCGGCTTGCCCGATGAGTCCGTTCAGGGCGAGGTAATTGTTACAGATGGCTCCCGCGAAACACAAGATGCACGCGCCGGGGCTTCGTTCCCGATGGAACTCGTGATGATCGTGTCCGGTGTCATCGCGGTGCTCTCCGGTTTGGCTGCGCTTCTCCTGCGAAGGCAATAATTGCACAATCACGAGGGTTTTCATTTCTGCCCGCGCTGCGCATCGCCTTTGATCGAAAAGGTGGTGATGGGCGAAAAGCGTCCCGCCTGCCCATCCTGTGGCTGGGTGCATTACGAGGATCCCAAGGTGGCCGCTGGTGTGTTGATCCTGAGAGGTCGCGAAGTCCTGCTCGTGCGTCGCACGCTTGATCCTTATCTCGGTCATTGGAGCATCCCGGCGGGTTTCGTCAACGCGTTCGAGGATCCCGCTGCGGCAGCGTTGCGCGAGTGCCGGGAAGAGACCGGACTGACCGCTGAACTGGACGGCTTGTTTGACATGCTCACCGGGCGCGAGCACATGCGCGGGTCGGATATCTTCCTCGTCTACCAGGCGCACGTGTTGAGCGGCACGCTGCAAGCCGCGGATGATGCTGACGAGGTTGGGTGGTTTTCACTGGACGCCCTTCCACCCCTAGCTTTTGACTCCACCCTGCGCCTGCTTGAAAAGGCGCGCAGCTCACTTTCCTGATTTCTCATCTTTCCATTTTCTACCCATCCCGCTGTCTCCAAACGCTTACAGTGATAAAATGGTATGGAACCTGCAACACAATCCAGGACAGGTTAATGGATAATGGCGAAAAAGACTTCCTCGCGTAAATCATACGTGCGTACCCCCAAGAGCTCGCGTCCCAATTCGCGCCGGAAGCAGGCTTATTCGCGTTCGACGCTCTCCATCGACCAACGCTTGAATTTCATTGGCGGGGTGATCGTTCTGCTGGGAGTGTTGGGTGTGGTTGCGTTGTTTTCCCGCGAAACCGGCCCCATCACCAGCTGGTTGTCTCAGACCGCCGGCAGGATTGCCGGCTGGGGAGGGGTCATCCTCCCACTGGCTTTGATCGTCGGCGGGCTCACGCTGCTGTTTCGCAAGTACGAGCGCATGCCCCGCATTTCCACCTGGCGCATCAGCGGGTTCATCCTTCTCTATGTGAATGTGTTGAGCTGGTTCCACTTCTTTGAAGCCGGCGGTTTCGCTTCCGCGAAGAATGAGCGCGGCGGTGGCTATATAGGTGCTTTCTTTGACCGTGTATTGGACAATTCTCTCGGGCGTGCGGGCGAAGCCGTTTTTCTGACCGCCTGGCTGCTGGTGGCTGTTCTGTTCATCATCAACCTCCCCTTGCCCGAACTTGCGCGCCAGATCAACGCATTATCCTCGCGTATCAAGAAGTCGGAAGCGCCAGCGCCAGCGGTCTCAACTGCCCGCCAGCCTGTTTTCGATTTTGGCCAGGCGAAAACTTATCATCCGAAGAAGGAAAAGCAGCCCGATCTGCCGGGTGGTTTCACTCCGCTGGACCTGATCGACGAGACTGTCACCGGCCACGCGGACCGCTCCAGCCGCAACACGTCGCTCACCTCCCAATCCAGGGCAGCGCGCACCACCGATGTCTCCCCCTCCACCACCCCCATTGTGCGCACCCAGGTGACTGTGCCGGTCGCACCCTGGCCGATTCCGGCTGTTCCGGATGTACTTGACCCGGCGTCACCCGCCGCCGTGCAGTCACATTACGACCGCGATCGCGCGCGTGTCATCGAGGAAACCCTGGCGTCATTTGGCGCGCCGGCGCGCATCGTTGAGATCCACCGCGGTCCGGCTGTCACACAGTACGGCGTTGAGCCTGAGTTTATCGAGTCGCGCAACGGACGCACCCGCGTGCGGGTCGCCAAGATCGTCAGCCTCGCGGACGACCTCGCGCTGGCGCTCTCTGCTCCCAGCATCCGCATCCAGGCGCCGGTGCCCGGCAAGGCCTACGTGGGCATCGAGGTGCCCAACTCTGAACTGTCGCTCGTGTCGCTGCGCGAGCTGATCGAAACCGACGCCTTCAGGAAGGTGAAGTCCAGCTTGCGCTTTGCTTTCGGCAAGGACGTGGCGGGCAGACCCGTGTGCGCTGACCTGACCGCGATGCCGCACCTGCTGATTGCCGGTACCACCAACTCGGGCAAATCCGTGCTCGTCAATGCCATCCTCACCAGCCTGCTGCTTAACAACTCCCCGCTCGACCTGCGCCTTCTGCTGGTCGACCCAAAGCGCGTGGAACTGACCGGTTACAACGGCATCCCGCATTTGCTCGCGCCCGTCGTGGTGGACGCGGACAGGGTCGGCGCGGCGCTGCAGTGGGTGCTGCGCGAGATGGACTCGCGCTACAAGCGCTTCTCGAAGATGGGCGCGCGCAACATCGTCGATTACAACCTCAAAGGCGACGAATACCTGCCCTACATCGTGGTCGTGATCGATGAACTGGCAGACCTGATGATGCTCGCCCCGGAAGAAACCGAGCGCAGCATCACCCGCCTGGCGCAGCTCGCCCGCGCCACCGGCATCCACCTCATCATTTCCACCCAACGCCCCTCAGTCGACGTGGTCACCGGGATCATCAAGGCCAACTTCCCCGCGCGCGTAGCGTTCATGGTTGCCTCCGGCACCGACAGCCGCGTCATCCTCGACAAACCCGGCGCCGAAACCCTGCTGGGCCGCGGCGATATGCTTTACCAGGCTCCCGACGCGCCCGCGCCGGTGCGCTTGCAGGGCGTCTACGTTTCCGACACTGAGATCCAGCGCCTGGTTGATGCCTGGCGGCTGATCGCCGCCAACCGCCGCGCTGAGGGCAGCCCGGAACTGCTCAATGCTACCTTTGATGTGGCGCCCTCCGGAACGCCGCTCAGGCAGGGCTCCTTCTTCGGTGATGACGGCATGCAGGGGGACCCGATCCTCGAGCAGGCGATCGATGTAGTGCGCAAGGAGGGCAAGGCGTCCATCTCCATGCTGCAGCGGCGTCTGCGCATTGGCTACAACCGCGCCGCGCGCCTGATCGACACACTCGAGGAGCAGAAGATCATCGGCCCGCAGGAACCGGGGCTGCAGGTGCGCGAGGTGCTCGACTTCGGCGAGTGCGCTGAGGAAGCCGAAGAGCCGGTGGCTGAAAACTGAGCCTGCGTACATCCCATATTTGACAAATAAGATATAATAAATCTATTATTGTCACTGCTGCCGTCACTGGTCTTTCTTTTCATTCAGAACGGAGAGTTGATGTGTGACCAGGTGCACGTGATCACCCTGCGCCAGCCATCCCCCGGCTACGTCGTCCTCGACCTTTGCGGTCATATCGGTGCAAGTTTCAACCAGGCTTTTGAGCACATCTCCGGCGGCCTGCACAATCTCGTGGCACCGCACGTGGTGCTCAACTTCAGCGCGGTGCGCGGGATCGATGACCGCGGGCTCAGGCAGCTGATCGCGTTTTGCGCCCTGATGCGCCGCTTGAACCGCAAGCTCGCCGCCTACGGTGTGAGCAACGAAGTACGACGGCTGTTCGAGGTGATGCACATGGAAAATCTGCTGCGCACCTGCGAAAGCGAATACCAGGCTCTTACACTCGGGGATTAGCGCACGCAACTCTCAGGGATACATTGTCCTGATCCTTCCCTTTCTCCATCTTCGTTGATGGTAGAATCTACCTCATGAACCGTGTTGAAGCGCGCCTCGCGCGCGAGCGCCGCACCATATCCGTGATGATCGGCATGTACTGCCGCGCGCACCACCAGCCCGTTAGCGGGCTTTGCCCCGCCTGCGCCGAACTGGAGGCGTACGCGCTGCTGCGCATCGAGAAGTGCCCCTTCGGCTGGCGCAAGCCCACCTGCGCCAAATGCCCCATCCACTGTTACAAGCCCGAAATGCGCGAGCGGGTGCGCCAGGTGATGCGCTACGCCGGTCCGCGCATGCTGCTGCGCCACCCCTTGCTCGCCGCGCTGCACCTGCTGGACGGCTGGCGCGCACCGCCCCAACGCCCCTGAGTTCACTGCCTTCCAGATTTGACCTATCGCAAAGACAGTCCTGCCGGGTCGAGTATAATCAAAAGAGGGTATTTCCCCGCAGCTTGCTGCGAGGAGGATCTATTAGGAGTTAAAGCATGAAAAATATTAAGGGCATTTTATTTATTGCAGCTATAGCAATAATTACTTTTGTTCTCTGGCTCTTAGCAGTTCTATCAGAACCGATTGTTCCGTTGGACCGGGTAAGGCACATCGTCGCCGGATTAGCGCTCAGCGGGTTTTTCCTGAATTTTCTTCTGGCAACACGCAACAAGATGCTTGAAAAATGGTTCAACGGTCTCGACAAACTTTACATATATCATAAATATATCGCCATTGTGACAATAGGATTGATTTTTGTCCACTCAGCCATTGGGGAACTTCTCAAAACATCCGACCAGGCACCACTTCCTGGCGCATTGGGCAGTCTTTCTCTGGGTGCGCTGGTTGTACTGATGGGAATCACCTTGTTTGACAAGCGATTAACATATGAAAAATGGCGCTTCACGCATAAATTGATGATCGTTCCTTATACGATAAGTTTGTTTCATGCCTACTTTTCCAGCCACATCCCATTATTGCGATTCTCTGCGCTGGGTGTGTGGGTTGGCCTCACTGCCCTGATTGGCCTTTCTTCAGCCATATACATCATATTCTTCTATCAAAGAGTACGTTTCCAGCATAAAGGAACGGTAACAAACATTGTAAAATTGGGCCCAAAAATCATAGAGTGGGAAATCTCGCTAAACTCTCCAATTCAATTTTCGAAAGGGCAATTTATATTCATCAAGGTATATCAGGACGGTTTTGAAGAGGCCCCACATCCATTTTCAATTTCAGGCGGCAACGATAAAAAAATTACCTTAACTACCAGGGTTTCCGGAGATTTTACAGCCCAACTGTATGATGATTTGAATCCGGGAACAAAGGTGGCGATTGAAGGTCCATATGGCTTGATGGATTTCAGTAAAGGGAAAAAGAAGCAACTTTGGGTGGCGGGTGGAATTGGGATCACTCCTTTCATGGCTTACTTACGCGACAGTCACCCTGATCAGGAGATCGAGCTCTATTACTCCTATCAAGGTATTGATTCTGGTGTCTACAGGCAGTATATCGAAGAGTACCAGAAAAAGAACCCCTCCTTCACTTCACATTTCATTGATACGGCAACAATGCCTTTTTTGAGTTTTGAAGGTGTTTCCATTCAAGAAGATACAAGCATCTTCATGTGTGGCCCCGAGAAAATGATTAAGGGTTATGTCAATTATTTCAGGCAAAATCTCAAAGGGGCAGATATCACCTTTGAAGCTTTTAAACTGAGGTAATGGTCAATAAATTGCAAAATCCGCTTCAAATCGCACAGCAATTCCGGAGCAAATCGCACACCGATTCCGGAGCAAATCGCACACTTTTAGCGGGGAGAGAAATAGCTGGTTAATCCCAAAATGTGGCATGCGCACTTCTTGAGGAACAAGGAGGAGACATGGCCAGAAAGCGATTAACCANNCAAAGAAGTCATCAGGTTGAAGTACGAAGCCGGGCTGACCGCCCCGAGCGCTTGGTACAGCCGGGGCTGGTTCAACTGGCGGCGGGGAAACGACAGGTGGCGGCGCAGGTTCGATCGGCTGAGAATCAACCGGTTCAGGGAGTGTATACCTCTCGCTCGAGGTTGGCGGTGTGCCAATGGACGCCCCGGCGTACCTCGAGCGCACCGAGATCTAAAACACCGTCCACGCGCCGGAGGGCTATGCGCCCGCCCTGTCTTACGGGGTGGTGCATAGCGGGCTGAAGGAGGATGAGACGCACACGTTGGTGATCATACGTAGAACTCCGAGCTGGTCAACGATGGACGCGGGGATTACCCTGCCGGAGACACCACGACGCTGATCTACGTTATCACCGCGGCGAAAATCCCGAAGCGTTAACCTTCTCTGTCATTATCCGGCTTGGATTCCCCGCCGATCTTCTCGCGGAAGCGCAGCGCCTGCTCGAGCTTGCCGTCGCTTTCGAGCTGGTCGGCGAAGAAGTTCGTCAGCGCGTCGACCACCTGGTTTATGGCCTCCTCTTTAGGCAGGTCGGGGTCGGGTCTTACGTAAATTCGTGGCTGTTTCATGTTGTTCCTCCTGTAAGTGGTTTACACCAGGGGGAAGGCCGGGTGCCATGCGCGGGTAGGAGGGCAACTTAAAACAAAAACGGAGCCTATCTTTCGGGGCTGGTTGAGTCCCGCGCATCGAGGCTATTGCCTCGAGGCACCGCTGCCGTCTCCGGGCCGGTTGCCAGTCCGCGCATGGCGGACGTTCCTGATGCTGGGAGAATGGTATACCGGGGAGGGGGAGATGTCAAGGTTCTGATGAGTGAATCCCCTCAACTGTTTCATGGTTTCGATAACTGCGGGAACGATTGGAAAACGAATCGGGGCTGAGCGGGCAGCAGTGATTAGTATAGGCATAGATACGTGGTTGTTGTATTTTGCCGGGTACACCAGGTAGATCAACCTTCGTCGTCATCGTCATCAAGGGAGGAGGTGATGCGTGAGGAGATGGAATTGGCGCGGGAGGTGGCGTCATTCATGTCAGACAGGAGGTGGGAGAGGGAAGACTCAACGTTGGGATTCGAACGGGCGAGGCGGATCTCGTTATGGACCTGCAGTAGGCGAGAGAGCGCCATACCTGCCATGGAAAGAGCCCGGAGGGTTTCAGCGAGGACTATAGAATCATGAGATTCGAGGTTCTTGTTGTAGAGAATGTACATGTAATCCTTGAGCATGGCGGCTTCACCAAGCAGGTTGCGTAATTCGAATTCGTTCAATTTGCTGGGCGAGGACATGCCGAGGTTCCTGGCGTAGAAGCCGTGGCGAAGGGCATTCTTGTTGCCGGGCTGCCCACCGCGCTTGCCTTTTGAACGAATGATCTCAATGTTGGAATCCTTTAATGGATCGATAAGGGGGGAATCGGACATGGATACTCCTTTGCGAATAGAATATATGTTCTATTATAACACAGTTGTCAAGAGGGGAGACGAAGAAAGATTTAAAAGTAATATATAATTTTCATGAACTAAAGAAATTCTTGGAAATACAATACTATCTTCGAGGAATATTAATTGCGTAAAAGAGAATTCTTTTTTATTGATTTATTTGCAGGATGTGGCGGATTATCATTAGGTCTAGAAAATTCGGGTTTTAGACCAATTTTAGTTAATGAAATTTCTGACGAGGCTTTAGCGACTTACTTAGAAAATAGGAAGGGGTTGAAATATTCACATTTCGAAAATTGTGGGGTAAATAATATAAATGAACCTTGGGTATGGAAAGACGTTCATTCACTTCACAAATATATAGAGGACGATTACGATAGATTTGTTAATATTACGTATCAAAAACACGGAATAAATATCAAGGATAAAGAGCTCGATTTGGTTGTTGGTGGCCCACCATGTCAAGGTTACTCAGGTATTGGTCATAGGAGATCATATTCTGTAGATAGGAAGATGATCCCATCAAATCATTTGTATCAAGAAATGATTTCAATAATTGATATGTTAATGCCAAAGATGTTCCTTTTCGAAAACGTAAAAGGGATACTTACGGCCAAATGGCACCAAGATGACCCAGAAAGTGCCAAAGGAGATATATGGAAGAGTGTTCGAGCAGATTTCAAGAATAAACTTGGATCGAATTACCAAATAGGGTGGCATGTAGTTTATGCTTACGAATATGGAATACCACAAAATCGACCTCGAGTTTTACTTGTTGGGATTAGAAACGATTTAAATTGGCCCTTATTAGCAAATACACTAGATAGCGATAAATTGCTAATTAAAAATGAAAAAAACAGGGCTGGTGGTCTTATACCAGAACCAACGGGGAAACCCCCAACGTTAGAAGAAGCCATAGATGATTTGATCGATGATAATTACATAAATGGTGGAGAGACATATTGTTACACTAAATCTGCCAAAAGTGATTTTGCAAAACGGTTGCGGACAAACAAAGAACAAAAAATCTTAGGCATTGGTGAACCAATTACTGAACAGAAATATAGCCGGCACAGCTTAAAAATCATACAAAAATTCAGACATATGTTAACCACAGGAGGACAGATAAGAGAAGAGGATAAAACAAGAAAGTTTTCTCAACGCCTATTACCTAGGGTTTGGACAAACGGGCATCCATCAATAACAATAACCTCTATGCCCGATGATTATATCCATTATGCACAACCTAGAACAATGACGATTAGAGAATGGGCACGATTGCAGACATTTCCAGATTGGTATATATTTAAGGGCAAGAGAACAACAGGTGGGATGCGGCGAGCAGGGAACCCAAGAGCTGATGTTTTTGACCGAGAAGTCCCCAAATATACCCAAATTGGCAATGCCGTACCTGTCTTTTTAGCAGAAGCTTTAGGCAACCATTTTCTTTCGGTGCTTAAGCAAGCAGAGAATAATTTCTCCAAGAAAAGTGACCCACAGTAGAATAAAAATCTTAATTATAAAGAATGATCCAGTGGTAGAGATATCAGAAAAGCAGATCAAATTCTTTCGGAAGAGCCTGATCGATTGGTTTAAAAATAATGGCCGAGATTTCCCTTGGAGAAGATCTGGGGTTACAGAATACGAAAGCATTATCGTCGAATTATTATTGCAAAGAACGAAAGCTGTAACTGTAGCTAAGGTATATTCAGGATTTATTTCCAAGTTTCCATCATGGGATGCTTTAGATAACGCTGATGACTTGGAACTAGAAAAATATTTAAAACCTATTGGTCTCTGGAAAAGAAGAAAAGTGAGTATTAAAGAACTTACGCAGGAAATGGTAAAACTGGGTGGTAATTTCCCATCAAGTTACGATGAAATAATTGAACTTCCTGGGATCGGCCAATACATTGGAAATGCGATTATGATCTTTACAAAACAAAAGAACTATCCATTGCTCGACAGCAATATGGCAAGAATCTTAGAGCGATTCTTTCATAAACGAAAACTCGCAGATATCCGAGATGATCCATTCCTTCAAGGAATCTCGTTTTCGGTTGTTCAAAAGGTTGACCCAAAAATTATTAATTGGGCAATAATTGATGTTGCCTCGACAATTTGTAAAATCAAGAAACCCCAATGTCAACAATGCCCGATCAGAGAACAATGCAGTTTCTATAATAACTTAGCAAGATTAATTAACTGAATTGGAGTGAAACATGGAAAATGTAGTAGACATTACACCGTCACCACGAGTATTACGAATGTTGGGGCAAATTGATTTTAAACCGTGGCAGTGTCTTGCAGAACTAATAGACAATTCCATAGATTCGTTCATCACACTAAAAGATAGTGGAATACCAATTCTCTCACCTCAGATAACAATAGAATTACCCTCAGATGGGGAATTACAAAATGGAAATGGAGTATTGGTAATAAGAGATAATGGGTCAGGAATGACCAGTGAGAATTTACAAAATGCGGTTAGAGCTGGATATTCTGGTAATGACCCAGTTGAAAAAATGGGTCTATTTGGCATGGGGTTTAATATTTCCACGGCTAGGTTAGGGCGTCGAACTGAAGTTTGGACTACAACTACCGAATCTTCGCAATGGATTGGAATCGTCATCGATTTTGACCAACTTGAGCGAGCCCAATCTTTTAAAACTCCACTGTTATTTAGAGAAAAAAGCGAGAATGATATTGAGAAAAAAGTCCACGGTACTGAAGTTCATGTAATGAAATTAGAGCCATCACGAATTAGACCTTTAATGTGGGGAGCGGGTAAAAACCAAACACGAAATAAACTGGGAAAAATATACGGCAGGGTAATGGCTGCTCTAGGTATAAGAATAATATATTCAGGTGATCTATTGAGACCTTGGCGGCATTGTATTTGGGACAAAACCCGTTCTGTACCATCGAGGAACTTTGGATTTGTCCCTGCATACACAGAAGTTAATGCAACGTTAGGACCGAGAAAATATTGTACTACTTGCTGGGTATGGCTAGAACAAAATGAAACTTCATGCCCATCGTGTGGATTGAGCGGTAATTTAATTGAAAGGCAGAGACGTTTAAAAGGTTGGATTGGGATTCAACGGTATTTTGACAAAGAACACTATGGTTTTGACTTAATACGAAATGGGAGAGTTATTGAAGAACTTGATAAAAGTCTTTTCTATTTTGAGAATGGTCAAAGTGAAAAGGAACTCGAATACCCTTTAGACGCTATACATTGGGGAGGAAGAATAGTTGGGGAGTTGGAAATTGATTTTGTCCGAGTATCCCACCAAAAAGACTCTTTTGACAAATTAGATCCAGAATGGAAACAAGTCGTAGAAATAATACGGGGAAATTCACCTTTGCGGCCACAAATCGCTGAGAGGATGGGAATGGCAATCAATACGAGCCCATTAGCCAGAATATATGCTGGGTATCGTACTGGCTATGCTGGATTGGGTGCTTTGGTACCCGGTGATGAAAACGGCAATGGAATCAATTCAGGAATTGTCCGAGAGTATGTAGCACGTTATTATGCTGGTGAAGACGCATTTCAAAGTGATGAAAAATGGTATGAATTGGTCCTACAAGCAGAAAGGGCTAGACATGGGGGTACTTCAGCAGATCAAGAAGCAGGGGGTGAGCCACCAATACAAGTGGATATTCCACCAAGTGGCCCCCAATCTATACCCACAAATACCGGATCTTTGCCACCTGCGAGTATTGTAATTGAAGTTGACAATAACCTATCAAGGACTTATGACCTCTATTTTCGCCAGACACAAATCTCAATAAATGCAAAAGCACGAAAGATAAAGGACGCAGCAATGACTGAGCCTTATCAAGTGCGGGTTGCTGGTGTTAATTTTGAGTTTGACTACAATCCAGAGAATAAAATCTTTGAGGAGAGCCTTGATCTTCCTTTGGATTTCTTCTTGATCGATCTATCCCATCATTTCTTGACTATTTCTGGTCAAACTCCAACTGATTACCCTGTTTCAATCCTTCAACGAATGCTTCGCGAGAAGTACTTCCCACAGACAATTAGTAAAGTTGAAAATTTAACAGATGACGCAAATTCGTTATTAGCAGCGTTAAGAAATCATCTTGATGAGCATTTATCTAGTCTAGCTCCAATTGAAATTGAACAAATACCCATTGAGGTAATAAAAAGAATTGAATTGCGTGCTTATCAAGCAGATTTAGCTAATCATGATTTGGTTTTGGAGATTGTTCGAAATGGACGGTTCATTAAATACGTAGATAACGAGTTTTTACTTTCTCTAGTGGAATTGTATCCAGTCCTTGTCATGGATGGGAATTTTTTCACTAATCCATATGAGGCGATTAATGATGACTTAAAGAGTAAAGCCGTGAAAATGATTTTAGACAGCCTAAAAGATGTACTTTGGATGTCAGATGAAGGTAGAAATACAATATCGAAGGATTTAGCCTGGAGATTGAGATATAGCCGAGCCATTGCCTCACTTCGATTAATTAGTAGCTGGCGGAGTTAACTAATGGCAGGTTTTGTGAGCGAAGAAAGGTTAGTTTATGGGTCTTGGCAGGCAACAGAAAGAATGTTAGCTAGGCTTTTGGAGCATAGTGGATTTGTAGATGTTCAGGTCGTGGGGGGATGCGGAGATCACGGAGCTGATATTGTCGGTATCTTCAATGAGAAAAAATGGATCATACAATCAAAATATCGAAAACACGGTGCAGTTGATTCTTCTGCATTACGAGAAGTTGTGAATGCATCAGCTGTTTATAAAGCTGATGTAGCTGTTGCAGCGACAAATCAGACATTTTCTCAAGATGCCAACCTATATCGACAGAATGTATTACAGAATGGTGTAGATTTACGGTTGTGGAACGGGTACTATTTGTTGAATTATTTCCAGAAATTGAAAGATATTTCAAGTAATTTCAAAGAACTACGGCCGTATCAGGTATCTGCCGTAGATGCTGTCGAAAATCATAGGAGCGAAGGTAACAGGACTGCAATAGTAATCATGGCTACTGGTTTAGGAAAAACCCTTGTCGCAGACCAACTAATAGTTAATGAACTTGAACGGAATCCAAATCAGGAAATACTTTGTGTTGCACACATGACCGATTTAGTCCGTCAGTTAGACCAAGCCTCATGGTCCCAATTAAAAAAACAATACTCTACACACTTATGGACTGATGGAGAAACACCAACTTATTGTGGAGGGGTTGTGTTTGCAACATGGCAATCAATTGTATCAGCACAAGAAAAAGATCCGATGAAGGGTCGTTTTGGACTCGTATTAGTTGATGAAGCACATCACGCTTTAGCTAACGTATTTAGACATATGATCGAGCTGCTTAGCCCCAGTTTCTTAGTCGGACTGACGGCAACTCCTTGGCGCGGTGATGACAAGAACCTTTATGACCTTTTCGGCCAACCTACGTTTAAAATGGACATAGTGGATGGAATGCAGCAAGGGTATTTAGCTGATGTAGATTATCGTATGTTAACAGATGGCATTGATTGGGAAGAAATATCGCGTATGTCTCGACAAGGCTTAACGATCAAGGACTTAAATTCAAAGTTAATTTTACCTGATAGAGATATCGCGATTGTAGAAAAATTCGTTGAGCATTTTCTTAGTATTGAAAATCCTAAAGCGATGGTATTTTGTAGATCAATTGATCATGCAAACCGATTACAGTCTCTCTTAGCTATAAACGGTGTCTCATCTTGTGTGGTACATAGTGGATTGCCAAGAGAAATTAGGTTTACAAATTTATCATCGTTTAGAACTGGTCAAATAAATTGTGTTCTGTCAGTAGAAATGTTGAACGAGGGCATCGATGTCCCAGATGTCAACTTAGTTGCTTTTATGAGAGTTACTCACAGCAGGAGAATTTTCATACAACAACTGGGTAGAGGGTTGCGATTGAGGAAAGGCAAAACCAAGGTTTTAGTTTTAGATTTTGTAGCTGATATTCGTAGAATCGCTGCTGGTTTAACTTTAAACCATGAAGCAACAGAACGTGCATGTAATCCTGAAGTTATTAAGTATCAAGATGGAAGAATAATCCAATTTGATAATGATATTAGTGCCTCATTCTTTAATGAGTATCTGGCCGATGTCGCGGATATTGAAAACATGGGTGATGGTGCTACTTTACGATTTCCGGAATAAAAATGGTAGAAAAAGTAAGTGTAATTGACCAAGACCTGAAGAGTTTACTTAGTTTAATGGGTAATATAAGTAAAAAAGGTTTCGTACCATCTGTAAATTATGGATCATCATCAATTGGTATGACACTATTAGCGGAATTAGGCATTAATTATTCTTCTACAGGGAAACCAAATTACCGTGGAATTGTGGTTAATGCTAGTAGGAATAAATTCTCAACGAAATTAAACAGAGTTAATTTATTTGCTCAAGTTCCTGATTGGACAATAAGTAACTGCAAATCATCTAGAGAAATTGTTGAGACATATGGCTATGTGACTAAAGATGGGGGAAAAAAGTTGTTCTGCACGATAAATTCAAAACACAATAATTCACAGAATTTGAGATTGCGGATTGACAAATCCACTGAAATTCTTCATGAAGAATTTCATTCATCTGATATTGTTGTTAATGTGGCTTCTTGGTATCTAAATACTCTTAAGTCTCGACTCCTCAAAACGCATCCGATTACTTTATGGGTACAGGGCAATGTATTGAAGAAAAATGGTAAAGAATATTTTCATTACACAACTGCTACTTTTACTGGACCCCCGAATGTTGATGCTTTTATTGACTTATTAAATCTAGGAACTATTTCGATTGACCATTTAATTAGCAAAAAGGAGAATAGCGTCTCTGAAAAGGGACCTTTGTTCAAAATATTGCGCGGAAATTTCCCCTTGTTATTTCCCATTCAAATGTCTTTTGATCTATTGAACTTGGGTTCATTTTTGCGCAAGTGAGATTGTGAATTAATTTGGCTTATATACCAACTAGTTTAATAATTATCGTGAAATTTCCAATCTTTGGCAGATTGATTTAATAGGGTATTTTTTCATTCATTAAATACCCACTAATTAATGTACACTTCATCTGCGGTTTTTGGCGGAGAGAGCAAAATGCCCGAAGTCGCGGTTCGCTCGATGCATGGGCTCCGAGGATCTGAGCGACGCAAGGGCGACTTTCTAGAAAAGGTTCGCGTTCCGCGGGCGCACCACCTCATCCGGGTTTTTGGCGCGGGGTTAACCAGAGGGTAGGTTGGGGATTGCTTCAGGCTTTGCCTTCGCAATGACAGTACGCGGGAGGTTCCCGCGCATTCCCCCAAAAAAAGAAAAGTGAACGGGGCGTATATTAATACGCCCCAATGTTTTTTAAAGACCAGCAGCCTGCCGCAGCGCAAGCGCCTTATCAGTCCTCTCCCAAGTAAATTCGGGGAGCTCGCGCCCGAAGTGACCGTAATTCGAGGTGAGGTGGTAGATGGGGCGGCGCAGGTCGAGGTCGCGGATGATGGCGCCGGGGCGCAGGTCGAAGTGCTCGCTCACCAGGCGCGCGATCTGCTCATCGGAGATGGCGCCGGTGCCAAAGGTCTCCACGTTGACGGAGAGCGGGTGCGCCACGCCGATGGCGTACGCCACCTGGATCTCGCAGCGATTGGCGAGCCCGGCGGCGACCACGTTCTTGGCGGCCCAGCGTGCGGCGTATGCAGCGGAGCGGTCCACCTTTGTGGGGTCCTTGCCGGAGAAGGCGCCGCCGCCGTGGCGCCCCATGCCGCCGTAGGTGTCGACGATGATCTTGCGCCCGGTCACGCCGGCGTCGCCCATCGGCCCGCCGATGACGAAGCGCCCGGTGGGGTTGACGTAGATCTTCGGCTGACCGTCGAGCAGGCTTTCGGGGATGGCGTAGTTGATGACGTGCTCGATGATGCCCTCGCGGATATCGGCGTGCGAGACGCTTTCGGAGTGCTGGGTGCTCACGAGGACGGTATCCACGCGTACAGGCTTGCCGTAGGCGTACTCGACCGTCACCTGGCTCTTGCCGTCAGGGCGCAGCCAGGGCAGAATGCCCGCCTTGCGCACCTCGGAGAGGCGCTGGGTGAGCTTGTGCGCCAGGTAGATGGGCATGGGCATGAGGGTGGGGGTCTCGTCGCAGGCGTAACCGAACATCATCCCCTGGTCTCCGGCACCGATCTCGTTGAGCTCCTGGTCGGTTACCTCGCCGCCCTTGGCCTCGTAGGATTTGTCGACACCGAGGGCGATATCGGGCGACTGGGAGGAAATGGCGGAAAGCACGCCGCAGGTGCTGCCGTCGAAGCCCTTGTCGGAGCTGTCGTAACCGATGCCCTTGACCACCTTGCGCACCAGCTCGTCAAAGTTGACGAAGGCGGTGGTGGTGATCTCGCCGAGGATCATCACGTACCCGGTCTTGGCGGCGGTCTCGCACGCCACGCGCGAACGTGGGTCCTGCTCGAGGCAGGCGTCGAGGACGGAGTCGCTGACGAGGTCGCAGAGCTTGTCGGGGTGACCTTCGGTGACCGACTCGGAGGTGAATTTGAAACTTGGGCTATCCATGAAAGAACTGGCTGACATTGTGTGGTCTCCTTTAAAATGAATTGCCCCGTACCGGTAAACTCGAGGGGCAAGGTCGCTTTCGGCTGCCCTCTATCTTCCAGATCCACTGTCGGAATTGGCACCATATCATCACTGATTGGTTGCCGAGGCATCATCGGGCCGGTCCCTCCGCCTCTCTGGATAGAAGTGCCGTGTTGGGGCTATGTAATTGAGAACAGTTTATCATGCCGGGGCGGGGATGTCAAACCCCTGCGGGTCACAATTTGGGGTGGGAGGAAGGTCATAGGAGTAAGTGGGTGCACCCTTGGAGCGAAAAAAACGTTATATTGTAGAGGAGGTGCGGTGATGAAAACGACGACGTTCTTCTTCGTGATACTGGCGGCTTACCTCATCGGCTCTTTCCCCACGGCGCTGGTCTACTCGCGGCTGCGCGCGAGCGCCGATATCCGCGCGCTGGGCGATGGCAACATGGGCGCGCGCAACACCAAACGGCAATTCGGCATGCGCGCCGGGGTCTTGGTGGCGCTGGTGGATATCGTGAAGGGGTTGCTCGCGGTGATGCTGGCAGACCTCTCCGGGCTGGCGCTGGGCGGTCAGATGCTGGGGGGCGCGGCGGCCATCCTCGGTCACGACTTCCCACTCTTCGCGCGCTTCAAAGGCGGGCAGGGTTTCGCCGCCACCTCCGGGGTCTTCCTGTACCTTTTCCCGTTGCCTGCGCTGATTGGCGCGGGGATCTACTTCACGGTGTATCTGCTCACGCGCAACTCCGACCTGGGTGCGGGGTTGGCGATGGGGCAGCTCTTCCTGCACCTGGCACTCAGCGGCGCAGCAACGCTCACGCTGGCGTACGTCGTAGCGGTGCTGCTGTTCGTGCCTTTCAAGAAATGGCTGGATCGCCCGCGGCGGCAACTGCTGGAGCAAGCGCCGGGCGATTAGGCAACAATTGCAAGATGGGAGAATGCAGAATTTGCGCGATCTCAGGGTGTGGGCGCGGGGGTGAGGATCGGCAAGGTATCGGTGTCTCCCTCGACATTGACGAAGGTGCGCATCAGCCAGCACTCGCTGATGCCCTGGTTTGGGATGCGCACGGCAAAGAATTGGTCTGTTTCGTCGCGTCCGAAGGCTTCGAGCTCATCACCAGTATAGACCACAATAAGGCTGGCATAAGAAGTATCCGGACCGGCGCGGCAGTTGACGCCAAAATCCATTTCAGCGACCGTCAACTTGATGAGTTGTGGCGCTGGCGTTGGGACGGAGGTCACGGTCTTCGTGGCAGTAGGGAAAGGGGATGGCGTGATCGTTACGGGGAGCTGGGTCGCGATGAGCTCGCTGGTGGCGCTGGGGGTGAGCGTAGGCCAGTTACCGCCGGAGACCGGCGTGGGCGCGAAGGTCGTCATCAGGTCGGAGATGATGCCGGGCAGCCAGAGAATGAAGAAGAACGCCAGCAGCAGGGAGATGCCGAGCGCGCCGGCAGTGTGCAGCCAGGCAGCGCGTGGGACGGCGGGATCCACCGGCCAGCGCGATGCGGCGGGCAATTTGCCGGGGGCTTCCTGCTGCTTGAGCGCGCAATCGTCGAAATTCATGGAAAGGCAGTAGCGTGTCTGGTAGGCAGCGTTCGGCGCGGCGGGCGGTTTGCAGTGGAAACACAGGTTATCTTCGGTCGGGAAAAGCGTCACCGTGGCGCGGTCATCCATCAGACCAAGATGCGGGCAGGTGTGAGTGAACGGCGCTGCCGCGGACTTGAAACTCGATGATGGATCGGTTGGCAGATTCATATTTGGCTGCATTCTCAGCTAACCTTTTAAGTGTATGGGGGTGTGGATGCGTACACGCCCCCAAGTTTAGATCTGTTAGATTTTTCTGATGGTGGACCGAGTGTTTCTTCGCATGAATAAGATACCACAAATCCCCCTGCCGCGCATAGTGAAATGAGTCATGAATTTTCGAAGGATCGCGGCGCGCCGGGCTGCGCGGGTTCAGTCCTCGCGCTTGATGGTGAAGGTGTCGAAATCGCGCGCGACCGAGGAGTTCTCGAACACCGCCAGGGCTTCAGCCAGCACGTCCTTGTCGCGGTAGCGGCGGCTGAGGTGGGTGAGCATCAGCTTGCCCGCGCCGATCTGACTGGCGAAGGCGGCGGCCTGGCGTGCGGTGAGGTGCGAGAACTGCTTCGCCATCTCGCGCTCCTCCTCGAGGTAGGTCGATTCGATAACCAGCCCATCCACTCCGTGCAGCAGGTCCACCAGGCTGTCGGTCTCGCCGAGGTCGCCGATGGCGGCCAGGCGCGCGCCTGGGCGGAACTCGCCGGTGACCATTTGCGGGGTGATGATGCTCCCGTCCTCCAGGGTGACGCTTTCGCCTTTCACCAGCCTGCCGCGCAGCGGGCCGGGCGGGATGCCCAGGGCTTCCGCTTTTTCAGCCAGGAAGGGCTGGCGGCCTTTCTCCTCAAAGAGGTAGCCGTAGCAGTCCGGTCCGCGGTGATTGACAGGAAAGGCGCTGACCGAGAAATCAGCGGCATCGAAGATCACACCAGGCTTGACCGGGATGAGCGAGATTGGCATGGGCGGGCGCGCGCCGCGCAGCACCACGGAGTGCACCAGGTCGCTGATGCGTTCGAGCGCGCTGGCGCCGCCGTAGATCTCGAGCTGGTCGATGCTCTCCCAGCGCATGAAGGTGGAGAGCAGCCCGCCGAGGCCGAGGATGTGATCGAGGTGGCCGTGGGTAATGAGGATGCGGTTGAGGCGCTTGAAGCCGATGCCGGATTGCAGGATCTGGCGCTGGGTGCCTTCGCCGCAGTCGACCAGGAAGCGGTACTCGTCATGCTGCACCAGGTAGGCGGGGAGGTTGCGTTTGGGGGAGGGGGCTGAGGCTGAGGTACCGAGGAAAATGATCTCGAACAATGGCGGCGTCCTTTCAGGGTGTTCTTCTATTTTACCGCAACTTACCGCCCGCGTACCCGCGCCGATAAATGGCATAAAGGTTGCAATGTTCCAGGAACGGTTGTATGTTAATCATGCTTGTGTGCGGAAGGAGGAACAAGATGGAATTTGAAAGCATCAAGATCACTAAACCAGAAGAAACCAATTTCATTCTTGGGCAGTCGCATTTTATAAAGACGGTCGAGGATATTTACGAGGCGCTGGTGTGCGCGGTGCCGGGCATCAAGTTCGGGCTTGCGTTTTGTGAGGCCTCCGGCGCGTGCCTGATTCGTTCGTCTGGCACGGACCAGGGGCTGGTTGACCTGGCGCGCGAAAACGCCATGCTCATCGGCGCGGGTCACAGTTTCATCATCTTCCTGGGCGAGGGATACTTCCCCATCAATGTGCTGAACGCGGTCAAGAACGTGCCCGAGGTGGCCAATATCTTCTGCGCCACTGCCAACGTCACCGAGGTCATCGTGTATGACAACGGGCGTGGTCGGGGTATCATGGGCGTGGTGGAAGGCGAAGCCCCCAAGGGTTTCGAAAGCGAAGCGGATGTGAAATGGCGCAAGGATTTCCTGCGCAAGATTGGTTACAAGGCAGGGTAGGCGAAGGTTCCCTGCCATTGAGAAGGAGATAGTAATGAAGAGACTCATCCCTGTGATGTTCGTGTTAAGCCTCGCGCTGTCCGCCTGCGGCATTTTCCCGTTGAGCAGCAATGAAGAGCCTGTCAGTGACGCGGAAATGGCAACCCGGGTGGCGGAACTGCTGGCAACGATGACCACCCCCACGACCGAGATCGCTTTCCCGGCGACCTCCACACCCGCCCCGGCTACGCTCACTCCGGTCATCCCTACCGCGACAGCTACCGCGGACTTGTTGACAGAAGAGCCCACGCCTGTGCTGGCGACAGAAGAGCCGGAGGGAACAGCTGAACCCACGGCTGGCAGCGGCACACCGCAAGCGACGCAGGAACCCACCGCGGCTGCCACGGTCGAAATGCCCTCCACCGACCCGGTGCTCAAATTGGGCACCCCAAGCGGTAGTGATCCGTTCGACAGCTACGAAAAGTGGGCCTGGCCGACCGATTCCGACGATTACCTCGCGGTAGCTTTCAAGGACGGTTATATGCAAATGACCGGCCTGACCAGCATGGCCGGCTGGCGCCTGCCGTTGATCTCGCAACAGACCAACAGTTACATTGAGCTGACCGTGAACTCCGCGGCCTGCGCAGATAAGGACTCGTACGGCATCATCTTCCGCGTGCCGGTGTTCAAGGAACCCACGCAGGGATACCTGTACGAGGTGACCTGCGACGGTTACTTGCGCTTGTGGAAGTGGGACGGCAAGGTGCTGCCCAATGGGAAAGCCGAGATTCTAATCAATTGGAAGGAGTCGCCTGACGTCAATACCGGCGCTAACCAGGTCAACCGCCTGGGCGTGATGGCAGTGGGCAACCAGTTCACCATTTACATGAACGGCGTAGCGCAGGGATCGGTCAGCGACCTCAGTTTCAAGAGCGGATTCTTCGGCGTGTTCGTGCGCTCGGTCAACACCCCTAAGTACACGGTCAAGTTCGACGAGATGAAGTTCTGGGAAAACCCGGCGCAATAATGTGATTAAGGTAAAGCATTCGCGGAGCGCCATCACGCTCCGCGTTTCTTTTTACATGCGCCAAAGGCGCAATAGTGTAAAATCAGGCAGTAAGGAGCGACGCATGAAAAGCTACCGTAAAGAACTGCTGTTGAACGTGCCCACCCGGCGAGCGTTCGTCAATATCACCCCGCAGGTGAACGCCTGCCTGCGCGAAAGCGGGATCAGCGAGGGGCTGGCGCTGGTCAACCCGATGCACATCACGGCATCGGTGTTTATCAACGATGACGAGAGCGGGCTGCATCGCGATTACGATGCCTGGCTGGAGAAAGTTGCGCCGCATGAGCCGGTTTCGCAGTACCGCCACAATGACACCGGCGAGGACAACGCCGACGCGCACATCAAGCGCCAGATCATGGGGCGCGAGGTAGTGGTGGCGGTGACGAACGGCCGCCTGGACTTCGGCACCTGGGAGCAAATCTTCTACGGCGAGTTCGACGGGCGGCGTCCGAAGCGCGTGCTGGTGAAGATCATAGGTGAGTGACCCGGAAGAGACATGAACAAAATCTACTTTGGCGATAACCAGGCTGTGCTGCGCGGATTGCCCGACGCTTCGGTGGACTTGATCTACATTGACCCCCCATTCAACACGGGCAAGGCGCAGACGCGCAAGAGTCTGCGCACGCTGCGCACCGAAGAAGGCGACCGCGTGGGTTTCCAGGGCAGGCGCTACACGACAGTAAAACTGGGTGAGATGGCTTACCGGGATATTTTTGATGATTTCCTGGCCTTCCTCGAGCCGCGCCTGGTGCAAGCCTACCGTGTACTGAAACCCAACGGCAGCCTGTATTTTCACATCGACTACCGCGAAGTGCATTACTGCAAGGTGCTGCTGGACCAGATCTTTGGGCGCGCAAGTTTTATCAACGAGATTATCTGGGCTTACGATTACGGCGCGCGCACCAAAAGCAAGTGGCCAACCAAGCATGACAACATCCTGTGGTACGCCAAAGACCCGGGAAATTACACTTTTAACTACGACGCGATCGAGCGCATCCCGTACATGGCGCCTGGGCTGGTGGGACCTGAGAAAGCCAGCCGCGGCAAGCTGCCAACCGACACCTGGTGGCACACCATCGTGCCGACCAACGGGCGGGAGAAGACGGGCTACCCCACGCAAAAACCGCTGGGTATCCTGCGGCGCATCATTGCGGCATCATCGAACGCTGGCGATACCGTGCTGGATTTCTTCGCCGGTAGCGGCACAACTGGCGCGGCCTGCCTGGAACTGGGGCGCGACTTCATCCTGGTGGATGACAACCCGCAGGCGCTGGCGGTGATGGCAAAGAGATTTGAAAATATCAATGCAATCGACTGGGTCAATTACGACCCGCGAAAATCCACGTAAACGTAGATCAACGATCATGACAGCGAAATACCCCATCCTCGAGTTCGATGAAGACCGCACCTCCATCACCATGCCTGACCCGTTCAAGATCGGCGTGGGTACGAACGTCCCCGCGCGAGGTGTGCTGTGCTTCTTCCAGGACGTGATTGACCTGTTGAAAGGTGAAGAAAAACTTGCGCACCTCGGCGATCTGCGCTCAGAAATGGGCAGGCACCCGGTTTACCGATATGACGGTGAGAAAGAGCCGGTGACGGTCTTCCACCCTGGCATCGGTGGACCACTGGCGGCGGCCTTCCTGGAGGAGCTGCTCGCGGTGGGCGTGACGAAGTTCATCGTGTGCGGCGGCTGCGGCGTGTTGGACCGCAAGATCGACCCAGGCTACCCGGTGGTGCTGACCGCGGCGGTGCGGGATGAGGGCGCTTCTTACCATTACCTGCCGCCTTCGCGCGAGGTGAAAGCCCACCCGCGCGGTGTGGAGGTGCTGGAGCAGACCTGCCGCGAGGAGGGTGTGGAATACCGCCTGGGCAAGAGCTGGACAACAGACGCCTTCTACCGCGAGACGCCGGACAAGCGTACGGCGCGGTTGGCGGAAGGCTGTGATGTGGTGGAGATGGAAGCCGCGACATTCTTCGCGGTGGCGCAATTCCGTGAGATCAAGCTGGGGCAGATCGTCTATGGCGGTGACCTGGTACACCCGGATGGCTGGGACCCGCGCAGTTGGCATGGGCGCAGCGACTCACGCCGCAAGCTTTTTGACCTGGCGGTGAAAGCGGTGCTGAAGTTTTAGATTATTAGAGTCAGAAGGTCAATTTGGATTTAACGAACGATGGATGATGCTAAGCGCGCGCACCTGCTCCACCGCGTGATAAGAGGAGCGCACAAGGGGAGCGCTCTCGACCCATTTAAAGCCTATCTCAAGACCGTAAGCCTTCAACGCAGCGAACTCTTCGAGTGTGTAATAACGCTCAATGGGCAGGTGGCGCCGGCTGGGCTGCAGGTATTGCCCAATGGTTAGAATATCCACCTCCCAGGCGCGCAGGTCGCGCATCACAGCTTTGACCTCTTCGATCGTTTCGCCTAATCCCAGCATGATGCCGGACTTGGTCAGCACTTCGGGGTCGAGCTTTTTCGCGTTGCGTAAAACGGCTTCAGACCATTCGTAATGGTCCTGGGGTTGAACCTTGCGGAACAGGGAGGGAACGGTTTCCACATTATGGTTAAGGATTTCGGGACGGGCGTCCATGACGATCTTTAATGCGTCGATACTTCCCTTGAAATCAGGAATGAGGACTTCCACCGAGCAACCGGGTTGGAACTCGCGGATGCGCCGGATGACAGCGGCAAAAATGGGTGCGCCGCCGTCCTCGCGCTCGTCGCGATTGACCGAGGTGATGACCGCGTGCTGCAACCCCATCGTCTGAACCGCCCTGGCGACGCGTTCCGGTTCGTCCCAATCGATCGGCTCGGGCCGCCCGTGCTTGACATCGCAGAAGCGGCAGGAACGGGTGCAAATGTCGCCGAGGATCAGGAAGGTGGCGGTGCCGCTGCCCCAGCACTCGCCCATGTTCGGGCAGCCGGCTTCCTGGCAGACCGTATGCAGCGAGGTATTGCGCATGAGCTGCTGGAGCTGCTCGAAATTCTCGCCCTGCGGCGCGCTGACTTTAATCCAATCCGGGCGGCGTTTGGGTCGAGTATCGAGCGTTTCAGGATTGACGCGATCACGTGTAGGTTCAGCAGGCATAAGGCCTCCTCGCAGCAATTATACCCGCATCAGGAACTCAAAACCAGGGAGGTTCACTCCCCGGTTTGGGCTGGTTTGAGGCGATCATTCGGACAGGAGTTTGTAGCCTAACCGGTCCACGTTCTTGATAATGCCCTTACCACCGTCGACGCCGTTGAATTCCTGGCGCAGCAGGTAGATGAGGTATTTGAGGCGGTTGCGTACCCCGTCGCCGGTTTCTGACCAAATCTGGGTGGTAATGTCGTCGTAAGAGACTACTTTTGGAGCGTCTTTGGCGAGGATCAACATGACTTCGAACATCTTGCCGGTCAATTGGATGCGATTGCCGCGGTAAAAAACCTCCTGGGTATCCAGGTCGAGCACCATCTCGATGTGGGGAAAAACCATGCGTTTGATCTCGCGCTTGAATCCGCTGCGACGTAAGAGCGCATGTGAGCGGGCAATCACTTCAGCCTGGTTGAATGGTTTGGTTACGTAATCATCCACCCCCATATTCAATGCCCTGACGATGTGCTCGGATTGCCCAAGCGCGGAGATGACAATAACCGGGGTGTCGACAAATTGGCGCAACCGGTCATAGGTCTCCCACCCGTCCATTTCCGGCATCATCAGGTCAAGGAGGATCAGCGAAGGCTGCACCGCCTGCAATTTTTCCAGCGCTTCGCTGCCACTTAACGCGCCAGACACATCGAATCCCTCTCGCTGGAAGATCAATTTCAACAAGGTCACAGTGTCTGGCTCGTCATCGATGATCATGACCCTGGGTCTCTCGTTGGTGCGGAATTTATCCAGGTCCAATCCGGTTACAGAAGTCTCTTCCACGCTCCCCTCCATGCTTGAAGTTGTACGAATAATCCGGGCACAGCGATCTACATCCCCCGGCGACAGTATTGAATATTTTATTTATTATACATAAAGATATGGTTTATGACGCCTGGTCAATTCCATTCGAGCATAAGCGGTACCCCAGACGGTCGATATTCTCGAATACTTCGATTTCAGGATTGATCTCGAGGAATTGTTTACGCAATAAATAGACCAGGTATTTTAAACGGTTGCGCACTGCCGGAGTATTTTCTCCCCATACCTTCATCGTCAACTCCTGGTAATTCACTACCCTGGGCGCATTCCGCGCGAGCAGCGCCAGCACATCGAACATCTTGCCGGTGAGATGGACGCGGTGGTTCTGAAACTTGACCTCGTAGGTATCCAGGTCGATGCTCAGATTGAGATCAGGGAAAGTGAAAACGTGATCAGGCAAATGTCGATCCGCGCGGCGCAGGACCGCCTGTACACGTGCCAGCAGAACCGCCTCGTCAACAGGCTGGGTGATATAGTCATCCACGCCCTCCTGCAGCATGCGCACGATCGTGTTCTTATCATCTACTTCGGAGAGGATGATGACCGGGACGTTCATTTCGGCGCGAATGTCGCCTAGAAGCTGGCCCACATTGGATGCTGACCCCAGAAGATCGAGGATTACGAGCGATGGATGAATTTCAATTAATCTTTTCAACGCTTCAGATTCGCTGGTCGCCCCGGACACATTGTAGCCATGTTCCATGAAGAAACTTTTTAACTGGTTGACCCTGGAAGAGTTGTCATCGACGACAAGGATGCGCTTTTGGCTCAACTGATGTTGGGCGTCGAGGTCAATACCGGTCCTTAATTTGACAGGCGCTGAAAATGAGAGAGATTTATCGAATTCCTGCATCCGAACTCCATCCTGGTTTATACAAATGGCAATACTTTTCTAAAATCAATGAGTTAAATAGTGGTTCGCAATTGGTTATAAATAAAATATATAGAAGTAACTAATTATAACAAAAGAAAAGAGAATGCTTTCAAATTGTAAACAGGCTGTAAAATGGAAAAGTGAGTTATTGTATACTGATTAAATAGGGACTTTGATATGTTGACCATGGTGGCTACTCCGATCGGAAACCTGGGAGATATCTCGCAGCGTGCGCTCGCCGCTCTGGAAGCGGCAGACGTGGTGGTGAGCGAGGATACCCGGAAAACGGGATTTTTACTGAACCATTTTGAGATCAAGAAACCGCAACTCTCGTTCCGGGAGGATAACGAGGATCGAGCGCTGCCGCGGGTGATGGAATTCCTGGACCTGGGGAAGAACGTGGTGCTGGTGACTGACGCGGGCACACCGGCGATCTCTGATCCCGGTTTCACGCTGGTGCGCAGCGCGCTCGAGAAGGGTATCCCCATCTCGGCAATCCCAGGCCCCACCGCGCTGATCATGGCGCTGGTGCTCTCCGGGCTGCCGGTGCACAGTTTCACCTTCCGCGGGTTCCCGCCGCGAAAAAGCGCTGCGCGTAAACGCTGGCTGGAGATCGACCGGGACTCACCTCACACACTTATTTTCTATGAAAGTCCGTACAGGCTCATCGCATTCCTGGAGGATGCCATCGAGGTATTTGGCGACCGTAAATGCGCTGTGGCGAACGACCTGACTAAAAAATTTGAGACGGTTTACCGCGGAACGATCAGCGCGGTAATCAGCGAAATTAAAAAGGAACCGTTGCGTGGTGAATATTCGGTTGTAATCGCAGGGGCAGGTGGATGACTCTGGGTCACTCCCCGACGATCTTGAATTTCGTGTGTGTGTCGAAATAATCTTCCTGTTCGGCTTTCTTTAACCTGTTGACCACCTGGTAGGTCAGCGGGGTCATAACGACCTCGATCACGGTCTTGAAGATGTAATTGGTCACAGAAAGCACCCAGAAAAGACTCCAGGGGAACACGCCAGTAAGGCAAGCGATGGCGATGAAGATGAAAGAATCGACACCCTCGCCGACCAGGGTGCTGGTGATAGTGCGCAACCACAGCCATTTACCGCGGGTCGCCACCTTTAACTTAGCCAGCACAACCGAGTTCATGAACTCACCCGCCAGGTAAGCGACGAGGCTGGCGATGACAATTCCACCGGAGGTAAGACCGCCCAGGATCGCGTCATAAGCCGCCTGACCGGTCTGCTGCTGCCAGGTGGCTTCACCCGGCATCAGGCGGACCAGCCAGAGGACAAGTGCCGTTAGCGCGAGGCAGCCGAAACCCATCCAGATGACGCGGCGCGAGCGGCGAAAGCCGTACACCTCGGTCAACACATCACCGAAAATGTAGCTGATGGGAAAAAGGATTGTGCCCGCGTCGAAGGCGAGCGGGAAGTTACCGATGGCGATACCCCAGTCTACGATCTTTGCCGAGGAGGCGATATTGCTGACGATCAACACCGTAATGAAAAGCGCCATGACAAGGTCAAGATAACGATAATTACGGTTGGATTCTGTGTTCATTGGATACTCGGATATACTAAATATATTGAAGCACGCAAAGTATAACCGACGAACGAGGAAAAATGCACCGATTCTTTATACCGTCAGAAGATTTCCATACCGATCAAGTTCACATCAGAGGCAAAACCGCCCGCCAGATTTCGCGGGTGCTGCGCTTGAAGGCTGGCGCGCAATGCGTGCTGTTGGATAACCTGGGTGGTGAATACCTGGTACGTCTGGAAACGGTCGATAGCGATATGTGCGACGCGGCGATCATGGAAAGGCGAAAGGCGGAAGAGCCGGGTGCGCGGCTGTTGATGATGCTGTGCCTGACGCAGCGGGAGAAATTTGAGGGGATGCTGCAAAAATGCACCGAGGTGGGGGCAGCCGAGTTTCTTCCTGTCATCAGCCAGCGCTCGCTAGTGCAGGATGAAGCGGATGCGCGTAACAAATATGAACGCTGGAACGATATTCTGCGCGAGGCGGCGGAGCAGAGCGGGCGGGGAAGGATCCCGGTGTTGTATCCCACCGTTCGGCTTAAAAATGCGGTAGAGGATTTTGGACGGGAGTACCCGCTGCGGCTGATCCCCTGGGAAGGGGAAAAACAGACTGGTTTGAAGAGCGTACTCAAAGACCCAATACAAAAAAAGGTAGCGGTGCTGATCGGACCTGAAGGGGGATTCGCGGAAGACGAAGTGCAGCAGGCGATGCGCTCGGGGTTCCAGCCTGTCACGCTGGGCAGGCGCATCCTGCGCATGGAAACCGCAGCCGTGGTCAGCGCGGCGCTCATTCTGCACGAGTTGGAGTAGGTTAACCCAGCCGATGGCGCAGCAGGTTCTTTAACCCGCTGCCTGCGCGGGCGGCTCTGCCCAGGGCGTGACCTTCGTGGTCGAGCACAATGATGTATTTTTGGCCAGGTAGATCACCCGCGTCAATATTCTCCAGGCTGTTGCCCTTTATCCATTGTGCGCTTTGATGTTCATCCAAACGGTAATATCCACGCGCGCATTGCGCACCGTAACGGTTGACCCAGGCGTGGGCGGGCAGGAAGCCTTCCGGCGTGTCCTCGCCCAGCAGCATACCGGCAGCCTGCACGGGCAGTGTGGAGAAGCGCTCGAGAAGCTGGAGCGGGAAGACGAAGACCTGTTCGAAATGGCGAACGAGCGTTCTGCGATTTGATCGAAGATCCGCAGCGAGATCAAAACTGTATAAATCGGTGAAAACCTTGCAGAAATCACTCTCTTCTCGCGCAGTGAAGACGTGATATTGGACCGATTCAAGCGCTCTGAACGGCGGCTCGGAGGTGGCGTTGTGTGTGGCGTCCAGTTTGCGCAGGTGGCAGGCGTAAAAGCCCGCGCTCTGGAACCGGTGCGGCCAAAGGCGAAGGCTCTTCTCAAGTTCAGTGGATAACACCTGTTCCCGGACTTTTGTCAAGCCGGGCGCCGGGAAGGGAAGAAGGCGCTGGGCATCGGTGATCTCGATGCTGCCGGCGAATTCGCGCAAAATAGCGTCGACGACCAGTTCATCCTCTTCGGGCAAGAGGGTGCAGGTGGAGTACACCACCTCACCTCCCACGCGCAGGGCGTGGATGGCGCTGACGAGCATGGCGCGCTGGCGGCGGGAAAGCTGCAGGCTTTCCTTGGCGGTAACCGGGCGGCTGGGGTGGGATTCGGCGGTGCGCAATCCCTGCATGCTGCACGGCGCGTCGAGCAGAACCTTGTCAAAGGTTTCAGGGAACCACTCACCGAAGCGTTCGGCGGGGAAGCGCGTGACCGCGTAATCCACCGCTCCCCAGTTCTGCAGGACGGAGCGCAGCGCTTGGATACGCCCCTGGCTGGAATCATTGGCGAGGACCAGGCTTTGATCTGTACCGCGGCTGACCAGGTGCGTGGTCTTACCGCCCGGCGAAGCGGCCATATCCAGTATAAGCTCACCAGCGAGAAAAGGGCTGAAGAGTTCCACCGGCAACATCGAGGCGACCTCCTGGATGTAGTACATACCCAGGTGGTGCTCGAGCGCAGCGCTGATCGCGGCGGTGGGAGCGTTGAGCACGCGGTAGCCGGTCGGGCAGAACGGGATATCCTCGAGCTGCCAGCTGTATTTGCTTTCCAGGGAACGCGGAAAAACGGGGCTGGTTTTCAACGGGTTGATGCGAATGGCTGCCGGCAGGGGGCGTTCAATCTCGGCCAGCAGCAGTTCGTACTCAGCCAGCGAAAGCAACTCGCGAAACGTCTCTGCCTGGATGGATGGAACAACGGGTTGGGGGTTGGCAATGCGGGACTTTTTCTGTTTGCGCTTCATATCGTCTTCCGAATGCAGAACACGATCTCTGTAGAGAAAAGCAGCTCTTCTACCTGCCAGGGTTTGCCATCGCAGGCCGCGGCGACGAGGGCGCGATCCTGTTCCAACATCGAACGTCGCCCGGTGAGGGATTCTGTGGGCAGGGAGAGCAGGATTTGGCGGGCTTGCAAGTAATCCAGGAATTTGCGCGTCGCGCCAGTCTCGCGTTGTTCGAAGCGGTGGGCTTCCTTAAAAAAGAATATTACATCTGCTTGTGTTTGGGGCGGGTCGACGAGAATGTCCTGTCGGCAGGCCGCGCCTGCCTGCCCGAAATGACGCAGGAAGGCATCGATGAGTTGAACTCGCGGCTGATGCAGGTCGTATGCCAGGTATTGGCAGGTCGGCGGCAGGTTCATCCAGGGGAGGGCGAAGGGATTCAACCCGCATGCGAGATCGAGAACGACAGCCGGGATGCCGGTGAGCGCAAAAATGCGCTTGTAGAACTCCTCGTTGATCGGGACGCGTTCACGCGTGGAGGAATGGGCGTTGAGGACGCGCAGGCAAAACTCTTTGACATCTGGCGCGTCAAGGCGTTGTGGCAAGGTGGGAATGAGAGCTTGCAGAGCTTCGTAATCCGGATCGCCCAGGTACGGCGCTACCAGGTTGTGCAACTTGCGCCGCACCACCTCCTCGATCTCTTTCAGTCCATGATGGGTCTGCGCGGCTTTATCGATCAGGTCTAGCAGGGTCTCGCGGGGGATTTCCACCTGGCAATATTTGCGCGAGGAAGCCAGGCGGTCAGCCAGCGCATTCTTATCCTCAGTCGTGATGGTTGGGAAATTCTTTGACATCGATCACTTCCGGATGAGGAAGGCCAGCTCACCGGGGAACTCGAAACGGTTGATTCGCCAGGGCTGACCTGAGACGAGAGCGTGGAAATGCTGCTCGTAGAATTGAACCATGCCTTTCGACCGGCCTCCAAGCGACCTGGCAGGAAAGCTAACCAGGATGTTCGGTGAACGGATGGCATTGAGTACAAAGCGGCCGGCATCCTTGTCCAATTGCTCCAGGCAGGGGATGGTCTTCAGCACGAGGGTTAATTCCACCTCAACATCGGGGATGGTTTGTGTGACGTCCGCGTGCGACGCACTGCCATTAACCTGAAAGTGTAGGAAAAACTGGTTGAGGAAGCCAATCATGTCAGCGTAAATGTCGCATGCGGTATAAGTAAAATCTTGCTTGAGCGGCATCCAGGGGATGGCGAGAGGGTTGAGCCCGCAGGCGATATCCAAAACCGAGCTGATCTCACCGAGTTCGGCCAGGCACTCGCGAAAGAAGCGCGGCAGGATGGGCACCCGCTCGCGCGTTGAAGCGTGCGCCGGTAGCACGCGCTGAATGAACGAGAGGACAGCCGGGTCACGCAGGTCAGGGGGGAGGGAGGCGAGGTCCGCGAGCCACGCTGTGTAAGGCGGGGGTTTTTCCTGGTAGGCACTGCCGACCTGGTGCAATTTGCTGCGAACGGCTTTCACCGCTTCGCGCGGTTTGGCGCGCCTGGCGAGTTCCCGGGTTAATAGATCTTTAACCAGCTCGGGGGAAATGGAGCGGTATTTTTCAGAATTTAGTACCTGCCGGGTAAGGTCTTCCAGGTCAAGCGAGGGATCAGGCATCTTGCGCCCGCTTCCGGATGCGCCCGGTCAACTGGGTCATAAATCGCAGGTTATGCAGGGTGGCGAGGCGCATGAATAGGGGGTCGCCCTGCTTGAAGAGGTGATGCAGGTAACCGAGCGAATAGCGGCTGCACAGCGGGCAATCACAAAATTCGCTGACCGGGGCGGCGCTGCGGATGTTGCGCTCGTTGTCGGCGTATGCGAAAGAAAACCAGTCGCCGTCAAGACCGTAACGGCTGGCATCTTCGGAGTAGTTGAATTTGTAGAGCCTGCCGTGGCGGGCATCGCGGGTGGGCATGGCGCTATCGAACATGTCGTAACCGAGTTCCCAGGCAGCCAGCACGTTGACCGGGTGGCCAATGCCGAGGGCGTGCATGGGAAACTCAGCGGGGATGACCTCGCGCGTGTAACCGATGATATCCGCGAGGAGCCGATTGTCCTTATCCAAAGGCCAGCCGCCAAAGCCGAACCCATCGAAACCAATTTCGAGCAGGGCTTCCGCGCAGCGCAAGCGCAGCTCCTTGTAACCGCCACCCTGGATGACCGCGAAGATCAACGGCCGCTCCGAGGGAGGGAGCTTCTTCTGCGTGAGTATCCTGTCATATTCCTTTTTGCTCTGGTGCGCCCAGGCGATGGTGCGCTCGACAGCTTCACGCTGGGCTTCGAACCCTTCATCCACGTGCGTGCAGTCATCGAGGCAGATGACAATATCTGAACCAAAACCGAGCTGCAGCTGGATGACCTTTTCCGGGGTGAATTGGTACTTGCGTTGGCTGCCCTCGGGGTAGAAGGTGATGCCTTTATCGTGGAGTTGGCCGAACTTGGGGTTCTGCCGGATGAGCGAGTAAGCCTGGAAACCGCCCGAATCGGTGGTGATGGTTTTTCGCCAGCCGGTCATTTGATGCAAGCCGCCCAATGCCTGGATGGTGGTGGAGCCGGGCTTTTGCGAGAGGTGGAAGGTGTTCATCACCAGCGCGTCAACTCCCACCTTTTCAAGGTCAGCGGCGTCTAATGTGCGCACCACCCCCCAGGTGGCATCGGGGAGAAAGGCGGGCAGGGACAGGCTGCCAGAACGCAGGTCGAATTGCCGGGCTCTCATAGCCTTTCCAATCTCAAGGCGGACCAATCCGCGTATATAGAGATCATCGCGATGCCGATCCAGCCGTTTTGCTTGACGTATGCGTTGATCGTGTCGCGGTGGATGTCACTTTTCAGCGCGGAAGTCAACTTGGGGTAGGTGACCCACAGCATCCCGCCTGCCTGCACGAGCGGTGCATAGCGAGTGAGCGCATCCTCCAACTCCACCTGCGTGCGGAGAAAAACCTGGATGAGGGGGGCTTCTTGGGGTTCGGTGACCAGCTCTGCACCGGGAGGAACCTCGCCGGCTTTTTCAAGATAGCCCGCGGGAGGATTAATGAGCAGCATCCTGCGCCCGGGTTTGAGTTGGAGATTATCGAAAACGGATTTATCCGGCATGGTTTATCTCCTTGTATTCCGCAGGAGCGCTTTGCGCATGGCTGCTTCTAGCAGGTGGCAAAATTTTTATCATCAAATATTCTTTCGGATTGCGGAATAGTCGTGTGCACCTTGCCGTTACACGTGAGCAGTCGCGCAGGGTCCGGCAGCTTCCGCCCGCGGTAAATGCCAAGCTTTACCCCGGTGCGGGAAGGGATGAGCGTGAACACTATACCATCATTACCCGGGGCGATGCGGTAGACCAGAATGCGGGAAGTAAAATCAGGTTTTTCAACCAGCGCTGGAAAATATTCGATCAATTCTGTGCGCGCAGTCCACAGCAAGGTTTGCACCTCGGCTGCGTATTGGTTAATGAAATCCTCCAGTTCCATGCCCTAATTATAAGGGATGCTGAGGAAGTTGTATCGCCATGACGGGTTACATTGACGTTTTCACCGGCTCGGGTACTTTCAGCAGCGCGACTGCTGAGAGAAGCATCAGCACGGCGGAGACCGCGAAAAGCGTGGTCCAACCCCACCATTGACCGGGGGCAGCATTGTTGAGCGCGTCGGTCATTGGGCCTTCCAGGCGGGCGACCGCGGCGGAACCGGCGGTGGCAATGTTGGTCAACCCCATATACTTGCCGGCGTCTACCTTGGGCGCAATATCATTGGCAAACGCCCAGTTGACGCTGAGGAAGATACCCAACCCGACGCCCATGATCGAGCCGTAGATCAGTAATTCCGTGGCTGTGCTGGCGAAGATGAGCAGCACAGCCCCCAAAGCGCCGATGATCGAGGAGACGTAGAGCAGTTTCTTGCGGCCGATTTTATCGCTCAGCACGCCCGACACCAGGCTAAAGATGATGAGCACCACCACGAAGGAACCCATGACGAACTGTGTGAACACGATCGGGTCGCGATCGGGGAATTTATCGCGGATGAAATATTGGGCAAAGGACTGAAAACCGTAAATTCCCACCAGGTAGAGGAAGCGGCTGAGGATAAGCTGCCAGTAGTGGCGGTTGCCGACAACTTTGAAATCGAATACTTCTTTCAGCAATCTTCCCAGCTCGATGTGGTTCTTCACCACGTCAGTGGTGGGTTTTTCTTTGGAGAAAAACAGGGTGATCAAACTAAATACGATCAGAATAAGGATGATGACCGTGACCGAAAGGCGCGGGTCGGCATCTTCAGCAGTGATTAGAAAGCCCATCAGCAGCGAGGAGATGACAATACCCGCCATATCGAGGGCGGTCTTGATGCCGCTGGCAAGACCGAGCTTCTCAGCCGGGACAAGATCCGGGATCAACCCCTGGGCGGGACCATGCGCGACGTTGGAGGTGGTTTGCAGGCCGATGTAGCCGATGAAGATGGCTGGCAGCCCGCCGATGAACCCCATGATCGACAGGAATACCAGATCGCCGGCGGTACCCAGCCACATCAACGGGCGGCGGCGACCCATCTTTGCCGACCAGCGGTCGCTGACCGCGCCGGAAAGCGGCTGAACGATCATGGCGATGATCAGACCGAAGAAGGTAAGCAGGCCCAGCCAGGTGTTCTTTTGCGTATCCGGGACATAGTTTAGCAGGACAGCTGGGATAATAGTGACATGCAGGCTGTTCCACATGAACGAAAGACCGATCCAATAGGCATTGATGGCGAAAAGGTGCCAGGCATCGTGACGTTTCATGGTTTCCTCCGGTGTAGGTAGGTCATAAATTCTCGGTAAAGAAAGCGATCAGCTTTTTTATATATTCATCGGGACGCGTTTTTTCGATATCACGGTGCCGAGCCTCAGGCACCAGCCACAGCCCGGCATGTTTACCAGCACTTTCCACCATTATACGCATCTGCGCGAGCGTAGTGTAGCGATCTTTTTCGCCGTGAAAGAACAGGGTAGGAATGCCGGTGAGGTCCTGCGCAACGAACAGGGGATCGTTGGTAAAAAGGTTACAACCCGTGATGAGCGATCCGCCAAACAGCATCATGCGCGCAGCCAGCCAGCTGATCGGCAGCGGTATCTTGCGCAAGCAAAGGTTCTGCGTCACGGCAGTGACCAGGCGCGGGGGCGCGCCATCAGACAGGATGGCTTTTACGCCAGGCGTTGAATTCGCAGCCATGACTGCGGCGCGACCGCCCATGGAAAAACCGAGCAGGCCGATCCGGTCGCAGCCTTTTTGTCGCGTCCAGGTTATCGCGGCGTGCACATCGCGGGTTTCCAGCGCGCCCAGGCTGGTGATCCTGCCGCCGCTGCGGCCGTGGGCACGGAAATCGAACATCAATACATTGAGGCCGGCTTCGTGCAGGTGAGGGGCGTAACGCAGGTCCGGGTCAAGGCTGCCGGCAAAGCCGTGCAACAGGATGACCGCGCGGGAGGAACCCGGGAAGGGGATCCAATACCCGCGCAATGGGATTCCATCTTCAGTGATGAATGAAATGTCCTCAAATTCCAGGTCAAATTCGGCTGGACTGCTGGATGCTTTTAAGGAATGTCGCCGCACCATCGGTACGGCGAGCAACAGGCAGGCGGCAAGCAGGGCAGCCAGGAAGATGAAGAGTGACAGCAGCCAGTCCACCAGGTTTATTGTGGGTAGGTGTTGAAGACTTTATCCCAGATCGGCGAGCTCACGCCAAAACGTTTGTCCGGCGTTTTGTAATGGTGCTGCATGTGATAACGCTTGAGAAACTTCAGGTAGCCATTGCGCATGGGGAAGTGATGCGTGGCGTAGTGCGTGAGGTCATAAACCAGGTAACCGATGATGAAGCCGGAAAATACCGGACTCACCCAGTGCGCGGATTGAAAGAGCAGCGCGAATACCAGAAAAAACAACCCGTAGAAAACGAGGGCCATGGGGATCGAGACGACCGGGGGCATGACGAGGCGGGTTTTTATCTGCGGTTGAGCGTGGTGCACGCCATGGAAGAGGAACACGATGCGCTGGGCTTTTTCGCCTTTGACCGGCATGTGGAAGAGGAAGCGATGAAGCAGATATTCCGAGATAGTCCATAAGAACAGCCCGAGGAGAAAACCGAGCGGGATGAAAGCCAGGGATTTGAAAGGGGGGGCTTGTACAAATGACCGGATGAAAAAGAATACTGCCACCGGCAGCCAAATCACCATGACCGTGACAGGGCTGATGTGAGAGAAGAACTCGAGGAAATTGGATTTGAACAGACGAATTGGAACGTCACTGTGATCGGTCGGTAAATGCGCCATGCGGCACCTCCACTGGTAATGTAATTCTGTAAATCTTCAAGAACCCGGATACAGCTTAATTATATGCGAGTTCAGGTTTCCCGGATTATATTCCAGAAATTGTTTTGCAGGGAAAAACTTGTACTCGCCATCTGAAACCTCGATGGTAAATCCACCAGGGTATTGCAAGGTGGGGACGTAGAGAATGGTGGGGGTCGGCTTGGATTGCACTTGTTCACGGAATTCATACAGGAACACTTTGGTTTCATAGTTAAAAGAGAGGCGTAGCGGTATACCCGCGGTGGCTATCGGATAGGGTCTGACCACGGATGCGAGCGCGCGACCACCTGAGTTAATATCTAAAGGGTCTGTCCTCTGGTCCGGGCTGTAAATTGATAAGTCTTCATTATTCCAAAGGTCACCGTGAAGGTTGGTATTGTCTGCGGTGTAATTCCAGAGCGTGCAATTCAGCAGGTTGGCTTCGACTGCCTGCATACTGCGGTCCATCGCTCTACCCTGGACGGAAAAATCGCTGCTCTCGTATGCCCTTTTACTATCCAGGTCGAAAGGGATGCCGATCTCGCCAAGCAGCGCCGGCACGCCGCCCAGTTCTTCGGAAGCCTCTTTCTTCAGAACTCCCAATTGATCGGCATAGGAGCGTTGAATATTGCGCCTGCCAATCACAGGGGAGCGCTTGCGGATGTGGGAACCCAGCGCAGGGAAGAATCGCTTGGTGATAAGGGTGACGCCATCATACCAGTGCGGTGCGTAGACCACCTTATACTGCGGGGCTTCGCGCCAGGTCGGCGAAGGTTTGTCGACCTCGTTTTCCATGAAGATGAGCGCATTGGGGTCGACCGAGTGGATGGTCTCGGAAAATTTCTGCGCGAAAGGTACCAGGTGATGGCGGGCAAAGTCTGCCGTCTCTCCGCCTACACGGGCAAAATGGTCAGGGCGCAGCAGGTGAGGTGCGCCGTCCGCGCTCAGATCCCACACGCCGTTCTCACGCCACACACAGGTTCTCCCTGGCAGCCAGGCGCTCTCGCGCTCAGTGTTGAGGAGGATATGCTTTTTAAGCGGGATGCCGAGCAGTCCAAGCGGAAAGATGGGCACACGTTGTGGGAATCCGGAAGCGAGCTGGATCGACTGCCAGGGGGTGGGGGTGGGGCCGATACGCAATGACTCCATGTCCACGCTTAGATCCTTGATACCCACATATCCCTTTTGCGGCTCGTTGAAGACGTCGTAGCCGATCACGCAGTCCAGACCGGTGAGAGATTCGGCGACCTGGCGCATCACCGCCAGGAAGTGCGATTGCAGGTACTCCTGGATGGGGATTCCCTCAACAAAGGTCGCCGACGCGAAATCGTTGCCAGCGAAGAAGAGGGTGAACAAGGTGGCAGCCGCCAGCTTGTAGGCGTTTGTCGGCCAGATCAAATGCGGGAAGGGATCGCCGTGTGTCTGGTGGACAATGGCGGCGGCGGTATGCTTGAATTTGGTGATGTCCAGCCCGGCGGTTTCGAGCGTCCAACCCGGCGCACCGTCGCCACCCGAAAAACGTGACCACACGTCCTGGTGCGGGTCAATGAAAACCATGAAACCGTGCTCACCTGCCCGGCTCACCACTGCACGCAGATACCCGAGGTAAGCTGTGTCGATCATTCCCGGACCGGCGTGTTCAACAGCTTCCCAGGTGATGAGGAAGCGCAACGTGTTGAACCCCCAGGTGCGCAAGCGACGGTAATGCTCGTCGGCTTCCTCCAACGGGAAGGGACGGCCGACGAATGAGACTTCGCGATGCTGGAAGAAACCTTCGGAGCGGTAGGTGGCGCCATCCGGCGTGTAGGGCACCTTGCTGCTCCCGCCAAGGTTCACTCCACGCAGCATAAGCACGCGGTTGTGTTCATCTACAATGTTGCCGGCATGAATTTTCACCATACTGGAACCTCATTGGGTGTTGGAACATTTTTTTTTGCATGTAATTCTACCCTTGATTTTTAAATCCCCGGATGGATTAGAAAACAGGCAGCCCGGTTTTCAAATCGGGTTGCCTATGATTGCGCAAGTGGAATTTTAATCTTTCGGTGGGTAGCCGGTTATGTCACGAATCTCGTCATACAACGGTTTGAGCCGGCGGTACATCTTCAAATAGACGCGTTGGTATAACTCGTTGTATATGTGTTGATTCTCCGCGACAGGTTCGAAAGTTTGACCCACTCGAGTCATTTCCTTCACCGCGGTCTGAAAGTCCGGATGAAGTTTCAACCCGACCGCCAGGTCGATGGCTGCGCCTAACCCGCTGGTCTCGTACACATGCGGATTGGAGGCGGGCAGTCCGAAGATATCGGCGGTGAGCTGCATGCCGGCTTTACTCTGGCTGCCGCCACCGCTGACCCGCACCTCGCGGATCGGCACATGCGTGTGACGGCTGGTGCGCTCAGCGCCTTCGCGCAGACCATACGCCAGTCCCTCGAGGATCGAGCGATAGAGGTGCGCGCGGGTATGCACGTCGCCAAAACCAATGATCGCGCCCTTCGCCTCAGGACCGGGCACCTTCAATCCCGGCGACCAATAGGGCTGAAGAGTGAGGCCCAGCGAACCGGACGGAACAGCGTTGACCAGATCGTCAAAGAGGTCCTCGGTGGGTACACCGCGCTGCTTTGCCAGGCGTTCCTCATTCATGCCGAACTCACGCTTGAACCAGGAAACCATCCAAAACCCGCGGTTGATTTGGATCTCGAGCGAGTACCAGCCGGGGATGGCGGACGGGTAGGGTGGAATGAGCGGAATGACCTCGACATACTTGCTGAGGGTGGTATTGATGGTGGCGGTTGTGCCATAGGATAAGCAGGGCACATCCGGCTCGAGGCAGCCGGCGCCGATCACCTCACAGGCTTTATCGGCCGCTGCAGCGATGAGCGGCAATCCTTCCGGGATGCCGGTAGCGGCGGCTGCTTCAGGCGTGATGACACCGATCTGGTCAGTGGGTTTCACGAGCTCAGGCAGCATTTCCTCGCGTACAGGCACTGCCTGCCATTTCCAATCCCTTTTGCCGCTCCACTGCTGTTTCTTATAGTCGAATGGAATATAGGCTACGGTTGCGCCGACAGAATCGGCGAAGCGCCCGGTAAGATGCCAGGTGAGATAACCCGAAAGGAGAAGATATTTGTGGGTGTTGTTCCAGATCTCTGGCTGGTATTTCTGCAGCCAGTTGCATTCGGCTTCGGCTTGCAGGTAGGCGACAGTCTCCTTCATGCCGGTGAGGGCGAAAAGAATGCCCCACAGACCGCTGACCGGTTTCAAGCCGGGTGTGCGGCGCTGATCGAGCCAGTGTATGGCAGGGCGCAATGGATTGCCGTCTTTATCCACGTTGATCAGTGTGGAGCGTTGAGTGGTCAAGGCAACCCCGGCGAGGTTGTGCGGATCCACCCCCGGCATCGCCAACACCTGCTGGCAAGCATCACACAACGCTTTCCAAAATACCTCCGGGTCCTGTTCAGCCAAACCGGGGGCGGTGGAATAGTAGGGTTCGATCTCCACCCGTGCTTTCGCAATCAGGTTGCCGCGCAGGTCGAAGACCAGCGCGCGCGTGGATTGTGTGCCGACATCAATGGCTAATAAATGCTCAGCGCTCATTCAATTCCTCCAGGTCCTTACTCCAGCGCTTTTCTCTCTGCTCGGGCGACATGTCCAAACCGAGCGTGCCGCCGGGGTTCATGATATTACGCGGATCAAAATGCTGTTTGAGCGCGCGGATGACGTCCATCTGCGCGGTACCGATCTGCCCTTCAAGCCAGGGCGCAGTCTGCTTGCCGACGCCGTGATGGTGACTGATCGCCGCTCCGCTCTGCTGAATTGCAGCAAGAATCCCGTATTGCAGATCGAGGTACTCCTTAATTGTAGCCATTTTTCCGATGAAGATGAAATAAAGGTTGCCACCCTGAGGATAGGCGTGGGAGAGGTGGGTCATGCAGACAGTGTTGGGGCGGCTCTTCACAACCCCACGCACTTTGGTGTGCACCTCGCGCATCTGCGACCAGGTGACCGCGCACTCGAGCGTGTCGATGAGGATACCGAAATCCTCCAGGTCTTCGCGCATGTAGGGGTCGCGAAAGCGACCCTTCTCCCAATTCTGCGTGACCGGGGCGAAGCTGAGGTTAAAGGCGCCGTGCTTGCGACAGACCTGGCGGATCTTGCGGTTGACGTTACGGGCATAGCCTCTCTCGCCATCGGTTAACCCGAGGAGGAGGCATTTCTGCATCGGTTGGAAACCAGTCATCTTGAGCACACTATCGGCGGGTGTACCCTCGATGTGGTAAAGCTTCATCGCCACGTCGGTCTCCTCAGGGTCGGAGAGGCGGAAGACAGAGGGGTAGCCGCACTCGCATTGCATGATCTCACGGCAGGCATCCAACGCGTCTTCCCAGGTTTTGAACATGTAGCTGAAGCGTTTGCGGTTGCCCGGCATCCAACGGAAGACCTTGAGCGTAACGTTGACCAGCACGCCGAACCCCCCCTCGCTGCCCATCATCACCTGGTCAAAGTCAGGGCCGTTGGCACTGCGCGGGTGTGGGCAGGTCTGGAATTGGCCGCGCGGGGTGGCGTACTGCTGCGCGATGACGATGTCCTCGATTTTGCCGTAATAGGTTGAATTTTGTCCCGCGCCTCGGGTGACCACCCAGCCACCCACACTGGAATATTCGAAGGACTGCGGAAAATGCCCGCAGGTGTAGCGCCGCTGCGCGCCCAGTCGCTCAGGGGCTTGGTTGAGCATCTCTTCGAGCTGCGGGCCGGTCATACCGGCTTCGACGGTGATGGTCTGGTCGACCTCGTTGAACGCGACCAGCCGGTTCATGTGCCTGCTCATGTCCAGAGAGATGCCGCCTTTCACTGCTTCTTTGCCACGTGTGACCGAGGAACCCGCCCCGTGAATATAGATGGGGATGGCGTGTTGATCGCAATACGTGACGATCTGCTGGATCTCTTCGCCTGAGCGCGGCGCGAGGACCAGGTCGGGCAGGTTTTCCACGATGTGATTGCGCAGGCGCAGCGCGTCTATCATGCCGTAGCCGTAAGAGCACTTGAGGCGGTAATACAGATCAGAGCTGACGTTCTCCTCTCCGCAGATGGCGTGAAACGCCTGGATGTGCCGCAGTTGGAGGGTAACCGGCGCTTCTCCGTCAACCTTTTCGAGCCCGAGGTTGCGCGGGTGCTGAAGTTCCTGTTCGGTCAGCCCGAAGGTGTCCATCACCAGGCGCACCAGCCCGCTGTTGGGGTGCTTGAAACCCGCCGGGTCGCCCCACTTGAAGAGCGAACGCCAGGTGCCGGGGGGTGTCGGTTCTTTATACCAATTTGGGATTACCTTCTTTTTCGATGTCATGCTTCCTCCGATTTAAAAACCGAGCGGTGCAGGGCTGTAGGACTTCGCGTAGATGTCGTAATAGCGGGTCAATTCGGCGTCCCAGCGCTCGTTGCTCCAACCGAGTTCTGGTTGCGCCAGCGCGCGGATCCTTTCCATATCGGTGCGCGCTCCGTCTGGCAGGAGCAGCCCCAATCTCACACGGCGCAGCAATAGATCATCGAGATGCTCCACCGCGCCGCCGCGGGCAGTCCAGCGTAACTCAGCCCAAATATTGGGGAGGTGATGAATGGGTTGAAGTTCCACCGGGTCTGTTCCGGCTAATAATTCCGCGGTCGCGCTGCCATAGCGCCCGAGCAGGTAACGGTATTGGGGCGCGCTTAAACCGGATGGGGACGCGCCATTGGAAAATTCGGCAAAATAATGCTTGCGCTTCGCAAGATTGGCGGGGTGGGGCAGGCGGGGCAGCACTCTTTGCAGGGCGGCTTCCGCCATCAGGCGGAAGGTAGTGTACTTGCCGCCAGTGATGGTGATTAGACCGTTCTCCTCCCACACCACGTGCGCGCGCGACTCTTTGGACGGGTCAACCTGCCCGGTATTGACTACCGGACGTAAACCGGAGAAGGAGGAGAGGATATCTGCTTCACCAAGACCGAGCGAGGGGAAGGTATCCCTGGCTGCGGTTAGGATGTAATCGATCTCGCGCGGCGTGGTGAAGGGTTCGCCCTGTGCGAGCGGATAAGCGTGATCGAGGTCGGTGGTGCCGACCAGCGTGACCCCCTCCCAGGGGATGGCGAACATTGCGCGGTGGTCGCCCGGGTGGCGCAGGGTGATCGCCTGGCGCAGGTTCAACCGCTCGCGGGAGAAAACCAGGTGCGAGCCGCGCAACCTTCTCAAGCGGGCAGGTGCGCCTACCTGCGCCCGCAGCTCATCGCTCCAGGGTCCCGTGGCGTTGATCACCACCCTGGCTTGCACCTCACGCTCTCCCATCCCAGCCGGGGATTGATCGACTAGCATCGCGCCGCGAACCTGACCACTGGCATCCTTAAGTAAACTGCTGGCTCGGGTGTAATTCAACGCGGTTCCTCCGGCTGCTACAGCTTCACCGAGAAGGCGCAGGATCACACGTGAGTCATCCATGGCGGCATCGTAATACAGATAGCCACCGTTCAAATCCGCGGATTCTAGATCCGGGCAGCGTTTGAGCATTTCAGACCGGCTGAGGTAGGAGTGCTGCCACTTCGATGCAAGCAGGTCGTAGAGAATGACGCCGATGCTATATTGCCGGGCAACTTTCGGATCGTGAGGGCAGGGCATGAGGAATCCTAGCGGTGTGACGAGGTCACGCGCCTCTTTAAGCAACCATTCGCGTTCGTGCACAGATTCGCGCGTGACACTGAATTGTTTATTGCGCAGGTAGCGAAAACCCCCGTGGATGAGTTTTGAAGATTTGCTCGAAGTACCGGAGGAAAAATCACCGCTTTCCACGAGCAGAGCGGTATAGCCCTCTTCTACCGCCTGCCTAAGGATGCCCGCCCCAGTGATGCCCCCGCCGATGATCAGGATGTCCCAAACCCGGTCCAACTGGTTCCACGCTTGTTGACGCCACTCCTTACCCCACATTTACTTCTCCTTGTTTGATGTATTCTCCAGTGAGCGTTTCCATAGGTCAATGCTCTCGCGCATCACACTGCGCGTCACTTCCTCTGCCATAAAGATATCGTTCGACAACGCAGCGGATAACAGCTTTTTGTAGAACGAACGCGAGTGGTCGCGCGTGCGGCTATCGGTGAAGTAGATCAGTCCCATTGAGTGATACAGGGTGGTGAAACCGTTGAAGATAAGCGTGAAGACCGGGTTGCCGGATAGGATGGTGAGGCGGTAATGCAAATCGTAATCGACGCGTGTGAAATCCTCGTTCGTGTCCGGCACCTGCTGCAGCGTTTCGAGCAGGCGGATGACCTCAGCGGGAGCGTTGCGGATGGCCAGGCGGGTATATTCGGGGGCGAGCAGCAAGCGGATGTGCAGCAGATTGGGGACGAAATTGACTGGCAGGTGCTGCTGGCGGCGCGCAATGGCCGAGAGGATGAGCAGGTTGCCCTCCTTCCAGTAATCGCGCACGCGGGTGGAGCGCCCGTGGTGAATATCGAGCCAGCCGTCGCGCGAGAGGCGTTGCAGCGCTTCGCGGAGGGTGGGGCGGGTGACACCCAGTTTCTCGGCAAGTTCGCGTTCGGGCGGCAGTTGGGAGTTGACGGGGAATGCGCCATCGAGGATGGCCTCGACCAGGCGGGATTCTGCGTATTCAGCCGGTTTTTGCGGGGAGATCCATTCGGTCATAGATAGACCTTTCGGAAACTGAATTGGTAAGAGGTCAAACCAGTTGATTATATTGTAGCGATTTTTTACAGAAATTCAAGCGGGAAGAAACGATTTATCCACAGATATACACGCAACTTACCGAAGATATTGGGCGATGACGCGCGTATTCCCCCACATGTGCCAGTATTGGTAATCGGGCAAATGATCCTATAATTAGAACATGCAGAACCAAAAAGTTAAGGGATTGGTCTGGATCAGCCGGGTGTTGGTCGCGGCGGTGACGTTGATGAATCTGCAGGCAGCGTTTCTTTTCTTCCTGCGCCCGGGGGACTTTGCTTCTGGATTCGAAATGAGCGGCGCGGCGGGAGAGGCGATGATGCGGGGGATGGGGTTGCTCTTCCTGATGTGGAACATCCCTTATGTTTTTGCTTCCGTGCACCCTGTGCGGCATTTCACCTCGCTGGTTGAAGCGGTGATCATGCAGTTCATTGGCGTGACCGGTGAAACGTTCATCCTGCTTGGGCTGCCTGGTGAGCATCCACTGATCGAAGCGAGCGTTGGGCGGTTTATTCTGTTCGATGGGGCTGGGTTGGTGTGTTTAATCATCGCGCTGCTGCTGGCGGTGTTGGCGCGGCGCAGCAGCAGGCAAATTAATCCGACGTAAAAAGCATTACTTGAAAATTTCCGCGATGGCCGGGTTGATCAGATCCCAATTGGGGATGAGCACCTGCGCGCCGCTGTCGGTCACCCAGGGGGTCACCCAGTTGCGGTCGAGGGTTTGCGCGTCAAAACCGAAAAGCGCTGAGAACGCCAAGCCGTAAAGCAGGCGCGGCCAGGCGTAAAAGGGGATGTTGGTATCCAGCGCCTGGACCACTGCCACGGCTACCGCGGGGATGCGCAGCCATTTGGCCGGGTTCATCATGGTTTTGATGGCGGAAGAAATGAAGATCTGCGCGTGCTTCTGGCGTGAGAAGTCATCGCTGCCGCTGCGGTCGCGCACGAAGGCGAGCGCCTGGGTTCCATCGAGTTTGTACGTTCCGGCTTCGAACAGCGCGGTGGGATTATCCAGCGTGACGGTGATGCCGCCCATGGCGTCAACGATGTTGATGATGCCGTCAAACTTGATGCGCATAACATAAGGAACTCTGATACCGAAGTTGGCTTCCACAACGCCCGCGGCGGCGTCAAGGCCGCTGCCGGGCTGGGAGATTTCAGCGAAGTAATGCGCGGTGTTGATACGGTTCTCGCCCACACCCGGGATGCTCACCCACAGGTCGCGCGGGATCGATAAGAGCGTCATTTGCGGCAGGAAGGGAGGCATGGTGGCGAGGATCATGGTGTCACTGCGCCCGGCGTTGGAGCCTTCAGGCACGCGGTCGATACCGATGACGAGCAGGGTAGTGCGCATGGGGGTGAAGAAAAGGAAGAGCACAAGCAGGATCAGGATGCCGGTGCGCACCGGGTGCCTTCTCCGCGCGGGTTCGCGTTTGAGCGCGAGTTCTTCTGGTTGATAAATATGATATTTTGCCATAAGTCGATTTTACCCCGAGAGGGGGTTAATGTCACCCTTTCAAAAACTGGCTGCAGATGCAAACAAAAAGCCGGGAGGTGAGTCCCGGCTTGAGTAGACGCGAAGCAGGGACTAGATGAAAATGATCTGAGCGCCTTCGGTCATGTCCATGAAATCACCGGCGGTGACGATATCCTTGACGCCGTCGATGAAATCTTCCTTCTTGAGTCCGAACATATCCACGGACATCTTGCAGGCGTACATATTCGCGCCTGCGTCTACCAGCATTTCCATGTATTCACGCACGGTGGGCACTTCGATCTTCTTCATTTTGCTCTTCATCAGCGCGCTGGCAAAGGCGGTCATGCCGGGGATGATGCCGAAGATCTGCGGAATGCCGACGTAACCGGGGACGCCCATCATGTTCATCTTCATGCTGGTATTAGCAATGGGCGGGACCTCGAGATGATCGATGCGCGCCTTGTTGATCATATCCATGCCCCAGAAGGTAAAGAAGAGGGTCACGTCGATGCCATTGCCGAGGGCTGCCCAGCCCATCACCAGGGCGGGGTACACCATATCGAGGTTGCCTTTGGAGCAAATGAACGCGATCTTGCGATTTTCTTCTGACATTTTAGTTATCCTTTATGAGTAGTAGTATGAATGCGCTAACCAGGTTTAGACGCAGCCTTCGGGTTTGCCGAGACCGGAGATCTTGGCGACCTTCTTGGCGGGACCCTTGGGGAAGAGGGCGAAGAGGTCCTTGGTGCTCACGCCTGCACCGTTGGTGATGCCGCGCAGCGTGGGCGCAGCGCCGGTAGTGGCGGCGTTAGCCCGACAAAAGTCGATGACTTTCCAGTGCGCATCGGTCAATGCTTCGATACCTTCCTCTTTCGCGATCTCAGCCGCGATCTCTTTGGTCCATTCGGACGGGTTGGTCATGAAACCTTCTTCATTGACCTGCACTTCAACTCCTGAGATTGTTTTTGTTGCCATTTGTGTTCCTCCTGTTAGTGTTGAAAACGATTTATTTTTACTATCTAACGCCTGGGTGTTGGTTCAGGCGGACTTTACCTGTTTCTTGCCAGCAATCGAGTATTCCGGCGGCAGCGGGAAGGGGATCCCGCGCAGCATAATGTTCCAGTAGATCCACTTAAAGGATAATTTGCCGATGTAGTTGATCCAGCTTTCCTTCAGCAGCGGGAAGGGACCAACGACCGGGAAGGGGTAGAGACCGGTGAGGGGTTCCACGTCGTAGCTGAAGTCGATGAGAAGGCTTTTGTTGAATCCAGAGACGATGTGGCAGGTGGAGTGGCCATCGAATTTGGCGCTGAGGGGTTTGCCTTCGAGCGCGGAGAGGATGTTCTCGATGAGGGTCTCCGCCGCGTAATGAACTACAGAGCCGGCTTTCGATGCGGGGATGTTGGAGGCGTCGCCGATCACCCAGATGTTCTCGTATTTCTCCGAGCGCAGGGTTTCCTTGTTGGTGGGGATAAAATAAAGGTCGTCGCCCATGCCTGAACGCTTGATCACTTCAGAGCCCATGTTGGTGGGGATGGCGACCAGCAGGTTGTAAGGGATCTCGCGCCCATCGTATCCGCGGATGAGATTGTTGGCAGCGTCGACTTCCATGATGTCGAAATCAGCCTCAACTTTGATATTCTTCTTTTCCAGCACTGCACCGAGCATTTGCGAAGAAACCGGTTTGGTGAAGGCGCCGGGGAGGGGGGTGGAGAGGATCAGCTCGACCTTGTCGCGCATGCCGCGCTTGGTGAAGTAGGCATCCGCCAGGAACATGAACTCGAGGGGAGCGACGGGGCACTTGATGGGCATTTCCTTGATGTTCAATACAAGCCGCCCGCCCTTGAAGTCCTTGAGGAACGCGCGCAGCGCCATAGCGCCGTCAAAGGTGTAGTAATCGAAGATGTTCTTGCGCCAGCCGTCGAGCATACCTTCCACCTCTTCTGGGTGGATGTCGGTGCCGGTGGCGATGAGAAGCTGGTCGAAGTGAATGACGCGGTTATCCTTCTTGAGCGTCACCTTGCCGGCTTCGGGCTCGATCAGTTCGATGTCTGAGACGATGTACTCCACGCCGGCGGGCACGAACTTCTTCTTCGGCTGTTTAACCTGATCGGGGGTGTAATAGCCAAAGGGCAGGAACAGGAAACCCGGCTGGTAATAGTGGGTCTCGTCCTTGTCGACCATGATGATCTGCCACTCTTTGGGGTCAAGCCGCTTTGCCAGCTTGTTCGCCATCATGGTGCCGCCGGTGCCGGCGCCGAGGATCAAAAATGTCTTCATGCGTTCTCTCCGTTTTGTTATGGGGTGATTTTTTCGTTCACATGCCGGGCAAGCATCGCCTGGTCTCTTAACTGGTCTGCCAGGATCGAGCGAAGGATATCGAGCGCCTGGATGATGCGCGGGTCAGTGAGATGATAATTGATGCTCTGCCCCACACGCTCGGCGCGCACGATGCCGCGCTCGCGCAGGATCTTGAGGTGGCGGGAGACGGTGGGTTGGGGGAGCTCCAGGGCGTCGGCGATGTCGTTCACGCAGCGCGGGCCATCAGCCAGATTGTAAATGATCAATATCCGGCTGGGGTCAGCCAGCCCGCTGCACACCTGGGCGTGCATCTTCATCACTTCTTCGCGCAAGTTGTCGCTCATATTACTCCGTGTTGCATTGAACATACATATATACGATTATTAATATATATTATACACCGAAGATGTTAGAAAGAAAGGGAGACATTTGTCACATTCGTTCGAAATTTGTGATCACTAACGAGAATAATTATGAAGCGACAGGGATTGCTAAAATTTTCCGATAAATGGATGATCCAGAGATCGGAGACCGGCGGGGAAGCCCGGTCGTATATGAATCGACTATTTGTTTGATTCTATGGTTTGCCGGTTCTTTTTCTTCCAGTAGCCGGGAATGATGGTCCAGTTCGCCCCCAGGTCAAAATCGTACTGGGTGGGTTTGTAGTTGATATCCCCCGAGTTGGTGTAACTGGTCAGTTCGCTGAAGTATACACGGCCGCGCAGATCGTACAGGTCCACCCGGATATAATCGAAATCCTGCGCCAGTTTTTCCGCCAGTTCGACCATTTCGTCGAAATTCGCTGGTTTCGGCAATGGAGGTCCCACGGGATAACTGGTTTCGGTCTCGAGATAATTCCACTCCCCGTCGAAGCTGGATTGTTTGAGCTCCTCAAATCTGCCGGTGATCACCACGATGCGTTTGCACTTTCCGTGGAACATGTGGAATTTGATCTCCCTGGGCACGTTGCCATCGGATTCCAGCAATAATGCTTCAACCAGGATCAGCGGTTTGATCTTCCGGTATGCCCATTCGTGCCTGAAGAAATAATGCGTTTCAGATAACCACTCCCTGCAGGTGGCGACAATAATATCTCGATCGATCTCGTGCTTGTTCCGCACGATGAGGATCCTGCCTGAAGCGTGATTGGGTTTGATCACGAATGAGTCCGGCAAATTATCAAATGGGATGGCGGCAGGGTCTTTGCTATGGAAGAGCAGCGGGATCAGGATTTTTTCCGCTTTTTGCGCGCCCAGTTTTTCGCGGACGTAGTTCCTGACAAGGAATTTGTCCGTCACCCTGGGCAGGAGCGGGTTGCGGTCATGCAGCTTCTTCCAGACGATCTTCTCGTTGAACGAGCGCGGATGCCTGAGGTTAAGCGGGTAGCCGTGAATGGATTGGAAGATGGCGCGCTCGCTGGGGTAGTTCAGCAGCCATTGGGTCAGCGTGAAGGCGGCTCTTTTGAGTTTTTGCAGGACCCTGCGCCGGAAGAAATCTGATGATCGTTGAGAACACGAATGATGCGCCGCATTTGATTTGTGAATAATCAAACGAAGCCTGGTCTTGAGGGGGGCAGGCAATGGAAGGCGGTTCAAGAGCGACTTGATTCTTTTATTCAATGTCATACCCTGCTGCAATGAATGTGAATAGTATAAATCAAAGCGGGGTAATTCCCGGTTTTATTGGGGAGGCAATTTATGGATATGAAAAGCCACCCATTGCGGGTGGCTTAGGTGAGGTGGGCACGATATACTGGTGAAGATCACGCCAGCACTCGCACAAAACGCTCGGGGACTCGAACCTTGGTGTCCTGTGCGGTTTTCACAGGACGGAAACACTGGCTGCACTTGCCAGCACAGACCAAACGGATATGAAAAGCCACCTATTGCGGGTGGCTTAGGTGAGGTGGGCGCGATATACTGGCGAAGATCACGCCAGCACTCGCACAAAACGCTCGGGGACTCGAACCTTGGAGTCCTGTGTGGTTTTCACAGGACGGAAATGCTGGCTGCACTTGCCAGCACAGACCAAACGGATATGAAAAGCCACCCATTGCGGGTGGCTTAGGTGAGGTGGGCGCGATATACTGGCGAAGATCACGCCAGCACTCGCACAAAACGCTCGGGGACTCGAACCTTGTAGTCCTGTGCGGTTTTCACAGGACGGAAACACTGGCTGCACTTGCCAGCACAGACCAAACGGATATGAAAAGCCACCCATTGCGGGTGGCTTAGGTGAGGTGGGCGCGGAGGGACTCGAACCCACGACCTCACGGATGTGAACCGTGCGCTCTAACCAACTGAGCCACGCGCCCTTGAGTACTCACAGTTCCCGATTTTTGGATGTTTTGCTAACTTTAGCTCAACCTTCCAAACATAGAAAACCAAAAGCCTTGCGTACTTGAGATTTTATCATAGCGAGCGAAAGTTAACAAGGTTGACTTGTTAACAGTGTTGACTTGTTAACCAAGGTTATGATTAAGAATATTTGCCGAGGGGGGGTGTCTAGCAAAGAAAACCCGCCGAGAGGCGGTTGAATAGTTTTGACGCAGAGTGGACGTCAGGTGACAATACTTGAAAAAGTGTTTCTAATGCCTGTGGAAAGTTCATCATACGAAATCTGCCTTAAGTTTTGTTTTTCCAATGAGGATAGGCACACTGATTTTTGTCCTTGGTATCTCTCGTTTAGAAACTTAGATGAGCAAACCAAAAATAACCATTGACTTAAGTCTAGTGGATTAGCGATTGCCCGATCTACCGCGTTAAAAATGCAAAAAACATAAACATCGGCTGTTCTTGTAGCTTCTTGGAGTGAGGTATTAGTTGCAGCACTCCAAGATTTTTTCTGCTCGATATCGAAGCGAATAGCACTAAGTTATTCCAGATGCCAGGATTGTAGATAGGCGGATGATTTGACCTCGATTTTTATTCCATCACTCGTTATGACATCATACGCATCCCACTCTGTCCTCTGAACGTCGGTGCAATCCATTGCCTTGGCGACGATGAATTCCGCCAACACACCGCGCAGGGCATTAGAAAGGAAGTCTGAGAAAGCCCATTTCCAGAATTCCAATGGTTCAATGTTATTCGTCATGAAAACTACCTGATTAAAACTTCCTATAGATCAAATTTACCTACCGATCGTAATGAAACACTCCAATTTGAAAATCTCCTGGTTAGCAATAGGCTTTCTTTTTAACCCTTTCTGAGGTCGCTCTATCCCTCTTGCTTTTGCTCGGCGCTAACCGTTCCGTTTACAAAATCATCCACAATGGATAGTAAAGCTGGGACATCAATTTTTGCTACCGGATAATAAATAGAAAGACTAGGACGCTTCATTTTAAGAACATTCGATAGACGGTTACGGTATTCCTCTGCTAGAGCCGTATCAAGTCCAGCGTTTCTGAACTGACTGAGGACAGTTTCAGGCCAGTACTCCACAGTACCCGCGGTGGTAATGAAGAATAGAGAAATTTTTTGGTCGCTGTCTGGCAGGAGTAGCCTGGATGAGATGGCAGATTGTCTCATTCTCAAAACTACCTGGGGTATCTCGCTCATGTGATTGATAATCAGATGGGCATTACCAATGCTTTCAGGGGACTGTCGTTGTAGTAATTCCCAGAATGCGTCTTCAGTAAGTGGGGTTCTCCCTTGGCGTTTATCCTTCTTATCCTTTATCTGTTCAATGAAAAGCTGGTGTTCGACATTCGGCACAAGGTTCACCTGCACAATAGATCGTTCAATAATCTCTGTTTTCGCTACTATTGAAGGTACGACAAGAATATCCTTGGGATTACTTGGCATCGCATAACACTGTAATTCTACCAATCCCACATTTGTAGCTAGGTGTGGATAACGGTTGGTGAAGTTAAGCATATCTATCAAGGATTCACGGATTTTTTCGCTGACCACCAAAATCAGGAAGCGTCCTAGGCGTAAGTTCCGAGCAATCATGTCTTCTGTGACTGTATCTTCTGGATCAGCGTCAAAGGATGATTGGATCAACTCTAACAATCCCTTGCCAGTTCTCTTACGTGTCAAATCATCCAATTGTTGAAACGACCATTTCGACAACGCGCTGCCATAGTCGATCGCTTGAGCGATAACTTCTCTTTTAGCTTCAGAATTACTCCATAACTTGGTTTCCACTAGAACGAGATAACCCGACCTACTGATAAAGAGATTATCAATTTGACCTACATCAGTGGAGATCTCCCGACCAATTGATATTAAGGGTGAAAAAATGGGCTCGATTTCATCTACTGGAAGGATCTGTGGATGATCCTGGAGAAGCCTTTGTAACCAGCTTTCCTGGTGAATTGCTGCATTCTGTTGGATTGGTTCCAGTGCCAGTTCATCCCCGTCAGCCTTGATCAAGAAAGGTTTTGATTTCATTTGATCTTCTCGTAATCAATACTAAACTAACGAACTCTTCTAAGTAGAGTATACAGGAAATATTAAACCGCCGAGTGAACTGACCCCCAAAAACCGGACACAAAAAGAAAACGCAATCGTTGAGCAAACAGCAATCGAGAGCATCATCCCTTCAAGTTCCCTACAATTATCAACAGCTCTGCTCGGCATTGAGAACTCTCTCTTGCGGGCGGCCGAAGCCACGCGCCCTTACGAAAATTGTTAAGTTACTGGCGCTCTACCCGCCGTTCCCTATGGGAATCTGCGAAGCCACGTGCCCTAAAGCAGTGCAGATTTTAACATGCCTGAGGCTATCCCGCAAGGATTCGGCAGGATTCGGCGGGTTTATTCAGCAGAATTATATTTTCCAGTATGATTGTCTTAAAACGGAGGACTCATGAAAAACGAAGTCGCAAAATTACTCAAAACCGTTTCCTGGATCGTCTTCATCCTCGGCACACTCGCCGCGTTGATCCTGCTGGTCACCAGCAACATCCCTGCCGCGCTCATTTGCTGGGGGTCCAGCTTCGTCGCCGGGGCAATCGTTCTGGGGATGGCGGAGATCATCCACCTGCTGTCGGTCGGCTTTTCCGATATCGTTCCATTGCTCGAGGAGCTTCACGGCCGGGAATCTGGAAAGTAAAATCAAAAAATTTAACTCCCCAGGGGAAGTTCCGGGGAGTCGTGTATTATGTCAAAAACAATTATATACTTTCTTTGATCACCTTTGCGAGAGCGCGCGCGATCTCCTCGGGTGTTCCCGTGATCTTCTCCCGGCGGCGCTCGCGGGTGCTGGCTTCCGCCAAACCGGAGACGATGGTGGGTGAGCCGGCCTGGCCTGTGTATTGCGGGTCAGTGCCAAGCGCTTCAGCGTTCCAGACGGTGAATCGCTGCGCTTCCGCCGCTTTGGCTTTCAGGCGGTAATCCATGAAGCGTGGCTCGTTGCAGGCTGATTTGACCGAAACGACGCAGGGCAGCGGTACTTCCAGCAGTTCATAACCGCCATGGATCGAGCGCCGACCGCGGGCGGCGCGGGTTTTGAGGTCCAGCTCGATCGCTGTCAATAAGGTGAGCTGCGGCCAGTCCAACCACTCTGCCAGTCCCTGGGGTACCTGCCCGGTAGCGCCGTCGGAGGATTCCTCGCCGCATATTACCAGGTCGACCGCACCCAGCTTGCGGATGCCCTGCGTCAGGGTGTAAGTGGTCGCCAGCGTGTCTGCGCCGCCAAACGCGCGGTCGCTGAGCAGGGTGATACAGTCTGCGCCCATCGCCAGCCCGACGCGCAACGTGGGCTCAAAATACGGCGGTCCCATGGTAAGGATCTCGACCGTGCCGCCATAACGGTCTTTGAGGGACAAAGCCAGTTCGAGGGCGTTCATATCCGGCGGGTTGATCTCGGCGCGTGCACTGGCGCGGTCAAGCAGACGCGTCTCGGGGTTGACGCGCACCTCCTCAGGCTTAGGCACCACCTTTACGCATACCACAATGCGCGGTTCAGCCATGGGTGACCTCCTCGCCAGCTTTCAACGCCTGTATCAGCGCGGGAAGGATCTGCCGCGCGTCTCCGCTGATACAGTAATCGGCGTACTCGAAGATCTCGGCTTCGGGGTCNNAACGCGCCGCTGATGCCGCAGCAGATGGCGAGCTTGGGACTGCACACCACCCCGGTCTGCCCCACCTGGCGTTCGCGTTCGATGATGCCTGAATCAACCGGCGGGCGTGTAGCGCCTACCTCGCCGCCCACCAATTTTGCCAGCTTGTATAAGTCGGAAAAATCTGTTCCAACGCCGCGACCGCCAGCTACCAGCACCTCAGCTTGGGTGAGGTCAATGCCCTCGCCGACGCTGCGTTCCAGGACGCGAGTGTGGATCATATCGGGGGTCAATTCCACTGGCACGTGAACGATCTCACCTTGCTGACCGTATCGCGCACGCTGCGCCTGGAAGACGCCTGGGCGGACCGTGGCCATCTGCGGGCGGTGGGCGGGCATTTCGATGAGGGCGAGCACGCCGCCACCGAAGCCGGAAACTTCGCTGACGAGAACCTCGCTGGCGGGATCAACGCGCAGATTGGTGCAATCAGCGTTGAGACCGGTACGCAGCCGCACCGCCAGGCGAGCCGCCAGGTCGCGCCCGTCAGGCGTGGCGCCGAGCAAAAAGATGGAGGGTTTTTCCTGTACCAGCTCCTGGAAGGCCACCCGCGCGTAGGCGTCGATGGTGAAGTTCTTCAACAGCGCGTGCTCCGCCACCATCACGCGGTCCGCGCCGCGCGCGAAGGCTTCATCTGCCAGGTGGATCACACGCGCACCGATGAGTAGACCGCATAACGGCCAGCCCAGTTCATCCGCCATCTGGCGGCCTTTGCCCAGCATCTCAAGGGTGACAGGCAGCAACTTGCCACCTTCCTGCTCGAGGTAGACCCAGATTTCCTTTTTTTCGTCAGCTGGCGTGTAGAGTGAGGCGACCATGGTTAATGATCTCCAGTAGTATCGTGATCCAGCGCCAGTACAGCCAGTTCGGCCACGTCGAGCACGCTCAACCCGCCACCCGCCTGGTTCGCGCTGTCCTCGAGGCAGGAGAGGCAGAACGGGCAGGCAGTGGCGACGCTGCTGGCGCCGGTGGCTGCAACCTGCTGCACCCGGATATCGGAAAAGCGTTCATTGGCGGGGGTCTCCAGCCACATGCGCCCACCGCCGCCTCCGCAGCACAACCCCGCCTGGTGGGAATCCTCCATCTCTACCAGCTCAATGCCGGGGATGGCGGAAAGCACGCGTCGGGGCGCTGCGTACTCCTGGTTTAGACGACCCAGATAACAGGGATCCTGGAAGGTGACTTTAAGGTCAAGCGATGTGGTGAAAGAAAGTTTGTTGGCGTCCACCAGCTCCGCCAGGTACTGCGTGTAGTGCCGGGGTTCGAAACCCGCGGAAGTTGGGTAATGGTTCTTGAATACATCGTAACAATGCGGGGAGATGGTGATGAGCTGTTTGACACCTTTCTCCCGGAAAACACCGCTGGCGTGCGCGGAGAGCTCTTCGAAGTATGGCAAATTGCCAACACTAAGTGCGGATTCCCCGCAGCAGGGTTCCTCGTCGCCCAGGTAACCGAAGGAAACCCCGGCTTTGCGCAGCAGGGTCACCAGCGCACGGGCGATTTTTTGCGCGCGGCGGTTGTAGGAAGAGGTGCAGCCGACGTAAAGCAGCACTTCATGCCGGGCGGGGTCAAAGGCTTCCAACTGCAACTTGCCTGCCCAGGCGGCGCGCTGCGAGGGGGGTTGCGACCAGGGGTTGTCATTCCAGTACAGCGACCAAAGCAGCGAGGATAGTCCTTTTTCGACGCGCCGCTGCTCCCACGCGATCTGACGCAGGGCTCTGAAGGCGCGCGGGATATCCACACCGCGCGGGCAGGTCGCCTGGCACTGCCCGCAGGTGGTGCACAGCCACAGGTCCGGCGCGGTATGCTCGATGCCTAATTGCGCACGGCGCAGGATGACGCGCACTGGCAACCCGTTCTCCCGCACCAGTCCCCAGGGGCAGGCGGCCGTGCATTCACCGCATTGGTAACACAGCGCAGTATCCCCCGCGGTCAGCTCGAGCAGGCGTTCCCAAAGCTCATCGTTTAATAACAGGCCTTCATCACTCATGGTCATGACCAAATTTCTTCACCACTTCGTCCATTTCGGTGATCTTTTCCGCGAATTCCTTGCCCTCCGCCGCTGAGATCCAGCGCAACTGCAGGCGTTCAGGCGCGATGCCCTTGCCCTGGAACTTGCGCTGCCAGTTTTTGAAGCGTTTGTCGGTGAGACGATTGGCGTAGTTGTAGTGGCAATCAGAGCCAGTCTCGGTGAGCCGGCAGCCGGTGACCAGCACAGCCCCTGCGCCCTGGTCGAAAGCGCGCGCGACGAACTCCTCCTCGAAGCGGGCAGAGCACATGGTGCGGATGACGCGGGCGGAAGCCGGGTACTGGCGTTTCTCAATCCCAGCCAGGTCAGCGCCGGCATACGAGCACCAGTTGCAGGTGAATACCAGGCATTTGTCAGCCGGGTTTTGCGCCAGGGCAGCGTCCACCTGCGCGAGGATCTGTTCGCGGGTGAAATAGGGCATTTCGATGGCGTGGAAGTTACACTCAGCGGCGCAGGTGCCGCAACCCATGCAGGCAGCTTCGAGTATTCTCACGGTGCCACCTTTGCCGGGCGCGCCAACCTGTTCGATGGCGTTGAACGGGCAGACTCGCACGCAGCGCATGCAGCCCATGCACAACTCGGGGATCAGCTTTGCCGTGAGAGGTTCTTTTTCAATCTCACCGCGGGCGAGCAGGGCGCCGGCTTTTCCGGCGGTGGCCAGCGCGCCAGCGATCGACTCTCGAATGTCCTTCGCGCCCTGGCTGGTACCCGCCAGGTAGACTCCCTGCACGGCGGTCTCGACCGGACCGAGCTTGGGGTGCAGTTCCATGTAAAATCCATCTTCACTGCGCGAAAGTTTTAACTGGTCGGAGAGCTTATCTTCGACCGGCATAAGCCCGACGACCAGCACCAGCAGGTCGGTGGAAATGCGCAACTGCTGCGCGAGTAATTCATCATGGAAGACCAGTTGTCCATCCTGCCAGTCGATCACGTCCTGGGGCGGCGCGTCCGTGTAACGGAAGAATTGAACCCCCTCTTTCATCGCCTGCTGGTATAGTTCCTCCGCGTTGCGGCTGTAGGTGCGAATGTCCTTGCTCAGCACGCGCACATGCTTGCCCATGCGCCGCAGCTCAAGCGCCTGGTGGATCATTGAAGTGCAGCAGTAACGGGAGCAGCCAACGCTGCCCTGACGCGAGCCGATGCAGGAGATGAAAGTGACGCGCTTGGCGGTGAGGTTACCTGAATGGATGTATTTTTCGAGTTCCAGGTTGGTGATCACGCGCGGGTCATCTTTGTAATCGAATTCAGCAGGAGCATAGGGAGACGCCCCGGTGGCGACCACTACCGCGCCGATACGCAAATCCTCACCGGTGGAGAGGTGCGCGGAGAAATCACCCACCAGCCCGCCGATTGTCTCAACTTCAGCGTTCAGGTGCACCTGGACGTGACTCATTTCCACTTCATGCACCTTGGCGGCGATCATCTCCGCCGTGCTGATGCCCGCCGGGGCGAAAGTTTCGAGGTGGTTCAACAGACCGCCCAATCTGGATTCCTTCTCGACCAGGTGGGTGGTGAATCCCTGCTGCGCCAGCGCGGCGGCGGCAGTCATGCCCGCAATTCCCCCGCCGATGACCAGCGCGCCCTGCTGTACCTCGAGGTGGGATGGGGTGAGCGGTGTAAGCAGGCGTGCTTTTTCGACCGCCATGGCGACCATCTCCATCGCCTTGACGGTGGCTTCTTCTTTCTGGTGTTTGTGCACCCACGAGTCCATGTTGCGGATGTTGGACATCTCCAGCAGGTAAGGGTTCAGCCCGGCGCGGGTGAGCACGTCGCGAAAGATCTGCTCGTGCGTTTTGGGGGAACAGGCGGCAACCACCACGCGGGTGATACCCTCACGGCGGATAATTTCCTCGATCTCAGCCTGGGTGTTGCCCGCGCAGGAAAACATCTGGTGTCCGGCGTAGACCACATCCGGGAGCGATTTGGCGTATTCGGATACCCTGTTTACATCCACCACGCCGGCGATGTTGCTGCCGCAGTGACAGACGAATACTCCTACGCGCGGAATCTCGATATTGGGGACGGGTTCCACTTCGGGCGGGTGCGGCCAATGGCGAGCGCTTAGATGGCGCATCGATAAACCAGCCGCGCCGCTGCCTTCCGCCACGCTGTCAGGGATGTCTTTGGGACCGGAGACACAGCCGGCGGTGTAGATTCCCTGGCGCGTGGTCATCACCAGCCCGCCGGATGTTTCGTTGGAATGGATGAAACCATCCGGATCGACGGAAATGCCAAGCCGCCCGGCAAGTTCTTCCAACCCATTGGGAGGCGTGACCGCATTGGCCAGCACGACCAGATCGAACTCAGAGGTGGCGCGGGCGTTCTGCCCGATGTCTTCATACGTGACAGATATTTTTCCGTCGGCGCTGCTTTTGATGCGCGAGGGACGACCATGGATGAAATGCGCGCCCTGTCCGCTTGTTCGCTGCCAGAAGCTGTCAAAGCCTTTGCCGTAAGCGCGCACGTCCATATAGAGCACGGTCACGTCCTGGATGCCGTGGTCGATCGCCTGGTAGGCGTGCTTGATCGAATACATGCAGCAGAAGCGCGAGCAGTGGTGCGCATGGCGCTGGTCGCGCGAACCGACGCACAGCACGAACAGAACGCGCTCCACGTGTTTCCCATCCGAGGGGCGGATGATCTCCCCGCCGGTCGGACCGGCGGAATTAACCAGGCGTTCAAATTCAAGCGCGGTAAGCACATCAGGATGGGTGCCGTAACCGAACTCCTGTAACTCGCGCGGATCAAGCATTTCGTAGCCGGTAGCCAGGATGATCGCGCCCACCTTGCGATCGAGCGTGGTAATGCGCGGGAGCAGGAAATCCACCGCCTTGGGCGGACAGGCTTGCTGGCAGTGGTCGCAGGGGAGGTAATTGGGCGGGTCATTTAAGCAATGGTCGATATCCACCAGGTAAGCGCCAGGCACCGACTGAGGGATGGGCGTATAGATGGCTTTGCGGAAGGCCATACCGGAATCGTATTCGTTGGGCAGCACCACGGGGCAGGCGTTGCTACAATCGCCGCAGCGCGTGCAGGCGTCTGTGACGAAGCGCGTCTGTTGCTGGATGGTCACGGTGAAATTGCCGGCTTCGCCTTCCACCCGCATCACTTCGGCGAGCGAAAGCACCTCGATATTCGGGTGCAATCCAACTTCGGACATCTTTGGCGCTTCAATGCAGATGGAGCAATCGAGGGTGGGAAAGTTCTTGTCGAGCACGGCCATCACCCCGCCGATGGTGGGCGCACGTTCGACCAGCACCACTTTCGCGCCGCCTTTCGCCAGGTCCAGCGACGCCTGGATGCCAGCGATGCCGCCTCCGATCACCAGCACGGCATCACTCATCCTGCCCTCCAGCCGCGCGCTGTACCGCCGGGTGATTGAACCCGACCTCGAAGGCTTTGAAGTTTAGAGGAAGTGTTTTAGGTCTGACGGTATCGGCGATGGCTTTTTCCACCGCTTCGCGAGAGATCAATTGAGTGACAGCGGTGAAAAATCCCACCATCACCACGTTTGTCACCACACGCCGGCCAAGTTCCTCCGCCAGGCGGGTGGCGGGAATGCAGTAGGGAGCTTCCCCGTTGTTTGGAAATACCAGATCTTCGTCGATGAGCAGCAGTGCGTCCTTGCGCGCATCGGGGCGGTACAGGGCATACGCCTCTTGCGAGAGAGCAACCAGGATATCCGGCTTGAGCACGAAGGGGTAATCGATCGGTTCATCGGAAAGGATCAGGTTGGCGCTGGATGCGCCGCCGCGCGCCTCAGGCCCGTAGGATTGGGTCATCACAGCTTCGTAATTGCTGTAGATCGACATTGCCTTGCCGAGAATGACCCCGGCCAGGGCAACGCCCTGCCCGCCAAAACCCGCGATGCGGATCTCGCTTCTCATGGTCGTGGTTTTCCGTGGTCAGATCGGCCGAGATAGATCATGCAGTGCTCCTTTGCGGGGGTCGAAACGCCGGACGGTCGCGATCGACGAACTTGCCGATGATGATCGGTTGGTCCTCCCGCAGGTCAATCCCCAACTCATCGGTGTGCACATCGCCTTCTCTCGCCAGCACGCAGCGCTCGCGGTAGAGTTCCATCTCTTCCAGTCCATCGGCGATGTTGTTGGACTTTCCGAAGCCGATCGGGCAGGGCGCAAGCACTTCGATGAAGGTAAAGCCGGGTTTATTGAAGGATTCGAGGATGGATTTTTTAAGCTGGCGGGCGTGGAGCGTGGTCCAACGGGCAATGTAGTTGGCGCCGGCTGCCGCCAGCAGGTTGGGCAGGTTGAAGGGCATTTCCGTGTTACCGTAAGGTGAGGTGGTGGCGATAGCGCCCCTGGGTGTGGTGGGACCGTACTGCCCACCGGTCATGCCGAAGTTGAAGTTGTTGATGCAGATCACTTTTACATCAATGTTGCGCCGGGCGGCGTGGATGAGGTGATTGCCACCGATCGAAACCAGGTCGCCATCACCGCTGAACACAGTGACCATCAATTGCGGTTTGGCTAATTTCACCCCCATGGCAAAGGGGATGGCACGTCCGTGGGTGGTGTGATAGGAGTCGAGGTTCATGTATCCCGCCACGCGCCCGGAGCAGCCAATGCCGGAGACCACGATATGGTCATCAATGGCCACACCGGAATCCAGGATGGCTTGGGCGTAACAGCGCATGGCGATGCCGATGCCGCAACCGGGGCACCAGATGTGCGGCATGCGGTCAGCGCGGATCAAATCATCCAGCGGGTGGCGGTCTACAACGATCGGCCGGGTCATGCTGTGACCTCCCGGATCGCACGCAGGATGGGGTCGGGAGGGATCATCACACCGCCGGCGTGGAACACGCCGCGCACCGGGCGGTGAATACAGCGTTCCACCTCGCGGCTGACCTGGCCGAGGTTCATCTCGGCGACGATGACTGATTTCGCGTTCTCAGCCAGGCTGGCGACCTGTTCCTCAGGAAAAGGCCAGATGGAAACCAGGCGCAGCAAACCGGCGCGAATACCTGCCTTGCGCGCCTCACGCACCGCTCGGCGTGCTGAGCGGGCAGTGCAGCCGTAGGATATGACCAGTATCTCCGCATCCTCGAGATCGTATCGCTCGGTGCGGAAGATCTGCTCGCGGTTGGAGCGCACTTTTTCCACCAGGCGGGTGACCAGCTCGTGGTGGGTAGAGGCGGTCATCTCCGGGTAACCGCGCGCGTTATGGGTCAATCCGGTGTAGTGAATGTGATAACCTTCGCCTGCGTGCACAATTGGGGGGACCAGGTCGGCGTCCTCGATGAGGAACGGCTCGAAGCGATCGCCGGGCGGGGTTTGTGCGTGTTTGCGCTCCCAGCGCTCGATGTCTTCGACGGGCGGGATGACCACCCGTTCCACCATGTGACCGACCACCTCATCGGCGAGCAGGAAGACCGGCACGCGATAGCGGTCAGCGACGTTGAAACAGTGGATGGTCAGGTCGAACATCTCCTGCGGCGACCAGGGTGAAAAGGCGACGCTTTCGTAATCTCCATGTGATCCCCAGCGCGCTTGCATTACATCGGATTGACCGGGCATGGTGGGCAGCCCCGTGGAGGGTGAACCGCGCATCACGTCGACTACCACGCAGGGCAGCTCGAGCATGATACCCAACCCGATGTTTTCCATCATCAGGCTAAAGCCGGGACCGGAGGTGGCGGTCATGGCGCGCGCGCCGCCTGCCGAAGCGCCGAGGATAACCGCCATGCTGGCGAGTTCATCTTCCATCTGTACAAAAACGCCATCCACCTCAGGCAGGCGGCGCGCGAGATGCTCGGCGATTTCAGTTGAAGGAGTGATGGGGTAACCACCGAAGAAGCGGCAGCCGGCGGCGATTGCGCCTTCAGCGCAGGCTTCGTCACCGTTCATAAAATAGCGGCCGGTGGTGATGATCTCAGGCGGCACGGGGTTCTTCCTCAATGGCGAGGGTGAAGATCGCGAATTCGGAGCAAACCAGCGCGCAGAATTCACAGTGGACGCAGGCGGTTTCTTTGCCTTTGACGATCGAAGGGTAATGGTATCCCTTGGCGTTCATCTCGCTGGAGGTTTCCAGCACGCCTTCAGGACAGAAATGAATACACAATTCGCATCCCTTGCAGCGATCCGGGATCAGGTAGACCTGCCCCCGCGGGACGCGGACTTTATCCATGTTGAGAGGCTTGCGATCGAATACCTTCACTGACGCAGTCCTGTCGATCTGTTTTCCTCTACTTCGGCTTAATCATTATACATGAGCCCCTAAAAAGGGCAACTGAAATGACAGTTCTGTTGGCGTATGGAAAAACTGATGTTTTTGCCCGATATTTTCAGGCAAAGTACGGAGATCAAAATGAGCATGGTTTTTTATCCACGCCTGGATTGTATCCCTTGGCGCATTATCTAAACTGGCGATCTCCAAATATCGCTTCGGGTATGTCCCCCCTCGCAGCAGATGATCGAGGTCGGGCAGGAAAGCGCCGTGGACGAACGCCAAACAGATGTAGTCCGGTTTTACCAGTGTCTGGCAGATGCCCGCGCTGACCGGTTCGCCGCGCCCGGCATCGTAATAGACGACGCCATACCGACGGATTTCTGCAACTGCCCCTGGAGATACTTGCATGACGATTCGGTGGATCTCCAGCAGGATATCCAATTGATCGCCTGGAAGGCGGGTAAAATGCTTTTCCAAATCCCGGGAACTGATCATCGATAATATCCTATCACAACCCTGAGACGTCAGACTTATCCTCTGCTATTGTTCCTAATTTACATGATAAATTTCCCTTCATGCTTGATTCCAGGCGGTTTTTTGGTTACCATATATGGACGATTATCATGGCAGATTTTTCCAAACTCTGAGCAAAACTAATGGTAAAGGAGCAAGGAATGAAGTTCAAATATCTCGGTAAAAGTTACAATCGGCCGGACGCGATCAGCAAGGTGACCGGGAAAGCGGTTTACCTGGATGACATCCGCATCCCGGGGATGCTGCACGCAGCCATCCTACGGCCCGAGTACGCCCATGCGGAGATCGTCAGCATCGACACCGCGGAAGCAGAAAGGATGCCAGGCGTGGTGAAGGTGGTCACCGGCAAGGGCTGTCATTATCACTATGGGGACAATATCAGAGACCTGGTGCCGATGGCGATCGAGAAGGTGCGCTATATCGGCGAACCGGTCGCAGCGGTCATCGCGGATACCCTCGCGCACGCCGAAGCCGCGCTTGAAAAAATCAAAGTGCAATACAAACCTCTGCCAGTCTACATCGACGCGCGCGACGCGATGAAGCCCGACGCGGTGCTTATTCACAAAGAGAATGGCGAATACTGGCACTTGCCCACGCTCAAACCTACCCCGGGCACCAATATCGCGCACACTTACCACCTGAAAAAAGGTAAGGGCGTGGAGGGGTTCAAGGAAGCCGAAGTGATCGTGGAAGCGGAATTCAATTACCCGCACGGCTCCTGCACCGCCATCGAGCCGCACGGTTCGATCGTCTGGTTTAAAGAGGACAACACCATTGAAGTGTGGTCATCCTCCATTTGCCCGTTCATTATCCGCGAAGACCTGGCGCACTCTTACGAAATCCCGGTTTCCGATGTGCGCGTGCGTATCCCGGATATTGGTGGTTGCTTCGGATATAAATCCGACATCACCGTCGAGCAGACCGTGGCGTGGATCGCCAGCTTCGTGCCGGGTCACCCGGTCAAGTGGGTGGCAACCAGGCAGGAGGATTTCACCTCTACGCTGATCGCGCATGGCATCCGCTCGCGCATGAAGATCGGGGCAAGCAAGGATGGCAAGCTGGTGGCGATCCAGAATGAGGTCATCCACTCCGGCGGCGCGTACGCCGACACCGCGGTGAATATCACCATCGCTGCCACGCACAACTCCGCAGGCCCTTACGAATTCGATCATTGCGATCTCATTGGCTACACCGTGTACACCAACACACCGGCGGTGGGCGCTTACCGCGGCTACGGTCACCAGGAAGCCCAGATCGCGACCGAGCGTATGATGGACCTTCTAGCGCGAAAGCTGAACATGGATCCCATCAAGTTGCGCGAGATGAATTACCTGGTCGAAGGCAAGGTCAACGCGCTGGGTGAGAAGATGTGGAAATCCCATGGCGACATTGTCACCTGCTCGAACATGGTCAAGGAAAAGGTGTTCAGCAAGGCCAAGCCAAAAGAGGATGAGAATTACTACTATGGGCGCGGCTTCGCCGCCGCGATGAAATCACCCAAGGGCGCGCCATTCTCCACCAAGGGTTGCTACATGAAATTGAACAACGATGGCAGCGTGACGGTGAGCATGGGCGGCGCGGAAGTAGGCCAGGGACTACGCACGGTGGTACGACAGGTGGCGGCTGAAGCGTTGCAGATCCCACCTGAAAAAATCCGCGTATATACCGAGATCGACACGCAGTACAGCCCCTACGAATGGCAGACGATCGGTTCGATGTTCACCACCCAGGGCGGGCGCGCCATCATCCGCGCGGCGGATAAACTGATCGCGGTGGTGAAAAGTACCGCCGCGCAGGTGCTCAAGACCGACGTGGATTATCTCGAGTATAACGGCGAGTATGTTTACCTGCGCAATGATCCAGATATCCGCGTGGCGGTGGCAGACCTGAGCCGCGGGTACATTACCTCCGACGGCATCACCATCGGCGAGTATGCGCACGCGGTCTCCGACGCGCGCCTGCCGAGGTATGCCAACCCGGACGAGAACGGGCAGGGCAGCCTGGGGGTAAACTACACCTTCGGCGCGACCGCCGCTGAGATCCGCATTGAAAAGAAGACCGGCAAGATCATCGTGGATAACTTCACCTCGGTGTTCGATGTGGGGCAGGTGATCAACCCGCGCCAGATCCGTGGTTCGGTGCTGGGCGGCGTGACCATGGCCATCGGCGCGACCCTGTACGAGAAGCTGGAATTTGACCAGGACGGGAAGATCAAGAACCCGCACATGTTCAAATATCACATCCCGACCTACAAGGAAGCCGTGCCGATGGATATCGAGTTCATCGAGACTCCGGACGCGGTAGGTCCTTTCGGCGCCCGCGGCATCGGCGAGCATTCGGTTATCGGTCCGGCTCCTGCGATAATGAACGCGATCTACGACGCAGTCGGCATCGACTTCTTTGAAATCCCCATTACCCCTGACGTGATGAAGAAAGCCCTGGAAGCCAGGCAGGAGAAATAAGAATGTTAGAGAAAATTAGTTTTACGATCAATGGCAAACCGACCACCGTCGAGGCGGAAGCGGAAATGATGGTGCTGGATGTGATTCGCGAGGTGTTGAACCTCACCGGCACCAAGCACGGGTGTGATAACTCCACCTGCGGCACATGCACCATCGTGGTGAACGGCAAGGCGGTTAAGAGCTGCAATTTGCCGGTCAAGCGCATTGAAGGCGCGGACGTGCTGACGGTGGAAGGTCTGGCGAAGGGCACCGAGCTGCATCCCATCCAGAAAGCGATTTCTGAATCCGGCGCCATCCAATGCGGGTTCTGCACGCCGGGAATCGTGATGGAACTTTACGGATTGTTGGAAGAGAAACCGGAAGCTTCTCAGACTGAGATGGAGACTGCGCTCAACAAGCACCTGTGCCGCTGTACAGGTTATGAACCGATCCGCGACGGCGCGCTGATGGCGCAAAAGTTACTCCAGGAACGTAAGTAGCGCAACCAAATAAATACGACGAGACCCTTCTAACTGAAAGGTCTCTTTTTTAACCAAACCTGCCGGTCACATAATCTGAGGTGCGCTGGTCTTTAGGAACCGTGAAAAGGTCTATGCCGCTGCCGTATTCGATGAGTTCTCCCATCAGGAAGAACGCGGCGTAGTCTGCTACGCGGGCGGCCTGCTGCACGTTGTGTGGGGCGATGATGATGGTGTACTGCTTTTTCAACTCGCGCAGCATTTCCTCTATGTTCGCGGTCACGATCGGGTCGAGCGCTGAGGTGGGTTCGTCCAACAGGATGACCTGCGGTTCGAGCGCCAGCACCCGCGCCAGGCAGACGCGCTGTTGCTGCCCACCGGACAGGCTGTACGCGGAATCCTTGAGGCGATCGTGTACCTCATCCCATAAGAAGGCCTGTTTCAAAGCTTTTTCCACACCCTCATCCAATTTTTCGCGATCGTGCTCTCCGGCCATCACCAGACCATAAGCCACGTTGTCGTAAATCGAAAGCGGCAGGGGAACCGGGCGCGAGAAGACCATGCCGATCTTGCGGCGCAGGTTGATCACGTCAGTTTGCGGATCGAGGATATTTTGATCCTGGAAGAGAACTTCGCCCTTCATTTCTTTGAGGTCGGCCAGGTCATTCAATCTGTTTAGCACCCTTAGGAAGGTGGATTTACCACCGCCAGCGGGGCCGAAAAGGACCGTGATCGCCCTGGCTTCGATCTCGATGGAGACGTTTCTCAAACTCTCGTTATCGTCGGAGTATTTGACCGACAGGTTGCGGATGATGAATTCTTTCATCACATCACCATTGCCTGTTCTTGCGCGCGCGGTTACGAATGAGCGTGGCGATCAGGTTCATGCCCAGCACGAAAACGAGCAGCACCACCACCGTGCCGTACTGGATCTGGACGGGCATGCCGGGGATCTGCGTGGAAATGATAAAGATGTGGTAAGGAAGCGCCATGGTGGCGTCCAACGGGGAGTGCGGGAGCTGCGGAAGGAAGAAGGTGGCGCCGGTGAAAAGGATGGGGGCGGTCTCTCCGGCGGCGCGTTCCACCCCGAGGATGACCCCTGTGACGATACCAGGCAGCGCCTGGGGCAGGGTGATGCGGCGCACAGTCTGCCACTTGCTGGCTCCCAGCGAGGTGGAGACGACGCGGAAGGAATTAGGCACGCTGCGCAGCGCTTCTTCGGTGGTGCTGATGATGGTGGGCAGGGTCATGATGGAAAGCGTGAGCGACGCTGCGAGGATGCTGGTGCCCATCTTGAGGAAGAGCACAAAAAGACCCAGCCCGAATAGTCCATAGACCACGGAAGGGATACCCGCAAGGTTGATGATGGCGATGCGAATGAGGCGGGTGAGCAGGCTTTCTTTGGCGTATTCAGCCAGGTAAATGCCTGCCAAAACCCCCAGGGGAACAGCAAAGACTGCGGTGCCCAGGGTGAGGTAGAGCGTGCCGATGATCGCCGGCAGGATACCCCCCTCGCGCATGCCGTTGGTGGGCATCGCGCTGAGGAACTCCCAACTTATGGCGGGAGCACCCTTCACCACGATATAGAGCACCAGCCCGATGATGGGAATGACGGTGAGAGTGGTGATGAGGCCAAGGAGGCTGAACCCGATGCGCTGCAGTGTTTTTGCCTTGCCCATGACAGTGCTGCTCATCAGGATAACAGCCTTTCCGCGCGCCCGCGAGAGCGCGTACTGACCAGACTGGCGCTGATATTGATGACCAGCGAAAGCAGGAAAAGAACAATGCCGATGAAGAATAGCACTTCATAGTGCTGGCTGCCCGCCGCGACCTCGCCCATTTCGGAGGCAATGGTGGCGGTCATCGTTCTCACCGGTCGAAAGAGCGAATTGAGTTGCAGGGGTAACACCGGCGCGTTGCCTGTGACCATCATCACCGCCATGGTCTCGCCCATTGACCGTCCGATACCCAGCATCACAGCGGTGAGCACGCCGCTCTTCGCGGCGGGCAGGGTGACATTCCAGATGGTCTGCCATTCCGTCGCGCCGAGCGCAAGCGCTGCCTGGCGGTAGGAATTGGGCACAGTGTTGAGAGCGTCTTCAGCCACGGATACGATGGTGGGAATCGAGATCAAGCCGAGCAGGACTGCGCCGGTGAAAGCGGTGAGACCGGTGGGAATGTCCAGAAAACGGCGGATGAAGGGCGCGAAGACCAGGATGCCGATAAACCCAAGCACAACCGATGGTATGCCGGCGAGGATCTCGATGATTGGTTTGAGAATGTCACACAGCCAGGGCGGGGCGACCTCGGAGAGAAACACCGCGCTACCGATACCGAAGGGAAGCGCGATGAGCGTCGCCGCGATGGTGACGAGCAGGCTGCCGAGGATCAACGGCAGGATGCCGAAATACCCTTCGATCGGGTACCAGCGCACGCTGAAAAGGCTTTTCAGGGGCGTGCTGGCCAGGGCTGGCAGCCCTTCACGCAGCAGGAAGAACAGGATAAGCAGCACGAAAAGGATACTGGAGTAGCCCGTGATGCGGATCGCGCTGCTGATGACCTGACCTCCTTTTTGATTTGCTTTACTCATGCAATGTCCTTGTCAATTAATGTTCGGTATAAAGCCTAATTCGCTCACGATCTGTTGCGCTTCAGCGGAAAGGATCCAATCCATGTAATCCTTCACCGCGCCTGTTGGAACATCGAGTGTGTACATGTACAGATTACGCGAGATCAGGTACGAGTTATTATTGACGGTTTCTAGCGACGGAAGGATGAACATATCCGGGGTCTCGAGAGAGGAGACTGCCACGAGTTTCACATCATCTGTGATATAGCCCAGGCTGTCATAGCCGATGGCGTTGGGGTTGTCTTTCACTTCGGCGATGATGCCTTCGGAGGAAGGCAGCAACAGCGCATTGGCGGTAAAAATAGACTTATCCTCGCCACTGCCCATGCGCACAACCGCCTCGAGGAAATACACATGCGTGCCGGAGTTGGTTTCCCGCGAAAGACAGACGATCTCGCGGTCCTCGCCGCCGAGTTCGCTCCAATTGGTGATCTCGCCTTTGTAAATCTTAGAAAGTTGTTCGAGGGTAAGGTGATCAACCGGGTTTGAGGGGTGAACGATGATGGCGATCGCGTCGCGTGCGATCACGAACTCCTGCGGGTTGTAACCGGCTGCCTTCGCCGCTTCTTGTTCTTCACTCTTGATCTGGCGTGAGGCGTTGGCGATATCGACTGTGCCGTTGATCAACGCGGTGATGCCGGTGCCAGAACCGCCGCCGGTGACCGAGATGCGCACCTCCGGTTTGACCGTCTGATAGCGTTCCGCCCATGCCAGCGCGAGGTTGACGATGGTGTCAGATCCTTTGTTTTCGATGTATTCAACTGATGCGGGGGGAGTGGTTTCAGTCGAGGGAGTGTTTTGACCATTACAGCCTGAAATGAGGAGCACTGTAACGAAAATGCTTAAGATTAAAAATCGTCGCATAGTAACGATTATAAAATACTTTTTGCCAACGGGACAGAAATGTAATTATGAAAATTAATGTTAAGGTAGAAAAGCAGGCATAAGATCTAATTAAGGAAGAACCACCGGACAACTTTGTGAACGGACTGGAAATCGGGATGCGGTATAATCAAGCGGTTAATTATTTCGAGGAAGGTAAGCATGGATTTTGGGACAGTACAACAGGTAGATATCGACGAGCAAATGCGGTCCGCTTATCTCGATTACGCGATGAGCGTGATCGTGTCGCGCGCGCTCCCGGATGCGCGGGACGGACTTAAGCCGGTGCACCGGCGCATTCTTTACGCCATGTTCGATATGGGCATGCGCTCAAACGCTTCGTATAAAAAATCTGCGAGAATCGTGGGTGAGGTGCTGGGTAAGTACCACCCGCATGGTGATTCAGCGGTTTACGACGCGATGGCGCGTATGGCGCAGGACTTTTCAATGCGCTATCTGCTCATCGATGGCCAGGGTAATTTTGGTTCAGTAGACGGCGACCCGCCCGCTGCGATGAGGTACACAGAGGCGCGTTTGCACGCAGCCGCTGAAGAAATGCTGGTGGATATTGACAAGAACACGGTCGATTTTGTGGATAATTTTGATGGCTCTTTGCAGGAACCCACGGTGCTGCCATCGCGCCTGCCAAACCTGCTGCTCAACGGTTCGAGCGGAATCGCAGTGGGCATGGCCACTTCCATCCCACCCCACAATCTGCGCGAACTGGCAGCTGGCATTTCCCATCTGATTGATCATTATGACACGATCGATGAGGTATCGATTGAGGAGCTGATGCGCCATATCCAGGGACCGGATTTTCCGACCGGCGGGATGATCGTGGGGCGCGACAGTATTTTGCAGGCTTACACCACCGGGCGCGGCAGATTTGTGGTGCGCGGAATGGCGCACATCGAGGAGATGAAAGGCAACCGCTTCCAGATTGTCATCACCGAGATCCCCTACCAGGTNNCCGACCTGCGCGATGAGTCGGACCAGCGCGGCATGAGCATCGTGCTCGAGTTGCGGCGCGGCGCGCAGCCAAAACAAGTGCTGAACCAGTTGTATAAGTACACCCCTCTGCAATCCACCTTTTCGGTGCAC
>DDXM01000047.1 GCA_002347485.1 Anaerolineaceae bacterium UBA2260 | reverse complement strand
GGTTATTCCTGCCGCACCGCTGATCTGGCGGCGATGATGGGAAAGAAACTCTAGTCAATCACTCGGGAGTCACTCCCAGGAGTTAATGAAATACAACGATGCGCATCCGACAGGTCAATCTCGGTTGCGCATCGATTTCTACCAGGAGGATGCACGATGTTCAATAAGAAAACGATCCGTGATATTGATGTGAATGACAAGAAGGTGCTGGTACGGGTGGATTTCAATGTTCCTCTGGCTGAGGGAAAGGTGGGCGACGATACCCGTGTGCGCGCCGCGCTGCCCACGATTCAGTATTTGCTGGATAAAGGCGCAGCGGTGATCCTTTGTTCGCACCTTGGACGCCCGAAAGGCGGGCCCGACCCCAAGTATTCGCTTAAGCCAGTCGCCGAGCACCTGGCAGGGCTGCTGGGAAAACCGGTAAGTTTTGCTAAGGATTGCATCGGGCCGGAAGCGGAAAAAGCTGCCGGCGCGTTGAAAAAGGGTGAGGTGCTGGTGCTGGAAAACACACGCTTCCACCCTGAAGAGGAAAAGAACGACATGCAGATGGCGGAGCAGTTGGCGAGCCTGGCTGACCTGTTCGTCAATGACGCGTTCGGTACCGCTCACCGCGCGCATGCTTCGACGGAAGGCGTGACGCACTTCAAACCGGGGGTCGCCGGCTTTCTGCTGGAAAAGGAGATCAAATACCTGGGGCAGGCGGTTGCGAACCCGCAGCGCCCGTTCGTGGCGATATTGGGTGGCGCGAAGATCAGCGACAAGATCGGCGTGATCAACAACCTGCTCACCAGGGCGGATGCGGTTCTCATCGGCGGCGGCATGGCGAACACCTTTATCAAGGCGCAGGGGTTTGATGTCGCGGATTCACTGGTGGAGGATGAATCCCTGCCGGTGGCGCGTGAACTGCTCGAAAAAGCGGCGGGAAAACTGCACCTGCCCGTGGATGTTGTGCTGGCTGACAAGTTTGACGCGGAAGCAGCGAGCAGGATTGTGGCAACGGGTAATGTACCCGCGGGCTGGCGCATCCTGGATATTGGACCGGAGACTGTAAACGCTTTCGCCAAGGTGATTAGCACCGCCGGCACGGTGGTGTGGAATGGTCCGATGGGCGTTTTTGAATTCGCGAAGTTCGCCAATGGCACTTTCGGCGTCGCCAAAGCGGTGGCTGAAAGCCCCGCGGTGAGCATCATTGGCGGCGGTGAGTCGGTGGCAGCCATCCAGCAATCCGGCCTGGCGGATAAGATCACGCATATCTCGACCGGCGGCGGCGCTTCGCTTGAAATGTTGGAAGGGTTGGAACTACCCGGTGTAGCCGCACTGGAGGATAAATAACCTCAACATCTGGACAGATATCGAGGGTTGGGGTAGAATTCTTGCGCCACCTGAACCAGTGCTTACCCTCGACCCTCGCACTGTCAGAAGTTTTTAGGAGAATTGAAGTTGGCTAATATCAAATCGGCAATAAAACGCAACAAGCAGAATGAAAAACGAAGGCTTCGCAACCGTGTGGTGCGGGGTTTTGCGCGTACGCGCATCGCCCGCGCCCGCGTTGCAATCGAAGGCAATGATCCAGAAGCGGCGAAAGCCGCCACGCTTGCCGCGATCGCCGCGCTAGACAAAGCCGCGCAGAAGGGTGTCATTCACAAGAATAACGCCGCGCGCCGCAAGAGCAGGCTGATGAAGCGCTTAAACGCTGCTCAATAAGCTTGTTTTTCAATCACAATCAGCGGGAGACTTCTATCTCCCGCTTTTGTGTTCTTTTTGACGCAAATATCGCCTGTGATATAATCCTTCTGGTCATCTCAAGAAATGGGATCAGAAATGTTTGAAGCCGAGCAAAAAACCATAGCGTCCTACATCCAGGAATATTGTAAGGAAAACGATTTACCTGATGTCGAGGTCAAATGGGCGTGGATCCCGTTCAATGGACAGTGGGGCATCGCGACCTCATTCTTCCAGTTGGCAGCCAAATCTTTTGGTCAATCCCGGGGCAACGTTGCGCAACGTGCGAACGAGATCGCCGCGGAAATCGCCGGTCGGTTGACAGGTGTGGAGGGTTTCGAGAGGATCGAAGCCGTCAATGGTTACCTGAACGTGTATTTTTCAACTGCAGATTATTCCCGCCGCGTCATTCAACAAGTGCTGGAGGAGGGCGGGCAATACGCGCGCGGTCCGCGGCTGGATCAGCGCTTGATGGTGGAATTCTCGCATCCCAACACGCACAAAGCTTTTCACGTCGGGCACCTGCGCAGCGCTTTCCTGGGTGATGTGGTGGCGCGCATCCTTGACGCGGCCGGTTATGATGTCATCCGCGCCAATTATCCGGGCGATATCGGTCTGCACGTGATCAAATGGCTATGGAATTACATGAAATACCACAAGGGCGAGAAACCGGACAGGGACATCACCCGTTGGATGGGGACCATCTACGCTGAGGCGGTGAAGCGCATTGAACAGGAACCCGCTCTCGAAGAGGAGATCCGCGAGATTTACGCGCGCTGGGACAGGCGCGACCCTGAGGTGGTTGCCTGCTGGGAGGAAACCCGCCAATGGTCGCTCGACGGGTTCAACGAAATGTACAACCTGCTGGATATCCACTTTGACCGCTATTATTTCAACTCGATGTTCGAGAAACCCGGCAAAGAGATCGTCGACGAACTGCTGGCGAAGGGTATCGCGGATGATGAACGCGCCGACGGCGGCGCGGTGATCGTCAAGATCGATCAAAAACTCGGCTTGAAGGATGAAAAGTACCGCGTGATGGTGGTGCTGCGTTCGGATGGCACCGCCTTATATGCCACCGAAGACCTGGCGCTGGCGCGTCAAAAGTTCATTGATTACCCTGACCTGGTGAAATCTTATTACGTGGTGGATGTGCGCCAGTCACTGCATTTCCAACAAGTATTCAAGACGCTCGAACTGCTGGGGTATGATTGGGCGCCGCGCTGCCAGCACCTGCCTTACGAGCTGGTCAACCTGCCCGGCAACGTGGTGATGGCGTCACGCGAAGGCACAGTCGTGCTGCTCGAAGACCTGATCCGCGAGGCGACTACCCGCGCACTGGCAGTGGTGAAGGAAAAGAACCGAGAGCTCTCGGAAGAGAAGCAGCTGGAGATCGCCAAAGCGGTCGGCATCGGCGCGATCAGGTTCCCCATGCTCTCGCGCGAGAGCAACAAGGTGGTCACCTTTGATTGGGAATCCGCGCTGGACTTCAACGGCCAGGCGGCTCCGTACATTCAATATGCTTACGTCAGGGCAAACTCCATCCTACGCAAGTTGGACAACTTCATCCCCGCGGATGGCGCGCCGGATTACAAACTGAGTGAGCAGGAGGTCACACTCATCGACCTCATTGCTCGCATGCCGGAGGAAATCCAGAAGGCAGCCAGGGACCTAAAACCGCTGATCATCACCAATCAGGCGTATGAACTGGCGCGCGCGTTCAATGATTTTTATACTCAATGTCCTGTGTTGAGCGTGGAAGACCCGCAGCGCTCAACGCGCATCCGGCTGGTAGCAGCAGCGCGGCAGGCAATTGCCAATAGCCTGGCAATACTGGGCATCACAGCCCCACAAGCGATGTGAAAATTATCTTAAACCAAAGGAGATAGAATCACATGACACCAATCAAGACCCTCATCATGGGCGCAGCAGGCCGGGATTTTCATAACTTCAATGTTTTTTTCCGGGATAACAAGGATTATGAAATTGTTGCCTTCACTGCGACCCAAATCCCGAACATCGAAGGGCGCAAATACCCTGCTGAGCTGGCTGGATCGTTGTACCCGAGTGGAATTCCCATTTTCCCAGAGTCCGACCTGGTCGAGTTGATCAAGAAGCACAAGGTCGAACAGGTTGTGTTCGCTTACAGCGATGTGCCGCATGCGTTCGTGATGAGCAAAGCGTCGACTGTGCTGGCGGCCGGGGCTGACTTCCGCCTGATGGGTATTGAATCCACCCAGGTGAAATCCGTCAAGCCGGTTGTCTCCGTATGCGCGGTGCGCACCGGATCAGGCAAGAGCCAGACAACGCGCCGGGTTTCGTTGATCCTGCGTAATATGGGTTTCAAGGTTGCGGCGATCCGCCACCCGATGCCGTACGGTGACCTGGTCAAGCAGAAAGTGCAGCGCTTCGCCACTTACGCTGATCTCGACAAGCACGAGTGCACGATCGAGGAACGCGAAGAGTACGAACCGCATATAGATAACGGTGTCATCGTTTACGCCGGCGTGGATTACGAAGCGATCCTGCGTGAAGCTGAAAAGGAAGTGGACATCATTCTGTGGGATGGCGGAAACAACGATTTCTCGTTCTACAAGTCAGACCTGGCGATCGTGGTGGCTGATCCGCACCGCCCGGGGCACGAAAGATCCTACCATCCAGGCGAGACTAATGTAAAACTAGCGGATGTTTTTGTCATCAACAAGGTCGATACAGCCGATCCCGCCAAGGTGATCGAAGTGCGCAACTCGCTATACGAGTTGAATCCCAATGCCATCGTGGTTGAAGCCGCGTCTCCGCTGTTCGTGGATGATCCCGAAGCCATTCGCGGCAAGCGCGTGCTGGTTGTGGAAGACGGCCCGACCCTCACGCACGGCGAGATGGCTTACGGAGCGGGTTGGGTGGCAGCCAAACGGTTTGGCGCTGCCGAGATCGTTGACCCTCGCCCCTTCGCGGTGGGAACGATCCACGATACCTATGTCAAGTATCCAAAGACCGGCATGATTCTGCCGGCGATGGGTTACGGTGACAAGATGGTGAAGGACCTTGAGGAGACCATCAACAAGGCGGATGTGGACCTGGTGATCTCCGCCACCCCCATTGACCTGACCCGCATCATCAAGGTCAACAAGCCGATGCAGCGCGTGCGCTACGAGCTGCAGGAGATCGGCAAGCCAGACCTTGAGGACATCCTCAAGAAGAAATTCGGCAAGTAATCGGTAGAATTTCGAGGCTCAGCGGTCGCCAAAGGTCGCTGAGCTATTTTTGAAAGAAGTGATCAATGTTCATTGATGAAGCAACCATTTACGTGAGATCCGGGCGCGGTGGCGCGGGGATGATGCATTTTCACCGCGAAAAATATGTGCCGCGCGGTGGCCCCGATGGGGGAGACGGCGGCCGGGGCGGGGATGTGGTTTTTCGCGTAGTCAAGACATTGAACACGTTGAACAGTTTTCGTTTCAAGCGCAAATACATCGCGCCTGACGGTGGCAATGGCGGACCCAGCAACATGTCCGGCAGGAGCGCGGAGAACCTGGTCATCCCGGTGCCGCCAGGCACGATCGTGTACGACGCGACGACCAATGAACTACTGGGTGATCTGGTGGAAGACGGCCAGGAACTGATAATATGCAAGGGCGGGCGCGGAGGGCGGGGGAACCAGCATTTTGCCACTTCGCGCAACCAGGCGCCGCGTACCGCAGAAAAAGGCGAGCCTCCTGAAGAAAAGAACATCCGATTGGAGTTGAAACTGCTGGCAGATATTGGCATAGTAGGTGTGCCTAACGCTGGGAAATCGAGCCTGTTATCTGCGGTGACCAACGCCAGACCAAAGATCGCGGATTATCCTTTCACTACGCTGGAACCCAACCTGGGCGTCGCCCGGCTCGATGAAGAAACCGACCTCATCCTCGCGGATATTCCCGGATTAATCGAAGGCGCGCACCAGGGCGTGGGATTGGGGGACGACTTCCTGCGTCATATTCAACGCACGCGCGTGCTGATCCATGTGCTGGATGGCAGCGCGGAGGACCCGCTGGCGGATTTCAGCCAGATCAACAGCGAACTGGCGCTTTTTGATCCAGTGCTGGGCCAAAAGCCGCAGGTGGTGGTGGTGAACAAGATTGACTTGCCAGTCGTAAAAGACCGTTGGGACGATCTGCGCAATGGATTGAAAAAGCGAGGGTACGAGGCATTCGCGATCTCAGCTTTGACACGCGAGAACATTACCCCTGTGTTGTGGAAAGCCCACCAGTTATTGCTGGAAACCCCTGAGCTGGAAATCACTCCTGAATTACCGGTTTACAAGCCGAAAGAAGACCCGCGCGATTTTACTGTTGAACGCGAGGGTGGGGGCTGGCGCGTTAAAGGTGCGGCCATTGAACGCGCAGCGGAAATGACCTACTGGGAACACGATGGTTCAGTCCGTCGCTTCCATCACTTGATGGAAAAACTGGGAGTGGATGAAGCCCTGCGCCAGCAGGGAATCGAAAATGGTGATTCAGTCTACATCCTTGATTACGAATTGGAGTGGCAGGATTAATATGCAGGCCATTAAAAGAGTGGGCGTGTTTGGCGGTACATTCGATCCCCCACATATGGGGCACTTAATCTTGGCTGAAGAGTGCCGCACGCAGTTATCGCTTGACCTGTTGTTGTGGGTGGTGACGGACAATCCCCCTCACAAGCGATACACCAGTGTCAGTCCCATTGAGGACCGCGTCAAACTGGTTGAGATCGCCATCCAGAGCAATCCTGCTTTCCAACTCTCGCGCGTGGATATTGACCGGCCGGGACCGCATTATGCCATTGACACGGTCAATATCTTGAAACAGGAATATCCTGGCGCGGAGATCTATTACCTGATGGGCGGTGATTCACTTCACGACCTGCCCACCTGGAACCGCCCCCAGGATTTTATCAAGACCTGCGACGGGATCGGCGTAATGCGGCGGCACGCTGACCAGGTTGACCTGGAGTCGCTGGAAAAAGTGCTGCCGGGTATCTCCCGCAAGGTCAGCATCGTCGAAGCGCCGATCCTTGAGATTTCATCGAAACAGATCAGGCAGAGGATCGCAGACAGAATGGGTTACCGGTACTACTTGCGCGACGCTGTCTACCAGGCGATCAGTGAATTGGGGATGTACAAGTAAATGCTCCATCATAATCAATAATAAACAACTCCGGATGACCTCATTCGGAGTTGTATTAATTTATTACAGCCTTACTCTGCGATCAGGTTGAGCTCGCCGACGGCCATGTCGATTGTGATGCGTATGAGCGCGCCTTCAGCGCCGGCAAAATAGCGATTGTTTTCGATCGTCCATGTACCGGTCAGGTTGACGTCACTCAGTTCGCCGTTGATGATCACCTCAGCGCGGACGTTCTCGGGGATGATGATCTTGATGCTGCTGACGCCGGATTTTACTGAAACATCAATATCTGTCTCATTTACACCGCTGAAATCCAGCAGGTAGTCGCCCACACCGCTGCTGAACCTGATCTCACTGACATTGGCATTGCCCAATCCGTGCAGTTCGACATCAGATGCGCCGGTGTTGTATGTGAGATTGCTCATCGCGGTCGCGTTGGGCTCATCGAAATACACCTTGGATGAACTCGCCCCATCGGAAATTGACAGGCTGGTAATAGCGAGCCCGCCGAGGTTAAGCTTTCCTTCATAGGCACCTGTGGCAATGGTCAACGCGAGGGGCATTGAGCCAAGCTGCAACTCCCAATCGTTGATCAGTTTTCCCTGAGGAAGGGAAATTGTGGTTTTGGCCTTTTGGCTGATCGTCACCTCGTTGCCTTCACGTGAAACCGTGGGCTCAAGTGTGTAGAAATTGTAGTTGATCTCGCCTTCCACAAGCATGTCGGAACCGCCATTGAGGTTGAGCGTACCGCCGCCCATTTCGATCCTGACTGTTGCCGGTTCTGAATCGCTTTCAAACGCTTCACTTATGTCGACGGTTTCGGTGTCACCTGTTCTTTCGATCGGGAAATCAGCATTGAAGGTACAGGAGATGAGTAGAAAGGCGATGGTAACGAGGGAAATGATCCGAATTGTTTTCATATTTCACCCGATTTCTTGTAAGGTTCACTACTCCTGGGGAGGTTTAGTGGGCATTTCATCAGTATTATCATCCGACTGTTGACCGGTGATCGGAGAAGGGACGGATTGGGTAGTTGGAATTACCGCCTGAATGAGTTGTTTGGCGTACTTTTCAGAGCCAACCCGGCTGGTGATCACCGCGCCGAGACCGACGATGATCGCGACAAATCCCAGCACCCATCCCACGCAGGGGATGATATTGGTAAAGCTGGTGACCAGGGCCAGTAAAAGTGAACCCATCCCAGCGCTGATGGAGGGATGCCAGGAGGTTTTGAATAAATCCGACAGGCGTTGACCGATTTCGAAACCGACTGCGATGAAACCAAGCAGGATAGCCAGGCTGAGCGCGATGAAACCGAGAAAACTGACCGGAATGAGCAGGATGGTGATGACGAGGAGGAGAAAAACGATAGGCGCGAGAATGATGGTCAACAGCCCAATTCCACCACTGACCAGGGGTTCCCGCGTGGCAGTTGCGCCGATATGCTTCAAATTATGCGGCAGCAGCAATCCTACCAGCACAGCGAGGATGCCCGTTGCCAGCGATTGGAATAGCGCGCTGAGCACCCTGGCGAGGAGGGATCTTCCAGAGTTAAAGGGATTCCGCCATTTACCGGCTTCAGGAAAACCAAACTCGAAAGCGTCTGGCGCGTTCTGGTTGACGCTACCATTAATAACCGCCAGGTTCGAACGCTGCAAGGTACCACCCAGGAGTGAAAGGTCGCCATTTACTACGGCTTCGTCATTCAGGTTCACAGCGCCACCGATGGAAACGATGTTTCCGTTCACCTTTCCATCGACTGAAAGGGTTCCACCGACCAGCATCACATCGCCTTCTATGCGCGAACCCACTGCAGTGGAGGCGATACCCCCGATGACAAGCACATTGCCCTCGAGAATCTCATTTTCGCGCAGTGAAAATGTGTTGCCGATCACCAACTGATCGCCGGTGATACGGTTTTCAGGTTGCGGGGTTGGCTCCTGCGCGAAAACCTGGGATGGCACGAGCGCGAGGAACAGCAGTGAAGCTACGAGTAAGTATTTCAACAGGTTTTTCATGAGTTTATCCCCACCTTTTTAATTGCCAGTTTCCAGACCGACAACGCCAGTGTAAGGCTGGCCAGCACGATCCAGCCGCCGACCACTACGAATACCGTTACCAGAGAGGAAGGATTGGCGTTCTTAACAAACCCGCTTACGAATGAGGCGGTTGCTTGAACGATCTCAAAAATCCGCAGTAGGGTAGAAACGCACCCGGTCGCCAAGGAGATCAGTGAGATTTCTGGGAGGAAGATCAGTATAGCGCCAAAAGCGATCACAAGCGCCGAGGAAGAAAGGGCGAGGGTGAGCGCGCGAGCCTGGCGTTTTTCTTCTTCCCGCTTGCGGGCAGCGAGGGAAGCTGTGAAGCGTTGTGTGAAATCAGGTGGAGCGGCGATCTGCGGTGCGGAGCGTACCATTTGGAGCGCGGTGTAGAGGTTCGCTTTCAATTCTGCGCATTCCCGGCATTCTGCCAGGTGTTCTTCAAGTTGTGTTTCGTCTTCACCACTAAGCAATTCGTCATTCAGGATCCATGATTTGTATGTTTGATGATCCATTTATTGACCTTCCTTTACCGGCAGTAATTGGTCTGCCATAATTGTTTCTGCCAGTTGCCTGCGCGCGCGGTGCAGCCTGCTTTTTACAGCGCTGACAGTGAGCGAAAGTATCTGGCTGATCTCTTCCTCCGTGCATCCATACCAGTATTTGAGTATGACCGCTGCCCTGTCCGGAGGGTTAAGCTGGTTGATGAGGCGGTGCAGTGCTTCATCCTCGCTATTTGTGATGACCTCGTTTTCGGGGTTGGGGATATCGGGATCGGCGAGGTCAAAATCAGGAAATTCATCCAGTTCGAAAAGGCCCATTTTTTGTTTGCGCTGCTGGTCGATGCAGTAATGGGCAGCAATGGAGAGCAGCCAGGTCGCGAAGGACCGCTGTGGGTCATAACGTTTGAGGTTTTGATAAGCGCGCCAGAATGTCTCCTGCGCTGCGTCTTCCGCGGCGGTAGCCTCTCCAAGCATCCTAAAACACAGGTTGTAGACCGGAGTCTGGTAGGTAGTTACCAACATGGTGAAGGCTTCATCGTCTCCATGGCGGGCTTTCTCGATCCATTGTGGGTCCAATTGCGTCACTGCTGCCCCGCGTAATATGTTTTTCTAGCTAATATACGGATGGAGAGAGATTTGGTTGCATCGAATTCGAGGTCGATCATAGGTAAAATTCGGGAATTTTCTAATCGAACACGATCTCCTCGCGCCCAGAAAGTTTGTCTTTGATCTTACGTACCACGGTATCCAGGTGTCTGGGTTCGTGTACAAAATCGAGGTCGTCGGTGCGCAGGGTGAGCACCGGGCACAGGTCAAAATTGCTGATCCAGTCGGTGTAGTAACTATCGAGCAGAGCCAGGTAATCACGCGAGATTGTGGATTCGATATCCCGCCCGCGCGATTGGATGCGCTCGACAAGGGTATCCACGGGTGCTTTCAGGTACACAAGCAGCGAGGGGTTGGGCAGGTTTTGCATGACCAGGTCAAAAACCTTGCGGTAGGTCTTGTAATCGCGTTCATTGATGTTGCCCATCGCGTGCAGCGCGCGCGCGAAAATGAAGGCATCTTCGTAAATGCTGCGGTCGATAATGGCGGAGCGGGGATCGTTGTACATATCCAGGTGCTGCTGGGCGCGGTGACCGAGGAAATAAACCTGCAAGTGGAAGGCCCAGTCTTTCATGCTTTTGTAGAAATCCGGCAGGTAGGGGTTGTCCACAACCGATTCGTAGGCTGTGTGCCATTTGAGCCTTTCGCCGATGCGCTCGGTGAGGGATGTCTTGCCGGACCCGATATTACCCGCGACGAGGACGAATTTCTTGGCCATGCGACTGCTCCTGTAGTGGTTTCTCTTAATTATACGGCAGTGTGGCTGGATTTACCCGAGACATGGTTAGCACCTCCGATACTTGCAATTATGAGCAATTCATTCCAATTTCATTCCAATTTCTCCGTTTTCAGAACTTCCATGATATACTTTCCGCCGCGTTGCGATAACGCAGACACATCGTGCCAGGTTCAAAATACCCAGCCGGTATCGGAGGGTATTTTTTTATGCGAAAAGGAATTGAATGATACAAAGTTTTATCGAATTGGGTTTGGAAGAAGAATACCTGAAGGCGGTGGAAAAACTGGGCTATACCCAGCCGACACCCATACAAGTGGAAACGATCCCGTTGATGTTGAGCGGAAGAGATGTGCTGGCCCAGTCGCAGACCGGGACGGGAAAGACAGCCGCGTTTATGCTGCCGATCCTGCAACGGTTGGGACAGGGCAACGGCACGCCGCGTGCGCTAGTGCTCGCGCCCACGCGTGAACTGGCGAAGCAGGTGGCGGATGCCACCGAAGGATTCGCGCGGGTTTCCGGCAGCAAGGTGCTGGCGGTGTACGGCGGTCAATCCTACGAGGTGCAGATTAGGGGACTGAACCGCGGCGTAGATGTGCTGGTGGGTACCCCGGGGCGCTTGCTGGACTTCATCCGGCAGGGCAGGCTGGACCTCAGCCAGGTGGAGATGCTGGTGCTGGATGAAGCCGATGAAATGCTCGAGATGGGCTTCATCGAAGACGTGGAAACCATTTTCGCGGAGCTGCCTGAAACCAGGCAGACGGCGTTGTTCTCCGCCACGCTGCCCGAGCCGATTAAGAAGCTGGCAGAGAAATACCTGACTGACCCCGCCAGGGTCAGCATCAACCCCAAACAGGTGACCGTGGCGCAAACGGAACAGCGCTTTTACCGCGTGCGCGAAGAGACCAAACTCGCCGCGCTGAGCTGCCTGCTGGAGACCGACGAGGTATCCAGCGCGCTGATCTTTGTGCGCACCAAAGCCAGGGCGCAGGACCTGGCGGACGAGTTGATGCGCCGGGGTTTCTCGGCGGATTCGCTGCATGGTGATCTCAACCAGGCGCGGCGCGAACTGGTGCTTAACCGCTTTCGCAAAGCGAGCGTGACCTTGCTGGTGGCGACGGATGTCGCGGCGCGTGGATTGGATATCAACGATGTGTCGCATGTCTTTAACTACGATATGCCGCAGGACGCGGAGGATTATGTGCACCGCATTGGACGCACCGGGCGGGCTGGCAAGAAGGGCATTGCCATTACGCTGCTTACCCCGCGCGAACGCAGCCGCATGAACCAGATTCAGGCGTACACGCGCCAACCGGTGACCGAGATGCAGCTGCCAGGCGCGGCGGAAGTGCAGCAGAAGCGCGACGAGCGCCTGATCGAACAGGTGAGCGGACAACTGCTGGCGGGCGTCAATCACACGGAAAGGCAACTGCTGGAAAATTTGCGCATGAACGGCTTCAACAGCGATGAAGTCGCGGTGGGGCTGATCCGGCTGCTGCGCGCCAACAGCGGGGAAGTGCCGATCAAGGAGTTGCTGGAAGCGACCAGCGCCGGCGATTGGAAGACCCAAACCAACGCGAAACAGAACGCCAACCCGGTGACAGGTAAAGCCAATAAAGCCAATGGCAAGGAAAAGATGCCTTCCTTTGTGGAGCCGGGCATGGTGCGGCTGTGGATGAGCCTCGGCAATCGCAGCGGGCTGCGACCAGGCGACATAGTGGGCGCGATCGCCGGCGAGACGGGCATCCCGGGCAACGCCATTGGTGAGATCACAATCCAGCCAAATTACTCGCTAGTGGATGTGATGGAAAAGCATGTGCAGTCTGTGCTAAAGCACAGTAAACGCTCCTACCGCATCAAGGGCAAGCCCGTGCAGATCCGGCTGGACGATCAGCGGGTCGGTTAAATATTTCTCAAGGATCGAAAATCAACACCCACCGAAAACCGGTGGGTTTTTTCGTGAATGAAAAGGACTATTCCTTTGTGACGAATACCGCGGCGACCAAACCGGTGCCGCCGTGCACGGAAAGCCCGGGGGTGAACTCGCTGATGAGGATTTCGGCGGGTATGGGCAGATCGGCGCGCAGGCGGGCTTCGAGGAGTTTGGCATCCTCAAGGTTGTTGACGTGGACGATGCCGGCTTTGACGATCTCTTTACCCCTGGCTGAATTTTCGAGGAGCTGGACGAGGCGGTTCATCGCCATGCGGTGCGTGCGCACCTTCTCGAGCAGGCCGAGTTTGCCGTCGATCATGGTCATGATGGGGCGGATATCGAACAGGTTGGCCATGTTGGCGGGGAATTTGCCGATGCGCCCGCCCATGGCGAGGTATTTGAGCGTGGTGAGCGAGCCAAAGAGGTGCAAATGGGACAGCACATCGCGGGCAGCCTGGACGGCTTGCTCATGCGTGGCGCCGGCTGCAACGGCTTCAGCGGCGGCGAGGGTCATGAAGCCCTGACCAAGCGAGAGGTACTCGGAATCGACGACGGTGATGAGCTTGCCGGGGAACTCCTCGCAGGCGGTGACGGCGGAATCGTAGGTGCGGCTGATCTTGCTGCCGACCACGACGCAGATGATGGACTCGGCACCCGCGGCAAAGTCCTGTTCGTAGGCGGTTTTGAAGGCGGCGGGGGAAGGGGCGGCGGTGGTGGGCAGCTTGCCCAGGGCGTCGATCTTCTCGAAGAGCGTTTTATCGTTGATATTGACGCCGGTCTCGTAAGATTCGTCACCAAACTGGATGGTGATGGGCACCTGGTAAATGTTGTGCTTCGCGGCGAGCTCGACGGGAAGGCTGGAATCGGTATCGGTGATGATGCTGATCTTGCTCATGACTACCTCCTGATCAATTCGAGTAGGTAAGAAGATTATACACGGGGGTATTGCCAAAACGAACCATGACTTGAGACATGTTTCCGGTCACGGCGGATCAGTATTTAGAACACCGCGGGAGGGATATTGGATACGGTGTGGAAGTCTGTCCACAAATTACACCGATTTTCACTAATTATTTTATTGGATAGGATCATACTCACATAGCGATAGGGGGATTCAACCCCTCCCGAAAACCATCCGGGGAGCATGTAAATCATCCCGATTCGTTTGAAAAAAAGAATCGAAACGAATCAACTCTCCAACATTATCGAAGTTGGGGTGCACAGGGGAGGAATCCAAGGTTTCGATAACTGTTGAAACAATTAAAAACAATTCAGGATTGAACTAGCAAGATCATCGCATCTGGATATAAATTTGTTAAGGAGCGCGTAAAATAGAAAGAACGTTCTAATACCATTATACACCACCTGTCAAGCGCTTTTTGGAATTGGTATACAATTATTCAGGACAAGCCACGCGAGTGAAGGGAGCATAAAACTCCTAAGAGCTACGGGTTCGCAATGACGGGTGGTTGGAGATTGCTTGAAAGTACGTCAAGGACGTTGTGCTTCACGTCCAGGTGCAGAGGGTTCGCAATGACAGGCATAAAAAAGGTGCGCCGGCGGCGCACCCTACAATTTTCTACTCACTAGCACTCCGAATAGCCGCAGGAGTAGCACTTGCGGCAGCCTTCTTCGTTGATGACGGCGGCGACGCCGCACTCGGGGCAGAGGTCGCCGATCTTCATG
>DDXM01000003.1 GCA_002347485.1 Anaerolineaceae bacterium UBA2260 | reverse complement strand
CTCCACAGGTTTTTGCGATCTTGCGTATATAAAAAAACGCGCTTACCGGCAAAAGTTGCGATTGTAACCATGGTACTTGTTCTCTGACCCCTGCTCAGGGGGAAGAACAGATCCGCGGGAGGTTCAATTGGGTTGAATTGATCACTTCCGAAATGGGGCCTGTGATTGGGGTTCACGCTGGGCCAGGTACGTTGGGTTTGGTATTTTATACTTCCGACCAAGAATAAAGCGGAAAATTTGAACTACCAGTAAAAATTCCTGATGTAAATATTGCGCTTTCTCCTCACAGGTTTGATTACAAGAAGCGTCGATGACTTTACAAGAGCAGACTGCATATAATCAAAAGAGGGCATTCCTCCGATCACAGCATCTCAATTTTGATATACCACTTTGTGTGTCCAGCAAAGTATCGAAAAGTTGTGTTTGGAAATGAAGTGGATGAGGTGTTGAAAGAAACATGTTTGGAGATTTAAAAAAGGCTTGAAATAAATATCGGTGGCTTTGCGATTCCTATCCGCGGAGCAAGCTCGCGCGGTATTCAAAAAGAGAATAAAATTCATCGAGATTGGGACAAATAAGGATTATGCACATTTTCTAATCCAATCAACCCCGATGTATAGTGCAAAGAGAATCATACAGGCAGTGAAAAGCATAACAGCACGAGTAATATTTATAAAAGTACTAGAGGTAAAGAAGAAACTATAGGGCGGGGAATTCTGGACAGATGGATATTATGTAAGTACTGTAGGGCAAAGAGGTAGTGAAGCAACAATCAGGCCTCCTGCCAGGGCGAGCTGGTCAACCAGGGAATTCATACGGTCATTACCGACAAAGAAGGAAAAGAGATCACCAATTCCGACTTGACCACCATGGCGAACGACTTTGTAGGGGTGTGGCTGCCCCGAAATATCGATAGTACTGTGAGCGTCAGTTACAATGGGAAAATCGCAGAGGCACCCATCTACACCTATGCTGAAAGCAATACCTGCCTGACGCCTGCACCTCAACTCAACTGATGATCCAATTTTCGGAGAGCACAGCCAACTCACAGGATTTGCTCTCCCTCGCCACCCATCGAACTTGATGATTGGGAAATTTGATTATCGGCATCAGCAATGTTGTGTATGTTATCGTTGAAGAATACTTTCCAATTGATTTTTTCAATATTTGAATTTCTAGACATTGATTTCTCACCAACATTGTAGATAAGTTCCATTTCGTAGTGTCTTGAAAATCGGAGGTCTCGAGACTCCCGCAGTGGTCGTGTTTCGGATTCAAATATTATTAATTCCTCTTCAGTGTACCTTATAATTATTGCAATGAAACAGTCTGACAAAAAACCGCGCAACCTCTCTGATAAGAGTTTCACATATAACGAACACCTTCGAATAACCACGCCAAATTCGGAAAAAGCCATGCCCGCCAAGAAGGCCACTTTACAGGATTTGCACAACCTGATCATGAATGAAACTCACCTGAAGCAAATCACAGAAAATATTGATCAGGTTCTTTGGCTGCGTGACGTTAATTCCGGACGAATTCTTTATGTCAGTCCAGCTTTTGAAACCGTGTGGGGACGTCCGTGTGAAAGTCTTTACACAGACCCTGAGATCCTGATCGAAAGTGTACATCCAGAGGATCGCGTGCAAGTACTGGTTGCCAGTTCCCACGACGACCATAAACCCATTGACCTGGTTTACCGGATTCTGCGCCCGGACGGAAGCTTCCGCTGGATCCTTGCGCGTACTTTCCTCGTCCATGATGATACTGGAGAGCCTAATTATCAATTCTGCATTGCCCAGGATATTACAGACCAAAAAAGGGGTGAGTCAACCCAGCATAAAACACTTAACCGTATTCGAGAACAATTCGACCTCAGCCACAAGATGAGCCTTGCCAGTAAACCCGAACTAGTACTCAAAACACTGATGTCCGCGCATGAATTGCGCACCGCACGGCGAGCAACTTTACTTTTCTTTGATAATCCAAAAGTAGAACCAATTCACAAACTTGAAGTGACTGCAAGTTGGTCAGCCAACCAGGACGTGCCCCCCTGGCCTCATGAATCCACTCTTTACGAAGACGCCTCATTTTTAGTGCTGCTCCACCCGAAGCGGACGATGGTGTTAAATGGGATAAAAACATCATCACGCTTGGCGCCTGTAGTACGAGACGTTCTACTCGAAGCACAAATCCACTCCATGGTGATTTTCCCTCTGATTGCGTTAGGAGAGTGGCGCGGGAGTCTATTTGTCTTTTATGATCACGAAGTACGATTTAACCACATTGAACTGCAGCAAATAAAAGTGCTCATCGATCAAGCAACGATCACTCTTTTTAATCTTAAGTTGCTTGAAGCTGAAAAAGAATTCCGTCTGGAAGCTGAGCGGGCTAACGAGATTAAGACTGAATTTCTTGCCATGATCTCACACGAGCTTCGCACCCCCCTTACTTCAATTATCGGGTTCACGACCACGTTGCTGGCTAAAGACGTCTCCTGGGAACCGGATGAACAACAGGATTTCATCCAGACGATACAGCACGAAGCTGAGCGCTTGCAGGAACTCATCGATCATCTTTTGGATCTCTCCCGTTTGGAAGCGGGCAAGCTGCCGATCTCGCTGAAACCGATTCAACTCCATGAAATTTTTGACGATGCCCTGCCTCAATTGAAAATTTTAACCGACGATCATACGCTGACCGTACAACTACCTGAGGATTTCCCAGTAATCGTAGATGCGAAACGGATTTCACAGGTACTGGTCAACCTGGTTCGCAACGCATCCACCTATGCGCCAAAGGGAACAGAGATCAAAATCACGGCCGACTTGCGAGGCGAGTACGTACAGATAAATGTCACAGATCAGGGGCCTGGAATCCCGATATCTGATCATAAAAAGGTGTTTAAGGCTTTCACGCGCGGGAAAAACGAAGAGAACGGGTTTTCAAAAGGAGCTGGTTTAGGTTTGGCAATTTGCAAAGGTCTGGTCGAAGCTCATGGCGGGCATATTTGGATCAAAAAGCAATTCGTACCTGGAACAACGGTTTCCTTTACCATCCCGCGCGATCCAACTCAACCTTCTACATAAACCGCTCAAGAGGTGTGACTTATGGGCAATATTCTAATTGTTGAAGATGATCCAAGTATCCGCAAGCTGGTGCGTGTAAACCTGGTAAAGCGCGGCTACACCGTCAGTGAAGCGGAGGACAGCCATAAAGCCCTTGCGATATTTCAAGAACAACCGGTTGACCTGGTGCTGTTGGATCTGGTACTTCCCGGTTTATCAGGGGTGGATGTCTGCGCCTGGATCAGGGCGCGCTCGGATGTGCCCATCATTATTTTAAGCGCTAGGCTGGAAGAGGACCTGAAAGTCGCTGCCCTCGACGCTGGGGCGGATGACTATGTGACCAAACCATTTGGATCAGAAGAGCTGCTGGCACGTGTGCGCTCTTTCCTGCGCCGGTCTTATGTCTCGGCAAAAACAGATGAGAATAGAGTTCAAATCGGAGATCTGCTCATCGATCTGGGAGCGCGTCGAGTTTTCATCGCTGAGAACGATATACATCTCACCCGCACTGAATACGCACTTTTGGCTGAGTTGGCGCAGCACATGGACGCAATCATTACCCATGATGAGTTGATCACCCGGGTTTGGGGACCAGAATACCGCGGGTCAAACCACTATTTACACACCTATCTCGGCCGGTTACGAAAAAAATTGGGGGAATACGCCGACCTCCTTGAAACTGTGCCCGGGATGGGATACAACCTGCACTCGAAAAAAATAATTATCGCGAATTAGATATCCTGATAGGAATTCATGCTGGATTTCTTTAACCGGTGCGCTGGTGCAAACTGCGCATCGCAGTATCAACCTTTTAAGATATCTGCTTTTTTCTCACCCTTGAGATTCTTATAACTACCAGAAGCCTGACCTATCAGAAATATTTATAGAGTTAATACAGACTCTATATGGGACATAGATAGCTCCTATCGGATAGCATATTATTGTAGGCGAAAACTATCTAATGAAAGGAGCCTATATGGGACTAAAGAAAGATAACGTCCGTACCAAAGCTCTACAGATCCCCATACAACCCAGTATTACGCTGGAAAATGACGGGCATAAAAATGCACTTCATGTTCTTATCCAACCCAATATAGGATTGGATAGTGATGTCCGTAATCCGGTTGTTGAGCTCCTGAACAATAATCTTGCCAACGAAGCAGTGTTATCCCAAAAAACCCGCAGCGCTCACTGGAACGCTAGCGGAAAAGGATTCTTCGAACTTCATATCCTCTTCGAGACCCAATACAAGCAGCTGAATGAAATTACTGACAAGATCGCAGAACGCACCAGGATGCTGGGGGGAATAGCACTGGCAAGTTTCGCAGGATTTCTTGCACATTCCCGGCTTGAGGAACAGTCCGCATTTATCCCGGATATTCTTCATCTTCTGGCCGATCACGAGACACTCATCCGGTTCTTACGTGAGGACATCAGAAAATGCACGGATGAATTTGAGGACGAAGGCTCCATCGAATTGCTTGTCAGCGTGATGAGCCTGCATGAAAAAATGGCCTGGATACTGAGAGCTTACATCGAACAGGAACCTGTACAGGGCGAAACCCAGAAAAGGATATTAAGAGATGAATGACAGACAGTACGAAAGAAAGATCGAGCAAGATGCCACTAGAGTAAAGAAGGATTTAAGCAGCCTGTTTGGTCATAACGTCGAGCGCGTTGAGTCCAAGGTCGAAGCAGTGGCAGATGACGCGAAGGCGGCATATGAGAACACTACCGCAACTGTAAAGAAAGACCTGGCCTACAGCTTAAGCCAATACAACGCAAAAGCGCAGGAATACGCGGAAAAGATCCCCGGTGGATTGGCTGATAAAGCTGCCAAATACCCCTGGGTGGCAATTTCGATCGGATTGGGGCTCGGTGTACTCCTGGGTGGTTTATTGAAACCCTCCCGGCGTTAGTGATCAATCCAATCGAATTCCGCACACTCAACAAGGAGATGAAAAATGAGGAATGAAATTTTTGAAGGTAAATGGAAACAGATGCGCGGTCAGGCAAAAATATGGTGGGGAAAATTGACTGACGACGATCTAGAGCAAGTGGACGGCAAGCTCTCTAAATTAATCGGACTGCTCCAGGAGAAGTACGGCTACACTCTCCAGGAAGCCGAAAAAGAATTCGAAATGAGGACAAAATGACCGATTACAAAGAAGTAAGCACCACCCAGGACGTAGTAGGGCATGAGGGACGTGTCGCAACCTTTAAAATCACACAATTGATCTGGCTCTTACTGGGGGTACTCGAGGGTCTGCTGGGACTGCGATTTATATTTAAACTGATCGGGGTCAACCCAGGTAACACATTCGCGACCTTTCTTTACAACCTGACCGACTTTTTCGTGAGACCATTTGCCAGTTTGACTGGTGCTCCAGCCGCTGATGGAATGGTGTTTGAATTTTCGACCATCCTCGCAATGATCATCTACGCTTTGGTTGGTTGGGTGCTTGTGAGGATTGTATATGTGCTTTTCTATCGCCCGCGCGGACCCGTCAGTGTGAAGCAGACTATTGTTGACCAGCATATTCCTGCTGCAACATCAGCAACCAGTCAAACCACAACCACTACCACTGAAGACACAACGAATAATACGACTGACACGCCCTGATCAAGTGGGCTGAAGTAAACAAGCGTAAGAAAATTTAAAAAGCCATAAGGAGAAAACGTAAATGCGAACAAATTTCATCGTCTGGCTCTCGCTGGGTGTCGTGATTGGATGGGTCGTCAGCCGGATCTACGAATTAGACCACAGGCGTTACCAAAAAATATTGGCTGACGAATCCGCGGCATTTGAGTTGAGCCAGGTCTAGCGAAATCAACTGCGCGCGGTTTCAAACGCGTACATCAACAATAATTCTAAAGGAGGCAAGATGCATATTTTCAATTTCGTCGCCTGGTTGACTGCCGGTGCAATTGTTGGTTGGTTTGCCAGGCGGATGATCGAAGCAGAACACAGTCGTGTTGTTATACCTGTCTCTGTGTAAGGCCGGAGGAAAGCCCCTTCTATTTATCGACTTGAGTAATCCATTACCCCTTTACAGAGGGGAAAGAGGTAAGGATCAAGAAAACTCACGGTACTCCGTGAAAACCTGTATTTTCGAAAGGAAAAAACATGAACATCATCATTTATCTGATCGCAGCAGCAGTAATAGGTTGGGTAGCTTCACTCATAATGAAGGACCGGGGAAGTTTACTGATCAACATCCTTGTGGCCATCGTAGGCGCATTCCTGGCAGGCTGGTTCATAAGCCCATTACTGGGTATCGGAACAATCAACGACGCGATAACCCTGCCAACCATGTTGGTGACACTTTTGGGTGCCATCATCCTGATTGCGATCGTCCGTTTATTGAGACGTGGGCGGTAATCGAGCTTATCAGTTTTTTATGCCTGGCACCGAGGTTAGCAGGGGTGGGCCATAGCACCCCTGCTGCCCCAGCCTTTCGATAAGCACTCACCATCGCATATCTTCGAAGTTAGTCAAGAACAATGATCCAAGTTTGTTACCAACTCAAGGCCGCTCTTAACGAAGATAGGAGTCTGAATGGACCCTTTGGTAGAGAAATATAAATTGGTACTTAACCAATCATCAACCCGATTACCTGTCGTATTTTCTTTCGTTATAAGATTTGCCATCCTGCTGGCCGGGTACCAAATTCTCTCAGAAGAGGAACTGGCTAAAGCAGGCATCAACATCGATGGTCATCGAAGTGAACAATAATATGATCCACTTGTTACCTGTTCCGGTAATGCTGGATCCTGGGCTCACACAAGCCGCGGTGAGAAGGCTCGCTCAACTTAACAAATATAGAAATGGAAGATCAGAGTGGGTTATTAGTGAAGAGAATCAACTAGAACACCAGCATGTGACTGCTAATTTATTCTCTCATTGCGGCTTGTGTGATCCTGGTGATCTCAACCATCATTGTTTGTGATGTTGGTAAATCAGATTAGATTACCAGGCAAACTATCATTCGGCCTGACGGCATAATGGTAGACAACAAAAATTCAAAAGGAGAAAAGTATGTGGACTATCATCGTAATATTATTCATTCTGTGGTTGCTCGGCGCGTTCGGCGGGAGGTTAATTCCTAGCTTTCCAAAGACTGGTAATTGGGTTCACGTTTTGATTGTTATTGCTGTCATCCTTGTCATATTGAAGCTGCTGAATATTGTTTAATCCAAATATCCAGCGCTTTACCAATCAACCATGTCCGGCCAAAGTAGTAGACAGGGGCTTTGGCTGGTAAGTGAGTGAACCCTTTCGATCTGACGCCCGGCTTAAAAACCGGGTGGGTCAGATTGAAAATTGACCCCTCAATGTGAACACCTACGGACATTTGATTTAACCTGGAACTCCAACAAACTTCGGACAAAAATCTACTTGGTTCGCCTTTCTTGTCCGTTATCTAGAGAATAAGGATTATCTGATGAAAACATGTGAAGAAGTTATGACTTCAAAACCGGTTTGCTGCCTGCCGACCGACAATGTAGTAATGGTCGCGGAATTGATGAAAAGCGAAAACATCGGGTCAATTCCAGTAATTGATAACAAAGAAACTCAAAAGTTGATCGGGATTATTACCGATCGCGATTTAGCTTTGAGGGTAGTAGGCCAGGGTCTCGATGCCAGTTCTACCCAGGTGGAATCTGTGATGACGCGCAAGGTTGTGACCTGCAGGGCTGATGATGATTTTCAGCGAGCCCTGGATGCAATGTCAGAACATCAATTGCGTCGTATCGTCGTCGTGGATAGTGTTTGTAAGGTCTTGGGGATTATTTCTCAGGCAGACGTGGCTACTCGCGTCGACCAGCCAGAAAAGACCGCAGAGATGGTTAAAGAAATTTCACAGCCCAGTGAATAGGAGCACTAATGTCAAGCCTGACAAATACTGAAACCAAAGACAAAGTTAAACGACAATCAAAAGGGGTACGTATGCACATCCGTCGCTTGAAGCAGGCCAAGCGCAGGGAAACAATACTTGTTGTTGAGAAGAAGAAAAAATAGACCATGTGTACCCTGAATAAATAAGACGAGTATCAATGGAGACGAATGAAATGAAATTAGTGTCTGGAATCGAGTAGACACAGGGAGTAATTCATGGAAGACCAACCACCTTCTCAACTGAGCAACTGGACGTTCCGGCGGGTCATGTTGGCGACCATCGTCCTGGTGTGTGTCGGGCTGAGTTTTTGGCTCTTGTATCGTTTTTACCAGGTTGTTTTTATTCTGTTCGTCGCCATCATCCTGGGGACGGTCATCAGGCCAATAGTAAATTGGTTTTACCGAAGAGGTCTTCCTAAAGTTGCGGGAGTTCTCCTCGTTTATGTACTGCTGTTTGCCTTGTTAATTGGCTTCTTCATTTTGTTATTTCCCCTGGTATTTGATCAAGGGGCAGCGATCATCAAAATGATCCCAGATTACTATCAGAATTTCCGCTCCTGGATTGGTGATTCACCCAACCAATTGATTGCCAGCCTCAACCAATTTCTGCCGGCTGTGATACCGGGTTTTGAAATGGTCTACCAGACCGCACCAGAGGAGCTGGCCTCTGCTGAACAAGCCCTGGTGTACCTGGCGACTGCTTCAAAGTTTGTCTTTTATTCAATCGTCATCCTGCTTTTGGGTTTCTATTGGACCCTCGATGGACCAAGAACCATTCAATCATTGATCCAAATGTTCCCTAAAACTCACCGGGAGCGTATTTCTGAATTGATCAAAGCGATGGAAGTTAAGGTTAGCTACTTTATTGCCGGGCAAGGGGCGCTTTGCCTGGTCATCGGTGTTATGGCGTTAATCACCTACCTGATCATTGGTTTGCCCAATGCCCTGGTGCTGGCGCTTGTTGCTGGAGCGCTTGAAGCGGTGCCAATGGTGGGACCAACGCTGGGTGCAATTCCAGCAGGATTGATCGCCCTGTCCATTTCTCCTACAAAATTGATCTGGGTGATTGTCGCCACTGTGATCATCCAGGTTTTGGAAAATAATTTACTGGTTCCACGCATCATGCGCAAAGCGGTAGGGGTCAATCCATTTGTTTCCCTGCTGGCGATTTTTGCTTTTTCTTCACTGTTTGGTATTGTTGGTGCACTAATGGCGATTCCAATTGCCGCAATCATACAACTGATCCTTGACGATTTTGTTTTTCACCCCTCACTGTCTGAACCCGAGAATTCGACCGGGCGCGATTTTACCAGCCGCCTGCGGTACGAAGCCAGGGACCTGGTACAAGATCTTCAGAAACAAGCCCGAATTAACAAAGGTGGTACAGCCTTACAAGAGAAGCAGATTGACAAAGTAATGGACGAAATTGAGGCAATTGCGTCTGATCTGGATGTCCTGTTAGCTCAAATTCCATCAGGTACTAATGAGTAAGAACCTGGTAAGGATCAGTGTAGCGGTTCTAACCACGATCCTGGTGTTATTGGTGCTATGGCAATTTCGGACTGCTGTCGTGTATGTGTTGCTTTCGTTGATGCTCGCGGCTTCAATACGCCCTCTGTTCTCACGTCTCGCGGGGAAGCGATTGATCGAGCGGTTGGTTTGGATCTTTGCTTACATTCTCGTCGCGGGCAGTTTGGTTTTTTTGTTCTTCCTGGTCTTCAGAGAATCAGGTTCTGAATTACAGCGTTTGGCTGAAAGTGTATCCGTTAAGGATAAGTGGAACTTTTCCTTATGGGCAGACAGTTCCATCCAACAGAGTCTGATATCACGCCTTCCTTCCCCGAGCGTACTATTCCAGGCAATCATCGGAAATAATGGGGAACTAGTCATACCTGCCCTGCTTGGAATCGCCCAGGGCATCGGCGGCGTTTTCGCTGCCATCGCGATCATCGTCATCCTGAGTATTTATTGGGGGATCAATCAAATTCATTTTGAGCGGCTCTGGTTATCGTTATTGCCATCTGGCCAGCGTACACGCGCCCGAGGGATCTGGCGGACTATCGAACCTGAAATCGGTCGATACATTCAAGGTCAACTTTTCCAAAGTCTGCTGGCGGGCGTGCTTTTTGGTGTTGGTTATTGGCTGCTTGGATCTCCATACCCGGTGCTGTTGGCATTGATTGGCGCCCTGGCTTGTCTGGTACCTGTGGTTGGAGCAGTTCTGGCGCTCCTTCCTCCACTTCTGGTGGGCTTGCTGACCAGCGTCCCGCTCAGCCTGTTTTTGGGTCTTTATACATTCATTATCCTAATCGCGATATTAATTTGGGTTAAACCACGTCTGGCAAATCGGAGGTGGAACAATCCGATCCTGACGATGATCTTACTCATCGGACTTGCAGACGCATTTGGAATCATCGGCATCCTTATCGCACCACCTTTGTCGGTGGTCTGCCAGGTCCTTTGGAGACGGTTAGTCTCCCACCGGGTCGCCGCAGGAGCGTCGGCTCAGCTTTCCGATCTACATGAACGACTGTCGCGCCTGCGTGAAACCATCGGCACACTGGACGATCCTCAATTGCCATTGGTGACAAGCACCATGGAACGTATCTCTAACTTAATTGCTGAAGCAGATCCAGTTTTGATGATGGGTTCATCGAGGGAGTCTCCTATCCTGTCATCTGAAGGAGTGAACAGGAAGTAAACTCAAACACTGATTATCGCTTCGATTACCGCTTTTTGGTCAAAATCGGATTTATAAGTATAAGTTCAGGCCGATGATGCAAGGGTAATTTGGTTATTTAAAGATAAAGCATCTTTCTTATGGAATACACTTTTTCTATTGCACACTACAAAAGCAAAGGAATCAAGACCTTAAAGGTTGAAGGGGTAGATCTATTCTTAAGATTAGATAAAGCAATTCTAGAAAGTAAGCACTACCCTTTTTCTTGGATTGTTTTGAGCAAGTACTTATGATTAGGATAGGAATGGGATTCCTTTGGGACCGGGTCTCAAAAAACTGCCAAAACCTGCCATTGAGGAAATCCTCTTTTTCAACACGTCGCCACGTATACCATTGGTTCGACCCGGGGTTGGTTTCCTGGGTTACGAAAGGTCAAAAAAGTGATGGAAGCTCTCAATACAGGGGGTGTTATTCCATTTCTATATCCAGAGAACCTGCGTCATAAACCGCTTAATACCAAACTCAGAAAATCGATTTGCACCATATTACATCTTAAAAACAGAACCTGGCTATTCACCAGGTCGGTGACCCAATATGTGGGTTATGGTTACAGGGTTACCCCTACATCTAGTGATCCACCGGGGACTTGAACCCCGAACCTGCTGATTAAGAGGTCCATCCTCGGCTGGCGTAAGTGCAGAAGCGACAAAAACCCCTATATGCGGTGTGTCGATATGTTCGTAACCCAAACATATAGTGCATATAGGAGGATTGTAGAAATGAAACACGATATCCGAGAGACACTGATTAGGGAGGAAATCTTTACCTTCCTGGTCGCAAAGAAGGGACAAAAGCTGTCCAACCGAAGTATAGATTTCTATAAGGACATGCTCGATGAGTTCTGCGATTACTCCGAGAGCAAAGGTGCCACGTTGATTAGTGAGGTCTCGGCAGACCTGATCCGTGACTTCATGGTGTTGCTTTGCGAGACGCACAACGGTGGAGGGGTGCATTGTTACTATCGTTGTATACGGGCTTTCTTGAATTGGTATGAGTTGGAAACTGATGGTGCATTACCCAACCCGATTAAAAAGATTAAACCACCCAAGGTTAACACTACACCCATCCAGGGAGTACCATTGTCGGATGTGAACGCGATGATCCTGACATGCGAAAAATCCTTTTTAGGATTGCGAGACAAAGCAATCCTGCGCGCATTACTGGATACTGGATTACGCGCCGCAGAGTTTTGTAACCTGACCGTTGGAGATGTCAACCTTGAAACTGGAGTTATTGAGGTAATCGCTGGAAAGGGTGGGAAAGATCGCACGGTCTTTCTCACGGATACCGCCAGAACGGACATCATTCGTTATATGCGGCGCCGCAACTCCCGAGAGAACCATGAGCCATTATGGATTTCCTACACAGACAATGCACTGACACCTAGCGGGTTGACCCAACTCATCAGGCGGCGCGCGGAAATGGCGCATTTGAAAACAATCCCATCCCCGCATGACTTTCGGCGAGCATTCGCCCTAGAAAGTTTACGTCGAGGGTGCGACCTGATCAGGTTGATGAAACTGATGGGTCACTCGTCAACGCAGGTGCTCCAAAGGTACCTTGCACTCGAGGTGGAAGACCTACATGATGCCTATAAACAGATGGGCTCTCGGTGGTAACTATAAGAGTTCTGGTTGACCACCCTTCTTCTTTTGTTTCGGGGCACGCTTGTAAGTGACGTTCACCTGGTGAACGGGGGGCATATCGATCTTTTTACCTTCGAGCAACTCCTTGACCGTGAGTATCTGTAACTTTGGATGAACTCCCCAAGGGGAGGTGTAGGTACCACCGGATGCAGCTTCTGAGCGCATGGGTTTGGTGGGCTCTTCCATCGTGATTAGCACTCCGATGGCGGCGTTTTCACGGTCAATAACGCCGTGAAGGTCACGCACATGTGAAGCATTGGTACCGCCAGCCTTGACCGAGAAGATAACCTGTTTGGTCTCACCACCGTCCATCTCGTGGAAGTAAAGCCGACCGTCAATGCCTTTGTCCGCGCCCTTTTTCTGTTCGATAGGACGTGCACCAACCAAACCGAGAGCCCACCACTGGAACTGATAAGGGTCAGATTGGGCGAGCTCTGCGGCGTCTTCGACTGTAGTGGGTTCGCCGATGACGATGAAGTTGGGGTCTGGTTCAAAGGTATCGATCAGACGCTTCTTCATAACAGTTATCGCAACGTGGGTGATGTCAATGCCGATCCAGCGACGACCGAGCTTTTGCGCGGCGACCACAGCGGTGCCGCAGCCGCAGAATGGGTCAAGTACCAGATCGCCTGGGTTGGAGGACGCCTGGATGATGCGCTCGAGGAGGGTTTCAGGTTTTTGAGTGGGATAGCCGAGACGTTCTTTTGCAGATGCGTTTATGATCGGAATATCCCACACATCCCCAATTCTTCTTCCTGCCTCAGATAGGAATATTTTATATGGTTCTTTTCCCGCGCGTTTCTGCCATCTATACCAGCGTCCGCTTTCATCCTGTTTGTAATGCGAATCCGCTTTTCCAGATTTTTCTCCATATTCATTGCGAATAACATTAAAAATCGCCTCGTCACTTTTCACGTAATAAAGAATTGTGTCATGAAGGCGTTGAAATGCTTTACTAGAAGCCGTGTAGCGCTTGTAACTCCATGCGATTTCATTTCTGAAAAATTGAGATCCAAATATCATATCCATAATAATCTTTAAATAATGGCTGGCTGTCGGGTCGCAGTGCAGGTAGATCGATCCGGTTGGTTTGAGCACGCGGCGCAGCTCGATCAGGCGGATGGCCATCATCGAAAGATAAGCCAGCATGTCGGTGTCACCCAACATCTGGCGCATGGCGATGATCGCCTGGCTGATCTTCTCACCGCGTTCTGCGACCTCCTGGTAAGCGGCGGCAGCGGAATGGTCCCAGTGCCAGGTGTCTTCAAACGCCTGAAACTGCGCGGCGGATTTTGTACCGTCGTGCTCCTCAAAGAGCATATTGTAGGTGGCTTTGCTGTTGAAGGGTGGGTCGAGGTAGATCAGGTCGATTGTTTCATCACCAACGTAGCGGCGCAGTATGTCCAGGTTATCCCCGTAGTAAAGACAATTTTCCATTAAGTATCTCCAATTCTCTATATGCCTTTCAATTATAGCAATTTTGGCAGATAGCATTGAAATGGTGAAAACCGCTGTGTTTTGAGAGACTGATTTTTAGTAGGGGTGTGCAAACAAAAACCCCTCCACAATTGAGGGATTTAGCTTCAATTTCACGTTTCGGCTTGTATAGTGATCCACCGGGGACTTGAACCCCGAACCTGCTGATTAAGAGTCAGTTGCTCTGCCATTGAGCTAGTGGACCGTGCTTCGGGGGTTATTATACCTTAATTGGAACTCATGTCAATTTGCTGTGTCCCCAGGCGGCGGCGGATGATGGCCATCTTCACCGGCTTCAGGCGCAGGATGAACAAAATCGCGACATACACCGCGGCGATCAGAACCAATGGTTCCACCTCGCCCTCCTGAGAGGTCGCGCCGCTGTAATGTAGCAGCACCAGCACATTGGCAGGGTAAACCCACATGTGGATCCTGCGCCAGATCTTTTTGACAGCTTTTTTAATCGGACCCACGGTGGTGAGCGCAAGCACCGCCAGGATCAGGAATGCGAATGCCCCCGGGATGATGAATCTCCTGAACGAGAAGGCTTCTAAAATCGCTGGAAGGTTCATATGGTATATCAACACTGTGAATACCAGCATGTGCGCAGATGCCCAGTAGAAAGCATTCAATCCGAAGGTTTTGCGCAGGGGGATGATGATCGACCAGCCGGTTATGGTGCGCAGCGGGGTGATGGTGAGCGAGAGAAGGAGGAAAAAGAACGCAACGCGGCCTGTCCATAGATGCGCGTTACGTAAAGAGGACGATCCAAGCCAACCGGCGAAATACCCGATGACCAGGAACAGGAACATCAGGGAGGAGGTCACACTTACGATGCGGGGAAGCAATTTCGTATTTCTTCTCAACGGTCAGTAATCCTTTTCCAGGTCCATGCCTTCATACAAATATCCTACCTCATTTTCGTATCCATTGAACATCAGAGTTGGTCTTGTGCCTTCTTCGCCGACACGATATTCATTCGCCTGCGACCAGCGTGGATGATCGACATTTGGATTCACGTTGGCGTAAAAACCATATTCACCAGGCGCGGAGGTGTTCCAAAAGGTCACCGGCTGCTCTGCAATCAATTCAATTTTCACGATCGATTTGATGCTCTTGAAGCCGTATTTCCACGGCACCACCAGGCGCAACGGAGCGCCATTCTGTTTTGCCAATTCTTTGCCGTACAGTCCCCAGGCGAGCAGGGTGAGGTCATTTTGCGCTTCATCCAACCGCAAACCCTCGGTGTAGGGCCACGTGAAGGAATAATAGCGGTTCTGCCCGGGCATCTGATCAGGGTCATACAGGGTGGTGAACTTGATATACCTGGCTTCCGATTTTATTTTCAAATCCGCGAGCAGGTTCTTGAGCGGGAAGCCATACCACGGGATCACCATCGACCAACCCTCCACGCAGCGCATGCGGTANNCCGACCTCGATCGGCCAGGGCGAAGTTTGCAGGCTTTGCGCCAGCTTCGCCGGTTCGTTTTTATCAACCGAAAACTCGTAGAAGTTCGTAAAACTGATGATCTTGTCTTCAGGCGTGAATGGCCGGACTTCAGGTGCCATGCTGGTCGACATGGTAGGCAGAGGTCCAGCCGTCTCTGGCGGGGAGAGTGTATCTTCCTGTATACCACAGGCTGCCAGGGCGTAAGCGGTGCCAAACATTGCTGCCAGTTTCAGGAATTTCCGCCGGGAGTAAAAGATTTTTTCGGGGGTGATACGGTCAATGCTTTGATCGGTGTATTTCATGCCTATCTCCAATCTCAACGAATCAGACAATAATTGTCTAATTATAGTTGACGAATCTCAAAGATGTATAAGAAACTTTAACCGCGTATTACTTCTATGATGGAAATGATGCGAGCCAGGTGGATTTAATTGTACCTGCGAATGGAAGGCTGTTTGAGCTGTATCGTCACCGCTACGATCATGATAACGCATGCGAAGGTGAACACCGTAATCGCTTCGCTGGTGGCCTCTGCGAGCCAGCCGGCGATCAAGGAGCCGATGGGAGATGAACCCTGGAAGAGCAGGATATAAACTGCCATCACCCTACCGCGTAGTTCATCTGGGATATGTGTCTGCACGAGGGCGTTGGTGAGGTTTACCACCGCCATCAGGCTCCAGCCTATCACCACGAGCACCAAAAGCGACACAGGCAGGACGCGGAAGAGCGATAAAGTGATCAACGCGACCGGCAGCACCAGGCCGCCAAGCGTCCACAGTTTGCCGCGCACGATCCGACCGCCGATCGACGCGATCATGAGCGCGGCGATAAGAGACCCCAAGCCGCGGGCAGACAGGAGCAAGCCGTTCGTGCGCACGTCTCCGCCAAGCACGTGCGTTGCCCAGGCTGGCATCAGGCTCAATAAACCGAAACCGAACATGGCGGTGGTGGCGAGCATGATCATCAGCACACGGATGTTTTGATCAGCGAAGGCGTATTTAACCCCGACCGTAATCCTGCTTCGTACGCTGCCTTCTTCAACGGCTGCAGGCGGTCGATGAGCCAGGCGCATCAGGGATAGGGCGATCAGCACGGCAACGAAGGAAATGCCGTTGATGGTGAAGCACCACGCCGGACCAAGCCAGGCGTAAACCAGCCCGGCGACCGTGGGACCGATGATCGTGCCCAGGTTGAAAACTGTACTATTGAGGGCGATGGCGTTGGTCAGGTCCTCCCTGGGAACCAATTCCACCACGAAGGATTGGCGAGCCGGCGCGTCAAAGGCGTTGGCGGTGCCCAATAACAGCGCCATGATGACGACATGCCAGGCTTGGATCACGCCAGTGAATGTCAAGGCAGCTAAAACGAACGCCAGCACCATCATTGAGCCCTGGGTGATCATAATCAGTTTACGACGCGAGATCTTGTCCGCGATGATGCCCGCGTATAACGAGAAGAGCCACACTGGGATGCCATTGGCAAACCCAACGACACCCAACATAACCGGCGAGGCAGTCAGTTCATAGACCAGGTATCCTTGCGCGGTAGCTTGCATCCAGGTGCCGATCAAAGAGACCACCTGCCCGCTGAACCATAAACGGAAGTTGGGATGTTTGAGTGACGCGAAGGTTTGTGACAGGTTGAATTGAGCCATTGATCGACGGATATTGAGTATATTATATTCCATCGAGTCAGAACGAAACCTGTCAGCGCGGCATCCTGACCCCCATTGACGCCTGACCCCCACTGACGCCTTGACGAAAATGGTGGATATAGGTAGACTTTGAGATATTCAATTACCGAAAGGAGGACAAAAAGATGAGAATGATCAAGAGTGAATCCCAGCTTAATCTTTGCGCGCCTCCTGGGGAGAACCGGCTTTAATTCCTGCAACCGTTCCAGCCACAGGTGCGCCGCATCTGTGGCTTTTTGTTTTAACCGGGCAGGATCAATTGTCAATATACCAAGAAGGAACAATGAATCTTAACCAATTTCAAGAGCCGGATGAATTTGAGGATTTTGGAGAAAATGGAACTCGTTTCTTCGGATCGCGAAAAAAGGAGTATCGCCTAAATTCAAAAAAGCCTGCGCCAATCCTGGCGGAAGCTCAGGGAAACGCCGAAGAGTCCGGATACACCTACACGTACAACGCCTCGCGACATGAAAAGCAATGGCTGATGTCCTCGATACACCAGTTCTATCAGGAGGATTGGATAGAAGACATCCTCAAGATGGTGCGCGGCGGCAAGGAAGCCAGCATATACCTGTGCTCACGACCAGTGGGTTCAAGCCCGCGTTGGATCGCAGCCAAGGTCTACCGACCGCGGCGCTTCCGTAATCTAAAGAACGACCACCTTTACCGCGAGGGGCGTGACCAACTGGATACCTCCGGCCGGGTCATTCATGATGACCGTTCGCTGCACGCGATGCGCAAGCGCACCTCGTACGGTCGTGAGTTGCTGCACGCCTCGTGGATCGGGCACGAGTTTCACACCATGCAACTGCTTGCCGACGCGGGAGTTGACCTGCCGCGCCCCTACGCCAGCTCTGAGAACGCCATCCTGATGGATTTCATCGGAGACGAGAATATTTCAGCGCCCACGCTCAATACCGTCACATTGGGTTCCGGCGAAGCTCACCAACTCTTCAACCGGGTGGTGTTCAACATTGAGCTGATGCTGAGCTTCAACCGCATCCACGCGGACCTGTCAGCGTATAACATTCTCTACTGGGAAGGCGGGATCAAGCTGATCGATTTTCCGCAGGCGATCCATCCGGACGAAAACCGCAACGCGTATCGCATCTTTGCGCGTGATGTGGAGAAGGTGTGCGCGTATTTCGCCACACAGGGTGTTGAGGCTGACCCGGTCAGGTTGGCGAAAAGCATGTGGCTTGCCAGGGGTCGCAGGATAAACCCTCAGATCGACCCGGCGTACCTGGACCCAGAGAAGGAAGAGGACCGCCGCGCCTGGAACCAGCAATAATGAAAAACGGGCGCGGTATAAACCGCGCTCGTTCTATTCACTACAAGTGTCACAGCTCATCTTCCCTGCTGCCTTCTCGAAAGCCTCGCGCCCTTCGCTGAAAGAGAACCACGCCAGGCCGAGAGCTCCAATGATGTCAATGAAAGCGAAGCCAGTGAGGGTGTAGATCAGGCTGGAGCCGAGCAGCACCAGCGACATATAGATGCAAGTCTTGGTGCAGTTGGCATCGGCGATGATCGGGTCAGAGTTAAGCCGGTGGCCGACGCTCATTTTGGCGCGATAGAGAAAGACCATCACGCTGAGCGAAATCAACGAAATGATCAACCCGCTGATGGCGGTTTCAGGTTCCGCACCGGTGACCAGGTTCAACACTGCGGTCACCACCAGCCCCGCGGTGAGCAAATAAAAACTAACGCCGGTGATTTTTAATGCCGTGACCTCGAATTTGGAGGGCGGAGAATCCGGTTCTCTGGCGATGCGCAGCACCATGATTGTGATTCCGACCGCCGAGATCACTTCGATAAAACTATCGAGACCGAAGCCAAACAATGCCAGCGTACCGTCCTTTTGCCCGAGAATGGTTGAAAACGACCCCTCGACCAGGTTGGCGATGATCGTGAAGAGGCTTAGAAAAAAAGCGATCCTGTAATCCCGGTTTAATTTGTGTAACAACTCGTTAGCTCCAGTTTAATTAGATAAATATTATCCAAATTATAACCCATTCTCTCGGCGGGCATTAATTAATCTTATAATTACCTATCAATCATGGCAGGAACCTTGCACACAATCATATGAAAATCAGAAAGCTAATGAATTCAAAGCCCGCTCAAAAGATCTTCAATTGGGGATTGAAAAACGCTCCCTTTGCGTTGCCGATCAAACCCCAGTGCCAGACCACGCATTGGATCGCTTTCAATCATCCGAATTCTTCTTATCCCGTGCATATTCTCGTGGTGCCGAAGGTGCAATTACAGGATTGGTTATCGATCAAATCAAACGACATTGAAATCGATATGATGCGGGAATTTATTGACCTGACCCAATCCCTGATCCAGGAATATGGATTGACCGATACAGGTTATCGACTCATCCTGAACGGCGGCAATTATCAAACCTTTCCGCACCTGCATGTTCATCTGGTATCAGGGGATGCAACGACAACACAAGCGTGATCAATGGAGATGATGATGAGTGATTTCATGGATGTGATCCTCAAGCGCCGCAGTATCCGCAAATTTACCGAGCAATCGGTCGAAAAGGAGAAACTGATCCTATTGCTTGAGGCGGCAATGGCTGCGCCGACCGCGATGAACGCCCAGCCCTGGGAATTTGTGGTCATCACTGACGAAGAGGTGATGGACCGCTTTCGCAATACTTTGATGTTTGCGAAGATGAACGCGCCCGCTGCCATTTGTGTGCTCGGCAGCAACCGCCGCCAAAAGAATAAAGCCGGTGAAAAGTTCTGGGTGCAGGACTGCAGCGCCGCGACAGAGAATATTTTGCTGGCAGCAACCGCGCTGGGGCTGGGATCGGTATGGATCGGCATTCATCCAGTAACGTTGTTCAAGCGTCAGGTGAGCGAGATCCTTAACCTACCGGAAGGCGTAACACCTTTGAACCTCATCTACATCGGTTACCCGGCGGAGGAAAAGGAGCCTCGCACGCAATATGAAGACGAGCGCGTCCATTGGGGACCATTTCCTACATCTGAACAGGTAAAGCCTAATAGGCTGAATCTTCGTGAAGGGATCATCTTTACCAAAGGTGACCATGATGACCATTAGGATTCGAGAAATGAGGTGCACAGATTACGACGCCGCGCTGGCGTTGTGGCAGCGCTGTGTTGGTATGGGATTGAGTGACGCGGATGAGCGGGAACCGATGACCCGCTTCATGGAACGCAACCCCGGCTTGAATTTCATTGCCCTGGATGAGGAAAATCTAATCGGCACGGTGCTGTGCGGTTCAGACGGCAGGCGCGGATACCTGTATCACCTGGCGGTTGATCCCGCTTACCGCAGGCAGGGTATCGGCACCGAACTTGTTGGGGCGGTTTTCGACGCATTACACGCGATCGATATCCACAAATGCCACATCATGGTCTACGCCACGAACGAGACCGGGCTGGCTTTCTGGAAGCAGGAGGGCTGGGTGACCCGGCCGGAGATCGTGCTCATGTCAAAAAATGTCAGGCGCAAGAAAGAGGATTCAGGGTGTTAGACCAAAATTTGTCCATCAAGCAGTTATCCAATACTGTCAAGGAAGATTTTTACAGGATCCACCGCGCTGGTGAATACACGGATTTTTGCCTGTGCGGGTACTGGTGGGTTCCAAGCAGTGAGGGATGGTCTGAAAGAACCGAAAAGGAAGCTATTGCTCAACGTGAAGACCTCTTTACGCGTGAGATCTCTGATGGATACCTGCTTTACCGCGATGAAGAACCGGTCGGGTGGTGCCAGGTGTACCAGCGCGATCTCTTGCCCAATCTCGTGAACACATTTACGTTTACACCAGATGTTGAGGTGTGGTGTGTCGGGTGTTTCATGATCGTCCCGCAGGCACGCGGGATGGGTCTGGCGAGACGCTTCTTCTCCATGATCCTGGTCGATCTGCAGGATCGGGGGATCAAAAAAGTCCAGGCTTATCCGAAGTTGCAAAGCGGATTATCAGCGAATGAAGTCTGGACAGGCCCCGCGAGTCTCTATCAAAAAGCGGGTTTCAAAATGATTAGCGAGCAGGCAGATCGCGCGGTATTTGAACTGGATCTGCCGGGAGGTGTATTATATGAATAACCTCGATAAGATTTTCATCGCAAATATGGTCCTTCTTTTGTTACTAAGCGCGTGTGTAACTGCCAGTCCGGATTACGCCGCGCTGGATTGGAATAACATCCCGGACTCCTTTCCAGACTCTCAAAAGGGGTATGAACTCTATTCATGGGAGTCGGACGGGGAGTGGATTTTCACCCTGACCACGGGTACCAATCGCAGCAAATCATTTGAGGAGATCACATCCACCGAGACCAAGCTGGAGGATGAGTATATCAAGATCACGGTCAATTCCACCGATGACCTGGTGACACTGATTGAACGACTGCCCGCGGGCGTGGATCTGCTGTGGAGCGGTATTAATCTCAGCGGGGAGGTGGAGGAAGGCACCATGTATTTCACCTATCCGCCTGATGAGGTGATGGACCGGGTTGTAGAGGCAGCCGTGGAACAGGGCGTCCAATTGCACACACTACAAACTCCTTGACGAGGATTTCAGATGATTTCTAAAGACCTTCCGTTGGTTGAACTGCACCGCCACCTGGATGGCAGCATCCGTCTTTCGACCATACTTGAGCTCGGGTTGCAGCATAACCTGCCGCTGCCGGCGCGCACCCTGGAGGGCTTGCGCCCGTATGTGCAGGTTTCAACCCCGCAGCCTGGTGTGATGGAATTCATCGCCAAGTTCGAGTGGATGACCGGTGTGCTGGTCGATTACGATGCCTGCCGCAGGATTGCTTTTGAGAGCGTGGAGGACGCTTCCAACGAGGGTATCGACTACATCGAACTGCGCTACAGCCCGTGGTTCATGGCGGAAGCGCACCACCTGCAGCCCGAAGGGATCGTGGAAGCGGTCACGGACGGTATCCGCGCCGGTGAACGAGATTTTGATATCAAGGTCAACCAGCTGGGCATCCTTTCACGCCATTACGGACCTGAAACCGCCATGCAGGAATTGAATGCCCAATTGCGCCATGCCGACGAATTCGCCGGGCTGGACCTGGCGGGTGATGAAGCGCATTTTCCGGGTGAGTGGTACGCAGAACATTTCAAGAAAGCGCGAGACGCCGGTTGGCATATCACGGTGCACGCTGGCGAAGCCGACGGTCCGCGCTCGGTGTGGCAAGCGGTGCGGGAACTCGGGGCGGAGCGCATCGGGCACGCGGTGCACGCGCCTGAAGACCTTGCGCTACTGGATTACCTGCGTGAAAAGCGTATTGGCATCGAATGCAACCTGACCAGCAACGTTCAGACCAGCACAGTGGCGGATTACCCCTCTCACCCGTTGCGCCTGTTCCTTGAAAAGGGCATCGCGGCTTCCATCAATACAGATGACCCCGGCATCAGCGCCATTGACCTGCACTACGAGTACGAGGTAGCTGCTCCGCTGGCTGGATTGACCCCCGCGATGATTCGCCTGGCGCAGGAGAATGCACTCGAAACAGCCTTCCTTTCCGAAGAAGAGAAACAGGCATTGAGAAGCAAAAAACTCGCTTAGTGCGCCATTGTCACGGCCAGGTTAATGCTATAATGCTCGCAACAAGGACAGCGAAGATCCTGACATGAGATATCTAATTACAGGGGCAGCCGGTTTTCTCGGTTCTGCGCTTGCCAACCGCCTGGCGGCGGGTGGTGACGTGGTCGTGGGCGTGGATGATCTATCGACCGGTAATGAGAAAGCCCTCAATCCAACAGTGCGCTTCGTGCGCGGCGACGTAAACGACCGACCAAAACTGTGGTCGTTGCTTCAGGATGTGGATTGCGTATACCACCTGGCAGCCAAGGTGAGTGTGCAGGAATCGGTGCTTTATCCAAGAGAATACAACAATGTTAATGTAGGCGGCACCGTCACGCTGATGGAAGCCATGCGCGATGTGGGCGTGCGCCGGGTGGTTTTGACCTCCTCCGGTACGGTCTACGGCAATCAGCCGGTGCAGCCGGTTGTGGAAAACGCGGTGCCCAACCCGCGTGTGCCCTATGCGGTCTCAAAACTCGCCGCTGAATATTATGTCAAATCGATCGGCAGCCTGTGGGGGATCGAAACGGTTTGCCTGCGGGTCTTTAACGCGTACGGTCCGGGGCAGCATATCCCGCCGGTGCATACGCCAGTCATTCCGGGGTTTCTGAGACAGGCGTGGGAGAACGGTACGATCGTCATTCATGGTGATGGCAACCAGACGCGTGATTATGTGTATGTCGATGACGTGGTTGACGCGATGGTCGCTGCCGCGAGCGCACCAGATATCAACAATCGAACCTTCAATATCGGCAGCGGCACCGAGACGAGCGTGCGGGAATTAGCGAAGCTGGCGATCGAAGCGACAGGCGGGCGCCCGGAAGTGGTTTACAACCCACGCAATGAAGGAGGTATCAGCCGCCTTTGCGCCGATATTTCCGCCGCGGGTGAATTCCTGGGTTACGCACCCAGGGTCTCCCTGATCGATGGACTGACCAGGACCCTCGTGCATGATATCGCGCCCAGCAAGGTAATCAACGGCGTTTGATGTGCTTGAAGTCAGCCACCCAAACGGGTGGTTTTTTTTGTCCTAAATACCCCTTCTATTGCACGATGCGGGCTGAGTTCGTTTGGGTATAATACCCATATGGTTTGCTTAACTGAAGATTTTTACCTCGCTGACGCGACGATCGTGGCGCGTGAATTGCTGGGCAAACGCCTGGTGCGACAGGTTGACGGTCAGCGCGTTTCAGGGGTGATCACCGAAACCGAAGCCTACCGCGGCGAGGAGGACCTCGCCTGCCACGCCCGCAGCGGCCAGACCAGACGCAACGCGGTCATGTATGGATTACCCGGCAGGGCTTACGTTTACTTCACTTACGGCATGCACTGGTGTTTTAACGCGGTTTGCGGCCCGCAGGGCTTCCCGGCGGCGGTGCTGGTGCGCGCTCTACAGCCTGAAGAAGGGTTGGACTTCATCTCGCAACGGCGCCCGGGCATTAAACCGATGGACTGGTGCAGCGGTCCGGCGCGGTTGTGCAAAGCGCTGGCCATCGATGGCGATCTGAATGGGTTATACCTGTGCGACCCAGAGAGTCTTTTATCGATCGAAGAGGCTCCACGTGTTGATGATGCGAAGGTGGTGAACTCTCCTCGTGTAGGCATCCAGTACGCGCCTGAGCCATGGCGTTCTTTGCCCTGGCGCTTCAGGTTGGATCATACCGGGAGCGTAATCTGATGATGGATGAGCTTGCTTTATTCCGCGCGATCTATCGAATCCGGCGCTTTGAAGAGACCGTGCTCGAGGAATTTAAGCGCGGCGTTTTCTCCGGCACGACCCATACCTCGCTTGGGCAGGAAGCCAACGCTGTTGGGGTTATTACCGCGCTGCGCGAAGACGATATCATCGTCACAAACCACCGCTGCCACGGCCATTACCTGGCTTACGGCGGTGATATGCGCGCCCTCTTTGCTGAAATGATGGGGCGCGCGACCGGCGTGTGCGGCGGGCGGGGTGGGTCGCAGCATATTCATTGGCGAAACCTGTACTCGAACGGCGTGCAGGGGGGCATCGTGCCCATCGCAGCGGGCATGGCATTTGCCGAAAAGCAGAAAATGAGCGGTGCGGTGGTCACGGTTTTTATCGGCGACGGCACATTTGGCGAAGGGATCATATACGAAGCGTTCAATATGGCGCGTTTGTGGGAGCTGCCGCTATTGATCGTGGTGGAGAACAATCATATCGCGCAAACCACGCCTACCTCACTCGTGCTGGCGGGCAGCCTGGCGTCCAGGTTGCGCGCTTTTGATATCCCGGTGGCTGAACTGGATTCCAGCGATGCCAGCGAAATTCGCGTGGTGGCAGAAAAGTCGACTGCTTTTATACGCGAAACATCTCGCCCAGCCGCGCTCATATTGAACACAGTGCGCTTTGGCCCCCATTCAAAAGGGGATGACACCCGCGCCGAAGAGGAAATGCGTTTACTTAAATTAACACGAGACCCGGTGAGGATTCTTGCCGAGCGGTTGCCACTGGAGCAGGTCAGCGCGGTGCGCGATGAAATTAATCACTGGGTCGCGCAGGCGTTTTCGCTGGCGCTGGCTGACCCCGAGGCCGGATTGGAGGATGGGCTGGATGAATAAGACCGTGCTGTCCTCTCTGAACGCTGGATTGCTGGATGCACTGAGCCAGGATGAACGGGTTTACCTGTTAGGTGAGGATATCCTCGATCCGTACGGCGGTTCATTCAAAGTAACCAAAGGCTGCTCCAGCGCCTTTCCGCAGCGCGTGATCGCCACACCCATTTCTGAAGCGGGACTGGCGGGGTTGAGCGCGGGTATGGCACTGCGTGGGCTGCGACCGGTGTTGGAGATTATGTTCGGGGATTTCATCACCCTGACCTTCGATCAATTGGTTAATCACATCTCCAAGTTCCGCTGGATGTACAACAATACAGTCAACCTGCCGCTGGTGATCCGCGCGCCGATGGGCGGACGGAGGGGGTACGGACCGACTCATTCACAAACCCTGGAAAAGCTTTTCATGGGCGTGCCTGGTCTAACACTGGTGGCGCCGGTCAATTTCGTGGAAGATACTCTCCGTCAGGAACCGGGAAACCTGCTTGCGTCGATCATTCTGCAAACCAGCGACCCCGTGCTGTTCATCGAGAACAAACTGCAATATCTGCTGCCCATTCATCAACCGCAAGATCTGCCGGATCTGGAGATTAGCGCATTTAGCGTGGATAAGCGCAGTGCCCCCATTTTTCCGGTGTATAAAATAAAGATCGCGGGCGCGCCCGCAGCGAGGGTGACGCTGACCGCCTACGGCTATCTGGCTGAGCTGGCGCGGCAGGCGATGCTGAAGCTCGCGTACGAAGAAGAACTCTTTTGCGAGTTGATCCTCCCCACGCGGCTCGCGCCGTTCGATGTCGCGGATGTGGTCGAATCGGTCGCGCGCACCGGTCGCATGGTGAGTATCGAGGAAGGCGGGCTTTCGCTCGGCTGGGGTGCTGAGGTGATAGCGCGCGTGGCAGAAAGCCTGCCGGGAGCACAATTGATTACCCGCAGGGTTGCCGCGCGCGACCTACCGGTGCCGGCAGCGCCGTCACTAGAAAAGCGCGTCCTCCCACAGGTGGAGGATATTCTGCGGGCAGTGAGAAAGGTGGCAAGGTATGGCAAATGATCCTGTCGAAGTGCGGGTGCCGTTGATTAATCCCAATGAGCCGGAATCCCTGCTGGCTGAACTGCTGGTCGAGGATGGCGAACTGGTGAAACCGGGCCAGCTGCTGGCCAGTTTTGAAACCACCAAATCGACCTTTGAACTGAACGCGGAGACAGGCGGATACGTGCGCGGGTTGCGCTTCAAAGCCGGGGAAAGCGCGCGCGCCGGGGAATTGTTGTGTTTCCTGACGACCAGCGCAGATCAACCACTTCCGGTTGTAGAGGCTGCGCAAGAACCTGCTAAAAAGCAGTCAGCCCCAGCGGGTTTGCGCATCACCCAACCGGCGATGGCGCTGGCAAAAGAACTCCATATTGATTTTGATACGCTGCCCAAGGGTAGTCTGATCACTGAAAGCGTGGTCAGAGAACTTGGCGCTTCGATTCCGGCGGAGGAGGACCCGACCGCGTTGTTGATCTACGGCGGCGGAGGTCACGCTAAATCGCTCATCGATCTGATCCGCCGCATGGGCAGCTTCGCTATCGCCGGGATCCTGGATGACAGCATCGCTGCCGGAACGCTTATCCTCGATGTGCCAGTGCTGGGTGGAGGGGAATTGTTGCCCGCCTTGCGTCGCAAGGGAATCTTCCAGGCGGTCAACGCTGTGGGCGGTATTGGCAGTATCGCGCCGCGCCTGGCGGTCTATGGGCGGCTGGCGGACGCTGGCTTCCACTGCACCACCGTGGTCCATCCACGCGCGTTTATCGAACCAACCGCGAGTGTCGCGGAAGGCTGCCAGGTATTTTTCAACGCTTATATCGGCAGCGATGTGAAAGTGGGGTTTGGCACGATCATCAACACCGGCGCAATCCTCTCGCATGACTGCGTGCTGGGTGATTACGTCAATATCTCGCCCGGCGCCATCCTGGCGGGTGCAGTGCGTGTAGGCGAACGCGCCTTGATCGGCATGGGCGCGACCATCAACCTGGGCGTGAGCATTGGCGCGGGGGCACGCGTGGGCAACAGCGCCGTGGTCAAGGCGGATGTGCCGGAGAATGGGATCGTGCGCGCGGGAGCGATCTGGCCTGAAAAATAACAAGCCCTTGTTTTCCCCACGAACAGGCGGTATAACCTGGTTTAGAATGGTAAAATTAGCGCGGGAAAATTTCTCCGCGCTAATTTTTTAACCTTTGTTATGCAAATTGGCGACACAATGGATTCACCCTTGGAGTGCAGTGATGTTTAAGAAATCAACCCCTGAAGTTCAGAACCAGGCTGTGCCGGTCGAACGCGTCACCTCGGTTTTGGGACCGGGCATCAACTGGTCGGGCAACCTGGGCGGCAAGGGGGGGATCCGCATCGAGGGTACATTCGAAGGCGATATTCACGTACGCGGGTTGGTGGTGATCGGCGAGACAGGCCGGGTGACCTGCCAGAACCTGCGCGCCAATAGCGTGATTGTGGCAGGGGCGCTGCGCGGCAACGTTACCGCCGAAAAACTGGAGATCCGCTCAACGGGTCGGGTGTGGGGGGATGTTGTGACGGTGGCATTCGCCACCGAAGAAGGCGCGTTCCTGCGCGGTCAGGTGCGCATGGAAGAGAAAGTTGAATTGGATATCGAAGAAACACCGCCAAGCGTTCCGGGCGAACCTGAGGAACCAACCCCACTGAAAGGCAGGCAGGTGGCAGGCGAATGAACCCTACTGATCTGAAATACTGGTTGGGTTATCTCAGCGAATGGTTGGGGGTGATCGCCGTGGTGATGATTGCCGGCATCAGCCCAATGTTTAAAAAGATCCGCCGCATCGAATTCCGCTACCCCAGGCGTGATGCAACCTTCGCGCTCATTGTATTCGCTGTGATCTTTTTCTTTGCTTTCATGTTCTTTACCAATCCGGTGCTTGAGTCGTTGCGCGAGTTTGCCGGGGCATTCCCCGACGGAGAGCTCTCGCAACGCATGTTCATCGCGCTGATCGCGATCGTTCCCGTCATCATTCTACTCATCGTGCGCGGACAGCCGCCCAAAAGTACCGGTTGGAGCAAAGAAAACACTCGCGCCAACCTCACCCTGGCGGTAATGCTGGTCATTCTGGTTGTATTCCTGCGCGGCAAGTTCTACACGCTTCTGCAGGGTATTTCAACGGAACAGGGAAGCCTCTTGCTGGTGGTGCTTATCTGGTGCCTGGTGGAGGAAACCATCTTCCGCGGTTATATTCAGTTGCGGTTGATGTCCTTCCTCGGCACCACCTGGGGTTGGCTGGCAACGAGCTTGCTGTACGTGCTGTGGCAGCTGCCAGGCAACCCGGTATTCACCGACTTCGGCACAGAATGGCCCAACCTGATCATTGCGCTGGTGCAGGGGCTATTGCTCGGTTGGATCATGCGCAAGACGTACCACGTAGCCGCGCCCGCCTTCCTGCGGGCAGCCGCGACCTGGCTGATGCTGCTCTAATCCAATAAAAGGACCAGGAAATTCCCATGCGTATTTCACGGCTTTTCAGTTTAACGTTAAGAGAAAATCCCACCGAAGCAGAAGTGGCCAGCCATCGACTACTGGTGCGCGCCGGCTTCATCCGCCAGTTAGGCGCGGGAATTTTCAGTTACCTCCCGCTGGCTTACCGCGTGATCCACAATATTATGACCATCATGCGCGAAGAGATGAACACCATCGGCGGGCAGGAAATTCTCATGCCTGTGGTACAGCCTGCGGATACCTGGAAGGAAACCGGGCGTTATTTCCAGATCGGCAGCGAGATGGGTCGCTTCAAGGACAAGACCGGTCACGATATGGTGCTGGCAATGACGCACGAAGAGGTGGTCTCTGACCTGGTGCGCGGGACGATACGTTCCTACCGCCAGCTGCCCGCGCTTATCTACCACTTGCAAACCAAGTGGCGTGACGATCCGCGCCCGCGCGCCGGGTTGATCCGTGTGCGGGAGTTCATCATGCTGGATTCGTACAGCCTGGACGCCGACTGGCAGGGGCTTGACGCGCAGTACAAAAACCATTATGACGCTTATTTCAAGATCTTCAATCGCTGCGGGTTACCCGCGGTGGCGGTACGCTCGGATAGCGGGATGATGGGCGGCAAGGAAGCCCATGAATACATGTACCTGACGCCGATTGGGGAGGATAGCCTGCTCTTCTGCGACGCCTGCGGGTATTCCGCCAATCGCCAGGTGGCTATGTTCCGTAAACCTGACCCGCGACCTGAAGAAGCGCTGCCAATCGAAAAGGTGGCAACCCCTGGCGCGTCTTCGATCGAGGACCTGGCGCGTTTCTTGAATATCAGCCCGGAACAAACCGCCAAGGCGGTGTTCTTTAGCGCGCATTTCAGCGCGGATGGCGGGGATCAGGACAAGCTGGTGTTCGCCGTTGTGCGCGGTGATATGGAAGTCAACGAAACCAAGGTAGCCAACCTGGTGAAAGCCAGCGAACTGCGGCCGGCCACGGATGAAGAGATCATAGCGAGCGGCGCGCAACCGGGTTACGCTTCTCCGGTAGGGTTGCAGGGTGTGATGGTTGTGGTGGATGACCTGGTTGCGCGTTCATCCAACCTGGTGGCAGGCGCCAATGATGCCGGTTTCCATCTGCGTAATGTGAATTACGGGCGCGATTATTCGGCGACCATCACAGGTGACATCGCATCTGCGCGGGAGGGAGACCCCTGCCCGGAATGCGGAGCGCCGATGCGGTTGGTGCGCGGTGTGGAAGTGGGCAACATTTTCAAACTTGGCACGCGTTATTCTGACGCGTTGGGCTGCACCTTCCTGGATGAGCAGGGCAGCAGTCAACCAGTGATCATGGGTTCTTACGGCATCGGCGTCGGGCGATTGATGGCCTGTATCGCCGAGGAGCACCACGACGAACGCGGCTTAATCTGGCCGGCATCCGTTGCGCCGTACCCGGTTCACATGGTGATCCTACCTGGTAAGGAAGTGGACACCAGCCGGATAGCGGCGAGTATCGAAGCAGCCCTGACGGAAGCCGGGCTGGAGCCGCTGGTGGACGACCGAGTGGACTCTGCCGGGGTGAAATTCAATGACGCGGACCTGATCGGGCTGCCCGTCAGGCTCACGGTCAGCGAACGGGCGTTCAAGCAGGGCGGCGTGGAAATGAAACTGCGCGCTTCCGGTGAATCAAGCATTGTTCCATTGGAGCAGGTGGTAGGGGCTGTGCGCAGCATACTCGATGGATTAAGCCGGATCGATTAAACCTCCCAGGAAGAGAGTAAAATCAATTTATGGAAAATTCGAAACCCTTGGTGCCAATGTCGTTGCCTGATCTCACTGACGCGGAGCGCGAGGCGGTTCTGGCAGTTTTGCACACCCCCAATCTGAGCATGGGGCCGAAGATCGATGATTTTGAACGCCATATTGCTGAATATGTGGGGGCTCGTGAGGCGATCGGCGTCAACTCGGGCACGGCGGGGTTGCATCTTTGCATCCGCGCAGCGGATATTCAACCCGGCGACATGGTGCTCACCACGCCATTCTCTTTCGTCGCTTCGACAAATGTGATCCTGTTCGAAAAAGGCATCCCGGTGTTTGTGGATGTTGACCCGCTGACCGGTAACATGGACCCAGCGCTAGCCGCGCAGGCGGTGGAAGACCTGGCGAAGGGCGGTAGCGCGGCGCGGCGCTGGCTTCCGCGGCAGGGGGCAGAATCCATGGGAAAATTGAAGGCCATCCTGGCGATCGATGTTTTCGGTCAGCCGGCGGATTATGATCGGATAAAACCCCTCGCGGATCAATATCATCTCAAGCTGATCGAGGATAGCTGCGAAGCGCTGGGCGCAGAGTATAAATCACAAAGGGTTGGCATGCAGGGCGATTACGGCGTGTTCGCTTTCTATCCCAATAAGCAGATCACGACCGGGGAAGGCGGGGTGATCGTGACAGATGACCGCGATGCTGCGCAATACATGCGCGCGCTGCGCAACCAGGGGCGCGCCCCCGGCGATACCTGGCTGCAGCATACCCACCTGGGCTATAACTACCGCATGAATGAAATGAGCGCGGCCTTGGGCGATGCCCAGTTGGCGCGTATTGAAAAATTGCTTGACAACCGTCAACGGGTTGCCGATTGGTACGCTGAGCGGTTGGTGGAGATCCCCGGCGTCGAAGCGCCGCAGGTGGTACCGGATACCACGCGGGTTTCGTGGTTTGTCTATGTCATTCGCTTTGATGCAGGGCTGGACCGCGACGCCATCGCAGCCAGGCTGGCGGTGAAAGGCGTACCGGTGCGACCGTATTTCCTGCCGATCCACCTGCAGCCGTACATCGTCAACCAGTTTGATTACCAGGTGGGAGACTACCCGGTGACGGAAGACCTTGGCAAGCGCGGTTTAGCGCTGCCCTTCTCCGGAATGATGACGGAAGACCAGGTGGATCTGGTCTGCCGGTTGCTGGCAGAAAGCCTGCCCGGATAACTCACTCATAACCTTATGACTGACCAGCAGGTTTTCCGACCGCCAAGAAACCATGGATTGATCCTGCATGTGGGTATTTTCCTGCTGGTAGCGGCGGGGATCGTCGCGTTGATGATCCAAATTTTTTTACGTCCAGTTGGCTGGTCGTTGGTTCTTTACCTGGTCGGTTCACTTCTCCTCATCGCATTGCTGCCGTTTATCGCTTATCGGGGTTACGCATTGTTGCATGCCTCATACACAATTGAACGCGACGGACTGCGCATACGCTGGGGGTTGCGCTCTGAGGATGTCCCGTTGACAGAGGTGTTATGGGTGAGGGAGGCTTCCGACCTTGTGGTTCCTTTAAGACTTCCGCGTTTTTCATTGCCTGGTGCTATTCTGGGTGAATCGAACCACCAGGAGCTGGGCAGGTTGGAGTTCATCGCCAGCGATGCATCTTCGCTTGTGATCGTCTCAACATTTAATAAGACCCTCATTTTGTCTCCGGAAGACGCGGCAGATTTTACGCGTTGTTTTCAGCGGGTCATCGAAATGGGCAGCCTGGCACCAATATCCGCCCACACAGCCGTACCCGCAGCCTTTTTCAGCCAGGTGTTCAAGGATAAATTGGGCAGGGTGCTCGTGCCTGTAAGCGCGGCGCTTGCCATCCTCCTGCTGCTGGTCACCAGCCTGCTGATCCCTTTCAAAGAGCTTGTTCCATTGAGGTACGACAGGACAGGGCAACCTTTGGAGGCGGTGGCGTCGAGCCGCCTGCTGTTGCTGCCAGTGATAGGGGTGTTGATGAACCTGGCTGATTTGATCGGTGGCTTCTATGCCTATCGAAAACCTGATTCTCAGACAATCGCTTATTTCCTGTGGGCTGCGGGGATCGTCACTTCACTGTTGCTCTTGCTGGCTGTCGTGTTACTCACGGGAATCTTTCGGTAATGGGCAGCGTGAACTTTCTCCAGCTCATCCTGGGAATCCTTTTAGCTGCCGTGGTGGCGTTTGTTGCCTTTCGGCTGCGTTCTCTCAGCCGCAGCGGGGCAATTGGCGCGTTTGTGCTGGGGGCGGTGGTCTTTGGATTTGGCGGGTTACCCTGGGCATGCGTGCTGCTGGTCTTCTTTGTCACCTCCAGCGGGCTTTCAGGGTTAATGAAACGTCGCAAGAAGAAAATCGAGGCGCAATTTGCCAAAAGCTCCCGGCGGGATGCCTGGCAGGTGGCGGCTAATGGCGGGGTGGCGGGGCTGGCTGCGCTGCTGGGGGTATTCTTCCCCCACTCGATTTTTCCGTGGGTACTATTCGCGGCTGCATTGGCCGCGGCCAACGCGGATACCTGGGCGACCGAACTTGGCGTATTAAGCAAAGGTTGGCCGCGCAGTATCCGCAGCTTTCGGCAGGTCTCTCCGGGAACATCAGGCGGGATCAGCCTGATGGGTACATTGGCAGCGGCAGCGGGAGCCGCGGCCATCGCGTTGACCACCCGGTTGGTATGGCCAACCTCTTTTCCTGCAAACATGGAACGCTGGAGCTTCGCGCTGATCATTTTCGCAGCGGGTCTGATCGGCAGCCTTGTTGATTCGCTGCTCGGCGCGACTGTGCAGGGGATCTACAACTGCCCGGTCTGCGACAAAGAAACAGAAAAACATCCCAAACATACCTGCGGCAACAAAACAGTTCTAATCCGGGGATGGAAGTGGATGAATAATGACGTGGTGAACCTGGCCTGTACCGGCAGCGCTGCCATGATTGCCTTCATTTGGGTTGCTTTGTTACAGTAAACTATTTTGTTCGGTACATCAATTTGACTTTACAGAATTGTTATAAGCTTTCCTTGCTCATCACTTCGGCGTATAATAAAAGCTGTGAAAATCTCAAGGAGAGCGGTCTTTGAGTGAATATGGATATGTACTCTCCTTCAGGGGATAAAGATAAAATGCTCAACGGATTCGCAAACAGGGGAAAAAGAAGCATAGGCCAGGGAATGGTGGAGTTGGCTTTGACATTGCCCTTGTTTCTGCTTCTTCTGTACGGAATTTTTGAGATCGGACGGTTGGTTTTTATGTACAGTGCGGTGCTCAACGCCAGCCGCGACGCAGCGCGTTATGCAGCGGCGGCTGATGCGGTGATGGCGAACGATGCGGGCTACCAGGAATATTACAAGGATTGTGAAGGGATTCGGACGCGGGCTCAAACCGTGAGCGCATTCGTGAACCTGAGCGCGAGTGACGCGGTCACCATCTCTTACGACAGCGGGCCAGGCACAGGTTCGATCGAAACTTCCTGTGAGGCATTAAGGTCCAGTGGAAAAACGCTCGCCCTGGGTGACAGGGTAAATGTGACCGTGACAGCAATCTTTAGCCCGATAGTCCCCTTATTAAATATTGGAGAAATTCCTGTTTCTTCAACCACAACGCGCAGCATTGTCGCCGGAATAAATATCTGGGATGATTGAAAATAATGCAATCTCCTGGCAATCCATCGAGAGGATTATGGGCGATCATCGAAACGCTGTAATCAGTAATAACCGGAGAGCAGAAAAGGGTCAAAGCCTGGTAGAACTCGCCATTGGCATGACGATCATGCTATTGCTGCTTTCTGGGATTTTTGATATCGGTAGGGCGATCTTTACGCAATTCGCCTTACAGGACGCCGCGGAAGAAGGTCTGGTTTACGGCATAGGCTTTCCGAATCAGTGTGATGCTATTGAGAGCCGTGTTATGGAAAATTTACAAAACAGCGTGCTTCCAATCGCCCTTACTACTGAGGATGTGAAAGTAACCATAGCTGGTTCACCCTGTGGAGATGTGACACTGCAATACGGGTTGCGCATGGATGTCAACGTAAGTTCCGCCTTTGTCATTTCCATGCCATTTCTCACAGGTCAGACGATCACACTAACGGGAACCGCGAATGGGACGATCCTGCGTCCACCACCTGGATCCTGAGTCAGAGGTGCATGATGATTTCGAATAAACATGAACGAGGGCAAATTATCGTTATTCTCGCGTTGTCGATGGTCGCGATCATCGGGTTTGCAGCGCTGGCTTTAGACGGCTCCTTGATCTATAACGCCCGCCGGCAGGACCAGAACACCGCGGATTCCGCCGCGCTGGCCGGCGCGGGGGCGATCGCCAATTACCTCAAGGCAGTTGAGTCGGGTGTACTGATCTGCGGTAAACCGGAAGGAACTCAGGCTACGATTTTAGCCGTAAATGCGGTGCGTGCTTCAGTGGCTGCGGATGGGATCTCCGCTGCTGAGATGCCGAAACTTGCCAACGATACCGAACTGGCGGCGGCTGATCAGGGTTTTACGATCACCTGTAACTGGTACGGAGGTTTAGGCACGCAATATCTTGATGTCCATGTTAAAGTATCCACCGAAATGGAAACAAATTTAGCGCAGATCGTGAACACGAATACACTCAAAACTTCTGTGGAATCCACAGCGCGCGTTTATCCTACCCAGCCATTTGCGTATGGGAATGGCCTGGTCTCATTGTCCGACCAATGCTCCACAAAGCAAGGCGGTATCGAGTTCCTGGGTTCGTCTACTACAAAGATTAATGCGGGTGGCGTTTTTTCTAATTCCTGTTTGAAGATTAATACTGGCGAAGTAACGGTGACGGGTGGTGAAATCCAGTATTGGCATGAAGCCGAATGCAAAGATTGCTTTTCAAACCCGCTTGTTTCACCGGTTCCAATACCCGCATACACCAAGTTGCCAAAGGATCTGATCTCTCCACCGAATTGTCCTGTGAAAACGGTATCGAATACAAATTCAGCAAAAAATGGTGTGTATTCAGGCACCATTTCACCGGGGTGGTACACTACGGGAATCAATATGGATAACAATGATGAAACAAAAACATTGACCCTCAACCCGGGTCTTTATTGTATTGAAGGTGGAATAACAAACAACGCTAAATCAAAGCTGACCGCTAAGGGGGTTACTTTATACTTTCTTTCCGGCGATGTAGCGATCAATCAAAATGAAAAAGGCGCGGTTGAACTTACATCCTGCACAGCTTCGCCCTGCGGTTACCCGCCAGAGTGGGAAGCCACGGAAGGTTTATTAATGTATTTTGACACATCTTACAAGGCGGACATAACGCTCAACGGTGGCTCAACCAACATATTTAAAGGTACTCTTTTTGGCTCCGAAGCGAATTTTCATTTGAACGGAAACACTACAACTACATCCGAGTCATTCGATTTCAGCACTCAAATTGTAGGCAACTGGATCGAAGTAAATGGAAAGGCTGACCTGACGATGAACCTTAAAGGTGAGGATTTTGTGCAGATGCCACCTTCGCTGTCACTCGTGAAATAAGATTTCCATTTTATAACAAAGACTCCCGCTTTTTGAAAGGTGCGGGAGTCTTTAATTTTTTTATTGATCGATTTTGGTTTTTCTTGCCCTTGGTTTGTGAATTTTCTCCACATCCAGGCGGTAGCCAATGCCGCGTATTGTTTTGATGAATTGAGGTTTCCTGGGGTTTTCCTCGATAGCCTGGCGCAGCCAGCTCATGTGCACATCCAGTGAACGCGTATCGGCGGTGTAATCGGTTTCCCAGGCTTCGCTGAACATTGCCTTGCGCTCCACCACCTCGCCAGCGTGCTCCATCAGGATCTTGAGGATCACCACCAGGCGCGGGGTGAGCTGCACCTGTTTCTCGTTGATCATGGCGCGTTTTTCTGCCACATCCAGCATAATGGGACCGGCTTCCAGGTCGCAGTTGTTTTGAATGGGGAGTAAATGGCGGATACGGTTGATCAGTTTCTGCATGGTGAACGGCAGCATGAGGACGATATCCGCGCCGTAATCGTCGTTGGGGTCGCTGTTCTTGTCGATCACCAGGATGAGGGGGAGCCCGGGCTGTTTCTGTCGCAGCGCTTTGCAGATACGCTTACCGTTGGTGCGCATTGAGGAGGCATCCATGACCACGAGGTTGGGCACCACGTTATCCAACTGGTTTAATGCTGCTGAACCACTCGGAACACTTTCGACCAGATACCCTTTCTTCGTCAGACCGGCGGCGAATGAGGGGTGATCGGTGCGTTTTCCTTCAATCAGCAGAATTCTCGATTTGGTCAATTCAATGATGCCCTGTGTCTATTGAAATGGATGTGCTTCAAAACAAAACTACTTGACTTTGCAATATATTAGTAAAGGATGGTACGATAAAAAACGGCCTTGGTAACACTCAAACAATGTGATGCAACTTCATTTAATGTTACTTCCCGCCTGTTAAGTAAAAATATTATACACTAAACTTAAAAAAAGCAAGGAAACCCAGCAGGAATTCTTAAGAAAAAACCCCTTTCTCTCCATTCCGTTGCGCAGCCTATACCGCCGTGTTAGAATAATATTCGGAGTTCGAATTTTTCTATGGAGGATTCTTTTGACGCAATTTGTCGAAGCAGTGATCGATAGTGTGCGGGTGAGCCTGACCAACCAACAGCGAATCGTCCTGCTGCGGGAGGAAAACCGGGAGCGCTACCTGCCGATTTGGATTGGTCAATTCGAGGCGGAATCCATCACAATCGCGTTACAAGAGATCGAGGTGGCCAGGCCGCAAACGCATGATCTTCTATTAAAATCCATCGCATCTCTGGGCGCGCGTATGATCCGCGTAGAAGTGCTGTCTTTAAAAGGCGACGTATTCTATGGTAATCTTGTGATCGAAGCCAACGGGCAACAGATCAATGTGGATGCTCGTCCATCGGATTCCATCGCACTGGCGGTGCGGGCTCATGTGCCCATTCTGGTAAATCAGGAGGTCATGCGCGAAGCGGGTATTGTCCCGGAGGAGGATATCCTGGATGAGGTGATACGCGAGGGAAGTGAATATCCTCAAGGCAGCGCTGCGGGAAATGAATCCGCGGACACTGAAGGGCGACTATCGCTGTTTGAAGACTTCCTGCAAAACATCCACCTTGACGATTTGGACGGTGAACAACAAGAGCCAGGTTCTTCCCCACCTGATCCTGACGACCAAGATTGATCGCAACTCGAGCGCAATTCTTAAAAAAATCTGGAAAAGGGAATCTCATGGGAAACTTTCCACCGTATGAAGAAGAAAGCACCACAATGATCCAGTCGCAGCCCAATAGCCGCGAGGCAGAAGAGGCTGTGCTTGGATCAGTTCTGATCAATCCCGATTCCTACTTTGAGATCTCCCAGGTTATCAAACCGGAGGATTTCTACATCATCCGCAACCAGTGGATCTGGCGGGCGTACATGCGCCTGCACGATCGAAAGGTTCCTATTGACATCCTAACGGTCAGCGAGGATCTGCAGGAGCAGGGGCAGCTGGGTGAGATCGGCGGGCAGGCTTACCTGCTTGCCCTGGTCAACCAAACCCCCACCAGCCTCCACGCCGAGGCGTACGCGAACATCGTCGAACAGACTTCCATTCGCCGGCGTATGCTCGCGGCTGCCAATGAGATGGCCAAACTTGCCTACGATGAGGGCAAGGAAATTGGCACGATCATCGATGAGATCGAAAAATCCGTCTTCGGGTTGAGTTCGCGCCGCGTGCGCCATGATATGCAGTACATCCAGGAAGTGGTGAGTGAATACTACGACCACGTGGATGAGCTTTCCAAGCGCGACGGAGAATTCTTTGGCGTTCCGACTGGTTTGATCGACCTCGATAACCTGCTGGGCGGTTTGCAGAATTCTGACCTGCTCATCGTTGCCGGTAGACCAGGTTCCGGTAAAACCGGCTTTCTGTTATCTGTCGCCAAGAACGCTGCGCAAAAGCACAAGAAGAACGTGGCCATGTTTTCCCTTGAAATGTCCAACCAGCAGCTCGTGCAACGCCTCGTCGCCCAGGAAACAAAGATCGACACGCACCGCTTGCGCACGGGCAAGCTGATGGACGAGGAGTGGACGCTTTTCACGCAAGCCCTGGAATCCCTGGAGAACGCGCACATCTGGCTGGATGACACACCTGCGATCACACCGCTTGCCATGCGCACCAAATGCCGCCGACTGGATATGGAACACAAGCTGGACCTCATCATTGTGGATTACCTGCAGCTCATGGGCAGCGATTCGCGCAGCGAGAACCGCGTGCAGGAAGTCTCCCATATATCCAGGAGTCTAAAGGTGCTGGCGCGTGAATTGAATGTGCCGGTGCTGGCGGCGGCGCAGCTTTCACGCGCGGTTGAGCAGCGTGAAGGCAAACGCCCGGTATTATCCGACCTGCGTGAATCCGGCAGCCTGGAGCAGGACTCGGACATTGTGATGTTCATTCACCGCCCTGATAAGGATGACAAGGAAAACGAGCGCCGCAATATCGCGGAATTGATCGTAGCGAAGCACAGGAACGGTCCGACCGGCAGCGTTGAGCTGATCTTCCTCGAGAACCTGGCGAAATTTGAAAACGCCAAGCGGATGGAAGATGGGTTCGCCGGCAGGAAGAAATAGGCGCAACGGGTGAATACATTCAAAGGTTTTTCTGCAAGCGACGAGAATTCCATCGCGGTTCAGGATGTCTTTTTCACCGATCTGCTGCCGGAAATGGACAACCTGGATGAATTACGGGTAGTGCTCTTCGCTTTCTGGTATCTGCAAGGTTTGACAGAGGAACCCCGATATATTCGCTTTAACGATCTAGTCAAAGATGACCGCCTGGCAGGCAGTTTTGGATCTTCAAGTAGTGAGCAGGAAGAGCGAATGGCGGCAGCACTGCAAATAGCCTGCGCGCGTGGGATTTTGCTTTCCGCAAGGTTGGAGGATGAAACATATTATTTTATCAACTCGGAGCGCGGGCAGGCCGCGCGCGATGGAATGCAGGAGGGGATATGGCGGCCAGGTGAAGAAGCCGGCGAGCCCCTGCGATTGCAACCGCAGCGACCCAACATTTATACCCTCTATGAACAGAATATTGGTCCGCTGACACCGATCCTGGCTGAAACGCTGCAGGACGCTGAAATAACTTACCCGGTCGATTGGATCGAAGACGCGATCCGCATCGCAGTGGTTAAGAATGTGCGCACCTGGCGTTACGTGGAAGCGATACTGAAATCATGGAAAGAGAAGGGCCGCGATGGAACCGATCGGAAAACCGCTGAGGAGAACCGCAAACGGGATAGCGAGGGCAAATATGCCGACTACATCAACCGCTGATCACGCCGCGCAAACGCCTGAAGTCTGCCCCATCTGCGAGGGTGTGGGATTTCTACGCCGCGACCTTCCAGTGGGCGACCCCAATTTCGGCAAGCTGGTACCCTGCGTCTGCAAGCAGAATGAATCCAACCAGGTAGCGCGCTACCGGCTGTATCAGTTGAGCAACCTGGAAGCTTTCAAAACCATGTCATTCGCCTCTTTTTCGGTGCAGGGCAGGTTGGGATTGGCAGATGAGCAGATCCGCTCGCTGCAATACGCTTTCAGCCAGGCGCAGCAGTTTGCGGGCAACCCACACGGATGGCTGCTGATGATGGGTTCTTACGGATGCGGCAAAACCCATCTGGCGGCGGCGATCGCCAACACCTGCGTCGAATTTGGCATGCAGACCATCTTTCTCACCGTGCCGGACCTGTTGGATTGGCTGCGGTATTCCTACGACGCCAGCGACGATTCCTTCGAGCGGCGATTTGAAGAACTGCGCAATATCAACTTGCTGGTGCTGGATGACCTGGGCGCGCACAATGCCACCAGCTGGGCGGCGGAAAAACTTTTCCAGATCATTGATTATCGATACATTCGCAAATTACCGACCGTGGTCACCACCAATCTCGAACTCGAAGACCTGGATGACCGCATCCGTTCTCGCCTGCAAGACCCCGACCTGGTCACCAATGTGTGCATCAGCGCGCCCGATTACCGTTCACCGGTGAAGGACACGCGCGACCCGCTGCTCTATCAACTGCATTTGCTTTCCGACCGCTCTTTTGGCAACTTCAGCCTGCGCGAACCGGAGAATCTCTCGCCTGAAATCCAGCTTAACCTGGAAAAGGTGTTTCGCGCGGCGCAGGAATTTGCTGAACACCCGCATGGTTGGCTGGTCATGACCGGCACTTACGGCTGCGGTAAGACTCACCTTGCAGCGGCGATCGGAAATTACCGCAAAGGCATGGGCGACAATCCAATCTTTGTGGTCGTGCCAGACCTGCTGGATCACTTGCGCGCAACCTTCAGCCCGACCAGCAACACTTCTTATGATGATCTCTTCAACCGGGTAAAATCCGCGCCCATCCTGGTGCTGGATGATCTGGGCACACAGAGCGCAACCCCCTGGGCGCGTGAGAAACTATACCAGATATTTAATGAACGTTACAACGCCAAACTGCCAACCGTAATCACCATGTCCAGCAACCTGGAGGACCTTGACGCGCGAATTCGCAGCCGTATGCTCGACACGCGCTTGTGCAGGATCTTTGAGATCCTCGCGCCTTCCTATCGCGGTGGGGGGGCTAAACCAAACCGCTCAAAACGAAAATAGAACACATTTCGAAAATTTGCTGACTCCCGGTGATGACCAGCCGGGAGTGTTTTTACGGTTAGTTGAGCGGTTCGATTTCAGAGGTGCAGTGCGGGCAGCGGTCGGCTTTTTTTGAAATGGTGCTGAGGCAGCGCGGACACTCGCGCGTGGTGACTTCCACTGGCGCTTCCTCCTTTTTGTTGAGGCGATTGAGCGCTTTCACCATCAAGAAGATGATCACTGCCAGGATGAGGAAATAGACGATGTTATTGATAAAGAGACCATAATTCAATGTAGGAGCGCCAGCCGCTTTTGCGTCAGCCAGCGTCGCATATTTGGTCGGGCCAAGATTGATGAACAGGTTGCTGAAATTAACCTTGCCCAACAGCAAGCCGATCGGCGGCATGACCACATCATCCACGAGCGAGGAAACGATCTTGCTGAACGCTCCGCCGATGATCACGCCGATGGCGAGATCCATGACATTACCGCGCATAATAAACTTTTTAAATTCATTCCACATGGTATGCTCCTTGTGCATTTGATATTCCTGACTTAATTTTACATTCCATTTCAGATTGATGTTGTGATGAACCGAGCGAGTGATAGAATTATGCCCATGTTTTTTCAGCTTCAGCAAAAAATTAAAACCTATCCAAACCAGTTCTGGCTGATCGCCTTCCTGATGATGCTGGCATGGTTGTTCTTCAGCCTGGTCTGGTCGTACCTGCTGCTCTACATGAGCCAAAAGATGGGACAACCGCTCTCCTCGGTCTCCTGGTTGATGACGCTCAATGCCGTTGTGGGGATTGGGGCGTCTTTCCTGGGGGGCGCCATCGCTGACCGCTTCGGTCGCAAGGGAGTGATGGTATTTTCCTTACTCTTAACTGGCGTGGGTTGGTTTTTCTACCGTTCGGCCGAAACATTGCCGGTGTTTGCCTTGTTGACCATTATCACAGGCGCGACCACTCCGCTTTACCGTCTCACCGCAGACGCAATGGTGGCGGACCTTGTGCCGGTGGAAAAGCGGCTCGACGCTTATTCGATCCTGCGCATGGGCAATAACCTGGGCGTGGCGATCGGTCCGGTAGTGGGCGGAATGCTGGTCTCGGTTTCCTACTTCATTGCTTTTTCTGTGATGGGGATTGGTTTCGTGGTCATTAGCTTGCTGGGCTTCTTGCTCATCAGGGAGAGCCAGGGTCGCATTTCGACGAAGTCCGTTCCAGCCGTAAGTAATAAGGGAGGGTACGGTCCCGTGCTGCGGGATGGCGTTTTTATGCGGGTGATCGGCGCATACACCTTGAACCGCATTTGCACTTCGATCCTGTGGATGATGCTGGCGGCGTACACCAGCCAGAATTTTGGACTTTCTGAAAGCCGGTACGGGTTTATCCCAGCCACCAACGCCCTCATGGTCATCCTGCTTCAGTTGTTCATCACGCGCCGTGTCAATGCGTACCGTCCACAGGCAGCGATGAGCGCGGGCGCGCTCATCTACGCAATATCAATTTTCTGTATTTCATTCGGAGCGGGTTTCTGGTGGTTCTGGCTGTGCATGGTGGGTGCAACCATCGGGGAGATGGTCCTGGTGCCAACCACCACGACCTTCACTACGCGCCTGGCACCACCTGATATGCGCGCGCGGTATATTAGCCTGTACACCCTTACCTGGACCATCGGCACCGGGCTTGGCCCGCTGTTGGCAGGGTTTGCCAGCGACCTGTTCTCGCCGCGGGCGATGTGGTACGCTGCCGGTCTGGCGGGGTTTGCTGCATTCTTAATTTTCCTTCAACTTGCCAGGTCGAAAAACGGGCTGAGCCCACGCGAAGCAGAAGGTACAATGTAAGGCGTATGAACGATCTCTCTTCCCGCCTGAAAAAACTAGTAAAGGATTTTCCGCCGCAATTCTGGTTGATCTTTACTGGCATGCTGATCAGCACGATCGGTGCGTCGATGATCTGGCCGTTCCTGATGATCTACGTATCGAAGAAACTGGTTATTCCGTTGGCGCAGGTCGCATCGCTCATCACGATCAACGCGGCGATGGGGTTGATCTTTGCCCTGGTGGCCGGGCCGATCATCGACCGGGTGGGCAGAAAATGGATCATGGTGATCAGCCTGGTGGGGAACGGGCTGGCCTACATATTATTGAGCCAGGCACAAACATACGGCGAGTTTGCGCTGGCTGAAGCGCTGCTGGGCGCGTTCAACCCGCTTTACCGCGTGGGAGCCGACGCCATGATCGCTGACCTGATCCCTCCTGAAAAGCGACCAACGGCGTATGCCATCCTGCGTATGAGCGGCAATACCGGCGTGGCGATCGGTCCCGCGATCGGCGGGTTTATCGCGGTGCAGTCCTATACTACCGCCTTTTTCATCGCCTCTGCCGGTATGATCGTCTACGGCCTTCTGCTCGCAGCAAAAGCACACGAGACCTTGCCTGTGTTCGACCGGGGGACGCAACGAAGGGCCGTTTTCGAAGGATATGGCAGAATTCTGCGCGATCGCGAATTTATGAGTTTTACACTCGTTTTCACGTTAACTTCCATGCTCGCTTCACTCATCTGGGTACTATTGCCGGTGTATTCGAACCTGCAGTTCGGTATCCCGGAGAACCGTTACGGTTTCATTCCCACCACCAACGCAGTGATGGTGGTGACTCTGCAATATCTCGTAACCACGGTCACAAAGCGCTTCAAGCCATTGTACGTGATGACAGTCGGAACAGCCTTCTACGCCGCAGCCACGGCGTTGATCGCTTTGTTCGGCGGGTTTTGGGGATTCTGGTTCTGCATGGTGGTGATGACCATCGGGGAGTTGATCCTGATCCCAACCTCCAACACTTACACTGCGAACCTCGCGCCATCTGACATGCGGGGCAGATACATGAGCATTTACGGACTGACGCACAGCGTGGCTTCTGGCGTCGCGCCTTTATTGGGGGGATTCTTAAGCGACACGATTTCACCCCGTGCCACGTGGGTTGGCGGCGGTATATTGGGTTTGATCAGCGTCATCGCCTTCCTGGCGCTGGCAGCCAGGTATCGGGAGAATAAGGACCGGGGCGACGGTGTTTACACAGCATAAACCGGTCCAAAAACTGAACAGCCTTCGATTGTGAAGAAGCATCCACTTCGGTATAATTCAGGTATGGGAAAGAAGCTCACGAGGTGGTTACTAATTTTTGTTGCTCTCGGGCTTGTTTCCGCATTTGCCGTTCCAGTCACTGCCCAGGAAGCCAATTCCCTTTATGTGCCGCAAACCGGACACTGGATTTGGGGAGAGTTCCTGGATGTATATAATGCCAATCCCGATCCACAATTCTATTTCGGTTACCCGATCACCGACGACTTCACCGATCCCATCACGGGGGAGCATGTGCAATACTTTGAAAAAGCCCGGTTCGACCTGGTGGAGACCGCTGAAGGGCCGCAGGTGCGCCTGGCGCAGCTTGGCCAGCTCCTGCACGACCCTGGCAATCAGATCGCGGATATTCCTAACGAAGGCCCGTCCTGCCGGGCGTTCGCATCCGGTTACAACGTGTGTTACGCCTTTCTCCAATTCTATGATTCTTACGATGGGGCGAATCACTTTGGACTTCCGCTCTCAGATGTGGAGGTCATTGACGGGCGCTTCGTGCAATACTTCGATTACGCGCGCATGGAGTGGTGGCCTGAACTACCCGCCGGTCAACGGGTGAAGCTTTCCGACCTGGGAAAGCTGTACTTTGATATGGTTGTGGATGACCCAAAGTTATTAAAGCCGAGTCCTCCACCGGATCTCACCGGCAGTCTGTTGAATCCCAAGGTGCGGGTCTTCGCGGGAAAATCTCTGATCGGCGCTGGCGAACAACAAACCGTTTACGTGGTGGTCCAGGATATGTACCTGCGCGCCATCGAAGCCGCCCAGGTGGAGGTGACGGTGTCTTTTCCTAACGGCACATCTGAGCGTTATCACCTGCCCGTAACGAACGAATTTGGGATCAGCCGATTTATTTTTACCACCGCTGATTTGCCAGCCCGCTCTATAGTGTATCTCAAAGCGGAGGTCACCATCCGCGGTGAATCCGGCACTGGTAAATCCTGGTTTCGCATCTGGTGGTAAAGCAGGTGTTTAATAAAACCAAATCCCCTTGTTGTGAGGGGATTATTCTTCAGGTTAGAATTTTCGCGTGATTTCCTGATACAGCTTTTCGTAATCTGCCCGGTTCGGGGGGTTCAACGCGATGATCTGGGTAACCACTTCGGCGGTACCGGCGATATTTTTTTCCACCATTAGTCTTTCAGCGAGCACGTCCAATCTGGTTACAGCAGCCTCAAGCTGACCGCTTGAGACCAAATACGCCGTCAAACGCTGGTAAATATCAATGTTATCCGGGTGCTCGATCAGTAGGTCATCGAGGAACTTTTCGATCTCCTGGGTCTTATTTTCGGTTTCGAGCAATTTCAGATAGGCGTCCACTTCGTTTATGGCCGCGTTATTAAGGTTCAGCCGGTAATAAAGGTCAACGAGGGCGATCCGCGGAGCTGCGTCCATAGGCAGCAGGCTGCGGATCTGCTCATAAACCATGATCGCTTCTTTCCAATTGAGACTTTGCAGTTCGATATCTGCGAGACGGTTGAGGATCTTTAACGATTGTTCGCGTGAAGAACGAGCCTGGCGTGCGAGGTTGAGAGCGGCGTGGTAAACCCTTCGCGCTTCCTCAAGGTCAGCCAGCAGGTAATGGACGTTCGCAAGCTCCATGTACTGCTGGATCATGTCGTCGGGGCTGCCTTCCGTCCGTAGCAGGTCGATGAGGGTTTTTCGCACAGTGACATCCATTGGCGCCAAATGTGTCACCCGTGTGAGCAAGCGCACCGCGGAGGTATTATCGTTACGGATCGTATAAAGTTTTGCCACGAGCAGGAACTTCTCGATCGCTTCCGCTACCCGACCCTCATTGATCAGAATCTCACCCATTTGGATGTGCAGGGGCAGGTAATTGGGAGCGTAGGTTAAGGCACGGAATGATTCTTCCATCGCGGTGCGATGCTTACCCTGCTCGATCAACTGCTTCATTTCTGAAAGGGATTCCACCAGGCGGCTGCTGCTGGAGTCGATCAGCATTTCGACCAGGGGGAGAGGGAGTGCACCCTCTGGTTGTTGCGGCAATTGTTTACGCGCCTCCAGCATGTAACTGCGCCAACCCTGGCGGTTCAACTGCCCGCTGATCGCTGCGCACAGGTTGCGCATGTCCTTTTCCTGGTTGATCAGGTTTTGCGATTCGAGGATCGGTTGATAGAGCTGGTAAAGTTCCAGTGCCTGGTCTTCAGGAACTGTCTCACAATCGGCCAGCATGAGTGCATAGAGATAATGAGAGGTTGCTGTTGCGAGGTCAGCGGCATTGAGGCTGATCTCACCACACAACAAGCGGGAAGCGAGGGCGTAAGAGGGGTCGTTTATCGATCGTTTTAAATGTGAATAACTTTTTTGCGGGTCGCTTTCACTGGTTAATAGACCCAGCATAAAGTCCGCGGCAGGTAGGTTGAGCCCGGCGGAGATCGCTTTTTCCAACTCGACAGCTGCCTCATCGTTTTTTCCGGCAGAGTGCAAATCGATCGTGTGTCCAATAAGAAGTTGGATATTTTTATGATCGATCGGCAGGTGACCGGAAAGAGACTCTAGTCCACCACTCCGAGTCGCTGGAGCGTAAGGCGTATTTTGTGCTGATTTGGGGCTGGTTTCCTCGAAGAGCACATCCGCGATAGCTTCCAGGGCAGCCAGGCGGGCTTCGGTGATGGGGTCATAACTGGTCTGGCTGTCAGGGGCGCCTTGGGAGGATTCAATCTCGCGCACCTGCGCCATGCGCAGCGCGCCTGTGCTCTCGGCTTCAACTTCCCGTAGAGGAATGTGTTGGAAATTCCTTAAAGCCGCGATTGCGTTCCTCACCTCAAAGGAGTCTGGATTGATCTGGGAGGCGTATTCAAGGATCTGTAAGGCTTTGTTCTCATCACCCGAACGCTGGACGAGCGCAGCCAGGTCAATGAATTCGGCGATGGCTTCCTTCTTTTTTCCCAGCTTGGAGAAAACCATCCCCATCCTGGCGCGCACACTCTGGTTTTGCGGATCGAATCGCAGCACAGCGCGGTAGTCAGCGAACGCGCGTTCAAGATCACGATTCTTTAGCTGCAATTCACCAGCCTGGTAAAAACAATTCGCCGCTTCACGCAGCAGACCCTCTCGTTCATAGATGCGGGCGATGCGTTCCATTGGCATGGGGTCAAGCGGGTTTTCACGCGCAAGCTTTTGAAAAATGCGCAACGCTTCGCTATAGTTCTTTTGGTAGAAGAGCGCCAACCCTAGACTCGCGAGTGCTGTTTGATGGTCAGGCGTCGTCATCAGTGCGTCATGATAGGCCTGGACCGCTCCATCCCAATCGTGATCCCAAAGGGCGGCGTGCCCCTTATTCAATTTGGTTTGAAAATCACTCTGCGCAAAGGTCATTTCCCGATCCCACTCTTTCCATTAAGACTCAAATCACCCGCATACTTCCCCAGTTTACACCACTTCTGGCTTCCGTAATTAATGGAATATCAAGTTTGTAAGCTTCTTCCATTACCTGACGGACCAGTTTCACCGCGCTATCCAATTCATCCTCAGGTACCTCAAGCACCAGTTCGTCGTGCACCTGCAGGATCATGCGCGTCTTCAGCTTACTCCTGGAGAGGGCATCTCGGACGTTGATCATGGCAATCTTCATGATATCCGCAGCCGTGCCCTGGATGGGCGCGTTGATGGCTTCCCGTTCCTCCCTGTTGCGCATCATCTGGTTCACCGGGTTGGCAAGGTTGGGGAAGTAGCGCCGTCTGCCGAGCATGGTTTCCACATAACCCTGGCGGGCAGCCGTAACGCGGATGTTATCCAGGTATTTCTTTACCCCCGGGAAGTGTTCGAAGTAATCCTTGACAAAGTTTTCGGCTTCCGCCAGCGTCAGATCAGTGGAACGTGTGAGCCCAAATGCGCTCATACCGTAGATCAACCCAAAATTGATCGCTTTGGCGTGGCGCCGCTGGTCTTTTGTAACAGCCTCCAACGGAATGTCGTAGATCGCTGCAGCGGTCGTAGCGTGTATATCCTGACCTTCGCGAAAAGCCTCCAGCATGGCCTTATCACCGGACATATGAGCAACAATGCGCAGTTCGATCTGGCTGTAATCCACCGAGACCAGGAAATGCCCCGGGGATGCTACAAAACCAAGCCGTACCTGGTGTCCGAGATCAGTGCGTGTGGGAATGTTCTGCAGATTGGGGTCGGATGACGCCAACCTGCCTGTCACGGAACCAGTTTGGTTGAAACTGGTGTGCACACGCCTTGTGCGCGGATTGACCTGCAATGGTAAAGCATCGAGGTAAGTGGATTTTAACTTGGCCAGCTCGCGGTACTCCAGCAGCAGATCGACTACCGGATGCTTACCTTTTAATTCATCGAGCACCGCAGCGGAGGTGGAGTAATGACCGCTGGCGGTCTTTTTGCCGCGATCAGGCGGTTCCAATTTCAAACCTTCGAACAACACTTTGGATAATTGTTGCGTGGAATTGAGATTAAAGGTGTGACCGACCTGGTCGTAAACCTCGCTCTCGATCTGCGCCAACCGTTTTCCCATTTCGCGGCTGAATTTTTCCAGAAAATCTGTATCGAGTGAGATACCTTCCTGCTCCATGCTGATCAGGACCGGCACGAGGGGCATTTCGATCTCTTCGAAAATCTTCGTGCAATTGCGCTCCTGCATCCGCTTTTTCACCACCGGAACCAGGCGCAGGGTTACCTCGGCATCGGCGGCTGCGTAAGGGGCGGCAGATGCGATTGCCACAACATCCATGCTGACCTGGTCTTTGCCGCGGCCGATCAATTCTTCGATATGGGTCATGCTGATGTCCAGCAGGCTATCCGCCATGTCCTTCAATCCCAGGTTGCGTGAGGCCGGGTCTACCAACCACTCCCCGATCATTGTGTCAAAAGACAGGGGTCTGACCTCCAACCCGTAGTTGCCCAATACCAGGGCATCGTACTTGATGTTGTGACCCACTTTCTGGATCGCGGGGTTGGTCATCACAGGTGTCAGTGCATTGATCACCTTATCCACTGGCAATTGCGCGGCTTGGGTTTTGTGACCGACCGGGATGTAATAACCTTCACCTTCACGCACCGCCAGCGATATCCCCACCAGGTCAGCGCGCAACGGGTCGAGAGCCGTGGTTTCGGTATCAAAGGCGACCATCCTACTGCCGGACAGGTCCTTGACCATCTCTTGCAGCTTTTCCTGGGTATCAATTACCTTGACGTCGAGTGAATACGTAGAAGGCAGGCTGATCTTCTTCATTTCTTCACCGAACAGGGAAAGCTGTGGGGTTGCCTGGTGCATGAGCGGAGAAACGATGGTGCGCAGGCGGGGAATGAGCGTGCGGAACTCAAGCTCGCGGAAAAGCGCTTCAACCGCCGGGATATTGATATGATCCGTGCGGGCTTCCTCCAAGACCAGTATCACACTCACGTCTGTTTTAATCTGCGCCAGGTCGCGGCTCAAGTATGCCGATTCCTTGCCGGTTTCAAGTTTCTCGCGTGTCTTGCCGGTTATCTCATCGATATGCTCGTAGACTCCGTCGAGTGTTTTATATTTCTCCAGCAGGCTGACGGCAGTTTTTGGGCCAATGCCGGGGACGCCGGGGATATTGTCCGAAGTGTCACCGACCAGGGCTTTGTAGTCCACCACCTGTGACGGCTCAACCCCCAGGTATTCGCGCACTTCGGATGGAGTGTAATTCTTGGAATCGGAAAGTTTGGAACCCGGCAGACTGACGGTGATGCGGTCGTCGACTAATTGCAGCAGGTCTCGGTCGCCGGTGATGATCTTTACCCCCAATCCCTGTTCGACCGCCTGGCGAGCGATGGAACCGAGCACATCATCCGCCTCCACCCCCTGCATCTCAAGCCGCGGGAGATGAAAAGCGTCGATCATGGTGCGAATGCGTTCGATCTGCGGACGCAGGTCATCCGGCATCTTGGCGCGCGTCGCCTTATATTCCGGGTACAACTCGTTGCGGAAGGTTTTACCGGTGTCAAACGCCACCGCCAGGTATTCGGGCTTTTCCTGCTCCAACAGGCGCATCAGCACATTGGCAAAACCGAAGATCCCGGCGGTCGGCTCACCCGTACGAGTTTGCATGCGGTCGCTCATCCCGGCGGTGATGGCGTAATAAGTGCGATAAGCGAGCGCGTGTCCATCGATCAAGTAAAGTATGGGGGGCATTTACGTTTCCTGTTATTCAGTTTAGGTATTCCTTGCCAAAGGTTGTCTTGTCCGGTCCATGAAGGCTTTGATCATTGAGGGGGGGATGGGATGAGTGCCGTTGGTGATGAGGTAACCCGGCGCCCAAAATTCCTGATCTGCCTCGCTGTTTTGCAACTCTGAAAATGTTGACAGGAGCTGCTGCGAAGTGAGCTGCCGGATCTCACGCACGGCGGAAATGGGGCTGGTTTCTGGCGAAAGGGCGAAAGTCCACTGCAGATACTGAGGACGGATCGAAATTCCGGTCAACTGCCAACCGCGGCTGGCGTGGACCCAGGGAAGGATTAAACCCAGGCGCTCGGCGATCCCGCGGGTCAGAAATCGTTGCGGATCCCGGGGAATTAATACACAATTGTATTCAACCTGGACGGAGGTGGAATCCTGTGCCAGGGTATCCAAAGCAGGTTCCAAGGCATTAATTGATTCTTCACTGGTTTCAGACAGAGTCTGGTTATCAAGGGATTGATCGTCGAGCGAAATGTTTGGGGTGATACTCTCTGGCGACGCGGCGGCGCTGACTCTGTCGACTACCTGTGCGTTTTCGCGGGTTAATTCTGACGGGGTAATTTTTTTGGATTGGTTCGTTGGCTGTGGATCAATTTCGCTGTCCGCGCCGAGGACTTCTGTTGCCAATATAAGCTGTGCTTCGGAGGTATTCTCGCGTATTGCTGGTTCTTCGGCGATCCACTCCTGCAGGTAATCGAGACCAGCGTCCTCTCTCCTGGGGGTTGCAGGAGATGCCGCCCGGGGAAAATTGTTCAGTGGAGGATCGTCGGCGATCAATTCACGCAGCGCAGAGAGTAACACGCCACTGGTGAATGGCTTCCGCAATACCCTGTCCAATGGGTGGCTGGAAGGAGCCAAGGGCAATTCACTCGCTTGAGCCAGGATCAACAGTACGGGTGTTTCTGGACAATCTTTCGATTTTGAAAGCCACATCTCCATTTCAGGTTCATCGAGGATCAAGGCGCTAATACCACCACTTGAACGCTCACGCTCGAATTCTTCGGGTGAGGGAGTCACGGTTAAATTAGCCTGTGGGATTCGTGACCCAAGGATACGCAATGTTTCCTGTGTGGCAGCGTCCCGTGAATAGGCGAGCACCTTTTTCAACATAGGGAAAGTGTATCACGTGACATATCGCGGTGCAAGTTGAGCGAAATTCACTTCGTAATTTCCGCGCTTAGCGTTGGCGGTCATTTCCTGGTTATGAAGTCCACTTTGAATAAATGAGGATAAATCCAGGCAGGTCTGCAATTTTGACTCTTCGATCCAATAAAAAGTGAAGGCAGTGCGCCTGCACTTTTCATGATGAATGACCGTTGATGATTACTCGAAGCTTATCCCGGTGATGAGCCAGGCATCGTCTACCTGGTCAAAATAGAGGTAAACTTCGTGGGTTTCCCCATCCAGTTCCGAGGATCCCTGCAATTCTGCGGTCGTGTTCTCAACTGAATTGCTGATGAGACTCCACTTTTCGAAGTTCCGGATCGAAGTCCAATCCGCCCAACCAGCTTCGCCACCCATCTCGGTCTGGATATCCGGGTGGAGCATTTTATACGATGTAGCGTTGTCGCCCGTGCTTAGAGCGGACTTGAAATCGTTTCCGAGGTCAGAAACGTCTCCCAGTGCACCGCAAGCGGTGAGAGAAAACAGCAAAACCATTGCAACCACTAAACCTTGCCATCAACCGATTTATCATCCCTCGTTCCTTGACCAATGAATATATTACTCCCAATTTTTTCCAAATTGTTCAAATTTGTTAGGGTGAGTTTTTCAGGTCTATGATCTGCTGTCCGGGAGAATTCCTGTCCGCTTCCCAATTCTGGAATTTTTCTATGTCGTTCCTCACCTGACGGAACACAAAGACCAGCACAGCTGCGTCGTCCACCAGCCCTGCCACGGGCAGCCAGTCCAGGATCAGATCGATGGGTGAGACGAAGTAAAGCACAGTTCCGGCTACCATGGCGAGAGATCCCCAGGGTACCACGGTGTACTCTTTATTGGCGTATGCTTTTAACATACGGTTGAATGCTCTAAGCTGTGACCAGAAATTGCGGTTGATCGTGGAACCTGGTTCGCGCGCGTTGGTCTTTTTCACGGCTTCTTCTACAAGTCCGCGAGTCTTTTCCGCGTCATGCAGGTATTCCTCGGCTTTGTTCTTACTGCGATTTGCCGCCTGGCTGATCTTTTCATCAGAGGGTGTAAAGAGATTCTCTTTCATAAGGAACTTCTCCTTAAGTCATAACTGCCCAGGTATTCGATCGGGCGGAAACGGACCACGCCGAGTTGAGTAAATTCGCCGGTGATTGGAGTGAAGTTTTCTTTGAAAATACCCACTGATTGGCATAACTCCTCCCGAGCGATGTTGAACTCAAGGGTCAGGTGTGGTACCCAATTGCCGGGGCGGTAATAGGATGATGATTCCATCCCGGCGTAAAATAAACGCGCGTGCAACTCGGCGTGCACCTCGAGCAACCTGAGGCTGGGCACGGGATAAAGGAACAGCACATTGTCAGAGGTGGGAAAAGTGCCCACTGCACCAAGACGGAAATTGAAACGTGTGAGGGTTGCCGCGAATTCCGCGGTCACATCGAGCAATTTTCCCCTATCCACCTTTGGAAATACCGCCAGACTGACGTGCGGCTTATCGTTCATCAGCCCTTGCACGGGCTTTACGCCATCACGGTAGATCATGTCTCTGAATGCCAGAACCCTGGATTCAGATTCTTCATCGAGAAAAAGCTCAATGGCGAACCCTTCGGTGATACTCTTATGGTTGTTATTCAAGGTGCCCTCAAAATTTCCAATGATTCAATAATTTTACCATCTGCCAGGTTACCGAAAATATTACCGAAAGATAGCCTCGGATACACTCCTTGGCCATCATTAATTTAATTCCCGGATACCACGTCGCTAAATCAGTCAAATTGCGGAATTTGATTAATAGCCCCATTTTAAGTGTAAAAAAAAGGAATTTTAAGCCAACATTTCATGAAATTTGACCGAGAAAAATCTTTTTCTACATCCGATTTGTATGAACTGGCTCGCTAAAATCATTATACAATGGAGGAAACCATGCTAAACTTAATATGTTCAGCCACATCTATCACCCTTCTGGGGTGAAAAGGGTGGCAAAAATCATCAAACGTGGAATTTCGGTTTTAATTATTATTTGACATTTCATAATAATAAAGGAATCATATTCAGAATGTGTTTAATTTCATAATTGCCTCCTTTTTTTGCCGAAAATATTCAGCAAGAGTATGCTAGGGGTAGACAAACCGAATGACAAATCAATATTCCTCAACGGAGGGAATTCATTATGCGTAATGTACTTTCTGTTGTCATTGTTAGTTTATTGTTGGCTGCCTGCGGTCCAAAATCAGATCAAATATCGCAGGATGCAAACGTTCTAGCTACACTTGTGCAACAGGGAGTTGAGCAGACTGTTGCGGCTGCCAGCCCGACCCCCGAACCCACATTTACACCGCAGCCGACTGCCACGGCTAGGCCTGTAAAGAAGATTGGCGTGATTAGCAGTGATTTTCATCTCTATACCATCAACACCGATGGTTCATCGCTAAACCGAATGACCAGTAATGAGAATTTGGAAGGCACATACGATATTTCTTCTGATGGGCAATGGGTTGCCTATGAGACTAATGTGGAAACCGAGAACAGCGCGGATATATATATCATGCGTTTTGATGGAAGTGAAGCTCATAAATTAGTTGCTCACAGCCAGAATGATTTCAACCCGGCCTGGTCTCCGGATGGCAGCCAACTACTTTTTATGTCTGATATGACCAGCAACGGACATGATCGTGATATCTTTGTGGTCAATGCCGATGGTTCAGGATTATTCAATTTATCCGCGAGCTCGAATTTTGACGTCGAACCAGTTTGGTCTCCGGATGGTACGCGTATCGCCTTTCGCTCCGGAAAGTTTATGTCTGACGAAGAACTGGCGAATTTTGGCGGTTCTTCCTCACAAACCAGTATTGTGGTTAAGGACATCACCTCGGGCGGGACGGTCTATTTACCCATGCCTGAAGGGTTGGGATCACCTTCCTATCCGCAATGGTCGCCCGATGGGAATCAAATCACTTTTAATTGCGCAGGACTATTGGAAAAGCCGGATGAAGTCGATGTCTTTACCACCTACCAGGGTCTTTGCTTCGCCATGGCGGATGGATCATACTCGAAGGTCCTCTATACTGCCGAATGGTCCATGAATGCAGGTGCCCCAAATTATAAAGCTGACGCGACATGGACCCCAGATGGCAGCCGGATCACTTTCGTAGGGCTGCTTGAGGACGGAGTGACCAGTGAGATTTTCACAATGAATCCTGATGGCAGTGAGATCCAACAGATCACCACCTCTACAACTCAGCTAAAAATGGAACCTGCGTGGTCAAAGGATGGCAGCATGCTGCTCTTTATGGACTCTTATGGGCCTTTGTTGCGTAGAAATTTCACAGTATATGCGGTTTACGCGGATGGCAGCGGTTTGACACTTCTCTATGAACGAAGCAGACAACCGCCTATGCCCAAATGGGTGGATTAGATCGTGGCCTAGTGTCCATGGATTTGTCGTAATGAAGGACTAACATTCAACCTTCCCGAAGAGAAAACCGTATCTTTTAAATTTGTATTTAACTGAAATCCGAGATCTATTTGAAAGAAGCAACTCAACTACTGTTGCGAGTGAATATTTTAATCAATATTGTTCAACTTCTATATCAAAAAAATCAGTGAATTATATAAAAAACTTTCCCCCAAATGTTTTTTAAAAATTTTCAAGCAGGAAAGGGGTAATCGTTTATGCGTTATGTTTTGTGACTTTGAACTTCATCCATGTATCCCCTGATTGTGGGCATGGACACCAGTCTTTCATAGAAAAAGTTATTGACAATGTTGATCACGCGCGCCCGGGCAGCTTCTGCCTCGGCAGTGAGCTGGTCGCGGGCTTCCGGTTGTGCCAGCGCGGTGCGCAGGTGGAGCAGGTGTTTAACGATCTCGGTTTCTTCATCCCCCTCGAGTGCGCGGATCACCTCGATGATGAGATTATCGGTGGATGCCACCATCTGTTCATTTGTGATTGAGGAACCGGGTATGTAGGCGTCATCGATCGTGCGGATGAGCGACCAGATCTGGTACAGGATAGTCGCCGGTTCATCAAACAGTTCACGCAGGAACGCGGCTTCTTCGTACTTGCCTGTCAGGCGGAAAATGTTATACATGCGCTTGGCGACCTTGCCGTAGTTGATGTCCTTGGTCAGGTACTTGTACACCTCCCGTTCGAGCGCGGAGACATAATCATCCAGCGCGTCGGAAGAAACATGCTGGGCTAGTTTTGAGAAGATTGGAACAGAGGCAACATCCAGGTAAACCTCCTGGAAATACGGATCGAGAAATCCATCCAGGGGGGTAATCTCACCATCCGGAGATTCCCAGGTCACGTCCAGCATGTTGCTGGCATTGGCAAGCTGCTTACGGACGGAATCAGCCACCACCCAATCCAGCTTGCACCACCCAGGGTTTAGTTTGATCTCATCCCACTTTATTTCGACCGTTTCTCCTTCTTTGGTAAACCCATCAATTTTACCGGCTTTGATCTCTCCCGGGTGCCAGGAGATCGGCGAACCCGCGCGCACTTCGCGACCGTCAATCACCATATCCCGCGGGTGCTCGCCGAACTTTACTTCGATCAACTGAAAGTTTGGACCCTGCAGCGTGGCTAACGCTTTTTCACGCATGATCTTCGCCAAGATGCCGCAAGCTTCTTCGCGGGAGGGTGCGATGATGTTGATGCGTTCGAAATAATCGCAGTCACCGGGGTAGGACTGGATCTTGGACTGCGCTGAAGAACCGGAAAGCGCGAGTGCCGTCTCCACCTGACCAGGAATGTCATCAAACTCGACGATCTTACCCACGCGCTTGAAATAATCCAGGTCTTTATCGCTGAAGTCCAGCATGGTGATGTTGTGCCCGAACACCCCGGCGCGCGTATCCATCGAGATTTGACTGCTGCCCTTGTACGCGGCCATGCTGGTTAACCATTGCATGGCTTCCTCTTCGCCCACCTCGATACCGAGGCGTTGGGCTGACTCCATGATCCTTTGGAGGTCTTCGTATTTCGACTTGCCCGACTGCGCCATAATTTCTCCTTTATTTAGATAAAAAAGGTCTGCAATTATGCATCAGTATAGCAAATATTTGCGTGGAACGATCAATTATTCTGATAAATTGAATCTTGGGTTTAATTTGAGGATCTTGCGAAAGATTTCCGCCTGATCCTGAGCGTCGCGCAGCGCGTTATGTGTGAGGCGAACTTCCTCCAGGAAGTGGCGGGAAATGTGCGGCATGGAGGTTTCAGACCAATCAACCCCTTGCTGACCCATGAAATACGCCTTGATGTCCAGCGCGCTGTGACCGAAGGGGTTTTCCCCCAGGTAACGCAGAAAATAATCGTTTACGAACATCCAATCGAAGGGGGCGTTGAAAGCAACGAAAACCGGGCGGGTGTCACCAGGTGCAACACTATGAATCCAATCCGCAAAGGACGCCATGGCTGCAGCGGGTTCCTGACCGGTTTCACGCAGGTGTTCAAGGTTCAAGCCGGAGATGGCCAGCGCTTCGGTTTGTGCGTCGTCACGGTCGGGTTTCAATTCTACATAGAAAGTGTTACCGATGTCGGTCACCAGGCACGCCCCGATCGACAACATCGCATACCTGGCGGGATACGGCCCGGCGGTTTCCACGTCAACGCAGATGAATATCTCATTTGTCATGCTAGCGACCTAACTTTCCTGCTGAAATGTTCAGTCATCGATGGGATCTTTGAGCAAGATGATTTGCCTGGTCTTACGCTCTGCATTGTTTTCACCATCCAGTTTCACCCGGTAGAATTTACCCAATCCCGCCCAACTGCAAAACTCCTGCACAAGCCCGGCCAGGTAGTCGCTATATTGCAGACTGCTACCAGGTTGAGATTGAATTTCAATCAGCCAGTGAGTGGAATCCTCTTGCAGCTGAAGTTTGAAACCCTTTTCATTGCCAACGATCTCACATATCTTGCCCAGCCCGATAGAGATCTTCGTTTTAACAGGTGAGTGGCGGAAAGCCCGCTCATCCCAGCCGATTATGTCTCGATACTGCTCCACCCAATGATAAAACCCGGCTCTACCCGCGCGGTGGAGCATACCCCGCACGATCAACGCCTGCGGGTTTTGTGCAAGCTGGCGCAGAAACTCGGGCACATCTCCACTTCCCAGCAATTCAGCCAGGCTAAGGGTCTCGAAATCCAAAGAAAATACAGGAGGGTGATTTTCGTTCATCGACCAGACCGTTATTACGGTAGTTCCTGCGGGGTTTCGTGCTTGTCCATCTCAGCGAGGATGCTGTAAAGCAACTCGAGAAGCACATTTTTCACTGAACTCTTTTTTGTCGCGGTACATGGCAGGATCTTCACCGATGAGTCAAGCCTCAACGCTACGCGTATGTCCTCCACATCCCAGGCGTCATACAGGTCCTGTTTGTTGGCTGCGACAAGGTAAGGCGTGGGGGCGTAGGCATGGAAAGTCTCCAGAATGCTGCGTGCTTCGCGAAAGGTTTCCGGGCGGGCGCTATCCACCATGACGATGAACCCCAGCATGCCTTCGGAAAGGATTTCCCACATAAAATCGAAGCGTTTTTGCCCCGGCGTGCCAAAGAGGAACAGTACCAGGTCGTTGTCGACGGTGATCCTGCCGAAATCCATGGCGACGGTTGTAGTTTCCTTTACCTTTTCAGGAGCTGAAGTGATCTTCCGTTCTGTTGAAACGACATCGATCTCACTCACGGATCGAATAAATTCTGTCTTCCCCGCATTGAATGGCCCTGTAATTACGATTTTTACCGTCTGAGTCTGCATCTATAATTCCTCTGAAGATTTCAAATCGAGCGAATGCGGTCGATCAAGCGTTTGATTAATGGACGGTTTTCGGTCGGCATATTGACCGGAAGGGATGTGCTGGGCAACGCTACTGGTTTACCGCCAGGACGCACAATCTCGACCAGTCCTGCTTGCAGCAGCGTGTACACTACTCGCCGGATCTCGATCTCATCCAGGTTGGTGGTGGCAGCGATCTGCTGGATACTGTTCTTGGGGTTGACGTAGGAAATCACCCTCCACTCGGTTGAGTTTAAATTGACGCGGCTCAGATCCGTGCCCGGGCGATCCGTAAATTTAAGCGTCATCTCGAGGCTGGGGATCTCTGACCGGAGTTCTTCGATCTCCTCGAGTTCACGCGCACCTTCAAGGATCAGATTTTCGAGATTTAATCGCACCGGGATGCGCTCCTCGGGCGGCATCTCGCCGGCTTCGAAGCGGAAAAAGCCGTCCGTCCAGGAGAAAAGTGGGCGCAACTGGCTGGCGTATTCCTTTTCCAGAACGTTCAGGATCTGGTCGAGCGTGGCATAACCGGCGTTCACCAGGTAAATTCCGGCTTCCTGGTCGTTCATTCCTGCCAAGCGCTCCTTGAGCAAGCGGTGTTGCGAAGCGGTGATCAATTGATGATCGGTAATCGTCTTCAGCAGCGAGGCTTTTTCTCCGGTGGATTCGAAATAGGTGAGTTTCCCGTTATGGAATACCGCCCGGCATGAGATCCCTGGCTTTTCAATATAAAGAGCGCCAGACTTGTTAGCCAGGTTGACCAGATTTAATAATTGCGTAAATGAAAAATCCTTAAGGAAACCTTTTAATGACATCCGCTGACCCTTAGGGAATGAACTGCATTCATAAGATTATACATCAAGACCGAGTGAGGTCAATTGATGCTTTTGTTTACCTGATGACCAACGTTGATCAAGTTTAGTATAATCTCCTTGCGCCTGTTTATTAAAGGAATTCTATTGTAAAGGAATTCTATGCCGTCCATTAAATCAACCCTGGAAAAGTACGACCTGGACCTGCTATTACGCATCTCCCGAGCCTGGGAAGTGGAAATCAGCCAGCGTGACGCGCAATCAGCCAGGGCGGATCTTTTCGCCTGTATGATACAAAAAGACCGCTTCGAAGCATTGATGAACGAATTGGACGATACGGTTAAAGATGCCTGGCAGGATCTCGCCGGCAGAGGTGGACGCCAGACGTGGGCGGAATTTTCGCGCAGCAATGGAGAGATTCGCGACCTGGGGGCAGCCGCCCGCGAACGGGAAAACCCTGATCGGCATCCAATTTCAATTTCTGAAACCCTCTGGTACGGCGGTTTGATCGGTCGGGCTTTCTTCGGCGGCGTGGGCGAACCAGTCGAATTTGCCTTCATTCCTGATGAATTGTTGGCATTCTTTGAAAATCCCACCCGACCGAAGGTAAAGATTTCCATCCGCCCGGCGGTGAACCAATCACCCCGTCATGTTTCCCGGTCGGATGACACGATCCTGGACCAATTGACCGACCTGCTGGCTGCCAACCGTATGCAGCGGGTGCTGACTGAAAAAGTCATAACTGCATGGGAAAAACCCCTTTGGTTCATGCAATCTCTGCTGCTGAGCGCAGGTTTGACGGCCAAAGATGGTCAGCCGAAAGTGGACGCGCTGAAGGATTTCTTTTCCGCGTCCCGCGACTTGGCGCTACTTCAGCTATTCCAGTCCTGGCGCACAGCACGCGAAATCAATGAATTAAGGATGCTGCCGGGGTTGACCTGCGACGGCAATTGGCAGAATGATCCACTGGTTCCGCGTACCATGGTGATAGAAATGCTCAGTGCCCTCGACGCGGGTACCTGGTGGAGCATTTCCTCATTCATATCGACTGTAAAAGATGTCAACCCGGATTTTCAACGCCCCGCTGGCGACTATGATTCGTGGTTCATTCGCGAGAAAAAAACCGGCGCTTATCTAAGCGGATTTGCGTCCTGGGATCGAGTGGAAGGCGCCCTTTTGTACTATCTACTCACCGGACCGCTGCATTGGCTGGGCATTGTGAGCCTGGCGCGAGGCAGCGCTGAAGGCAGGTTCACCGCGTTCCAGTTGTCCCCCCTCACGCGAGGGATGCTCAATGGTGAATCTTCATCCTCAGGCGTAGCGGAAACCAAATCGATCCGGGTAAGGGATGTGCGCACCATCGTCTTACCGGTGGGGACGTCGCGTCTCATCCGCTACCAGGTCGGGCGCATGGGTGAGTTGGCACACGCCTCTGCTACGGAATCCCGGTTCCTGCTGACGGTTGCTTCCCTGGGGAAGGCCGCGGAACAGGGACTCCATATCCAGCAGGTGCTGCAACTATTGGAGAAGGAACAACCCGGAACTGTGCCTGAGGAATTGAAACGGCTGGCAGATCGCTGGACGAAGCGCGGGAAAGAAGCCGGATTTGAACACGCCATCCTTTTACGTTTCAAGGACCCATCTGCTTGCACTGAATTGGTCAAAGCGGCTGGCGCCAGGTTTAAGTTCGAAGTACTAAATCCGCAGACCTTGTTGATCACGCCTGCGCAGCAGGAGGGTATCCGCAGGTTGCTCGCTGAGCTGGGCATCCTGGCGGATGATCAGGCGGATGTATAATCGGTAAAGGATGTTTAACCGCAGCCTGCAGCGAAAGAGATGGATGCTAAACTAACCTCACCTTACCCCCTGAACTTCTCCATCCATAGATGGAGAGGGGCAGGGGAGAGGCCGGAGGATGAAATTTGATTATTTAGGTAGAGAAGGAAATGTTTTTATAGACACCCCGGGACTTGCTTTGGGGAATTTAATCTGTGATTCAAATTTAAAAACACGAGGTGTATATGGGCAAGAGACTGGATTGGATTGGTGAGGAAATTGACGCGCTAAAAGCCGCTGGATTGTACAATCACATCCGCACACTGGGTTCACCCCAGGGCGCCTGGTTGATCGTTGATGGCAAACGGGTGCTCAATTTCTGTTCAAACAATTACCTTGGATTGGCCAACCACCCCAAACTGGTGGAAGCAGCCGGCGCCGCGTTGAAGAAATACGGGGTCGGCCCGGGCGCGGTGCGTTCCATTGCCGGCACGATGGAGATCCACACCGAGTTGGAACAGAGGTTGGCAAAGTTCAAAGGCGTTGACGCCGCGATCGTGCTGCAGTCTGGTTTCTCTGCCAACACCGCGGTCATCCCAGTGCTGGTTGGCAAAGAGGATCTGATCATCTCCGACGCGTTGAACCACGCCAGCATCATCGACGGAAGCCGGCTCTCCGGTGCGCGCATCGAACGCTACGCGCATGCGGATGTGGCTGACCTGGAGTGCGTGATCAAGGAAAATGAAGGTACATACCGCCGCGCGCTGGTTATCACGGACGGGGTGTTCAGCATGGACGGCGATATGGCGCCGTTGGATAAGATCTACGAGATTACCAACCGTTATGATATCATGTTGATGGTCGATGACGCCCATGGCGAGGGAGTCGTGGGGCGCGGTGGCCGCGGTATCGTGGATCACTTTAGCTTGCACGGAAAAGTGGATGTGGAGGTTGGCACCCTCTCCAAGGCATTCGGGGTGGTCGGCGGTATTGTCGCCGGTAACGCGCGCGTCATTGAGTGGGTGCGCCAGCGCGGGCGTCCGTTCCTGTTCTCCTCTGCCACACCGCCGGCGGACGTGGCAGCCTGCATCGCTGCGGTGGATCTACTGGAAGACTCTACCGAACTGGTCGATCGTTTATGGGATAATGCACGCTACTTCAAAGCTGCATTGAAAGAGATGGGATTGAACACGGGCAACAGCGTCACCCCGATCACGCCGGTGATGTTGGGCGAAGCCCCCCTGGCGCAGCGATTCAGCCGTGAGTTGTTTGCCGAAAATGTGTTCGCGATGGCGTTGGGATTCCCGACTGTCCCGCAGGGTAAGGCGCGCATCCGCGTGATGATCTCCGCCGCGCACAACCGTGATGACCTTGACCAGGGATTGGCAGCCTTCGAGAAGGTGGCGCAAAAGCTCAAAGTGATCTGAAAATAATAAGCTGGAGGGAGACCCTCCAGCGCATTTTTTACCGGTCAAACATTCTGCGCCGCCACCAGTTGATCAGCGGGGCGGCCAACCGACGCAGGTAATACTTCAACACGATCGGCGCCAGGTGTTTTCCCCCATCGCGGTAATGCACGCGCAGCATCTCCGGCCAGCAGCGCTCATCCGCGGCGATGGTCTTGGCTCCGGCATGCAGCCGGAAATTAGCCCAGGTTTTCCCGGGCAGGTATTGAAACTGCGTGATGCCCGCCAGGCGCACCCAAAGGTCGTAATCCATGGCAAAGTAGAAACTGGGATCCAGCGGCGCGACCTGGCGCCAGAGTTCCGCGCGGAAGAACGCCGCCGGTTGAGGAATATGCACGTAACCGCGGCGCAGTTTCGCCAGGTCGGTTTGCGCGGCGGGGAACTTGCCGATCACGCGGCCTTTTTCGTTGATGAAATCGAGGTCGCCGTAAACCATGCCGATGCGCGGGTTGCCCAGCAGGTATTCCACCGCTTCACGGACCGCGCCGGGTTTGTAGGTGTCGTCAGAGTTCAACCACGCGACGATGCTGCCATGCGAAGCGGCGAAACCCTTGTTGAGCGCGTCCGTCTGGCCCCGGTCATTTTCCGATACCCAATAGGCGATCCGGTCGGCGTATTTGCGAATAATCTCCACGCTGCCGTCAGTCGACCCCCCATCGATCAAAATGTATTCAATGCGTGGATAATCCTGCTCAAGCACGGAGCGGATGGTTTCCTCCAGGTAGATCGCCTGGTTGTACGAGGGCGTGACGATGGAGACAAGCGGTTGTTCTTCCATGGTCAATTGAGCGGGTGTTTCAGATCGAAGAGATAATAACCGTCGCCCTGTTGATATGGGTAATTGGCGAACAGGTATTCGGATAGGTCAGGCTGCCCCTCGAGCTCACCCAGCAGGGTGACGAGGAAATAATCTTTGCCCTCGGTGCGCATTTTATACAGGGTTTCAAATTCCGGGTCAGTGGAGCCGATCAGTTGTTTCACGGTCAAGTCGCCGCGGGTAGGCCAGAGCTCGGGCTGGATGAACCCCCAGTAATTCAGGCGGTAGCCGTAATCGTGGGTGAGCGCGATCACTTTGGAGCGCTGACCGATCAGGTCACCCAGTTCTGTCCAGTATTTTGCCTCGTGCCTGAAGCTTTCCCCGATCATGTCTCCACGCGATTTCATCACGTTCAGCCCGAGCGCGAAGACGAAGAGTGCCATTACTAAAACCCGCATGAACCAATGCAATGGCCGGTTTTCCAGCAGGCTGAAGAGCTGCGCCGCCACCACGCCGAAACCAAGCGCAATGATGGGGATCAACGGGAGGTGATAATAATCATGCGTGTAGATGTGGTAGGCGAACATGAATCCGTAAAGCAGGTAGCCCAGCCACATGAAAACGTAGAAGAAGCGCGACTTCTTCTCACCCAGGAAGAAAAAGCCTAATAGCGCGATGACGATCGGGTAATAACCCACCACGAATTTAGCCGTCATGAACCACTTGAGATACCATTTGGGATCGGAGAAAAGGGCGGGCACCCAGCGCGCGCCGAAGATGGCGCCGGAGTTGCCGCCCACGGTTGCGCTGATCCAGTAATACAGGATGGTCGGGATGAGCGCGATGCCGGCGATCAACCAGACACGCCAATTCTTGAGGGATTTCCACAGCCCTTTGGCGATGATCAGCCCGATGATGGGAAAGCCTACAAAGAAGACCGCGGAGGCCTTTATAAAGAGCGCCAACCCGGTGAAAACGCCTGCCAGCAGGGCATTCTTGAGGGAGTCTTCCTCCGACCATTTGAACTGGAAATACAGCGCCCAGATGATCGCCGCCACCATCAATGGATCGGGCTGGAAGCTGCGGCTGGCGATCGTGCCAAAGGGATTGAACAGGTACACCGCCAGGGCGACGAATGCCCCGTTGAGCGTGGTGAGCTTGCGCGCGAGGAGGAACAGGGGAATTGCCCCGGCGATCCAGAATAGGATGGAAAGCAACCTGGCGACCAGCATGTCCTCATGACCGATCAGGCGGTAAATGAAGGCGGTCAGGTATTCCATGATGGGCGGTTCGATCTGCGGTTCACTGCGACCGGTGGTAATGGCGAATTGCCGGATTTCCTCGGGGATGGCATTTGTCGCGGGCGTGTCCATCTCATAATAAATGCCGCGTGCCATGATAAAGGAATGCAACTGGCGCGTGGTGGCAAAATCTAATGGCAGGTCATCCAGGTCGATCAGACGGATTCCCACCCCGGCAAGCAGAAAGAGTACCAGCAGGATGATGACAATTGGTTTGGAGGGTTTAAGAAATAATGCGGTCGACCCGGACTGGGATTCTGACATGCTGCACCTCAGGAACTGGAAGGATCGTTTTTATTGTACCTGTGTTTGCGCCGCCGCAGATAGGATTGGCGGGCTTTATCCAAGCCAAGCGGGGATAGCGCCGCGTATAGAATACGGTGCCAGTCTTTCATCGCCGCGGATGGGTGTAAGCGAAGGCTGCGCCAGTAAGCGCGCAGCGCCGCGCGGTAATCCTGCGCGTCGAAGAGGTAAAAGGCGTTCAATCTCTCGGCGCCGGCTTCCACCCTGCGGTAATCAGCGCTGAGCATCTCCGCGAGCATGGGTTGCGTGCGCATCCACTCCACGATGCGCCAGGCTTCCGCGCCGAATTTTGCCGCCTGGGCTGCGTTCTTGCTGCCCGCGTGATAGTGCTCACCCGCCCATAATTGCGCAACGTACCTGGGCTGGGCGATCATTGCCATGCGCAGCCAGAGGTGGTGATCGAGCAGAAAGTGAAAGCTTACGTCGAGGTAACCGGCTTTTTCCAGAACCTCACGACGCATGAACACCGCCGGTTGACCGATGATCTTGAATTCCATCAGCCCTTTCAATTTCCAATCACCGTAAGTGAGAACATTGGTGGTTTCGCCTGCCGGGTTGACCACTTGCAGATTACCGTACACAAAACCCGCGTCGGGGTTTTCCCGCAGCGCCCGCACGGCGTTCGATATCGCCCCCGGCTGGTAAAAATCGTCCGAGTTCAGCCAGGCGACGATCTCCCCTTTCGCCCGGCGCAGCCCCTTGTTGATGCCATCCGCCTGACCGTTGTCCTTTTCTGAAACCCACCAGTGAATGCGTTTGGCGTACTTTTGAATGATCTCCACACTGCCATCGGTTGAACCGCCGTCCACCACCAGGTATTCAATATCCGGGTAATCCTGTTCAATTACAGACCGGAGCGTTTTCTCGAGGAATTTCGCCTGGTTGAAAGAGGGTGTGACGATGGTAACTGAGGGTGTAGGGTTCATGCAAGAATCGTGTTGAAGTCCACCTTGGGGAAGACAGTCAGCTTGCCGCCCACCGTGGCGTCCAGGATCTCGCGTCCATCTTCTTGGTAGGCTTCCTTAGCCATGCGGTACGCGAGCTCAGAGGTTTCGAGGTCCGGCAGCTGCCAGCGGAATCCCTGCCCGAAGTATCCCGGGTGAAAATGGTTGGGATCGTCACCGGTGGAGACTACTGTGGTGTTAGGAGTGCCCTTGGTGGTGAAGTTGTGATCCACCCCGATGAGGATCACCTGGCGAAAACCCATGAAATAGGCCAGCTGCATGGCGACAAAGGTGACAGTCGCGCCCTCCCATAACCTGCCAGTGGCATCCCTGTTGAAGTGCGGCAGGATGTAGGAGGTGTACAGGTAATGCAGGTTGGGCGCGGGCTGAATGTGTTTGCGTCCGCGCCAGGATACAAAAGTGGGAATGGGGAGATTGCGCAGGTCTTCCGCGCATTGCTCGATCACCAGGTCGTTGACGGTGAGCAGCAGCGAGGTGGTGAATCCCAGTTCGGGAAACGCCATGTAGAAGCGGTTCATGCCGATGGAAAAGACATTCTTGAGCCTGGAAAGGTCGGTGTTCTTCAGGCTCGGACCGTTGCCAATGATCACGCATTGCTCGCCGGCATGGGTGTTGCGCAGCGTCTCGAGCTTGCGGATCGACTCTGCACGCCAGGGGTGAAAACGCGCCCCGGGAAATTCGGTAGCGATCTCCAGCCCGTCGCGGGCGGTGCGATAGGTATTCAACACTGAGTCAGGCAACACGGATTTCAATTTTGCGCGCATGGGGTCACTCGGTGCTCAAACGCGCAGTGGCGCCGCCGTCGACGATCAGTGCCTGCCCGGTCATGAATGAAGATTGGCTGCCATCGGCGAGGAAATAGACCGCCTGGGCGATCTCATCCGGCTGACCAATGCGCCCGTTGACGGTTTTACGCGCCAGGTTGTCCAACCGGTCGGTCATGCTGGAGCCGCTGTGCTGACCGCGGTTCAATCCCTCGCGCAGCATGGGCGTATCCACCGCGCCCGGCAGCACGGCGTTCACGCGTATGCCCTCCTGGGCGAATTCGATAGCCATGGCGCGGGTGATGGCGAGGATACCGCCTTTGCTCGCCGCGTAGGCTGAGATATTGGTGGAAGTTTGCACGGCGTGAACAGATGAAATATTCACGATCGCGCTGTCACGAGCGTTCACCAGCAGGTCGTGGAAGTACCGCGCGCTCAGGAAGACCGGGCGCAGATTAGTGGCGATCACAAGGTCCCATTCCTCCACTGTGGTCTCGACCAGTGGTTTTGAGACCTGAAGTGCGGCATTGTTCACCAGTGCGTGCAGCACCGGGGTGAATTCATGCACGTTCTTATAGATCGCGGCAAATTGGTCAGGCTGGGAAATATCCGCCTTGATGAAAAGCCCGTTGGCGGGGAATCCCTTGCCGAACTCATTCTTGTCGATGCCGATCACCCGCCATCCCTGCCTGAAGAAAAGGGCGACGCAAGCGCGTCCGATGCCGCCGGCGCTGCCGGTGATCATCACAAATTTTTCTGCTTCGCTCATCACGCTGTCCTTTCTAAACTGAAGCCCGCATCGCCTCGAGGTCAGCGGGGTCGATATTTAAACCGAGGAGAAGGTTGCGGATCGTGTTCCAATGCACGTTCTCCCAGGCGGCGGGGCTAGAATTGGAATTATGCGGTGCAAGCATCACGTTATCCATCTTGAGCAGCGGCGAATTCACCGGAATGGGTTCTTCCTCGAATACATCCAGCGCAGCGCCGGCGATCTTCTTTTTCATTAAGGCGTTCACAAGGTCGTTCTCATTGACGATGGGACCGCGCGCGGTATTGATCAACACCGCTGTCGGTTTCATCAGATCCAGTAGTTCCTTGTTAACCAGGTGTTTCGAGGTTGGATTGAGGTCGCAGTTCACGCTGACAAAATCCGCTCGCCGTGCCAGTTCAGCCAGGGGCACGCTGCTGACCTTAAACTCGCTCAGGAAATCGGTCGGGATGGGGATGATGTCGTTGCCGAGCAAGGTCATGCCGAAAGCGCCGGCGCGCCTGAGCACTGCCTTGCCGATGTTCCCCACGCCGATCACGCCCAGGGTGGACTCGGAAAGCGAGCGCCCGGGAATCTTTTTCCACTCGCCGGCTTTAATGGCGCGGTCCATCCAGGGCTGCTGGCGCGCGAACGCCAGAATATATCCCAACACGCTGTCCGCAACAGGCAGGGTGAAAGCGTTGAGGGTGTTCTTTAATTGGATGCCCAGTTCCGTGCACGCCACACGGTCAATTGAGTCAATACCGGTGCCCCATTTGGAGATCACCTTCAGGCGTGGGGAACAGGCGCGCAGCACCCGCGCTGTGTAGCGGTCATCTCCGCAGATCGCCCCATCGAATTGACCAGCGTAAGCGATGATCTCTTCCTCTTCGAGGCGTTCATGCACCTCCGGAATGAGCAGTTCGATGTGATAGTGATCGAACACCGGCTTAAAACGGTCGATGAAAGGGAGCATGTAGGGCGCAGATAACAGAATAACTGGCATAGAAGTTCGTCTCTTCCTGGTGAATTTTGATAATTATAACCTTCAAAAAAGTTCATTTCAGGAGCCGGTTACGGACTAATAATGTAATCGTAAAGCATAAAATTATCCGGGCCGGCAATGTATTTCAATGCGATCAACCGGTCTTCAAATATCATGCGGTATGGATCTGACTCCAGCAGCATGTAGGAATTGCCAAAAACAAAATCCAATCCCATGTCAGCCAGGAACTGGTCAGCGGTCCCGGCTTTCAACGCTTCGAAGTAACCCGAGCTGTTGATCAGCCCGTCCAGGTTGACAATGGTTCGGTTTTCGATGAAGTAAGCGGTTTCTCCACCTCCGGTCATGCCAATCAAAGCGCCTTCCGGGGTCTCATTCTCGAGCGCCCTCACCTGACTAATATAGGTAATCTGCTCCTCGGCGGACACTGAATAAGGATGCCGGTTCACGAGGTACCTGGTGTGCAGGAAGAATAAGAAACCAATCGTACCCAACAAGAGGAGATAACCAGGCCAATTCTGTTTTGTGAAGCGTCTGACCGTTTCAAAAACCTTGGAACTGAACACAGCACCCAACAGGACCAGTACCATGGATTCAGCCACCCAATACCAGCTGCGGCTGTGTCCATAACCGCTAACGGCATAATAGGTTATCTGCAAGAAACAACCGATGATCACGGCAGGGATGAGCAGAGCAAACGACTTCCGCGCCAGGTAGCCATCCCTGCGCGATAATAAATAGACCATCAGGATAAAGAATACGAACATCAGAACAAGGAATAACCTCAGCGGCAGATTAGTCGAATCCACACCGAAAAGGTTGCGCAGGAAGATGGCAGCATCCCCGATGATCGTGGTGATAAGCGACCAGGGACTGTTACCGCTCCCTGGCTCAAGACCCAGCAAACTGAGCAGCGTGTCATTCTTTTTGTAAACGGTTCCATCCAGCGTTCCCCACCAATGCTTCACCTGACCACTGACAGGGGATGCGGTGCCGAATACTTTCAGGTTGAGGAGCATGTACCCTCCCATGAGCACAATGATGGGGAGGGAATACAGGACGCCGTTCCTGATGATCAGCGGAATATCTTTTCGGATCCAACCTAAGAATGATGTAAAAGGCGTTTTTGTGTCCACATTAACCTGGAGCTTGTAGAACAAACGTATGATCGCGATGAATCCCAGAGACAATCCCAATACCATCAGGATAAGCCGGCGGGAGATCAGGAGGTCGAAGCCGAAAACGCGCAGCAGCATGAGAACGCCATAGACCAGCGCGGAGGAGATCGCGGCCGCGATACCAAAGCGGATTAAAACACCTCCTTTCTTTTCGGTAATCCTGCCGGAGTAGAAACCGCAAAAGTACAAGACCAGGGGAAGGATGGCCATGCTGGTAAGCATTAACGGATAAACCGAGTAGCTGTTCTGGAAGGTCGGTTCAGTTCCAAATCGTATCACCCATGCCAGGATGGAAGCGATCAACACAGCGACCAGGTCGTAGATCACCAACCGTCTGATCCGTTTGATACGAAATACCACGAAAACTCCCACAGCCCCAACCAGGAAAACATTGTCCAGGCGGCTAAGCGCAGTCAAAGCAGAAAGGATACCAAAGATAAGGTAATCGCGGATCTTTGGCGTGGCGTTTCTCTCAAGCATCGGGACCGCTTTGTAAAGCAGCAGGACCGTAAAGAATGAGCTGAGGGGGGTTTCCAATCCCTTGGCTGTAAATACATCAAAGATGGAGGGCAGCAGCATCCATACCAACGCGCCCAGTACGGCTGCGTAAGTGTGCAAATAACGGCGCAGCAAACGGAAGAGGAGGACCCCGGTAAGGCCATTGAGCAAACCGCTCACCAGGATCAGCACGCGCAGCGGGAGTAGTAGATGAAACCTCGAAAGCCAGAAGACCGCGATGCAAACGAGCATCCACAATGGGTGGTAACCGTTGGTCAGGTTGATGCCATCAAATGTGAACCCGTGACCTTCGATCACGTTGCGGGCAACCTGGTAATAGAAAAAGGCATCATCATTGGAATACCAGTTCATCATGCTGTTGGCGGGGGTCAATGCTGCATAAATACTCCCGCTGATGCCCAGCAGAAAGAGACCAATTTGCGTGCCAATGAGCATACGGTCAGTTCGCGACATTTTATCGTTTGCGAGATTGGATCATCATTTCGACCAGTTTGAAGTCGATCTCTTCATCAATGTCCCAGGATTCCTCCCGGGGGGTCTCAAACAGGATTGGAGTATCTCCGATGCGGGTGGCGTTTTTTGCCAGCGTGGCTGCTGAAAACAGGTAAAGGCAGGAATTCTCCTCAAATACGGGCGGCAGATCCTGGGTTTGGATCAACACACGGGGATCATGATTGAGGGCTCTGCCTGCCTGATCGTACAATCGGGTCTGCAGACGGGTCACTGAGAAGAGAGAATCCCGTTCTGGGTAAGCAGCAAGAAAGGTTTTGATCGCCCTGGTAACAGTTTCTGCTTTCAACAACGGGTTCGTCGAGTGGGTCTGCAGGTAAAATTCAGCAGGTGCATGGCTGATATCGTATTGCAGGATGGTGTTCATGCTGATATCATCAGCGCGCAATTCCTTCGGGCGATCGATGACCTTGACCGCCGGAAACATAGAGTGCAAACCCTCGATGATCACAGGGCTGTCAGTATCCACCACAATTTGCCTGATCTCGGGTACGGTGAGAAGGGTGGAGAGGATATGCTGGTAAAGGGGTTTTCCATCCAGCAGGCGGTAATTCTTTTGCGGAACTCGTTGCGAGTGGTGGCGCATGGGCACCAGGGCGGTGATAGATGGGAGAGAATCAGGCGGCATCAGGTTTCCTTTAGTTTCATGCGCAATTGTCGATTATCCACCGGTGATCACGGACACCAGGTGAAGATGTTCCCCGTCCTTGATCGGGTCATCCATCACCATTGCCGGGTTGGCGTAATCTCCGTCGATCACGAACATATTCGAGCTGAGAAAGGTCTCTCCATCCTCGGCAATGAGCACGCCAACCAACTGGGGGTATCTTTTTCCGATGTGCTGAACAACCTCGCGGTAAGTGGTTCCCTCGGGCAACGTCAGCGTAGCGTGTGAAGTGCCGGTAATCGCCCGTGAAAGCCCTGTGAATTCAACCGTTAAAGTAAGCATTTGGTTTCCTCTTTCTCTACTTATCGCTAATTATACTGAATTGGTTGGATATCACGTTTCTCGCTTTGTTTGGGTGTTGCTGCCGGGTCACGCGGATAATAAAAGGCTTTTTTCAATTGCCAGGTCAGCGGTCCGGATTGCCGGTATCCCTGGTAGGTTCCGTGGAACTGCCGCCAGCGGAAACCCGCGATTTTGATCCAGTTTGCTGTGAACTTGCCTTGCTGGCGGGCTTCGCGCCAGTCGCTGAACACATTTTGCAGGAACAGGCGGAACATATCCTGCAGGTGAAAGGTTTCGTGCGGATAGAGGCGTTTAAACGCCATGGCTTCGCGTTTGTAACGGTTGTAGATGCCCGCCAGGCTTTCGTTATGCACATGGATCACTTCAGCTTCGGCGCTGTACGCGATGCCGTAACCCTGCTCCTGCGCCCACTTGCCCCATTCCAGATCTTCCAGGCCGGGCAGCGTTTCGTCGTAGGGATGCTGCTCCCACAATTCGCGGCGTATCGCGGCGTTGGCGTTGTTGCAGAACGGGTGAGACTGCCAGTTCACCGATCGCTCAGGGTACCAGTGATGAAAGATCTGATGCTCCGAAAAATGGGTGCTGGCTGCGCCGCGCTGCTTGCCATATACCAACCCGACCCGCTGGTTGCCGAAAGGTTCCAACAACCGCTCCAACCAATCGGGATAAACCGGGTAAACGTGAGCGCTGGCTATCACAACAATGGGCGCTTTTGCCTCTTTAAATCCCAGGTTCAGCGACCGCCCAAAGGTAAACTCCTGCGGGGCGATCTCGACGATTTCCACCGTGTGCTCTCGCGCGATCTCCCTGGTACGATCTGTGGAGCCTGAGTCCACCAGGATGATTTGGATGTCTTTGACAACCTGCTCCTGGATCCCTTGCAGCAGGCGGCCGATGTGCTTTTCTTCGTTATACGCGCGGATGATGAGTGAACAGAGGGGAGTTTTCATACGGGGTAGGTAAGGTCTCCTTCCCCGAGGATGCCATCCAACAGAACGCTGACCGTTTGTGACCGCTGTGGGCTCAGACGCTCGAAAGGGAACTGCTTTAGTTTTACGTACCCTTTCCACACGCGGTCATCTTCTAGGAACTCATCAAACTCAAGGGAGGTGGCGTACAACTGGTAATACAGGAAGCGCCTGGCGTTGTGCTGGAATTGAGGTGGCACCTCGACCTTGTCCGCGGTCAAGAAGCTGTTCAGCGTCCGGTTATACTCTTCTCTGCTTGAGGGGTAGAACGATGTTTCAAGCTGGGTGAAGCGCGCCTTGCCCCCGGCGATCACCGGTTTCCCGAGCAGGGTGGCTTCCAATCCGATGGTCGAGTTGTATACCATCACCAGGTGCGAGCGGCGGATCAGCTCGTAGGAATTGACAAATTCGTTGCTTTCGTAAAAGACCACATTGGGCAGGTCGAGGATGTCCGAGGCGCGCACCCAGCCGCCAACACTCTCGCGGCTTTCCTTGCCCGGGCGGCTTTCATCAGGGTGGGCGCGCAGCACAAAGAGCACAGTGGGGTGAGCACGGGCTACTTCGCGCACATTTTCCAACCAGGCGAACATGTGCGGGAAAATGGTGTTGGCATGCACCTGGCTGGTGTCGAAGATGACGTTGGTGAAGACCGGAACGATCTTTTCGAAGCGTTCGGCCTTTGCCAGGAAGGCGTCGTCCAGCGTTTTGATCTCCGGCCAGAAGCGGATGCCCGCCATAGAGAAATTACCCTGGAAGCGGGAGGAAAGGTAATCGTCCAGCCGCTTGTTCATCTCCGGGGACAATTGAAAGCCGGGATCGATCTGCATCGGGTAAGCTGTTGCCTCTCCGGTGGTGAAGAAAGCGGTGTACGGGCGCAGACCCACCTCGTGGGTGATGACGCGGATACCTTTCTGCAGACAGACATGACGGGCTGCAGCTTCAGGGTAGAACATGCCGTTGAACACCACCACCGCGCGCGGGTGTTCGCGTTCGACCATGTCGTTGAATTGCTGGCATACATTCCATGCGCCAACGATGAAGGCGCGCATGAACGCGCGGGTTTGGTCGTTATCAGGCAGGGAATGGCGACGCAGCACCCAGCGAAGCGAGTTCAACGCCCAAAACCCCAACGGCGCTCCCTGGTATGTGAAGTCCATCATCTCTTTGATGGTGAGCCTGGATAATGCACCCTCGAGTTCAGGAAAATCCCGCTGCTCGAACCAGCGCGTATCAATGCCATTGAACACATCGCGGCTTTGCCTGACGCATTTGTCACAGGGAGGGGTTATCGAGAAATCATCCCGATTGCTGCCCAACACGCAGCGTCGCAGACCGCTCTGGCATACGAACTGGATGACCGGAACCCCCGCCAGCCTGACCGCCAGAGCGGTGAGGAGGGAATAAGCCGCGTTCTGGCTCATGGCTTGCAGGCGGGTTGAGGCGTTGAAAAAGATCACCGGTCGTGAATCATCAATGCCGAGGGCGTTACGGTTTATGCTTTTGATCAAAACCTGCCAACGCCGGTTGTTCCAAAAGTGAACCCAGCGCTGGTGGATGCCATTAGAGATACGTTGGTAGGTCAGTTTCAATCCTGGATCCGTCTCAACTTGCGCAGCGAAGACATTTCGCTATCGTAAACTTTTTTCACGCCATCGCCGATCGCGGCTTCGGTGACGCGGATGTACTTCACGAGGCGTTCAAAACCGCCAGGCTCGACTGACGCCGCCTGGTCGGAACCCCATAGCGCGCGGTCGAGGGTGATGTGCCGTTCAACCAGGCACGCGCCCAGGCCAACCGCCACGGCAGATGTGACCAGGCCGACTTCGTGACCCGAATAACCGATCGGGCAATTGAACATGTCGCGCAAGGTGTGGATCATGCGCAGATTCAGCTCATAAGGATCACACGGGTAGGAGCTGGTGGTGTGGGTGATGATGAGATCGTGCTCACCGATGAGGTTGACCGCGGATTTGATCTGGTCGAGGGTGGACATACCTGTAGAAAGGATGAGCGGTCTGCCGGTGGTCCTCAAATGCTTCAAGAGACCGTTGTCAGTCAGGGAGGCTGAGGGAACCTTGTAAGCGATGGGATTGTATTTCTCCAGGAAATCGACCGAGGGTTCATCCCACACGGACGCGAACCAATCCATGCTGTTTTCACGCGCAAAACGGTCGATCTCATCGTACTCCGTCTCGGTAAATTCCACCTTGTAACGGTAATCCAGGTAGGAGATGTATCCCCAGGGGGTTTCGCGCATCTGGTTGCGCTGTTCGGGTGGAACGCACAATTCAGGGGTGCGCTTTTGGAACTTCACCGCGTCGACGCCGGCGTGCCTGCCAGCCTGGATGAGTTCCTTGGCGATGCCAATATCACCGTTATGGTTGATCCCGATCTCGGCGACGATATACGCCGGGTGGCCGTCACCGACCCACTTGTTTCCGATCTTCACTTCTCGTGCCATTTAATACTCCTGTGATGCGAGGTTAATTACTGAATTTTTCCAACAGGGTATCGCAAAATTCGCGCACCGCGCCACGACCACCTTTACGTGTAAGCACCAGGTCGGCGTGGCGTTTGACCCCGGGCTCTGCGTCAGCAGGGACCACCGCATAACCGGCGAGTTGCAGGCATCCCAGGTCATTGACGTCGTTTCCAATGAACACGACTTCCTCAGCAGGTATGCCTTTTTGCTGCAGAACGTTGCTCAGCACTGCCACTTTATCCTTGATGCCCTGGTGGACTTCCAACTTAAGTTTATTACAGCGCGCGCTTACCACCGGGTTGACCTCGGTGGAAATGACCAAAAAATCGATCGGCAGCGCTTCGCGTACCAGCCGGATGCCCATGCTGTCGCCGCGTGAAGACGCCACCTTTTCACCTCCATTTTCATCCACATAGACCAGGTTGTCGGTCAGCACGCCGTCGAAGTCCATCACCACCAGCGAGACTTTCGTAGGAAAATGCCGCCTGCGGCTGGCGGGATCGACCATGTCCAGGTCGCCGTTGCGCACCAGCCATTCATAACGCTGCCAGTCGAACGGGGTGTCAATGTCCACTGTGTAGCGCGGGTCGATCAGATAAGGGAGAATCACTGTGCCGCTCATGGATTTCTGTTCCAGGATGGCGCGCGGGCGGATGACGTCGATGTGACCGGTCTGCCAGTAAGTGGGTGGAAGCGCCTGGCGCGGTGAATTGAACGGCTCATCCACGCCTTCCAATGAGAGCAAAGGGGTCATCGGTTTTTCGTCGCCATCGAGACGCCACATCTTGTAGGGATTCTGCCCGCTGGGCACCACCCCGCGCACGCTGTCAGCTTCGGGGTGTTGCAGCAACAGCGCGACTGCCTCGTCTACGCATTGGCGCGGCCGGATGGGTGAAGTGGGGCGGAGCTGTATGACCAGGTCAGGTGAATAATCCTCATTTTCCTTCAGCCATTGCAGCGCATGTTCGAATACAGGCAGATCGGTAGTCTGATCCTGCGCCAGCTCCGCAGGGCGCAGGAACGGAGTCTCCGCCCCGAACTGGCGCGCGACCGCGGCGATCTCCTCGTCGTCGGTCGAAACGATTACCCTTGTGACGCTGTTGGATTGAAGCGCCGCCGCGATGCTGTAACTGATCAACGGGTATCCAGCGAAAAGTTTTATATTCTTGCGCGGAATGCCTTTGGAGCCGCCGCGCGCGGGGATCACCGCGAGGACTTCCGGTTTCTTTACCACGCTGTCCAGCCTCCGTCCACGATCACGTTGCCGCCCGTCATGTAGGATGAGGCGTCTGATGCCAGAAACAGCAGCGCCCCGTTCATCTCATCCTTGTGCGCCATGCGACCGATCACCGTGCGCGCGGAATAATTGCGTACGAACTCCTCATCGTGATTGTTGTACACACCACCGGGGGTAAGCGCGTTCACCCGGATCTCGCTTCCGGCGTAATAGGTCGCCAGGTACTTGGTGAATCCCAGAATGCCCGCTTTGGTGACAGTGTAGTAGACCGGTTTGAACACCTTTGGTGTGCCGGGTTTCTCGTAGATGCGCTGGTCCGGCCCGCCCAACCCGTAAGTGGAGCAGATGTTGATGATCGAACCTTTCCCCTGTTTGACCATCTGGCGAGCGGCTGCTTGCGAAATGAGGAAAGGCCCGGTGAGGTTGACATTCAGCGCGTCCTGCCAGGACTCTAAGGGATAGGTCTCGAATGCGTTACTGGAATTCTGCGCGTGCTCAGGGTCGAACTTGGGGTCCATCGCAGCGCTATTTACCAGTACGTCCAGGCGGCCGGTGGCGGCGACGATCTCGTCAACCACCGCAGTCACCGAAGTGGGGTTGGTCACATCCAAGCCGATGCCATGCGCCGGGTATCCCGCCGCGCGCAGGGCGTCGGCGACCGCGCGGGCAGCCTCAGCGTTGAGATCTGCGGCGTAAACGACCGCGCCAGCCTGCGCCAGCGTCAGGCAAAACTCCTTGCCGAGCAAACCCGCGCCGCCTGTGACGAGGGCGGTTTTTCCTTTTAGTGAGAATTTCGCGAAAACTTCCGACATACTACCTCCGGGTAGGCTTTGTGAATTTTACCAAACACCAAAATCCGATTGTTTCAAACTGGCAGCAGCGGGACATCCGCATTGATAGAAGGACTGATTCATTTCTTAGTTACCTCATCGGTTCGGACACATTCGAATGCTGCCAGGATATTTTCAGCCATTGACCGCCAGGTCAATTCCTTCTTACACAATTCCTTCTTGTATAACCCCATAAATTCAACACCATCCGCGTTCTCGCCATCCAGTCCGACTACCCGTAATTGCGCGTTGATGCCTTTTGAGCGCAGCATCCTGGTTATAGCGATGGATTTATCGCTGTCTTTTACATGATAGCGTCTGCCGACTGATAAGAGGTGCAGGTCATTTGGAGAGATTGTTTTGTCTTCTTCTTGCGGAATCACCTCAGCGGGAAGCGATGAGGAGATGGGCATCATCATGATCCTGGATGTGGAGATGTGAAAATCCTTCAACAAAGCCTTGCGCGCCCAGTCGTTGACTGTAACGATGAGAGCGGAGCGCTGCAGGGCCTTTCTCTCCCATTCCAGCATGTGTAGAAATTCCAGGCGTGAGTAAGTTGGACACAGCTCGTGCATGTTGGAGAGGATCGAGTCAGTTTTGTAGATTACAGACGTGCTGGACCGGCTGTACACCGGGGGGATAAGATTGTGCGTAAAGATGGCATCAGGTTGGTAACGCGCCACGGCCTCGTCCACGATCCTGGCGCATGAGTGCAGATACGCTTTGGAAAATTTGGCGGTGAGTTTGCGGGAGAACAAGCGATGGGCTTTACGGTAGAGTTTTTCTGGTAGAGAGCGATGATCCTTGAATGGACCAAGGTGAGTGAGCTCCACCCCAAGTTGTTGAAAAGCTTCGTACATGTTGAAATCCACCCCGCTACCCGCATCGCGGTCAAATGGATCGTATCGGCATGAAGCGTACAGCATCCTCATAATTTACCTGTCGTAATACAAACGGAAGATCGCGTGATAGAGGCGCATCAACGGGCTTTTGATAAGCGGGAAATCCCACATGCGTGGGCGCGATTGCGGCTCAGGTGCCGGGCTGGCGGTATTTGGCAGCTCGACGCTGTTGCTCAGGTTCATCACGTATGGCTGGTCGGTCATCAACCGCAGGTAGCCGCGCTCGTTCACCATTTTATCCAGGCGCAGCACCTGGCCAAGCGGTTTTGATAGGTCGATGGGCAGGAATTCCTGCAGTACTTTTTTCCATGCCAGGAATTGCCAGTGTGAAGCGCCGCAGAACGCGCTCACTCCCCGGTAGGTTAACTTCACATCCTCCTGGCTGATATCCTCCAGCATCTCTTCCTCTGTCCTGCCCAGGCTGAGCAGAAATTCACGGATCCATTCCGGGTTGATGAGCTTACCGGTTTCAACCTGCACATCGGGGGTCGCAGCAGCCCACTCCAGGCAAGCCGAGTACAGGTCCGGGATGGAGTGGTATGGCCGCGAAGTGACCATGCCGACATTCGGAAAAGTCTCCAGCACTTTCACTGATTCGCGCAGCCAACCCGCGTGGTAAAGCACATCGTTATCAGCATAAGCGACGATCTCACCCGGGGCAGCCTGCAGCATCACATTCCACGCCCCGCCTTTGCCCATATTGCGGTCTGAAAGGATGAGCGTCTGGATGTTACCCTTCTCGAATTCCGACAACAGGTACGCGCGCGCTTCAGCGCAGGAACCGTTGTCATAAACCAGCAGGTCAAACTCCATTCCCGCGTTTTGGCGCAGGCTGGTCAGGCTCAGATCCAGCACTTTGAGCATGTCCGCGTAAAAGCCGTCGAGGAATGGGATATGATTCAACACCGTTACGGTGACTCGCTGCGGCTTTTGGACCGTCTGAAGTTGTTTGACCGGGTTGATTCCTTTTCTCATATTCTATTCTCGCTATCTTCATTTCGGGCTAATGTCAGTATCACACCGTCCCTGGCAGAACGGTGTACAGCGTCGGTGATCGCCAGGGCGGCAAGCCCATCCTCAAGCGTGCAGGCGGACGTTTCCTCCCCGCAGACGACACTCAGAAAGTGCGCCATCTCGGCCAGGAACAGGTGATTGCGCTCAAAATCCGGAGGTGGAGGCACTTCGTGCCAGATTTTTGTTTCAATATCATAATACCTGGCTTTGCCAGTTGTGTTGTCCCAGTGAATGCTGCCTGTCGTCCCGGTGATCCACAGGACATGTTGTCCCGGGCGCTGAATATAATCCAAATGAACGTTGGCGGTGGGGCCATCTGAAAATTGTAGCAGCACGTCTGCCGTGTCTTCCACATCCAGGTTCAACCCCTGGTTGGACGTGTACGCGCTCAGTTGACTGACCTCTCCAAAGAGCCAGCGCAGGTAGTCGAAGGGATGGCAAAGGGTGTTGACCACGCCGCCGCCCAGGTCAGCGCGGGCGCTGTAACTGTTGCGGTAATCCTCCCACGGGTGCCAGCCAGGCATGTACTCGCCCCAATGCGATTTCACCGTCGTGACCTGACCGACGCGTCCTTCCATCAACCAGGTTTTCACCTGGCGCAATCCCGGGTGGAAGCGGTACTGAAAACCGGTCAGGAATGCAGCCCCGCTCTCTTTCAAAGCTTTTTTTAATTCAGGGATATGTTCCCATGAATGAGAAATGGGTTTTTCCATCAGGATGGCGCAGCCAGCTTGCGCGACGGGAATCGCCACATCCAGATGTAACGCGGTGGGATTGGCGATGATGACCGCGTCAGGGCGATGGGTGAGTGCAGCTTCGATGCTGGTTTCCACTGGGAACGACGCGATCTCGCTCTCCTGCAGTGTCGAGTGATGGGAACGCAGCAGCAGCACGTCCTTTTCGCCCAGGGCGATAAGGTTGTTCAAATGCCGTCTGCCGATCGAGCCATAACCAGCAATGAGGAATTTCACGAATTCACCTCGGTGTACTTCGCGGTAATAGCCTGCTTTTCCTCCACCGCCTGGCGGATGACTTCCACGACCTTTTTACCGGCTGATTCCCAGTTCAGCTCCCAGTCATAGCGGTCGCGGGTGGACCTGCGTAATGCTAGGTACTCAGTTGGGTTATCGTAATAGTGACGGATTACCTTCACGTATTCAGAGGCCGGGCTGCCGGCGGGCAGCACGACCCCGGAAATACCGTTCTTCACTGTCGACGCAATGCCGCCCACAGCGTTGGTCAGCGTGGGTACACCGAAGGCTGCGGCTTCAGCGGTGACGATAGGCGCTGCATCATAGCGTGCAGGATGGATGAGAAAATGCGGCCACAGGTATTGACCAGCATATTCCTGCAATTGTTCGGGAATGCTTTTCTTAAATAATCCAGTGTAATGGACATGCGGCTGATCCTGTCCTGTTGTGCCGACGACCCTCAATTCAGCGGGTATTCCGGCTTCATTCAATTGATTGATCACATCAATGGCGACATCGATCCCTTTGAGGTTTTGCACTCTGCCGACAAAAAGCAGGCGTACTGGAGAAAAATCCACACGATCGAAAACAGGGTTGGCAGGGATGACCGCGGTGGGCAGGGAGGAAGCGTTATAGACGATGTGGATCTTCTCCTCGGGGTAACCGTAATCTTTTACCAGGGACTCTTTGGTCCAGTCGCTGCGTGTGATGATGCGTGTAGCTTGGTTCACCACGTGTTGTTCCCAGCGGATCATGCGCCAGTTCTCGAGCCTGGAGAATGTAGGCCAATCGCGATTGAAGGCAGCGACGGTTGAATCCACCATGTACACAAAAGGCAGATTGGTACGGTAGCGCACCATGCAGGCGAGGTTCTTCGAGAAAATCGCATCGGGGTTGAAGCGTTGCACAGCTTCAGATAGTTTCGCAGAGCCCTCTCTCAGCATGGATTCTGAGTATTTCGCTGGCCGCTTACTGGTGAACATGCTGTGAATTTTCCTGTACACCTTTTCAGGGAAAGACGCGACATCCTTAAAAGGCCCAACATATTCGAGGTCGACACCCTGGTCCTGAATAGCATGGAATAGTCGGAAATCTGTACCGCTGCCATCATCGTGTTCTAATGGGCTGTATTTACCTGTGGTGTAAAGAATTTTCATGCGCGTGCTCCCGGGCAATCTCCAGGAAGGCTATCCATGGAATTGGAATAAAAAGACTTTCGAGATGAACCTGAACTGTGATCAAATGTTGATCTGAATGTGTTTGTCACTCGGTATCCTTCAGCGTATCCTCGATACTCTCAATCATTCGTTTATCTTTCTTCCGGTCTTTGATCGCCTGACCGGGGTTGAGGATCCTGTATAAAGCCTTTGCCAGCCTTGCGGAACGGAAATGCAGCAGGGAGTAGATGCTAATTTCGCGGATCAGGCGCTCCCTGGCAAACGGCGGGTTCGTTATAACGCCTCCGCGTATGACCTTGTTCGTGTCATACAGGGTGAACATTCTCTCCCTGCCGCCGGCGAGGTTGAGGTTCTCCAGCGACTCCGGTTGATAGCGGTGGATCTTGCCGCCGGGCAGATGGCTAAAATCGTGATTCTGGTGAATGGCGGTGATGCCCCCGGTGGCGTTGATGACCGCCATTTTCTGCAGGCGAGCTTGGAAAATCATCCAGTTATCCCATCCGGCGCGGCCGACGGCAAATGCGGGAATATCAGTAAACTCCTCACGCGGAAAGACAAAATAATCGCTGCCAACCGCGGTGTGCAATTTCGCGCTTCGCAGGCAGCCGGGAATGAATTCATCTTCCCAATTGGGTTGGATGTCCATTTCAGCGGTGATGTCTGTATCCCAGCGTTGACCGATGAGGAGGAATCGCTGGAGATTGCTTCTTGTGAGGTCCAGGGTATCGAGCAGGTCATGGAACAGGAGAATATCCGCGTTAACATAGCACAGGTACGGCGCCGAGCTTTTCTCGCGCACCTGGTTGAAGATCGAATCGATGCGCGGGGTGCCAAAGCTGTTACGCTGCACATCGGCGATGAAATTTACCCCGAATTCACGCGCAGTCTCCGCGACGCCTGCTTCATCGCCCACCAACCAGACCTCGACCTCATCGCCGAGCGCTTTCCAACTGCGGACGGAATTGCGCTGGATGGTGCGAATGTGTGGGTTGGTGAATGGTTTGGGCGCGGTAAAGATGGCGAGCCGGGTCATGGATTTACCTCGTCAAGATTGTGGATTGAGGGATTCAGTAAAAGATGGCAACTTATCATCTTAGTCATCTAACGGTCAAGCTTTCGCGCCTTTCTGACGCGCTTCGCTTTCGAGATAGGATTTGTGCTTTACCTGGGCGTTAATGGCGAATATTTCGGGCTTTGCCCGCCAGAGCGCTAATACATCCAGCCATGAAAAATCATTCCTGCCCTTGAAATTACGGTAAATGCGGCGTAGGAGTTGCAGGTCTTCGGGGGTGTCCAGCGTCCAACGCAGATGACCAAGATCCTCAGCATGGTTCAATTGGAGCACCTTGAACCTTCCCGGTTCTGCGTAAAGAAAAGGCAGCACGTGCTCGCGCTCGTGTTTTTGATCCGCGTTGCGCCAGGCGTTTTCAAGCGCGGCGAAGGTGCAGGCTTCCACGTCCAACCCGATGGGATAGGTGCGCGAAAACGGCGGCGGGAGGCGGTTGCAGGCAAAATCGACCTGCTTGTCGATTAACGCGTTCACCACTTCGTCGATCAGATCCGGGTCGATCAACGGACAATCACCGGTCAGGCGTACGACAATATCCGCCTGGTATTGTTTCGCCGCCTGGTAATAGCGGTCCAGCACGTCGGGCAGGCTGCCGCGAAAGACCTGTGCGCCATACTTGCGGCTGGCGCGCACGATGGCATCATCTGACGGGTCAGTGGTGGTGGCTACCACCACCTGGTCAACGGTTTGAGCCCGCTTCACGCGTTCCAGCATGCGCTCGAGCATCGTTCGACCGCCAGCGGTCTTTAGCACCTTGCCGGGCAGGCGGGTGGAGCTCATGCGCGCCTGAATGATGGCGACCACTTTCATTTTGCACCTGCTACTGATGTGGAGTCATGGTTTTCAATTTGTAGCGCTCTTTCATACGCTTTAAGCAGCACCGGGAAGTTGCACTGCCAATCGGCTTTCTCTTTGGCCAGCTCGCGGGCGCGGACGCCGTGATCCGCCAGCGCGGTTTCACGACGGGCGACTGCCATTAACCATGCCATCTTTACTATATTGCCGTCTTGGAAGATCCAGCCCTGCTCGCCATCGCGCACCCATTCCAGGTTGCCTGGGATATCCGAAACGAGGGCGGGAACCCCGCATGCCAGCGCTTCCATCAGCGAGACGGAAGAGCCATCGCAATGCGACGCGCTGAGGAACACATCGGCGCTGCGGTAGGTGTCAGGGAGCCCGGCGCGATCCACATAACCGCCGAAATGCACCTTGTCCGCAATTCCGGCGTCTGCAACCATGTGACGCAGTAGAGCTTCCTGGGAGCCTTTGCCGAACAGCAAAAGGCGCATTTTCGGGTCCTGTTTTGCGGCGGAGATGAAGGCCTGAATGGCCACATCCACACCGTAAATCGGCTCGAATGAACGGTTGCTCAGAAATACAAACTTGTCCTGCCAGCCCAAGCGCTCGCGCAACGTGGCGCTGCCCTGCGGGCTAAAGTGGTCAAGGTCGACTCCCCACGGAAAGCGATAAACGCGGTCGGGCGGAAAACTATATTCCTTAACCGCTTTTTCCTCCACGGTCAGGCAGTCGCACGCCAGCACCGCGCTGTGATCGAGTGTGTACTGGATCTTCTCGCGGGCATCAGCGCTCACCTCAGCATCGTGCAGAATATCGGCTCCCCACGACATGCTCACCAGGCGCGGAAATCCGCTCAACGCGGCGATGTACGCCGGTCCATGCAGGGGACCCGCGTGCAGGACATCAGGGGAAAGGACATCGAGAACCTGGCTGAGCGCGGCGACTTGGTTTGTGCTGGAGAGCCGAATGTTGGGATCATCATTCGTTAAAAAAATCTCCGTAACCCCATGCGGTGGGATTAAGGCTTTCCCTGGCTCGAGGCGCAGAAAATTCACCTCGTGCCCGGTGAGCCCGAGGGCGGTGAGGAACCGCTCGTCGTGCGGTGAGTAATCCCGCGTGAGGTACAGGACTTTCAATTTATTCTCCTAGATCCACACAGCGCAGTTCTTTGCCGGCGGGGATGTCCTTGATTGCCCGTGTGCCGACCACCCATTTGACCTGGTCAGGGCGGATGGCGCCAGGGGTAGCTGGGCGCAACACATCGATCATGTCGCGGGTAAAAATCTCCCCGGCTTTGATATCGCGCGCGGCGCGCACGCAGCGGCGCTGCACCACGGTGGTGTCCTTCTCGTTGCCGCTGATGGTCTTATCCGCGGAACCCATGGCGCGCTCCAGTTCGCGCGTGCGGTCCACCATCTCGCGCCAGGAATGCGGAGTCATCGAGAACGGGTGATCCGGTCCAACGCGGGTGGTGTCGTCGGTAAAGTGCTTTTCGATCACCCGCCCGCCCAGCGCGACCGCACCGAGCACGGTGGCGTGACCGTGCGTATGGTCAGACAAGCCCACGGTGATGCCGGGGAAAATGGTCTGGTAAGTTTGCAGCACGCGCAGGTTGATGTGGTCAAAATTGACCGGGCTGGCAGTGTAATTCGTGTTGCATTGCAACAGCACGAGTTGCGGGTTGATCGCCAGCACGGTATGCACCGCCTGCTGCACTTCGCCGATGGTGGCGGCACCGGTGGAGAGGATGACAGGCTTGCCCTTCCGGGCGATATGCTCGATCATTTCAAGCCAATCGACGTCGCCGGAGCCGATCTTGTGGGCAGGCACGAATGGGTCCAGGTAGTCTACGGCTTCAAAGTCATAAGGCGAGGAAAAATAATCGATGCCGACCCTGTCGCATTCCTCTTTCAGGATCGGGGTCCAATCGAAGGGGATCGAAGCGTCGGAGTAGACTTCGAACACGCTTTTCTTCCAGGTTGCCTGGTGAGAGACCTGACCCTGCATGGCTTTGAAACCGTAATCGGATACGATCTTTGGAGCGCGAAAATTCTGGAACTTGGCAGCGTCCGCGCCGGCTTCTTTGGCGAGCTTAATGAGCAACTTCGCGCGCTCCAGGCTGCCGTCGTGATTCGCCGAGATATCGGCGATGAAGTAGGTGGGGTGTTCAGGACCGACCAGGTGATTACCAATCTTCACATCCATATCAACTCCTTTCAGGTGCAACGCTACGCGAGGGACTTGATGTATTCCGGATAACCACGGCGGTACTGGTCGTAGAATTTTTGCAGACCGCCCGCGAAGTCAGGCAGGTCACGCCCCAGCGCTGCGCGCAGCTTTTCGGTGGAAAGAGTCAGGTTGGGGGAACGAGCGGCTTTCAGCCCGCTGTCGTTCACCGACACCGGCTTGATGAGCGCAGGGTCGAAGCCAAACTTTTCTGCGATACGCCGGCCGAATTCATACTTGCTCATGGCCTCGGGACCGACCATGTGATAAATGCCGCGCAGATTCAGGGAGGAAACCTCCACGAGCAGCGCGCTGAGATCAAGGATGTTCATCGGGCAGAAAAGGATATCGGTGAAACCCATCATCTCTTTCCCTGCGGAAAGCCGGGTGACGAAGTTCTCCGCGAGGCTGCGGTTGCCTGCCGCACTCCAGCCGTAGAAATTCACGCGCGTGATCAACGCGTCCGAGTTGGCGGCGAGCACAGCGCGCTCCCCCTCCAGCTTGGTTTTGGCGTATACGCTGAGGGGGTTGGTTTCGTCATCTTCGCGGTAATTGCCGCGGCTGCCGTCGAACACTGCGTCGGTTGAAATGTGGATCATGCGCACGGAATGCTTGCGGCTGACTTCGGCGATCGCGCCTGGGAGTTCAGCATTGACCTGGCGAGCCAGCGCGGGGTCATTTTCGCAGGCATCCACGTTGGCCAAAGCGGCGCAATGGAGGATGACTTCGGGTTTGTGAGTATCGATCAGGTCATCGATCGCGCCGGGCCGTGTCAACTCGGCTTCGACGTTCTTGAAGGTCGCCCATGTGAGCGGCGCGGTGTTGGCCACCCCGGTGACCTGATGTTTTTTGCCATCCACTGCCAGCGCGAAATTGAGCCCCAACAGCCCGCTCACGCCGGTGACGAGAAAATGGGTCATCCTAGTTTTCCTGCTTCGTAGTCTGCCTGAATCGGTGCGATGATACCGCGGATGGCGTCCACATCCAGCCACTCTTCATTGGTGTTCGACGCGTAGCGGAAGCCGTCTTCCAGCAGGCGGCCTTTGCCCTCCCAATCGCGCCCGAACCATAAGGATTCAGCGGGTTGCACAACGTACAGGTCCTCCAATTCGACCGTCTGGCGGGCTTCATCTTCAGAAATCAAAACCTCGTGCAGCTTTTCACCCGGGCGTATGCCTATGAAATCAATGGCCGCGTCTGGAGCGATGGCGCGCGCGAGGTCGGTCACGGTCATGCTGGGGATCTTGGGCACGAAGACCTCGCCGCCATGCATGTTCTCAGCGGCGCGAATGACGAAGCGCACACCCTGTTCAAGGCTGATCCAGAAGCGCGTCATGCGTTCATCGGTGACCGTCACTTTACCGCTTTCTCGTTGCTTGAGGAAAACGGGGACGACCGACCCCCGGCTGCCGACGACATTGCCATAGCGCACACAGGCGAAGCGGGTATTCTTCGCGCCGGCGTACGCGTTGGATTGCACGAACAGCTTCTCTGCCGCGAGCTTGGTCGCGCCGTACAGGTTGACCGGGTTGACCGCCTTGTCGGTGCTGAGCGCAACGACGCGGCTTACACCGACGTCGATGGCAGCGTCGATGACATTGCCGCTGCCGAGGATGTTGGTTTTAATGGCTTCCATCGGGTTGTACTCGCACGCGGGCACCTGTTTAAGTGCAGCGGCGTGGATGACCACGTTCACACCCTCGAAGGCGCGCCGGCAACGCTGCAGGTCGCGGACATCACCGATAAAATAGCGCAGCGATGGGTGGTTGAACCCGGCTGCCCGCATCTCGTATTGTTTCAATTCATCGCGACTAAAAACGATCAGCTTTTGCGGGTGATATTCCTTCAGCATAATCTCAATAAATTTTTTTCCGAAGGACCCGGTACCGCCGGTCACCAGAACAACACTATTTTTCCAATCTATCATTTATGCCTCTATATGCGTTGCCTAACTGAAAGTAATTGGTTGAACGAGTCGCCGCTTTACCGGCAATGCGGGTATCCGGCTGGATGCTCACTGAATTATCGAACAACCTGACACGGTAAGTCCACTTATTCATTGTGATTGCTATTGGCCTTTGTAAAAGTCAACTGATCAAAAGTGGCTTTATATTTCTTCAAACCACTCGCGCTCAGCACTTCTTTCAGAGGTATATGTTCCAGGTCTTCTTTCAAATTCCCCATCTTCCAAGGGAAGGGAAGCTGGTAGCGGAAGAAGAACAGATAGGCGTATTTCCACGCCAGGGCAACCTGGGCTTCCGTAAGGCGGTTCTCCCGCAGGTTCTCGAGCAGGCGGTTCAGCAACTTGAAATACTCGACCCAGGTGTTGGGGTCGTGCGTGAATCCGCGATTGCGGTAATGGGTCTTGCCTGCCACTACGACCGGGATCCCGCGCAGCGCCATTTCAAGCCCGACCGTGGTGGTGTAAACCAGTCCGAGATCAGCCACATCCATCAAGTCGTAGGTGTTCACCTCGTCCAGTGGTTCGATGAGCTTGATGTGCGATGGCAGTTGGGGCAGCGTTTTACGGATCGCATCCAGGATACTGCCGTGTTTGACCAGGGCCTCACCGGGATGGATGCGGATCACGAGCTGGACTTCGGGACGTTCCATGAAGTACTGAATGGTGCGGATGATCCACTCGGACATCGATTTGGTGTAGATGTTCCTGCCCAGGGTAAGGCTGTCTCCCAGCACGTTGGTGGCGAGTAGTACCACCGGGTTGTCATTAAGTCCTAGTTTCTGTTTTATGGCAGCCTGCCCTTCAGCGGGAATGCGCTGCCATTTGCGGGTGAAATTCTCGTAGGTGGTCGCGTTTCGGCGCGAAGACAGGAGCACGCGCGTTTCTTCGAGTTCGGCGGTGCTCAGCTTGTAATCAGTGTGAGTTTGCCATAACGTGTCAGTATTTTGCTGCATGATCTCTTCATTCTGCGCCAGCCACATCGCCCCGCGCCTGTCGCTGAACTCATAGGTCGAGGTGGGTATTTTAAGGAAGCGGCAGACCCGATAAGCGATCCCGAATTCCAGGATCGTACCGTTGGGAATGATGGCTACATCGGGCCTGTTCTTGTACAGAAAATGGTATAACGCCTTGGCCGCGTGTTGATTTCGCCCAAAGCGGAACTGATACATCGGGTCATCGCGATTGATTTCTTCGGTTTGGTAGTAGTACATATAGTCGTAATCGGTAACCTGCTCTACATCCATATTCACGCGGTCAGGCAGCTGGGCGAATGACGAGTTGTTGCGCAGCATATTCTCAAAGTGGATGGCTTTTTCTGCCAATTTCAACACGGTGTTGGCGTAAATATTCTGGCGTCGAATATCAAACTGGGTCGCATCATCGCTCCAGCGCCCGTATGGGTAGTAGCCAATGGTCACCTCATGCCCCATCCCTGATAGCGCGAGGCCCATCATCGTCACGTGTTCCAGCCAATAATGCGTGGAGGCGAATAGGAAAACCCTCTTCCCTGCGGGGAAATGCGCGCGAGATTGGAGGCTCAGCGCTACAGATTCCTCCAGGGTCTCCCTTATCGTCTTGAGCGAAAAATTGGAGGGGAACTGGTGGCTGTTCTGCCGCAACAACCAATAGGCCTCTGCCGTTAGGGGAAGTTCGCCAATTACCTTCTTTACAAGTTCTTTTTTGCTCACCATTTAGTGAATTTCCTCGATTCTCCAATCAAGCCGGGGGCGTATCGGACCGTGCCTGATTTCCACCCAATGCATGCCAGGCGCACTGATGGGATTAATGTTGAAATTGATCGCGCGTTCATCCGCGAAATAACGTTTTATCCGGTAAGAGCTGGCGTTTATCCCTACCATAAAACGACCTTCGTTAAAGGTATCCGGTGGGATGGTGCACTGGCTGATGTAACGACCGGCTTTGCGCACGCCATGGGATTGGAATTTCTCCGGATCATCCGTATCGAAGGATGTGAAAATATAATCCCCTTGCGAAGTCATCAGGTAAATGCCAACGCGCAGCCCGGTGATGTCTGTTTCCAATTCGTACTCCACCTCGATGGTTAATGGCTCCACCGAAAGCAGGCTGTCAGTCGTGCAGCCGGCTTTGTTCTTTACGCGCACCGCGACCGGTTTGAAAGGGTGCGCGCTGGAGGGGATTTCCTCGGTGGTGTAGATCCGTTCTCCGCTTGAGGAGAGGTCGTTGGTCAGGTAGTAATCCACGGCTTTGGCGGTGGGGGCGCGCATAACCATGCTGCCCTTGTCGAGGATGATGCACTCGTGGGTAAGGCGCTGAATGGCGGACATGTTGTGGCTGACGAAAATGACCGTACGCCCTTCAGACGCCACGTCGCTCATTTTCCCCAGGCATTTGCGCTGGAACTCAGCGTCGCCGACGGCCAGCACTTCGTCCACTACCAGGATTTCGGGTTCCAGGTGGGCGGAGACCGCGAATGCCAGGCGCATGTACATGCCGCTGGAGTAGCGCTTGACCGGGGTGTCGATGAACTTCTCGATCTCCGAAAAAGCGACGATCTCATCGAATTTGCGCTCGATCTCAGTGCGCTTCATCCCCAGCACCGCGCCATTGAGAAAGATGTTTTCGCGTCCGGTGAGTTCGGGGTGGAAACCTGTGCCGACCTCCAGCAGAGAGCCGACTCGACCGTGAATCTCCGCCATCCCCTCGGAGGGTTCGACCACGCGTGAGAGGATCTTGAGGAGTGTGCTCTTACCCGCGCCGTTCTTGCCTATCACACCTAGCACCTGACCGTGGTCCAGTTGGAAACTGACATGGCGCAGCGCCCAGAACTTTTCGCTGCCGGTGGGGTTGAGCAGGGTCTTCACCGGGCTCTTCACCACCTCCACGATTTTCTCGCGCAGGGTCATATACTGGTTTTCTTTGAAGATATTGTATTGTTTGCCGATGTCATCGACGCGAATGGCGAGGTTACCCATACTGTTTTCCTCTATATCATATCGGCGAACTGTTTTTCCATGCGCCGGAAGTAGAACAATCCGGATACAAGGACGAGAATGGCAATCCCGGAGGAGACCAGCATCATGGGCAGGGAGAGGCTCTGCGAGGTTCCCAATAGGGCATAACGGAATCCTTCGACCACGCCGGTCATCGGGTTCAACGCGTAGAGCAGGCGCCATTTTTCAGGGATCATGCTGGCCGGGTAGACCACAGGCGTGATGAATTTCCACAATTCGGTCACGAAGGGCATCAGGTAACCCACATCGCGGTAACGCACCATCAACGCGGAGAACCAGAACCCGACACCAAGCGCGGAGATGAGCGCGAGCAATATCAACAGGGGCAGCCATAGCATCGCGATCGTGGGCGTGATGTTGTAGAACAACATCATCCCGATCAGGATAATGAAGGCGATGAAGAAATCAACCACGCTGGACATCACCGAGGCGAGGGGCACGATCATGCGTGGAAAATAGATCTTGGAGATCATATTCCCGCTGGATACCATCGAGCGGCTGGCCACGCTGAGCGCGGACGAGAACAGAATCCACGGCAGGAGCGCGGTATAAGAGAAGATGGGGTAGGGCACACCGTCGGAAGGGATCTTGGCGAGGGTGCCGAAAAAGATGGTGTAGACGACCATGGTCATGAAGGGATTAATAACCGCCCACATGATGCCCAGCACAGACTGTTTGTAGCGCACCTTGATGTCGCGCCAGGTGAGGAAGTAAACAAGTTCGCGGTACTCCCAGAGGTCGCGCAGGCGCAGACCCACCCAGCCTTTCGAAGGCTGGATGAGCACTGTGTTGGACTTCTTTTTCTGGCTGAGCGCGTTGGTGGTCATAATTAGAAGGCGATCCCTGCCTGTTGCTTGTACCAATCGATTGTGTGGCGCAGACCTTCCTCGAAGTCGATTCGTGCCTTGAAACCGAACTCGCGTTCAGCGCGCTCAACATTCAAGCATCGGCGCGGTTGACCGTTAGGCTTGCTGGTGTCCCAGACGATGCGGCCGGTGAAACCGGTGAGTTTGGCGATCAGCTCAACCAGGTGCTTGATGCTGATCTCCATGCCGGATCCCAAGTTGACGGGTTCTGGGGAGTTGTACTTCTCGCTCGCCAGTAGAATGCCCTCGGCTGCGTCCTCCACGTAGAGGAACTCGCGGGTGGGTGAACCGTCGCCCCAGACTTCGATGGAATCCGCGCCGCTCTGGATGGCTTCGACGCACTTCTTGATCAGCGCCGGGATGACATGCGAGCTTTTGGGATTGAAATTATCGCGCGGTCCGTACAGGTTAACAGGCATCAGGAATATGGAGTTGAAACCGTACTGCTGGCGGTAGGATTGTGATTGCACGAGCAGCATCTTCTTCGCGAGTCCGTATGGCGCGTTGGTCTCTTCGGGGTAGCCATCCCACAGGTTCTCTTCTTTGAAGGGGATGGGCGTGAACTTGGGATAAGCGCAAATGGTGCCCAACGCGACGAACTTCTGCACCTTGCGCAGCCAGGCCTCGTGCATCAACTGCACACCCATCATTAGGTTGTTGTAAAAGAATTCCGCTGGGTGTTCGCGGTTGGCGCCGATGCCGCCAACTTGGGCAGCCAGGTGAATGATGATGTCAGGCTGACTGTCATCCAGCATCTGGCGGATTGAATTCACCTGGACGAGGTCGTACTTTTCGATGGTCGGGATGAAAACCTCTGTCGCGCCGCGTTCACGCAGTTTCGCGGTGACGAAGGAACCGAGGAACCCGGCGCCGCCTGTGACGCACACGCGTTTATCCTGCCAGAAGTGTGTGTTGTTTGTCATTTATTGGATTTCTCCTTCGTTTCAAGAATGACTTTCAGGCCGACCATTTTCAGCAGCGGAGCCGCCCCATCGTCCACGATCGTTATGCCCTGTTCCAGACACGTGAGGCGGCAGATCTCCGCCACCTCATCATTCCCTCTCACCTGTACGCTGTGATATCCCAGCGCTTTGACCTCATCCAGCGCGTTAATGGCGCGCTGCCGCACCAAACGGTACAGGTTGAAGGAATTCTGTATGTAATCCACCGTCAGGCGCGCTCGAAAGAGCAATCCTTCGGGGGTGATGATGTATTTGAGTTTTTTACGTTCCAGGCGGCTGACCTTGACGTAGCCCTTTTCGATCAGGCGTTTGAGGTGCCAGTTGACCGTGCCTACCGCAACCTCGAGTTGCGACGCCAGGGCCGCCTGGGAAGTGTCGGGATTCTGTTCAATGTGTTCCAGTATGATCAGGTCCCGTTCAACGTTCGATGGATAATTCATCGATCTCCAATATTCAATTGTTGAATTATAAATCAGGGGGGTGATGAGGTCAAGGGGTGAATGTAAAATTGATTGATAATATAAATTTAACGCCCTGAGGGCTCGTAGCTTCTCCGAGTTAAAGCGCCCAGTGACTTGGCAAAATTTGAGGATTCCCGCGCGTGGGGTAGATGGCGCGGGTT